>NZ_MDDU01000054.1:0-283705 GCF_001854795.2 Mesorhizobium sp. LCM 4577 | reverse complement strand
ATGCCTCGGTCACCGACACCGAGCCGGCCGACCAGCTGATCTGCGGCGACGAGAAGGCGGCCTATGGCGATCAGGCCTACTACACCCATGCAAGGCATGATCGGCTCGTCGAAGCCAACATCAAGGATCGGCTGATGCGGCGGGCCAACAGGCATCACCCTGAACTGCCGCCGCGCCAAAAGCTGCGCAACCGGCTGATCGCTAAGGTGCGCGCGGCGGTCGAGCGGCCGTTCGCCGTGTTCAAGGAGCACTATGGCATGCGGCGCGTGCGATTCTTCAACCTCGCCGCCAACCGCACGCAGTGCATGCTGGCGGCCTGYGCCTACAATCTAAGGACCATGGTTGGCGCCCTCCATCCGCCTCGCGAGAGGCGAGCATGAGGAGGAGTGCGTCCGCAGTCCAGCGGATCGGCCGCCTAGCCCGGCAAATGCCCCGCAAAGCCGCCGAACACCGCTCCATCGGCCTTCAAAAAACGCCTCATTAGCCCAACAAACAGAAATCACTCCCCCGTGCAAAGCCCTCACAAGGGGAGAAGGGAAGGGCGGTCACGCCAACGCCTTCAACTTCGCCTTCACCTCGAGAAAATCCCGCCAGGCCAGCTTCTTGTGCGCCGGCGTCCTGAGCAGATAGGCCGGGTGCAGCGTCGGCATCGCCGGAATGGCTATGCCTGAGGCGGTCGTGTGCACCCGCCAGTTGCCGCGCAGGCGCAGGATGCCCTCGGTCGTGTTGAGCAGCGTCTTGGCCGACGGCCCGCCGAGATTGACCAGCACTTTTGGATTGACCAGCTCGATCTGCCTTTCGATGAAGGGACGGCAGATTTCGGTCTCGTGCGGCGTCGGCGTGCGGTTGCCCGGCGGCCGCCATGGGATGACGTTGGCGATATAGGCCGAGTTGCGGTCGAGGCCGATCGCCGCAAGCATGCGGTCGAGCAGCCGCCCGGAGCGGCCGACGAAGGGCAGTCCTTCGAGGTCCTCGTCGCGGCCCGGCGCCTCGCCGACCAGCATCAGGTCGGCGTTCGGGTTGCCGTCGGCGAAGACCAGGTTCTTGGCGGTGAATTTGAGGTTGCAGCCGTCGAAGGCGGCCATGTGCTGGCGCAGCTCGTCGAGCGTCGAAGCGCTCGCGGCAAGCTGCCGCGCCAGCAGGGCCTGTGCCTCGTCGGGAACGGCCGCGGCCGCCGGCACCCGGGTGGGTGCGTCCGGAATATTGCTGGCGTCGAGGCCGGATAGGGGCGCTGGCGGGTTCTCGACGCGTTCCGGAGCCTGGTCGGGTGCCGTTCGGCTTTCGGGCCTGGTTTCGCGTTGTGGCGCTGCCAGCGCCCGCTCGGCGGGCCTGCGGTCTGCCGGCCCCCGTCCAACTGGTATTGCCGCCGCTTCGGCGAACCGGTTGATCGGCGCGTCCTGGAGCGCGTCGTCGACGCCGGCGCTGGCATAGAAGGCGAGCAGTTCGGCGATCTCGGCTGGTGTGCTGGGGGAAGCGGCAGTCATGGCGCCACCATCGTCCGCGCGGCGCCGATTTGCAAGTTGTCAGCTCCGCCTTGGACGTCGGCGTAATTCACCCCGTCGGAATCCTTGGATCCTGAACGATGTAAAACGTCCAGCGCGGCGTGTAGTCGGTGATCAGGAAATCGAACGTCGCCGTCTTCAGCGGGTCGATCTTGCCGTTGCGGAACAGCAGCCGGTCATAGGGTTCGAACCGGCGGTCGAAATCGGCGAAGTTGCTCGACCAGATGTTGTCGGGTGTCTTGTTGCGCTGGTCGAAGGACAGGCCGTCGCCGAACACGCTGGGTTGGTCGAGGATCTCCTGCAGCTCGAACTGGAACTCCACCCAGGGGAGCGCGCTGTTGTTGAGCACGTCGATGCGCATATACATCACGCCGTTGGCGACCTCGCCGGCCTTGCCGAAGGGCTCGATCGGCTTGGTCGCGCGGATGGTCAGCGTCACTGGGGTTGCCGAGTTCAGCTCCTCCTTGATGACCAGGGGATCTTCCTTGGTGCCGATGCCGGAGGCTCCGGTGATGCGGAAGCCGCCCAGCTCGTCGGAGAAGGAATAGGCGCCGGTCGCCCACACCTTCACCTGATCCGCCCGGACTTGCGTGGTCGAAAGGGCCGGCATGGTCAAAAAGAGGAGCGGAAGAACCGCACGCCAGGCCGCGCCTGGCGTTAAGAGTAAGCGCTTCGATGGAAAGCCGGGCGGCTCTGGACTGCGCATGGCGCGAAGTATTGCCGATAACCGAGCCGTCGAACAATTAAAAACATCCCGGCGCCGCCTGGCCTGCCAACCAATTGGCGCTGGCCTATGCTTGGCCATAGCCGCTGCGTCTGCCTTTTCGTAGGGGAAAACCGCGACTTTTTGTCGAAATCGGCGTTGTCACGTCCGCGCCGGTTTCGCGTCGCGCATTGATGCGCTATGCAGCGCGGGAGCCAGCACAATGCGAGAATGCGGCAAGCCATAGAGGGGTCGATGAGCGAAATCGAACGCGAAAGCATGGAATTCGACGTGGTGATCGTCGGCGCCGGTCCCGCCGGCCTTGCCGCGGCGATCCGTCTGAAGCAAGTCAATCCGGACCTCTCGGTGGTCGTCCTGGAGAAGGGCGGCGAGGTCGGCGCTCACATCCTGTCCGGCGCCGTCGTCGATCCGATCGGCATCGACCGGCTGCTGCCGGGCTGGCGCGAGGAGAGCGATCATCCGTTCAAGACGCCAGTGACGGCGGACCATTTCCTGGTACTTGGGCCCGCCGGTTCGTTCCGCCTGCCCAACTTCCTGATGCCGCCGCTGATGAACAATCACGGCAACTACATCGTGTCGCTCGGCAATGTCTGCCGCTGGCTGGCGACCAAGGCCGAGGCGCTGGGCGTCGAGATCTATCCGGGCTTTGCCGCGGCAAGCCTCGTCTATAACGATGCCGGCGCCGTCACCGGCGTCATCACCGGCGACATGGGCGTCGAGAAGGACGGCACGCACGGCCCGGCCTACGCGCCCGGCATGGCGCTGATGGGCAAATATGTGCTTATCGGCGAGGGCGCGCGCGGCTCGCTCGCGAAGCAGCTCATCGCCAAATACCAGCTTGCCGACGGCCGCGAACCCGGCAAGTTCGGCATCGGCCTCAAGGAGCTCTGGCAAGTCAAGCCGGAGAACCACAAGCCGGGCCTGGTGCAGCACTCCTTCGGCTGGCCGCTCGACATGAAGACCGGCGGCGGCTCCTTCCTCTACCATCTCGAGGACAACCAGGTGGCGGTCGGCTTCGTCGTCCACCTGAACTACAAGAACCCCTATCTGTCGCCTTTCGAGGAATTCCAGCGCTTCAAGACCCATCCGGCGATCGCCGGCACCTTCGAGGGCGCCAAGCGCATCGGCTATGGCGCGCGCGCCATCACCGAGGGCGGTTGGCAGTCCGTGCCGAAACTGTCCTTCCCCGGCGGCGTGCTGATGGGCTGCGCGGCAGGCTTCGTCAACGTGCCGCGCATCAAGGGCTCGCACAACGCGGTGCTGTCCGGCATGCTTGCGGCCGAGCATGTGGCCGAGGCGATCGCCGGCGGCCRCGCCAATGACGAGCTTGCGTCCTACGAAGAAGCCTGGCGCGGCAGCGACATCGGCAAGGACTTGAAGAAGGTCCGCAACGTCAAGCCGCTCTGGTCGCGCTTCGGCACCATCGTCGGCGTCGGCATCGGCGGCCTCGACATGTGGCTGAACACGCTGTTCGGCTTCTCGCCCTTCGGCACGCTGAAGCACGGCAAGGCCGATTATGCGACGCTCGAGCCGGCCTCCAAGCATCAGAAGATCGCCTATCCGAAGCCGGATGGCGTGTTGACCTTCGATCGTCTCTCCTCGGTGTTCCTCTCCAACACCAACCATGAGGAAAACGAGCCGGTACATCTGATCGTCGGCGACATGGCGTTGCAGCAGCGTTCCGAGCACGATGTCTTTGCTGGTCCGTCGACCCGCTATTGCCCGGCCGGCGTCTATGAATGGGTGGACAAGGACGGTAACGCCGCCGCCGATCCGTCGGCCAAGGACGTGCGCTTCGTCATCAACGCGCAGAACTGCGTCCACTGCAAGACCTGCGACATCAAGGATCCGAACCAGAACATCAACTGGGTGCCGCCGCAAGGCGGCGAGGGGCCGGTCTACCAAGGCATGTGAGCCACTCCCCCGATCGGCGACCATCCGCGGTTCCGGTCGGCCGGGTCTCTTACGCTTGAAATTGCAGCCGGCTTATAGTTCCTTCTCTGCGGATAGGGAGCAAATGGGCCATGCGCCTGGCGGTTCTTACATGTCTCATCATGCTCGGCGGCCTGTGCGGCGGCACCCCGGAGGCGCTGGCCGGCACCAAAGTGCTGGTCACGACGCGCAGCTATGACATCGCTGGCGCGACGGGCGCCGCGCTGGTCGAAGCGATGAACCGCAAAGGTCCCAAGCACGGCTTCATGACCCGCGCCATCGCCGACACCAGCTACGTCGTGAACTGGAAGCTGGACGTGGACCGTGCCGACGGGGTCTGCAGGTTGCGGGGCGCCGACGGAACGATGGAGCTCACCTACACTTTTCCTCGCCTGGCTTCGCCGCCGAAGCCCGAGCTCGAGCGGCGCTGGCGGCGCTTCCTCGCCGGCGTCCACGCTCATGAGCACCACCACGGCCGCATCGCCAAGGCCATGATGCGTGCCACCGACAAGTCCATTGCCGGCCTTAAGCTGGCCGACAATTGGTTCTGCACCGCCACTCATCGCGAGGCCAGGCGCCGGATCGACTCCGTCTACGCGCAATATGAAGCGAAACAGAACGCCTTCGATGCGCGCGAGCATCGCGACGGCGGCCATGTCGACCGGCTGGTCAATGCGTTGATGGGGAAGAACTGAAGAACTGAAGCTTCAGTCGTTCGCTTAAGAAACGGAGCGTCAACCCTGCGGTCTGTCCGGCGCCTCGTTCGCCGCCAGCGCCGACTTGTGCTCGTCCCCGGGCGCATCGCTGGCGGGCGGCAGCGTGAATTCGATCAGCACCGGCAGATGATCGGAGCCGGTATCCTCCAGTCGGGCCGACGACAGGATCGTCACTCCGCCCTTGCTGAACACCTGGTCGATCGGCAGGCCCGCATAGCGGCGCAGGAAGTCGGGCAGCGTGCGGTGGATCCAGGTCGGGCCGGCCGACGGCATCAGGGTCATGCCGCTGAGCCGCGCCACCCGACGCACCGCCGCGCTCCACGGCACGGCGTTGCAATCGCCGGCCATGATGGCGGTCTCACCGAGCCCGGCCAGCGGTTCCGCCAGTTCACCGATCTGCCAATATTGCTCCTTCGGCCAAGGCCAGCTCAGATGGATCGCAGCGACGTCGACCGGAACGCCATTGAAATCGATCGTGGCGGTGGCCATCGCGCCGCGCGGTTCGCAACGCGGCGCTGTGCCGGCGGCGAAGGGGCGGCGCGAGAGCAGCGCGACGCCGAATATGCCGTTGGGATAGTCGCAAAGGATGCGATAGGGGTAAGCGCCGGCAATATAGCCGAGCTCCTTCGACCACATGCCGGACACTTCGTCGAGCGTGATGACGTCCGGATTGGTTCGGCCGATCAGCGACAGCACCTTCTTCGGCGTCGGATTGTTGAAGCGCAGGTTCATCTGCAGCAGGCTGTAGACGATCCGGTCGGCCGGTTTCGCGATTGCCTGCTGCGTCGGCAATTTGGGCAGAGCGCTCGTCGTCGTGGCGAAGCAGACGATGGCGAAAACCAGCGCCGCGACGGCCTGCAGCCGGTAGGGACCGGCAAGCAGCGCCAGCGCAAGCAAGGCCGCAAGCGCGCTGAGATGCATGCGGAAATGCGAGAAGGAATCGAAGGCCGGATGCAGCGCGCCGAAGAACCCGGCCAACAACGCGGCCGAGCACGCCATCATCGCCAGGAATGTCAGCTGAGCCATCATGCTCAAGCGCGCACCGCCCGTAGTCATCTGCTCCGACCCGCCCGGGACATTTCACCGTTTCACGGAACGCCGAAAGGCCCTGTCTCCTTGTTCTGACCCGATTTCGAACGAAAAACCGCTCGCATTTTTCCTGAATTGCTCCAGTTCCGCTCTGACCGCTTATCGGCCAAATTGCGGCTCAAGCAAGACGACGGATTGCCTCGCCAGCAGCTGGCCGGGACGCGTCTACTGGAAGGCCGTCTCCGAAAAACTTCTGAGCTTGCGCGAATGCAGCCGCTCCATCGGCATTTCGGCCAGCTTCTCCATCGCCCTGATGCCGATGGTGAGATGCTGCGCCACCTGCCGCTTGTAGAACTCGGTCGCCATGCCGGGCAGCTTCAACTCGCCATGCAGCGGCTTGTCGGAGACGCACAGCAGCGTCCCATAGGGCACGCGGAAGCGGAAGCCGTTGGCGGCGATGGTGGCCGATTCCATGTCGAGCGCGATGGCGCGCGACTGCGACAGGCGTTGCACCGGTCCGCGCTGGTCGCGCAGTTCCCAGTTGCGGTTGTCGATGGTGGCGACGGTGCCCGTGCGCATGATGCGCTTGAGGTCGTAGCCGGAAAGGCCGGTGACCTCGGCGACTGCTTCCTGCAGCGCCACCTGGATCTCGGCCAGCGGCGGAATCGGCACCCAGACGGGCAGGTCGTCGTCCAGCACATGGTCCTCGCGCACATAGGCATGCGCCAGCACATAGTCGCCCAACGCCTGCGTGTTGCGCAGGCCGGCGCAATGGCCGAGCATGACCCAGGCATGCGGCCTCAGCACCGCGATATGGTCGGTGATCGTCTTGGCGTTGGACGGGCCGACGCCGATATTGACCATGGTGATGCCCCCGTGGCCGGGCTTCTTCAGGTGATAGGCCGGCATCTGCGGCAGGCGCTGCGGCGGCGTGCCTTCGCTCGGCGCGCCGGCACCCGCCTTGGTCACGACATTGCCCGGCTCGACGAATTCGCTATAGCCGCCTCCACCGCTCTCCATCAATTCGCGAGCCCGCGCGACGAATTCGTCGATGTAGAACTGGTAGTTGGTGAACAGCACGAAATTCTGGAAATGCTGCGGGCTGGTCGCCGTGTAATGCGTCATGCGGTGCAGCGAATAGTCGATGCGCTGCGCGGTGAACGGCGCCAGCGGCCGCGGCTCGCCGAACGCCACCTCGAAGGTACCGTTGGCGATCTGGTCGTCGGTTCCGTCGAGATCCGGTACGTCGAACAGGTCGCGGATCGGCCGTTTGATGCGCTCGGCGGCGGCGCCGTCGACATAGGTGCCTTCCAGGAAGGCGAAATGCAGCGGGATCGGCGTGGCCGACTCCGACACGGTCACCTGCACACCGTGATTGCGCATGATCAGCCGTAGCTGCTCGATGAGGTAGTTCTCGAACAGTTGCGGCTGGGTGACGGTGGTGGCGAAATGACCGGGCGTCGGCATATGGCCATAGGCCTGGCGCGAGTCGACCTGGCTGAACGAGGTCGTGGTGACGCCGATCTGCGGATAGAAGGCCCGGTAGCGCTTGCTCTCGTCGCCGCCCGCGGCAAGGGCCGCGAAAGAATCGCGCAGGAACTTGGTGTTGCGGTCGTAGAGCGTCTGGAGCGCCGCGACGGCCTTCTTGGCGTCGTGGAACTCCTGCTTGCCGAACGGCTCCGGCATGACGACCGATTCGATAGCTTGGGGGTAGATTCGCTTTTCCATGGCTCAATATAGAGACTTGGAAGAGCGGTTGGGAGGGGGAGGCGGGCGTCAAGCCGCCGCACGCGTCGTTTTTCTTCGGTGCGTTACCCGCGCTGCAGGCTGATCAGGAGCACGAAGCCCACGCTGGTGTTCTTGTGCGCCGGCGCCTCGATCGTGTGGCCCGTATCGGCCCGTATCGTCGGCACCGCCAGCACCGGCGCGGCCAGCAGCATCAGGATGAGCGTCGCCCGCGGCAGCAGCCTGAGGATCTTCGTTGCAGTGGCGGCGATGCGGTTCATTTTGGTGGTGTTCCGATTTTCAACTTGGTCGATTTTCAGCTTTGTCGTTTCGGCGTGTCACGAGGTTCACGGAGCCGAGAACGAAGCCACGGGCCGTTCCCATAAGCGGGAGGAATGGCCGCCCTCGGCCACCAGGATGGCGAAGAACATGCCGAACAGGCTCATCAGCAGGCAGACGATGGTGAAGCGACGCGCAAGCATTTCCCTCTCCTTCAATGCGGGAGAGAATGCCGGAATGCCTCTGAACCGGTTCTGAGACCGGTATTCATCTGCGGTTCAAATTGATTGACGAGGTCTGAGCAGGTGCCGGCGGCGCAGCGTCGGTGCGGCGGAGCGTCGCCGCTCCAAAAGAAAACGGGGCCGTTCGGCCCCGTTTCGGATGGTCTGCAGTTTGGCGATCAGAGCTTGTGCCAGGTCTGGCTCTTGCAGATCAGACCGCCGAGCACGCAGCCGCTCATCTTGAGCGTGGTGCCCGAAAGCGTCGCCTTGCCGGAATAGGTCTTGTCGTTCGCCGGGTCGGTGATTGAGCCGGCATATTTGTTGTCGCCGGCCGCCTTCAGCGAGCCGATCGTCTTGCCGGCATATTTGCCGGTCTTGAGTGTGATGGAGAACGAGCCGCCGCCGCCGATCGTCGCCGTCTCGCCGGATTGCGTTTTCCAGCTGCCTTCGATCGGGTCGGCCCACGCGGCACCCGCCATGATCAAGGTGGCCGCCAGGGCCAGGCTCATCTTTCGAAACATCTTGTCCACCTCCCTATGGGGTCGTGGCGGGCTCCGGTCCGCCTTCCTGCCCCTTACGCAAAGGTAAAGCTAATCCAGCTCTGGCCAAAACGAAAGCGGTGCCGCCACGGAAGGTTGCAAGGATTTTCGCCGCGCCGATGGCTGAAAATAAACGCGACCGGAAAAACGCTTCGGTTTCCGTGGTTAGCGAAGTCTTGATTCCGCGCGCGGCAATTTTCGTCGAATTTGATGCAAAATGGCTGAAACGCTGGATTCCCATGCTTAACGAATTTCCGCGTTTACCTCTTGTTTTAGCTTTGTTTTCCTCAAATTAAGCAAGCCATTTAACGGCGGATTCAAAGCCAGGCTTCATCCTCGAAAGCATCGAAAGAGCGGCCCGCCCCAAGGGACACCGAGGGAAAAGGAGGCAGCTCTCGGGAGCCAGACAGGGGATTGAAATGGCACGTTTTGAAATGCTTGAAGACGGCTTCGGCGCCATGGGGGCAACTGCCCAGGCCGACATTCTTTTCGAACTGGGCATGATGTATGCGACCGGCCGCGACTGCGACACCGATGTCGTCGCCGCCCACAAATGGTTCAACATCGCCGCCATCAAGGGCTCGGCCCGCGCCGCCGAGCTGCGCTCGGAACTGTCGGCCACCATGTCGAAGGTCGAGATCGCCACGGCGCTGCGCGAAGCCCGCGAATGGATGACGATGCACTGATCCTGCGGGTACAGCGCCCGAAAGCCTTCAGGGGACAAGGCCGCGATAAGACGGCTGGTTGACAAGATCAAGAACGCGGCAGGCCAACGAACCTCAAGCCGTGCACCAAAACAGGGAAGCGAGCGGGTTTCAGGCGCGGGGGCGTCTGGGGAGCTCGACTGCAAAAGCCGCGACCGACCGAAACAAGGCCGGCGCGGCTTTTTGCATTACGCTGGGTAATCACGCGGGCGCGTGGCCCAAGCAATCCCGGCAGAAATGAACCAAAACCTTCCGAATTGTCCTCTCGACAGTTCCAGCGAAGGGTGAAATTGTCCCGGCTCTGTGAAGGAAGCGCGGCCGGATGGCCATGCGCAAGTGGAGGAGTTCTTATAGTCATGAAAAAATTGGGTATTTTGAGCGCGGCCGCATTTGGTCTGATGATGAGCGCCCCGGTTGCCTTCGCCGACGACATCACCATTTCGGTGGTCGGCCCGATGACCGGCCAGCTCGCCACCATCGGTGACCAGTTCAAGCAGGGTGCGCAGGCTGCCGCCGACGCGATCAATGCCGCCGGCGGCGTCAACGGCTCGCAGATCAAGCTCGACATCGAGGACGACCAGTGCGATCCGAAGCAGGCCGTATCGGTGGCCAACCGCATCGTGGCCAACGGCGTCAAGTTCGTCGACGGCCATGCCTGCTCTGGCTCGAGCATTCCGGCCTCGGCTGTCTATGCCGAAGCCGGCACGCTGATGATGAGCCCCGCCTCGTCCAACCCGGTGCTGACCGATGCCGCCGCCAAGGCGGGCTGGCCGACCATCATGCGCCTTTACACGCGTGACGACGCGCAGGGCGCCTTCATCGGCCCGTGGATCGCCAAGAAATACGCCGGCAAGAACGTTGTCATCCTGCACGACAAGAGCGCATACGGCCAGGGCGTCGCCGACGCTGTGAAGGCGACGATGAATGCCGGCGGCCTCAAGGAGGTCGACTATGAAGGCATCAATGCCGGCGAGAAGGACTATTCGGCCCTCGTCACCAAGCTGAAGGAGCTCAAGGCAGACGTCGTCTATTTCGGCGGCTACCACCCGGAAGCGGGCCTGATCCTGCGCCAGTCGGCCGAGCAGAACGTCAAGTTCCAGCTGATCATGCCGGACTCGATCGCCTCGCCGGAATTCTGGCAGGTCGCCGGCCCGGCTGGCGAAGGCACCATGTTCGTCTTCCCATCGGACCCGCAGGCGAAGCCCGAAGCGAAGGACGCGGTCGCCAAGATCAAGGCCGGCGGCTTCACGCCTGAAGGCTTCACGCTGTTCTCCTATGCCGTGATCCAGGCTGTGGCCGAAGGCGTCAAGCGCGCCGGCACCGACGATCCGGCCAAGGTCGCCGAAGCGCTCAAGGACGGCAAGCCGATCAGCACCGTCGTCGGCGACGTCATCTTCGACGAGAAGGGCGACCTGAAGAACGCCAGCTACGACATCAACCAGTGGCACGACGGCAAATACGCGCCGATCAAGCCGTAAGTCGGTTCCGCAGCTATCGAGGAAATGGCCGGGCTCGTCCCGGCCATTTTCGTCTCAGCCCTGGCCGTCTTCCACGAACCGCACCAGCACGGTGCCGTCGCTGACCTGCGCGCCCTCGGCCGCGATCTCGGCGATCACGCCGTCATGCGGAGCGGCGATCATGTGCTCCATCTTCATGGCTTCGAGGATCAGAAGCGGCTGGCCTTTGATCACCACATCGCCGGTCGCGGCGCGCACCAGCTTGACCAGCCCCGGCATCGGCGCGCGCAGGCTGCCTGAAGCCGCCCCCGCCTCGTCGGCTTTGGCCAGCGAATCGGGAACCGTGAACGTATAGCCAACCGCGCCTTCGAAGACGGTGACGTGGCCGGGCCAGCGGACGGCGCGCGGCATGGTCCTCAGATCATGCGTGTTCACCGCGTCATGCGGCGCTTCCAGCGCGACCTGGAAGCGGCCGTCCGGCCGTGCCGAAACCCTGGCCAGGATATTTTCCTCACCGTGGCGCAGGCGGATGCGGCGCGCGAGCGTGTGGAAATGCGCATAGCCTGAAAGCGTGGACCATGGATCGGCGGCGGGACCCGGCGCGCCGGCGTCCGTGGCAGCCAGCGCCGCGGCGGCGATCGTCTCGTCGCTGGGCGCGGGAATGGCGGTGAGCGCCTCCTGATGCCGGCCGATCAGCCCGGTATCGACGTCGCCGGCTGCGAAATCGGCGTCGGCGGCGAGTGCCGCCAGGAAAGCGGTGTTGACGGTCGAGCCGGCCACTTCCGTCCGCGCCAGCATCTCGCGAAGGGCATTGAGCGCCGAGGCCCGGTCCTTGCCGTGCACAACCAGCTTGGCGATCATCGGATCATAGAAAGGCGAAATCGCATCGCCGGCGCGAACGCCGGTCTCGATGCGCATCGCCGCACCCTCCGGCGCCGCGTCGGGGAATTTGAGATGATGCAGCGTGCCGGTCGCCGGCAGGAAGCCTTTCGCGGCGTCCTCCGCATAGAGGCGTGCCTCGAAGGCGTGGCCGGCAAGCGCGATCTCGCCTTGCGTCTTCGGTAGTTTTTCACCGGCCGCGATGCGCAGCTGCCATTCGACCAGATCGACGCCGGTGACCATCTCGGTGACGGGGTGTTCGACCTGCAGCCGCGTGTTCATCTCCATGAACCAGAAGCGGTCGGCTTTCAGTCCTTCGGAAGCATCGACGATGAATTCGATCGTGCCGGCGCCCGAATAATTGATCGCCTTGGCGGCCTTCACGGCCGCCTCCGTCATTGCCTTGCGCAGCGCTGGCGTCATCCCGGGGGCGGGCGCCTCCTCGATCACCTTCTGGTGGCGGCGCTGCGCCGAGCAGTCGCGTTCTAAAAGATGCACCGCATTGCCGAAATTGTCGCCGAACACTTGGCACTCGATATGACGTGGCTTGTCGACATATTTTTCGACGAGCACGCGATCGTCGCCAAACGCCGCCTTCGCTTCGCGCCGCGCTCCGGAAAGCGCTTCGGAGAAATCGTCGGGGTGGTCGACGCGCCGCATGCCCTTGCCGCCGCCGCCGGCGCGCGCCTTGATCAGGACGGGGTAGCCGATCTCGCGCGCCTTGGAAGCGAGCAGCACGATTTCCTGCGCTTCGCCGTGATAGCCGGGCACCACCGGCACGCCGGCCTTTTCCATCAGCCGTTTGGCGGCGTCCTTCAATCCCATGGCGCGGATCGAGGCGGCGGACGGACCGATGAAGACGAGCCCGGCAGCCGTCACCTGGTCGACGAAATTGGGGTTCTCCGACAGGAAGCCGTAGCCCGGATGGATCGCCTCAGCGCCGGTGGCAAGTGCCGCTGCAATGATCTTGTCGCCGCGCAGATAGCTTTCACCGACGGGCGAGGGGCCGATATGCACCGCCTCGTCGGCCATCTCGACATGCAGGGCCTTGGCGTCGGCGTCGGAATAGACGGCCACGGTCCGCACGCCGAGCTTGCGGGCGGTACGGATGACGCGGCAGGCGATCTCGCCGCGATTGGCGATCAGGATCTTGCCGAACATGGAGCCTCCGCATTGAGCGCGCGTTTCGGACGAGGCAGGCGTTCCTTCGCGCCCCCCTCTGTCCTGCCGGACATCTCCCCCACAAGGGGGGAGATTGGATGTCGCCGCCGCCTTCGCCAATTATCGACGTTGCCGCAAAGGCGCTGTCCGCAAAGCTGCTGATCCCCCTCCAAGTGGGGGAGATGTCCGGCAGGACAGAGGGGGGCGCTGTCCCGCCAGCATGTCCAAGCAGACAAATTGTTCGAATCGCTCATGCAGCTCAGCCTTCCCCAATGGCAGCAACGGCCCGTCGATATAGCTCCGCCATAGGCTCATCGAAGCAGCAGAAAGTAACCATCTCCGGCACTATGTTGCGCCGCAGGAAGTCGCTCACGGTGCCGACAGCAATGCCGGTCGCTTCGTCTTTCGGAAAGCGGTAAATACCGGTCGAGATCGCCGGAAACGCCACCGTCCGGCATTCATGGCCGAGCGCGATTTCAAGTGAGCGCCGGTAGCAGGAGGCGAGCAACTCGGCTTCGCCCTTGCCGCCGCCTTGCCAGACCGGCCCGACCGTGTGGATGACATAGCGCGCCGGCAGGCGATAGCCCTTTGTCAGCTTGGCATCGCCGGTCTTGCAGCCATTGAGCATGCGGCATTCGGCGACCAGCTCAGGCCCTGCCGCGCGGTGTATGGCGCCGTCGACGCCACCGCCACCGAGCAACGAGGAATTCGCCGCGTTGACGATGGCGTCGACCGCGAGCCTGGTGATGTCGCCGGTGTGGATGCGGATCCTGTCGCCGAAAGCGCTCATCGTTACATCCTGAACACGCCGAACTTCGTCTCCTCGATGCCGGCATTGAGCGCCGCCGAGAGGCTGAGCGCCAGCACCTCGCGCGTTTTGGCCGGATCGATGATGCCGTCGTCCCAAAGCCTTGCCGAGGAATAGAGCGGGTGACCCTCATGCTCGTATTTCATCAGGATCGGCTTCCTGAATTTGGCTTCCTCCTCGGCGCTCCATTCGCCGCCCTTGCGCTCGATGCCTTCGCGCTTGACCATGGCGAGCACCGTCGCGGCCTGCTCGCCCCCCATCACCGAGATGCGAGCGTTCGGCCACATCCACAGGAAGCGGGGTGAGTAGGCGCGGCCGCACATGCCGTAATTGCCGGCGCCGAAGGAGCCGCCGATGATCACCGTGAGCTTCGGCACCCTTGCGGTGGCGACCGCCATCACCAGCTTGGCGCCGTCCTTGGCGATGCCGCCGGCCTCGTATTTGCGGCCCACCATGAAGCCGGTAATGTTCTGCAAAAAGATCAGCGGAATGCCGCGCTGGCAGCAGAGCTCGATGAAATGCGCGCCCTTCAGCGCGCTTTCCGAGAAGAGCACGCCATTGTTGCCGATGATGCCGACCGGCATGCCATGCAGATGCGCAAAGCCGGTGATCAACGTAGTGCCGTAGTTCTGCTTGAACTCGTCGAACTCCGAACCGTCGACGAGGCGGGCGATCACCTCGCGCACGTCATAGGGCTGGCGCAGATCCGTCGGCACGACGCCGTAGAGTTCGCTCGGATCGTAAAGCGGTTGAATCGGCTTCTGCAAATTCAGGCTTACGGCCTTGTTGCGATTGAGGTTCTTGATGATGCGCCGGCAAATGGCCAACGCATGCTCGTCGTCCATGGCGTAGTGGTCGGCGACGCCGGACAGCCTGGTGTGGACATCGGCGCCGCCGAGCTCCTCGGCGCTGACATCCTCGCCGGTGGCGGCCTTCACCAGCGGCGGGCCGCCGAGAAAAATTGTCGCCTGGTTGCGCACCATGATCGTCTCGTCCGACATCGCCGGCACATAGGCGCCGCCGGCCGTGCAGGAACCCATGACGCAAGCGATCTGCGGGATGCCGGCCGCCGACATGTTGGCCTGGTTGTAGAAGATGCGGCCGAAATGCTCGCGGTCGGGGAAGACCTCGTCCTGGTTGGGCAGATTGGCGCCGCCTGAGTCGACCAGATAGACGCAGGGCAGGTTGTTCTGCAGCGCGATCTCCTGCGCTCTCAGATGCTTCTTCACCGTCAGCGGATAGTAGGTGCCGCCCTTCACCGTGGCGTCGTTGACGACGACCATCACCTCCGTGCCCTCGACGCGGCCGACGCCGGTGATGATGCCGGCCGACGCGATGTCCTCGCCATACATCGACCATGCCGCGAACTGGCCGACCTCGAGGAAGGGTGAGCCGGCATCGAGCAGTTGCGCCAGCCGCTCGCGCGGCAAAAGCTTGCCGCGTGAGACGTGGCGTTCGCGGGCTTCATCGGAGCCGCCGCGCTCGACGATTGCCGCCTTCTCGGAAATTTCAGCGACCAGCCCCCGCATGCGCTCGGCATTGGCGCGGAAGGTKTCGGAGGAGGGGGAGATCTGCGAGGTCAAGGCGGGCATTGACGAACCTCAGACGATATCATATTTCAGTATCACTTCGGGCCCTCGCCCTGACCCCAGAGGAACTGACCACAACGGTATTCGATTGGGGAGGGTGAAAGCCATGAAAGCAACGCACCGGCAGACACTGGACAAGATATTTGCGAACCCCGTCAGTGCTTCGATCAAATGGCGAGACGTCGAGGCGTTGCTGATCGCACTTGGAGCCGAGGTTTCGGAAGGCAGCGGATCGCGGGTCCGGTTTACCATTGCGGGCCAGACACTATTCCTGCATCGCCCCCATCCGTCGCCTGATACCAAGCGATGGGCGATCAGGGATATCCGCGAATTCTTGACGAACGTTGGAATAAGGCCATGAAGCTTTACAAGGGATATGCCGGCTCGATCGAGTTCGACGATGAAGACATGGTGTTCCATGGCCGCATCCTTGGCATTCGCGACATCGTTACCTTTGAGGCCCAGACCGCCGAGGAATTGGTGAAGTCGTTTCATGACAGCGTCGACGATTACCTCGTCTTTTGCAAAGAGCGCGGTGTCGATCCGCAGAAGCCCTATTCCGGCAAGCTGGCCCTGCGCACCACCCCGGAAATTCACGCCTTGCTTGGCAAAGCGGCCGCCAGCGATGGAAAATCGATCAACCAGTGGGTGTCCGATACACTTGCTGAAGCTGCCCGCAAGCGGATCGACGAGAGCTCGACGAAGGTCACAAACCGCGCTCACTAAATCCCCTCCGCCATGATCTCGCGGCCGATCAGCCAGCGACGGATCTCGCTGGTGCCGGCGCCGATCTCGTAGAGCTTGGCGTCGCGCAGCAGCCGTCCCGTCGGGTGATCGTTGATATAGCCGTTGCCGCCGAGCAGTTGGATGGCATCGAGCGCCATCTGCGTCGCCTTCTCGGCCGCGAAGAGCACGCAGCCGGYGGCGTCCTTGCGCGTGGTCTCGCCGCGGTCGCAGGCGGCCGCCACGGCATAGACGTAAGCCCGCGCGGCGTTCATCGTCGTATACATGTCGGCTAGCTTGCCCTGCACCAGCTGGAACGTGCCGATCGGCTGGCCGAACTGCTTGCGCTCATGCACATAAGGCACGGCGACGTCGAGGCAGGCGGCCATCAGCCCGAGCGGGCCGCCGGAGAGCACTGCACGTTCATAGTCGAGCCCCGACATCAGCACCTCGACGCCGCGCCCTTCCTCATGCAGCACATTCTCGAACGGCACCTCGACATTCTCGAACACCAGCTCGCCGGTGTTGGAGCCGCGCATGCCGAGCTTGTCCAGCTTCTGCGCGACTGAAAAGCCGGCCATCGTTTTCTCAACGATGAAGGCCGTGATGCCGCGCGAATGGCGTTCCGGATCGGTCTTGGCATAGACCACCATCGTTCCGGCGTCGGGGCCGTTGGTGATCCACATTTTCGAGCCGTTGAGGACATAGCGGTCGTTGCGCTTTTCGGCGCGCAGCCTGAGCGACACCACGTCCGAGCCGGCGCCAGGCTCCGACATCGCCAGCGCGCCGACCGTTTCGCCGGAGCAAAGGGCAGGCAGGTACTTCTCCTTCTGGGCCGGCGTGGCCCAGCGGTTGATCTGGTTGACGCATAGGTTCGAATGCGCGCCGTAGGAGAGGCCGACCGAGGCCGAAGCGCGCGAAATCTCCTCCATCGCCACGACATGCGCCAGATAGTTCATGCCGGTTCCGCCGAAATCGGGGTCGGCGGTGATGCCGAGCAGGCCGAGCGCGCCGAGCTCACCCCACAGATGCGCGGGGAACTCGTTGGAACGGTCGATCTCCGCCGCGATCGGCGCGATCCTGTCCTGGGCGAAGCGCCGCACGGTATCGCGTAGCGCCTCAATGTCGGGATCAAGTCCGAAGCTGAGCGTATTCGTGTACATGCGCAACCTCCCTGCCGTCGATCTTCGCGCCGACGAGCCGCATTGTCATGGAAAGATATGTCGTGGTGACTTCAGCGACCGACAGCCGTTCGCCTGGCCGGAACCAGACGATGACGCCCGTCATCATCTGGATCAGTGCCATGGCGGTGAGCCCGGTATCGTCGACTTGAAAGAGACCGGTTTCGGCGCCATCGCGCAGGATCGTGCGCAATTCCTTCTCATAGGTCGTGCGCATCTTGAGGATCTGCGTCAGCCTTTCATGCGAGAGGCTGCGCAACTCCATGTTGGAGACATGGGTGGCGCGACGCCGCTCGATGTGGAAAGCGATGTGGTTCTCGACATAGGCGGCAAGGCGGGTCACCGGATCGGCGGTGGCCGGCCGCGCCGCTTCCCAAGCCTTGAGCAGACCTTCCATATGCTCACGCATCAGCGTGAACAGAAGGTCCTCCTTGGTTGGAAAATAGCGGTAGAGCGCGGCCGCCTGCACACCGACCTCCGCCGCCAACTGCCGCATCGACATCGCCTCGTAGCCCAGCCGCGCGATCAGGCTGACCGCCGCTTCGCGGACGGCCGCTTCGGTCTTTTCCCCGTCGGACCCGGTTGTACGCGCCATATCCGCCTCCGGCGATATTAATAAAACGAACGTTCAATTAATTCAAGGTGGGAAGAAAGCAATTCCTCGCCCCCGCAAAGCGGGGGAGAGGTGGCTCGGGCGAAGCCCGAGACGGAGCGGGGGTTGCGGCGCTGGCGGGTTTGTTCTGAAATTCATCAAGATTGCGCTGTCCCCCTCTCCGTCGCGGCTTCGCCGCGCCACCTCTCCCCACTGTCGTGGGGCGAGGAATGGCCCTAGACGATGATCCTGAAATCAGCCGGCGCGTCGCCGGCCGCTTCCTCGATCTCGACCTTCGAGACAAGCGCTCCTCGCGGCCCTTGCCACAGGCGTTCGATCATCGCCGTGACCTCGCCATCGGCGCCGGCAAGCAACGCTGTGACCGAGCCGTCGCGCTCGTTGCGCACCCAACCCGTCAGCCCGAGTCGCATGGCCTCACCGCGCGTCCAAACCCGGTAGCTCACGCCTTGTACCCTGCCGGAAACGCGCACCCGAACGGCTCTTTGCTCACCTTGCATCGTCCGCTCCAGAATCGTCCCCATCAATCTGGAGCACGAGGGGTGAAATGCAATCGGTTTGAGGGCAGCAATTCCGCTGATAATTGACTCAGTCAACCAATGAGGGAATTATCGGACGCAATGCCCAAGGAGGCCAGCATGCCGCACGACGCCCTGGTCCATGAGATTCGCCGTTTCAACCGGTTCTACACCGGGCTGGTCGGGTTGCTCGACGAGACCTTGATGCAGAGCCCTTACACGCTGGCCGAGGCGCGCGTGCTGTTCGAGCTCGGGCGCAAACCCCGACCGGGCGGCGGACGGGCCGGTTTGCTGGCGCGCATGTTTCATCTCGACCTCGCGCCAGCGGCGTCGGAGTTGGCCGGCGAACTCAACCTCGCCCCTGCCTATCTCATGAGGGTGCTTCGGAAACTCACCGCCATGGGGCTGGCAGGAATGCGCGATGGCTCGGAGAACGGGCAGCCCGTTCTTTCGCTGACCAGGCGGGGCAGGGCCGCGCTGGTTGATCTTGAGGCGGCGACCAACCGCGACCTCGCCCGGCTGATCGTCAAGCTCGAGGACAAGGAAGCCGCGGAGCTTTCCGATGCGCTGAACCGCGTGACGCGCCTGCTGGCAGCCGCCGAAACGTGAATTGCCGGTCTGCTCCGGGAAGCAGGCATATGGGCCAGGGTTCGGTCAGTTCCCCCGCGCCGCCGCCAGCGCGCCGGGCAATTCCTCGGCGAAGATGTCGAGCTCATGGTCGAGGCCGACGCTCACCCTTATGCAGCGGTCGAGCCGTGGCGCCATCGGCTTGCGGATGAACACGTCGCGCGACAAAAGATTCTGCATCACTTTCAGCGCGAAGGCGCCGTCGCGGCCGCAGTCGATGGTGACGAAATTGGTTGCCGACGGCAGCGGCTTGAGATCGTTCCGCCTGGCGATGGTTGAAATGCGCTCGCGGCCTGCCGCCACGCGCGCCACCACCGAGTGCAGGTAGTCCTGGTCGGCCAGCGCCTCGAGGCCGGCGATCTGCGCCATGCGGCTGACGCCGTAATGGTTGCGGATCTTCTCGAAGTCGCGGATCACCTCCGCTTCCGCGACCGCATAGCCGCAGCGTATGCCGGCCAGTCCGTAAGCCTTGGAGAAGGTGCGCATGCGGATGACGTTCGGCCGCGCGACATCGATCGCCGGCAGCGCCGAGGCCGGCCCCAGTTCGCCATAGGCCTCGTCGAGCACCAGCATGGTGGTTTCAGGCAGCGCCTCGATGAAGCGGACGACATCCGGCGCCTCCCACCAGCTTCCCATCGGATTGTCTGGGTTGGAGAGATAGACCAGCGGCGCCTTTTCGCTCGCGACCTTGGCAAGAAGACCGTCGAGGTCCTCCTTGTCGTTGGCATAGGGGACCGTCACCAGGCGGCCGCCGACACCGGCGATATGGAAGTTGAAGGTTGGGTAGGCGCCGAGCGAGGTGACGACGGCCTCGCCTGGAGCGACATACATGCGCGCCACCAGGCCAAGCAGGCCGTCGATGCCTTCGCCCACCACCACGTTTTCGACGGCCACGCCGTGATGGGCCGCGGCCGCCACCTTCAGCTCGTAATTGTCGGGATCGCAATACATCCACTGATCACGTGCGACGGCCTCCATGCGGGCGATGACGCGCGGCGAGGGGCCGAAACTGCTTTCATTGGCGCCGATGCGGGCACGGAACGGCCGCCCGCGCTCGCGCTCCTGCGCCTCAGGGCCCACGAACGGCACCGTGGTGGGAAGCGCACCGATGATGGGCGTGAGGGAGGGGCGCTGGCGCATGGCAAAAGCTCGCGTGGAAGGGGCGTTCTTGCTAGCGTGACTGGTAGGTGGACGCAAGCCACGGCTGCTTGCACCTAGGATCGGGCGCCACGATTGCAATGTCGCCGGCTTGCTAATAGCCACGTCGACTGCTTGCCGGATCTTCATGCTGCAGCGCACCGGCTCGGTCGACATGCTTTGGCTGGATTCTTCCTCCCTCCTTTGATAGCAAACCGGATGAGCAATCGATTGCCGCCCGCCTGGGCCAAGCACCTCAAGACCCAGTCCACCGCCAAGGTTGGGTCCTCGAGGGCCGGTATGCCGAAAAGCAGTCCGCTGCCTGCGCAAGCGGATGGCACGTTGCTGAGGCAGGCACTCGAGCTGCAGAAAGAGAAACGCTTTGCCGAGGCGGAGGAACTTTGCCATCGCGTCCTAGCAAGGACGCCAGAGCATCCGCTTGCACTATATATCCTCGGCACGCTTGGGCTCGATTTCGAGCCCGCCCTGGCTATCCAGTACTTTGAACGCGCTCTCGCGCGCGAGCCGCGCAACCCCTTTTTTCGACTCAGTCTCGGGGAAGCTTGGCTGAGCGTTGGCGAATATCCGTCTGCAATCACTCATCTGAAGCGCGCCTGCGAGTTGAAGCCCGACCTGGTGGAGGCCTACTGCAACCTGGCTTTGGCCTACGCTAAGTTCGATAGGGCCGATTTGGCGTTGCCCACCTATGAACGAGCCTTGGAGCTCGACAGGGATCACCCGCTTGCCCGGATGGGTATCGCACGTGCTTTGATAAGTTTGGGTCGCATGGACGATGCAGTCACTTATTTACAGGAGAATATTGAGCGGCGCGTGCACGTGGCAAAGGCATATTATGCCTTGGCGGATATCAAGAAGTTTTCCATCGAGCCGCCAGAGCTTGAATCAATTCTTGGTGAGATTGCGAAACCGGGCGTTTCGTCGGGAAGCGCGCATGATCTTCATTTTGCTGCAGGGAAGATACTCAATGATATCGGGCGATATAGCGAATCAATAGATCATTTTTTGGAAGCTAGAGCGTTCAAGGTTTGCGATTTTAATATTGAATACTATCGTAAGCGGGTTGACGCTCTGATTAGCCTCTTCGATCCGAAGTTGTTGGCCGAAAAAAGGGGATATGGGGACTCGTCTGACGTACCTGTATTCGTTTTGGGAATGCCGCGCTCCGGTACAACGTTGACTGAGCAGATAGTGTMGAGCCATCCTGATGTGCATGGCGCGGGCGAGCTCACCAAAATGGAATGGATCGCCGTCGCCAACGGCCTGAAGCGGGGTGCGCCTGTTGCCGATTTTGGAACGCTTGTACGCTCGTTGACCGGCACGCAATTGAGGTCATTGGCCAAGGATTATGTTGACAATCTTAGATTTTACTCGCAGACGGCGCTTCGAATTGTGGACAAAATGCCTCACAATTTCGAGCTGATTGGCCTGATAGCAATTATATTTCCTAACGCTCGGATTATCCACTGCAGGCGAAATGCTGTCGATAATTGTATTTCATGTTTCAGTTCAGATCTGAGGGAGGGGCATAGTTATAGCTACGACCTTAGCACTCTAGGGGCTTATTATCGGGAATACGATCGTCTGATGCGTCACTGGGAGGCGCTTCTGCCTGGACGAATTTTTCACAACCGATACGAGGACATGATTTCGGACCAAGAGGGGCAGTCGCGTCGATTGATAGATTACCTGGGGTTGCCTTGGGACGATGCCTGTCTCCGCTTCTTCGACAAGGAAGGATCCGTCAGGACACTCAGCCACTGGCAGGTTCGCCAGCCGATCTACACATCTTCGGTCAAGCGCTGGGAGAACTATGGAGAGAAAATCCAGCCATTGATCGATGCCCTTGGCGACCTGGCTGATATCTGAGCACCGAACGGTGGCGTTCGTGGTGAAGCCGTGGC
Organism: Mesorhizobium sp. LCM 4577; assembly: GCF_001854795.2. NCBI lineage: Bacteria > Pseudomonadati > Pseudomonadota > Alphaproteobacteria > Hyphomicrobiales > Phyllobacteriaceae > Mesorhizobium > Mesorhizobium sp. LCM 4577. The sequence continues at coordinate 261,722 of NZ_MDDU01000054.1, read as the reverse complement.
GCGCCAAGTGTACGGCGCCGATGCCAAACTCGCTTCAATTGCCGTAGGACATCCCGCATGAACTGTCGACGGCGGCCGCTCGGTCACCGCCTTGCACAACTGTCGGATCCGGCTCCCGATCCACAAACGGTGTGAACTGAGACAGCGGCGTGTAGCTTGCCGGGTTGCTGGATTCTCGAGCCTGTTTTTGCTAGCCAGAAGCATGAGCAATCGACTGCCGCCCGCCTGGGCCAAACATATCAAGTCCGGCTCGATGTCCAGACCGTCCGCTGCGACATCCAGAGTATTGCCGCAGGCCAATCCGCCGAATCCGGATTCACATGCACGGGCCGACCACCTGTTGCTGAAGCAGGCCTATGAGCATCAGCAGGCCGGACGTCCGAAGCAGGCTCAGGATCTGTGCCTGCAGGTTCTGGCGCGCACGCCGAACCACCCGCGCGCGCTCTACATCATGGGAAGCATATGCCTGGGCTATGACGACGAGTTGGCGTTACAGTATCTCGCACGCGCCGTCGCAGAGGAGCCGCGGAACGCCCACTACCACCTCAGCCTGGGTGAAGCTTATCTAAAGGTCGGCGAACATTCGTCGGCGATCGAGCATATGCAACGCGCCCTGGAACTGCAGCCTGATCTTGTCGTGGCGCTCTGTGCCTTGGGACGCACCTACATCGAATCCGATAAGCCCGATCTGGCCGTGCCGCTTTACGAGAAAGCGCTGAAGATCAACCCCGATCATCCCGAGATCAGGGTCGGGCTGGCCAATGCCCTCAGCAGCGTGGGCCGCATGGATGACGCCGCCGTTTGCCTGAAGCACGCGATAAAGCGGCGCATCGACCTGCCAGGCGCGTATTACCATCTTGCGCAGACGCAGAAGTTCACTGAGGAGCCTCCTGAACTCGGCGCCATACTCCGGGAGCTTGGCAACTCGAAACCGGGGTCAGATGGTGCTCGGCTGCTCCACCATGYCGCCGGCAAGGTACTCAATGATCTCAAACGCTATGATGAAGCGTTCGATCATTTCCGGAAAGGGAAACAGGCTTCTCAACCGTTCGATATCGACCAGTACCGCCGGTGGATCGACGCGCTGATCGAGGTCTTCACACCGGGGTTGTTTGCCGCCGCCGARCACGGCTTTGGCGATTCCTCCGAACTGCCGGTTTTCGTGGTTGGCATGCCGCGCTCCGGGACGACGCTGACGGAACAGATCCTGGCCAGTCATCCTGATGTCTACGGCGCGGGGGAGCTTGCCAAGTTGGGGCGAGTTGCGAATGCCATCGGCCTCAAGCCCTCATTGGCCGGAAAGTTGAACGGGCTTGTCGATTCGATCACGCCGAACCTGTCGAAAACGTTGGCCAAGGAGCATTTGTCTTACCTGGCGGAACGGTCGGCTACGGCGCTGCGCATCGTCGACAAGATGCCGCACAATTTTGAGCTGGTCGGCCTTATCGCCTTGCTCTTCCCCAAGGCGCGCATCATTCACTGCCGTCGCGATGCCATCGACAATTGCGTTTCCTGCTTCGTTCTGCCCTTCAACGATCATCACAGCTACAGCGACGACCTGAAGACCCTCGGTCTCTACTATCGCGAATATGACCGCTTGATGCAGCATTGGAATGACGTGCTTCCGGGCCGCATCTTCGAGAATCGCTACGAAACGCTTGTTGATGACCAGGAGGCACAATCGCGGCGCCTCATCGATTATATCGGGCTGCCGTGGGACGACGCCTGTCTGCGCTTTTTCGACAGGGAAGGGGCTGTCACCACACCGAGCCGCTGGCAGGTCCGTCAGCCGATCTATAAGTCGTCCGTCAAGCGCTGGAAGAACTATGAAAATGAAATTCGGGCGCTGCTGGAGGCGCTTGGCGACCTCGCGGATACTTAATGCGAGACGCGCCAATGACGGATGTGCCTTGGCGCCACGGGTACGCCATGAGCGCCGCCTGTAAGAGAATCTCCGCGCACAGTTGAGGCAATCCTGTGTCGGATCACAGGCGGCAATCGCGCTCCTTGAGCATCTGAGAGGTCCTTCGAACGATGGCTGCCTGCGTCCTTCGGACAGAGGCAGTTCGATCGACGCTGTTCCGACGGCCCCAATAAAAAACCCGGCGGTTGCCCGCCGGGTTCGATTTCAACAAGGCGAAATCTATTAGAAGTCGCGCTGGAAGCGGACGAAACCGCCGAGAGCGTTCTTCTTGCCGGGCTCCAGCTCGGTCCAGTTGTAGCCGTTCTTGTCGTGGTCGTTGTGAGCCCAGTCAAGTTCGGTGATGACCGAGAAGCCGGGAACGATCGTGTAGGCGACGTTCGCCGCGAGACCGAATTCCTTCTTCTGGTCATACGAGACCTGAAGGTTGAACGAGGTCTTCTCGTTGAACTTGTAGGTGCCACCGCCCCACACAGCCCAATTGCCACCCCACGGCTTGTAGAAGTTGCGCGGAGCGTTGTCATCGGTGCCGTAGCCGCCAATCACGAACAGCGACAGAGCATCGTTGACATTCACATCCAAGCGAACCTTGCCGGCCCACTCTTCCCAGTTGCTGTTGTAAGCGACGACGCCGCTGATACCACCCCAGCCCTGCGTCCACTTCACGCCGCCGACGATGTGCGGCACGTAGCTGTCGATAAGCTCGCTGCCCTCATCGCCCCGGAGACCGTCAACAGTACGGAGGGAGCGGTCGGCATAATGATAGCCGCCGTAGGAGTTACCCTCTTCGAACGAGACAATGGCCGAGAAGCCGTTGCCGGCATCGAAGGTGTAGCTGATCAGGTTGGTGTCAAAGCCGCCGTAAGGAACGATCGTATCGTTGATGACGGCGCCCGCGTAACCCTGGAAGGTGTCGAAGGCCGATTCGTCAGCGCCGATGCGCAGACCACCGAGCTGGACCCAAGCAAAGTGCGAGTTGACCGACGTAGCACCGTCGCTGAAGTCGAAACGGGTCTCGGTATAGGTCTTCAAGGTGCCGAGCTCGGTTTCCTGGCCCGTCCAGGTCTTCAGCGCGAAGCGGGCGTTCTTGTGCCACGAACGCTGCGAGTCACCGTCCCGAACGTCCGTCGTCTCACGACCGGTGAACGAGCCCTGCTCGCCAGCCGAAGCGTCATAACGGAGATAGCCGCCGATGCGCAGGCAGGTCTCGGTGCCCGGGATGTAGAAGTAGCCGGCGCCGTAGACGTCGCAGATCTTGACGTATTCGGCCGGTTCCGGCTCGGCGACGGTCACCGCGTCGGCGGCGCGAGCACCGGAAACTGCGATCAGGGCCGCAGCTGAGCCGAGAAGAAGGCTCTTGATGTTCATTTTCTGACCYCCAGTCARAAKYKAMWRRRMGSGWCWGGSKWTYTYKWSCKRAAKSACMSYSWWYSCTKYSYYAYYSCYWYYWYYKWWWRMSWTRMGCASCGMRSCSMWMSKTMKWWRCTSRSRYKAYYSMKSRKCCGGCKSCSKWYRRSCRMSRWMGTKYSGMYGMARKSGCYGKSSSSKSGCTMKMRMMGGSYGYKSWWGYMCMRATKMSMYGMTYWKGMYYCRMTSWSAWRSCKSTMSWKMRCCMKCKRKCSCMYCKRSSSSCYGAAKSMKKKYKMRKCSRKYAWKRSGYCGRCKKRWTKAYKGYGCKCMSGCKWKTCKKKMKCCARCSRSKYGMCGSAGARKYGSCYKRSKRGKSGRRGGYSSYSCSCKGCKMRGGGRRWRRWGGYSRARAGSWTSKSRTKSGWWCSMAYSMSAWSCTYTYSRCCWYYWYYCCCYKMGCMGSGSRSSRCCYYCSMCYMSYMRGSCRMYTCTSCGKCRMSYSGYTGGMKMMMGAMWMGCSKGMGCRCMRTMAWYMMGYCGRCSYMWTRMYSGMYKMRMMMKSMTTCRGSSSSYMGRKGSGMYMGMKGGYKMWSKASMGSYWTSWSAKYGRRKCMWRAKCRKSKMATYKGKRCWWSMRCRSCCKKYKMKAGCSMSSSSMCRGCSMYTKCRKCSRMACKWYSKYGSYYRWMSGSMGCCGGMYSMKSRRTMRYSYSAGYWWMKAMSKWKSGSYKCGSTGCKYAWSKYWWWMRRWRRWRGSRRTRRSRMAGSRWWSRSKGTSMTTYMGSWMRARAWMSCCWGWCSCKYYYWKTMRMTTYTGACTGGRGGTCAGAAAATGAACATCAAGAGCCTTCTTCTCGGCTCAGCTGCGGCCCTGATCGCAGTTTCCGGTGCTCGCGCCGCCGACGCGGTGACCGTCGCCGAGCCGGAACCGGCCGAATACGTCAAGATCTGCGACGTCTACGGCGCCGGCTACTTCTACATCCCGGGCACCGAGACCTGCCTGCGCATCGGCGGCTATGTTCGCTATGACGCTTCGGCTGGCGATGCCTACATGCACGGCTTCACCGGTGCTGATGCGACCGACGTGAAGACTGGGGACACCCAGGATACTTGGGCGAAGAATGCACGCTTCACGCTGAAGACCTGGACCGGTCAGGAGACCGAGCTCGGCACCTTGAAGACCTATACCGAGACGCGCTTCAACTATGGCAACGGCGCTCACACGGGCCGCCTTGGCTTTGATGGCAGCGACAATCTTGCTAGCAGCGGCGGGACCGGCACCAGCGTTTCGCTGAATTTCGCCTGGATCCAGCTTGGCGGCCTCCGCGTCGGTAAGGACGAATCGGCCTTCGATACGTTCAGCGGTTATGCCGGCAACGTCATCAACGATACGCTGGTTCCGTATGGTGGCTTCGATACCAATGTCATCCAGTACTATTTCGATGCTGGCAACGGTTTCTCGGCCGTGGTCTCTCTCGAAGAGGGCAGCGACAGCAGGTTCACCGTCGATGCAAATGGCGATGGCCTCTTTACCGAAAAGTACGTTGATTACATCGGTGTGATCGACAGCTACGTTCCGCACGTTGTTGTGGGTGCTAAGTACACCCAGGGCTGGGGCGCCATCAATGGCGTGGTCGCCTACGACAGCAACTACGAGACTTGGGCCGGCAAGGTCCGCTTGGATGTGAACGTCAACGACGCGCTGTCTCTGTTTGTCATGGGTGGTTATGGCCAGGAAAACTTCGACGGGCCGACGAACCCGACGGGTCATTCCTTCTTCAAGCCGTGGAACGGCAACTGGGCCTTCTGGGGCGGTGGCACCTACAAGTTCAACGAGAAGACCTCGTTCAACCTCCAGGTTTCGTATGACGACGGCAAGGACGTGGGCGTGGCGGCGAACATTGCCTACACGGTTGTCCCTGGCTTCACGGTCACCGGCGAAGTTGACTACCTCAACCACACCAGCACCAACTTCTATGGTGATAAGGGCGACGGTATCGGCGGCATCCTCCGCTTCCAGCGCGATTTCTAAGGGCTGGAACCCTACAGGTGGAATCCGGCCCGGGCGCTTTCACGCCCGGGCCGTTTTTTTGTTTTCGCGATTGGCGCCAAACGAAAGGATGGGGGTAAACGATAAGCAGAGCGAGATCTTATGCACGATTTCGTGGGATCCCATCGACGGATGGATCGGCATAAGACTCCAAGAACTCTTGAAAGGACGCCTTCAAGCGGGTAGAGCTGGCTCTAACCACTCGGGGGTGTGGTGTAAAAATGTCGAACGAAGCGATTCAAGAGGGGGGCTCCTCTGATCATTTCGCGTTTTTTTCTTCTCAGAATTCGAATTTTCGATACACCTACAACAAGATCAGAGAAGTAAAATCGTATAGGGTCGGGGAGCTGTTCGCAGCTTATCGGGATATACTCTGGGACGATGGGCGGCATAAATACAATGTCAGCTCTTTCATCGGTGAAATAGACGAGATCCTTCTGGGAGAGCGTTTCAGCACCTTTGACCAGAACACCCTGGACAATCTTATCGGTACATTGCGCCAGCGCGGCAACAGCAATGCAACCATCAATCGCAAGATGGCTGCCCTCAGCAAATTGCTGCGTAAGGCGCATAAGATGGGAGATATCCACAGCCTGCCCGAGTTCCGCCGCCAGAAGGAGCGGGCGGGACGGATTCGTTTCCTCGAAAGGGACGAAGAAGCGAGGCTGTTCGCGGCGATCAGGAGCCGCAGCGAGGATGCCTACCGGCTTTCCGTCTTCCTTGTCGACACCGGCTGCCGTCTCGGCGAGGCGCTCGGCCTGATCTGGAACGATATCCAGGAACACCGGGTCTCCTTCTGGATCACCAAATCCGGCCGCAGCCGCACCATTCCGATGACCGAACGAGTCAAGGACGTCATCAAGCTTCCGCCGAACACGGAAGGGCGCCGGCCGAAGGGCCCGTTCACCAAGCTGACGCAGGCGCAGTACCGCGCGATCTGGAACGAAGCGAAGGCGGAAGTCGGTCTCGGCGCCGATGAACAGGTGGTGCCGCACATCCTGCGTCACACTTGCGCTTCACGTCTCGTCCAGGGCGGTATCGACATAAGGCGCGTCCAGATGTGGCTGGGCCACCAGACATTGTCGATGACCATGCGTTACGCGCATCTGGCCACCAACGATCTCGATGGCTGCGTCGTCGTTCTGGAAAAGCCGCGCGGCGATGAAGCCTCGCCGCGGTCGGCGGAGAGCTCCGTGTTCGCATCGCCCCTCACCACGCCGACCTCCGCCCCATCGTCTCGGAAAGCGAAAGGGTCGGAACCGGCCAAGACGTCCCGCAAACGCTCGAAAGGCGAATAGAGCAATTCCAGGAAAAGTGTGAGCGGTTTTCCGTCCGGAATTGCGTAAAAGCAAAGACATAGGGTGTTTCGCCGTTTCCGTGAAACGGTGAAACGCGTTAGGCCGGTCGGATCGGCCTCGCCGACGGATAAAAATCTATATTTCGTGATAAAGCTCGAGGCTGATATAGTCTCGAGCTTTACTTTTGTTTGACTTGATCTTCTTCTCGATCGAGAAATGCGGCGATCTTTTCCGGCAAATCGCTGGCTTCGAGGAAGGGCGCGTGGCCCTGGCCTTCGGCGGTGATCGATTCCATGCCGGGATGCCGCTTCTGCATGTCGTTAAGTGTCGCCGTGGAAAGCAGTCTCGAGTTTGCGCCGCGAATGGCAAGCAGCGGAATGGCGGCAAGCGCGTCGAACTGCGGCCACAGGTCCGGCAGCGGCTTGCTGAAATCGATGCCGGCCAGCGTGTCGACCAGGGCCGGGTCGAAATCCGGCACCCAGCCGGCCTCCGTCTCGCGGCAGATTGCCCGGACCATTCGCGCCCAGTCGGCGTCGGTGAGYGCCGGAAAGTCGGCGCCATGCACGCGGCGCTGGGCATCCACCGCCTCGGCGAATGTTTTCGGTTTTGGCGCACGGTCGAGATAGGCGCGGATATGGGCGAGGCCCTCCGCCTCGATCACCGGGCCGATGTCGTTCAGCACGATGGCTTTCAGTGCGGCCGGCTTCAACGCCCCGAGCACATGGATGATCAGCCCGCCGCGTGAGGTGCCGATGAAGGCGGCCTGCTCGATGCCGAGCGCAGATAGCCCGGCAAGCACATCGCCGGCTTCGACCCCGACATTATAATGGCCGATATCGGGATCGTGGTCCGATTGCCCGCGACCGCGATAGTCGAAGGCGATGACCTTGCGCGGGTTCCTGGCCTTGTTGGAAAGGTAAAGGGCCAACTTGTGGAAATCGCGAGCATTGCGGGTAAGGCCGGGCAGGCAGACGACCGGCCAACCCTCGGCATTCGCCTTGCCGTAGAGCCGGGCATGCAGCTTCAGGCCGTCGGGTGCCGCGTAGAAGAAATCGGAAAAGCCTTCGTCGCTCGCCATCGGAGTGCTGTCCTCGCTGGGGGTGGCCGACAGCTACAGGCGAGAGTGGGGATCGTCAAACACTCTTCCTTCTCCCACAAGGGAGAAGGAAGAACCTCAACCTCGTCCGTTCACAAGGTCCCCCACGATGTCGTATTTCCCCGAAATACGCATCTTGTAGACCTCGTAGTTTTCCATCACGCGTTGCACGTAACTTCTTGTTTCCGTGTAGGGAATCCGCTCGATCCAGTCGACGACGGCGTCCACGTCCTTAGCGCGCGGGTCGCCGTATTTCGCCACCCACTGGGCGGCGCGGTTCGGGCCGGCATTGTAGCCGGCGAAGGTCAGCACATAGGAGCCGCCGAAACGGTCGAGCTGCTCGCCGAGGAAAGCCGAACCCAGCGTCGCGTTGTAGCCGGCATCGCTCGTCAGCCGCGCCTGCGAGAAACTCATGCCGGCCTTCTTAGCCAACTGCTTGGCGGTGGCTGGCATCAATTGCAGCAGGCCGCGCGCTCCGGCGCTGGAGACGGCGCCGACGTTGAACTCGCTTTCCTGTCGGGCGATGGCATAGGCAAGCGCCTTGCCGGACCCCGAGATATTGGCCGAATCGGGAATGACGCCCAGCGGATGCGACAGCGCGCCGACGTCGATGCCGCGCTGAGCAGCGATCTTGCCGACCTTCAGCGCCATGAAATGGTTGCCCTGCTTTTCGGCCAGCACCGCAAGCAGCGCCAGTTCGCCCGGGCTGGTCAGCTGCCCGGCAAGGTCGCGGTAGAGCGTTTCGGCGTAGCGGTCATAGCCCGCCTCCTGCAGCCGCTTGATCGCGTTCACCGCCTCGCGGCCCTCGAAGCTCTGGCGGTCGGCCGCGCTCGGTTTCGGATAGACGATGTTGAGCGTCCTCAAGCCCACGCGCTCGCCGGCGAGCTGGCCGTAGAAGGTCGTGCCGTAGCTGGCCGCGCGCGTGAAATAATCCTTGGCGCTGCCCGGGCCGCCCACTTCCGCCGCGCGGCCGAGCCAGTAATAGGCGCGCGACAGCGACACTGGTCCCTGCGCGAGCTCGGCGATGCGCTTGAAGTGGATGGCCGCGGCCGCCGGATCGTTGAGGCCGCGCAGCGCGTACCAGCCGGCATGGAATTCGGCCTCGGCGGCATTGGCCGGGCTTTCGGCCGCGTGCATGGAGACGATTTTGTAGGCGGTCTTCATGTCGCCCTGGTCGACCAGCTCGCGCGACAGCACGCGGCGCTCGACCCACCAGGCATCGGGATCGACCAGCGAATCGCGGTCCGTCGGCGCCTTCATCACGACGGTCGCCGCATCGGCGAATTTCTGCTGCTTGCGCAGGTATTCCGCCTCGGCGAAGAAATAGCCGGCCGAGCGCTGCGCCGCGGGCACCGCCTTCAATAGCCTGGCGGCGTTCTTGTCGCCCTTGTCGGCGGCCGCCCACGCATCCGCCAGCGGCTGCGCGCCGGCGAGCCCGGCGACCCGCAGCGCCGAAGACGGCCGGTTGGCGTAGAACATGCGCTCCATACGGTAGCGATGGTCGGCCGCCGGAATCAGCGTGCCGAACTCCTTGATGATGGCATTCTCATCCTTGGCTTCCAGCTTTTCGCTGCGCCAGAACGGCACCAGCACCGCGCGGGCGGCCGCCTGGTTGCCAAGCGCCACCTGCGAGCGGGCAAGGATGATGACGCCCTCCGGCGTCAGCGGCTGGCTGCGGCCGAACGCCTGCACCACCACTTGTGGCGGCGGGTTTTCGCGATAGAGCGCGCGCTCGCTGTTCTTGCGCAGCGCGATCGTGCCCGGCCACCCGGGCAGCATCTTGGCGGCATCGGCAATCTCGCCGCTCGGCACCTGATCGCCGCCGTAGAGCGCGATCGCCCACGCCAGGATGTGTCGGTCGAGCGAAATGGCGGGCAGCGTGTCGCGCGCATTGCGCGCCCCGGCAATGTTGTTGGCGGCGAGCGCGTCGAGGCCGCTCTTCAGTTGCGCTATGTCGGGGGCGGTCGACGTTAGGCCCGGCGCTTGCGGCGCATCGGGCACCGGGATTGCAGCCGTGACGCGCGCATCGACGCTGCCGCCGATCGCCATAGTCGGCGTCAGCGCGACGATCGCGCCCAAAAGCGCGAAGAAATGAGGCCGCCTCGTCGGCATGTTCAATCCTAGCACATCGTCAGCGGGTACGGCCTTGAAAGCCTAAACAGACTCTAAACTTAGGTGGTGAAGGGCTCGTAAACAAAAGGTTATCGAGGCCGTTCGAATTGCACCCGCTGGCTCTATTGCGATCCTTGCCGCTGAACCATGTCGAGACTATGGTGCGCGGCTTCGCTTTCGGTTAGAAGGCGCGCAAATAAGATACCGACGCATGTCGCCCGATGGCGGGAAAGAACGACATGCATAGACAACGAAGTTCCAAGGAGTTTGGACGATATGCTGAGAGGCTCGCTCACCGCGCTCGTGACACCGTTCGAAAAGAGCGGGCGCTTCGACGAGAAAGCCTTTCGCGCTTTCGTCGAATGGCAGATCGCCGAAGGCACCAAGGGCCTCGTCCCGGTCGGCACCACCGGCGAGTCGCCGACGCTCTCGCATGAGGAGCACCGCCATGTCGTGAAGGTCGCCATCGAGGTGGCCAGGGGCAGGGTGCCGGTCGTGGCCGGCGCGGGCTCCAACAACACCGAGGAAGCGGTCGGCCTCGTGAAGTATGCCGAACAGGCCGGCGCCGATGCCGCCCTTGTCGTCACGCCTTACTACAACAAGCCCACGCAGCGCGGCCTTTATGAGCATTTCGCCGCCGTTGCCCGCGCGACCAAGCTGCCGATCATCATCTACAACATCCCGCCGCGCTCGGTGATCGACATGATGCCCGAGACGATGGGCCGCCTGGCGCACGACTTCAAGAATATCGTCGGCGTCAAGGATGCCACCGGCAAGGTGGAGCGCGTCTCCGAGCAGCGCATGACCTGCGGCAAGGAGTTCATCCAGCTATCCGGCGAGGATGCTTCCGCGCTTGGCTTCAACGCCCATGGCGGCGTCGGCTGTATTTCGGTCACCTCGAATGTCGCGCCGCGCCTCTGCGCCGAATTCCAGGAAGCCACGCTTTCCGGCGACAGCGCCAAGGCGCTCGAGCTGCAGGATCGTCTCCTGCCGCTGCACAAGGCGATCTTCATGGAGCCTGGTGTTTCGGGGTCGAAATACGCGCTGTCGAAGCTCGGCAAGATCGAGAACGTGGTGCGCTCGCCGCTGGTGACGGTCGAGCCCTCGACCGCCGAGAAGATCGACGCGGCGCTAAAGCACGCCGGCTTGATAAATTAGGGATGAGGCGCCACCTCTCCGCATTATGAATCAAGCCAAGAAAGCCGACCCCAACAACAGGACGGTCGCCGAAAACCGCAAGGCGCGCTTCTCCTATGAGGTGCTCGACACGATCGAGACCGGCCTGGTGCTGACCGGCACCGAGGTCAAGTCGCTGCGCCAGGGCCAGGCCAACATCCAGGAGAGCTACGCCTCGGCCGAGGGCGGCGAGATCTGGCTGATCAATTCCTATCTGCCGGAATATCTGCAGGCCAACCGCTTCAACCACGAGCCGCGTCGCCGCCGCAAATTGCTGGTCTCCAAGCGCGAGATGGCGAAACTCTCGCAAAGCGTCGAGCGCGAAGGCATGACGCTGGTGCCGCTGAAAATCTATTTCAACGACCGTGGCCGCGCCAAGCTGCTCTTGGCGATTGCGCGTGGCAAGAAATTGCATGACAAGCGCGAGACCGAAAAGCAGCGCGACTGGTCGCGCGAGAAGGGCCGGCTGCTGAAGGAGCGCGGCTAAGCCTTCGCCCGATGGCGGAAACAGGCCGCCTGAAAAAAGGCCATCGCCGGTTCCTTGGTCCGGCGCACCTTGCGACGGGGGACGGATCTTGGGGAAGCGGATTGTTTTCTGGGGCCTCGCCGGCGTGGTTGTCGCCTGTGCCGTCGTGGCAGGCGCCTATTTCTGGTTCCGCGGCTTTTCACCTGACCGCGCGGAATTCCCGGTCCGGGGCATCGACGTCTCCCACCATCAGGGAAAGATCGACTGGCCGCGCGTGGCGGCCGACGATGTCGCCTTCGCCATCATCAAGGCGACCGAAGGCGGCACCCATGTCGACACCCTGTTCGCGACCAATCTGCGCGAGGCTCGCGCGGCCGGCCTGGCGGTCGGCGCCTATCACTTCTTCACCTTCTGCCGCCCTGGCGCCGACCAGGCGAGGAATTTTATCGCCGTGGTGCCACGCGGCGAGCCGCTTTTGCCACCCGTGGTCGACATCGAATTCGGCGGCAACTGCCCGCAGCGTCCGTCGCCCGAGCAGTTGAATATCGAGCTTGCCGCTTTCCTCGGCCCGGTCGAGGCGGCGTTCGGCAAGCAGGCGATCTTCTATCTGACCGACGAAGCGGCCGACACCTATTCCGGCAGCATCATGACCCGTCAGCGCTGGCTGCGTTCGCTGGCGATGAAGCCGCGCGAGAACGACTGGATCTACTGGCAGTATCATAATATGGGCCGCGTCGACGGCATCGAAGGCGATGTCGATCTGAACGTTCTGAAGGGTAGCCGCGAGACGCTGGCCGCGTTGTTCGCGCCGACGCCCTGAATTGCCGGCTCTTGAAGTGTCTGCCGTACCGCTGAAGGCTCACGATCCTGCCTGCGCGGCTGCATCAAGACGTTTGCTGGCAATCCGCCCTCCGATCGCCGACAAGCCCATCCCGGCGGCCATGATCGCGATGGCTGCGAACTGGATCGCCATCGGCGTTTCGCCAAGCACGGCCATGCCGACAACCACGGTGGCGATCGGTATGCCGGGCAGGAACAGCGATGCCGTCTGCGGCCCCAGTTGCCGGACGACGTAAGTATAAAGGAACATGGCTGCCGCGCCGGCCAGAATCCCCTGGACCACGATCTGGCTGATGATCTCCGTGGCGGCCGCCGCATGGATATGGCTTGGYGCGAAGAGATAGAGAGCCGGCAGCGGCAGGCAGGACAGGAGCGCCACCGCGGCCGTCGCCGTGACCGGATCGGCACGCCAGCGCCTGACAAGAACGGCATAGGCCGAAAACATCAGGCCCGATCCGATGAAAAGCATATCGCCGAAGAGAACGCCGCCGGTGCCGTCGCGCGCCGGCGCGACGAACAGCGACAGGCCGGCGATGATCGCCAGCACACCGATGGTCCGTTGCCGCGAAGCGCCGTCATTGAAGACGACGCGTGACAGGAGGAACGAAAAGAACACGATCGACGCGGGACAAAGCGCTGCCGCATGGGCGGCGGGGGCATGGGTCAGTCCCCAATTGATGATCAGCGGATAAGGCAATCCGGCCAGCGCCRCCAAAGCCAAGGCCCGTCGCCAGCCAAGCGCTCTCATGCTTGCGAAGCCGCCGCGCCAGACGATCGGCAGAAAGACCGCTCCCGCGCCGCCAAAGCGCAAGGCGGCCAGATCCGTCGCCGTGAGGTGCTCCCGGAGGCTGAAGCGCGCCGCGACGAATTGGATTGCGTAGATGCCGATCATGGTCAGGCCCGCGATGATCGCCAGCCCGGAGTTTCCTGAGTCTCGCGTGTCCGCCATGTCCTGCCGCCGTCATGACATCGCCACTGAAGATCGTCTCCGCGGAATTCGATGTAGGCACAGGCTATTGYCGAAAAGCCTGCGGTAAAATACGCTCCTTTATCGAAATTCGAGTGAAACTCGCAGATCAGAGGCAGATTTGGCGTGAATGCTGAAGCAGACGACCTCGACGCGGTCGACCGCAATCTCCTGCGGCTGCTGCAGGAGGATGGACGTCGCACCACACTCGATCTCGCGGCGCGCGTCGGCCTGTCGCCGACCGGCACCAGCCTGCGGGTGAAGCGGCTGTTTCGGGAAGGCTATATCACCGCGGTCAGGGCCGTGCTCAATCCGGCAAAGATCGGACGCGGCACGCTCGTCTTCATCGAGGTACGTCTCGATCACACGGCGCCGCATATTTTCGAGCGCTTCGCCGAAGCGGTGACCAAGGCGCCCGAGGTTCTCGAGTGCCACATGGTCGTCGGCGGCTTCGACTATCTGGTAAAGGCGCGCATCTCGGAGATGGCCGCCTATCAGGATTTCCTGACGCGGGTCATTCTCGCGCTGCCGGGCGTGAAGGAGACGCACACTTACGCCTCGATCGGCGACGTGAAGCCGGATGCCCTGCTGCCGGTATGAATGGGAAGTCGGACCGACAGGAAGCCGCTTGACTCTAGCTCTTCAGGAACGCCGCGATCTCGCTGAACACATTGACGAACATCTCTTCCGTCAGCACGCCGGTATTGGTGTTGTAGCGCGAGCAGTGATAGCTGGAAAACAAGGTGACGCCGCCGGCTTCCTGGCGCCCGCCATGGCGGAACGGCAAGGCGGCGACACGCCCGCCCAGCGCCCGCACCGTCGACTGATGCGCGATCGAACCCAGCGTCAGGATGGCGCGAAGGTTGGGGAAGCGCGCAATGGTGGGTTTCAAAAAAGTTCGGCATGTCGAGATTTCGGCGCCCACCGGCTTGTTCTCCGGCGGCACGCATCGCACCGCATTGGTGATGGCAGCGCCGACAAGCTCGAGCCCGTCGTCCGGCCGCGCCTTGAACTCGCCGCGCGCCAGGCCATGCTTAATCATCGTGCCGTAGAGCAGGTCGCCGGCATAGTCGCCGGTGAAGGGGCGCCCCGTGCGGTTGGCGCCGCGCAGGCCGGGCGCCAGCCCGACAATCAGGAGCTTGACCGAATTCTCGCCTTCCGGCGGCAGGAAGGTCGGCACCGGCGCATTGAACCAGCTCGGTTCGCGCTCGCGCCAGGCGGCGATGAAATCGTGCAGCCGCGGGCAGAGCGGGCAGTCACGGCCGGGCTCGGGGGAGGGTGCGGCGCTCAAGGCCGCCGCCCGTCAATAATCGTCCTCGTCGACTTCGGCGGGTTCAGGCCGGCGCACAGGCCGTTCGGACGGGTCGCGGCCGACTTCGCTCTTTAGTGTCATCAGGTCGATGAAATGGTCGGCCTGGCGGCGCAGATCGTCGGAGATCATCGGCGGCTGGGAAGCCATGGTCGAAATGATCGACACCTTGCGGCCGCGCCGTTGCAGCGCCTCGACCAGCGTGCGGAAGTCGCCGTCGCCGGAGAAGATCACATAATGGTCGACGACATCGGCAAGCTCCAGCGCGTCGACCGTGAGCTCGATATCCATGTTGCCCTTGATCTTGCGCCGGCCGGTCGAGTCGGTGAACTCCTTGGCGGGCTTCGTCACCACCTTGAAGCCGTTGTAGTCCAGCCAGTCGATCAGCGGCCGGATCGAGGAATATTCCTGATCCTCGACCAGCGCGGTGTAATAGTAGGCGCGCAGCAGGTAGCCGCGCTTCTGGAAGCTCGACAGGAGCTTGCGGTAATCGATGTCGAAGCCCAGCGCGCGGGACGTGGCGTAGAGATTGGCGCCGTCGATGAAAAGAGCGATCTTTTCACGGGGATCGAACATTGAAAAACATCCCTTTTCAAAAATTTCTGTCGTCTAAAAGCGTTTGACGAATAGGTCCGGCAAATGGGCCTCGGTACCGTCACATCCGAGATAACGCGCAATTTGTGGATATCCAAGGGCACGGCCCGCATTGCAAGCAATTGTGATCGCGACTATGTGAGCGCCATCATGGCGCGCTCCGATGATGAGCCGGGCAAGGGGCCGCGAAAGTCGGCGCCGGCGCCATAAAGCTTGTGTTTCGGCCGCGCTCGCGTTATGGAGCGCGCCAGCTTTCCATCAAATCCATCGCATGAAAGGGGCAGTCCATGGCCCGCGTAACCGTTGAAGATTGCATCGACAAGGTCGATAACCGTTTTGAACTCGTGCTGCTCGCCGGCCATCGCGCCCGCCAGATCAGCCAGGGCGCGCAGATCACCGTCCCGCGCGACAATGACAAGAACCCGGTCATCGCGCTGCGCGAGATCGCCGACGAGACGCTCTCTCCCGACGACCTCAAGGAAGACCTGATCCACTCGCTGCAGAAGCATGTCGAGGTCGACGAGCCGGAGGCCGAGGGCGAGGCGATCACCGACCAGACCGGCACGACCGCTGTCGCGGCCGACACCGACGACGCCGAGGAAAATATCGCTTTCGACCGTATGAGCGAGGAAGACCTGCTCGCCGGCATCGAAGGTCTGGTGCCGCCGGAAAAGAGCGACGACTACTAAGCGTCATGGGAACTTGCCTGGATCAAGCATCCGGCACTTCCGTCTCGTAAGTTTCGTGGCTATCTATGACATGCGCCGCAAGCAACAGCGGCGCATGATTCATTTCAGCACCGCGAGATTCCGCCCATGATGCGTCAGTATGAGCTTGTCGAGCGCGTCCAGCGCTACAAGCCTGACGTCAACGAGGCGCTGCTCAACAAGGCCTACGTCTATGCCATGCAGAAGCATGGCCACCAGAAGCGCGCCTCGGGCGATCCCTATTTCTCGCATCCCCTCGAAGTCGCCGCCATCCTCACCGACATGCATATGGACGAGGCGACCATCGCCGTTGCCCTGCTGCATGACACGATCGAGGACACGACGGCGACCAGGGCTGAGATCGACGAGCTCTTCGGCCCCGAAATGGGCAAGCTGGTGGAAGGCCTTACAAAGCTGAAGAAGCTCGATCTGGTCTCGAAGAAGGCCGAGCAGGCGGAAAACCTGCGCAAGCTTCTGCTCGCGATCTCGGAAGATATCCGCGTTCTTCTGGTCAAGCTCGCCGACCGCCTGCACAACATGCGCACGCTCGACCATATGCCCGAGTCCAAGCGCCTGCGCATCGCCGAGGAGACGATGGACATCTACGCGCCGCTGGCCGGGCGCATGGGCATGCAGGGCATGCGCGAGGAGCTGGAGGAAATCGCCTTCCGCTATATCAATCCAGAGGCTTATCGCGCCGTCACCGCAAGGCTTGCCGAGATTTTCGAGCGCAACAAGGGCGTCCTGCAGGAGATCGAGACGGCGCTGTCGGGCCTGTTCGAGAAACATGCCATCAAGGCGAGCGTGAAGAGCCGGCAGAAGAAGCCATGGTCGGTGTTCCGCAAGATGGAGGCCAAGGCGCTCTCCTTCGAGCAGCTCTCCGACATTTTCGGCTTCCGCGTCGTCGTCGATACGGTCGACGACTGCTACCGCGCGCTTGGCGCCATCCACACCACCTGGTCGATGGTGCCCGGCCGCTTCAAGGACTACATCTCGACGCCGAAGCAGAACGACTATCGTTCCATCCACACCACCATCGTCGGGCCGTCGCGCCAGCGCGTCGAATTGCAGATCCGCACCAAGGAGATGAACAAGATCGCCGAATATGGCGTCGCCGCGCATTCGATCTACAAGGACAGCGGCGGCAAGATGAATGGCGCCGGCCATGCGATCTCCAGGGAAACCAACGCCTATGCCTGGCTGCGGCGCACCATCGAGCAACTGGCCGAGGGCGATAATCCGGAGGATTTCCTCGAGAACACCAAGCTGGAGCTGTTCCAGGACCAGGTGTTCTGCTTCACGCCCAAGGGCATGCTGATCGCGCTGCCGCGCGGCGYCACGCCGATCGACTTCGCCTATGCCGTCCACACTGATGTCGGCGACACCTGCGTCGGCGCCAAGGTCAACGGCCGCATCATGCCGCTGATGACGGAACTGAAGAATGGCGACGAGGTCGAGATCATCCGCTCCAAGGCGCAGGTGCCGCCCGCCGCCTGGGAATCGGTCGTGGTCACCGGCAAGGCGCGCGCCGCCATCCGCCGCGCCACCAAAAATGCCATTCGCAAGCAATATTCCGGCCTCGGCGCCCGGATTTTGGAGCGCGCCTTCGAGCGCGCCGGCAAGACCTTCACCAAGGAGAGCTTGAAGCCGGTGCTGCACCGCCTGGCGCGCAAGGACATCGAGGACGTGCTGGCTTCCGTCGGCCGCGGCGAGTTGAGCTCCACCGACGTCATGAAAGCGGTCTTCCCCGACTATAAGGACGAGCGCGTCACCGTCGCCCCGCCCAAGCAGCGCGAGGAAGGCTGGTCGAAGATCCGCAACGCCGCCGGCATGCTGTTCCAGATGCCCGGCACGCGCGCCGCGAAGAAGGGCAAGGATCAGCCGCGCGACGGCGCGGTGCCGATCCGCGGCGTGCGCGGCGACCTGCCGGTGCGCTTCGCGCCGGAAGGCGCCGTGCCCGGCGACCGCATCGTCGGTATCATCCAGCCGGGAACCGGCATCACCATTTATCCGATCCAGTCGCCGGCGCTGCAGGCCTTCGACGATCAGCCCGAGCGCTGGATCGATGTGCGCTGGGACATCGACGAACGCACCAAGGAGCGGTTCCCGGCGCGCATCTCGGTCACCGCCATCAATGCGCCCGGTTCGTTGGCCGACATCGCCCAGGTCGTGGCGTCCAACGATGCCAACATCCACACGCTGTCTATGATACGCACGGCACCCGATTTCACCGAGATGCTGATCGACCTCGAGGTCTGGGACCTGAAGCATCTCAACCGGCTGCTGTCGCAGCTGAAGGACAATTCGAGCGTCAGCGATGCGCGGCGTGTGAATGGGTGAATGTGAATAGTGAATAGGAATAGAGGGTGCTTTCACTACCATTCACCATTCACCATTCACCACTCACCATTCACTATTCACCACTCGCCAAAGGCATGGAGCGAACAATGAACACCGACGAAGTGCTGGGCATTTTCCGCGAGGCCGGTGCCGTTCTCGAAGGTCATTTCATCCTGACGTCGGGCCTGCGCAGCCCGGTCTTTCTGCAGAAGGCCCGCGTCTTCATGCATGCCGATAAGACCGAGCGGCTGTGCAGGGCGCTGGCCGAGAAGATCCGCAAGGCGCTGCCCGGCAGGATCGACTATGTCGTCGGCCCGGCCATCGGCGGCCTGATCCCGGCCTATGAAACCTCGCGTCATCTGGGTGTCCCGGCGATCTGGGTCGAGCGGGAAGGCGGCGAGTTCAGGCTGCGCCGCTTCGAGATCGCCAAGGGCGCGCGCGTCGTCATCGTCGAGGACATCGTCACCACCGGCCTGTCGATCCGCGAGACCATCGATTGCCTGCGCGAGCTTGGCGCCGAGGTCGTGGCGGCGGCCTGCATCATCGACCGCTCGGCCGGCAAGACCGACGTCGGCGTGCCGCTGATCGCGCTTGCCGAATATGAAGTGCCGGCCTATCCCGCCGACCGCCTGCCGCCGGAACTTGCCGCTATTCCAGCCGTTAAGCCCGGAAGCCGCAACATCTGACTCCGCAATGCATGACAACAAGCAGTTGGGCGTGTCGCTTGAATCTCTCCGGCAGCCGCCGRGGGCGCGATGATCGCCGGAATCGACCATTTCGTGCTGACGGTTCGCTCGGTCGAAGCGAGCTGCGACTTCTACGGGCGCGTGCTTGGCATGCGGCGGCTGGATGAGCCCAACCGGCCGACCGCGCTTTTGTTTGGCTCGCAGAAGATCAACCTGCACGAAACAGGCCGCACTTTCGAGCCGAAGGCAAAGGCGCCGACGCCCGGTTCCGGCGATTTCTGCCTCGTGGCGGCAGTGCCGCTCGCCGAAGTCCGGGCGAGCCTCGAAGCAAATGGCGTGGCGATCGAAGTCGGTCCGGTCGAACGCACCGGCGCGCGCGGTCCGATGATGTCGGTCTATTTCCGCGATCCGGACGGCAATCTGGTCGAGGTCAGCGAATACCGGCTCGACTGAGATCGAGCCGCATGGCGCAGCGCTGCTCCAAAGCCATGCCGTGCTCGGCCTCGTCGCTGAGCAGGCTGGCCAGCCGTCCGCCGATCTCGGCATCTTCCAGGACACGAAATCCGAACTTGCGGTAGAAGGGCGCGTTCCAGGGCACAGTGCGAAACGTGGTCAGCGTCACCGCCGCCAGGCCGCGCCGCCTGGCGTCCGCGACCGCCCGCTCGAGCAACGCGCGGCCAATGCCTTGGCCCTGCCGGTCGAGGCGCACGTCCAACTCCCAGACATGCAGCGTATCACCCTCGATCCCGGCGCTCAGGAAGCCGGCCGGCCGGTCCTCTTCGTCCGCGGCAATCCAGCATGCGCCCGCGGCAATCAGCGCGCAGTGTCGCTCGACGCTGACATTGTCACCGTCGGCAAGCCACGCCAGTTCCGGAATGGCGCGGAACGCCAGTCCGGCCGATTGTTCGATCGCCGGCAATGCCTCCGCGTCGTCGGCCCGCGCCGGTCGAATGGTGATCATTTGGCTCATCCCGGTTGTCTTCCTCAGTTTCGCCAGAATGACGGCCTTGTTACAGCCTGCGGCAGACCATCGCGGCGGCGTTTCGTTGTTACGCGGCCTGGGCGTCGCTATATCAAAGACTTGTTGCCTTTCTGCGCCATCGAAGCGCAAGATATGTGTGGCGCGACCCGGTGGTGGCAGGGGCAGCGCGTGTTGGACCGGGAACTGGAACAGAGTGCTTTTTCGACGCCGAGAGCCTGATGGCCTCCTTGAGCGGGTGCGTACTTATCTATGGCCGCGCCGCTCGTTCTCACGTTCCGTGCAATATTTCTCCAAGCGCATCCTGCGGCTGAAGGCGACGCCGCATTCGGTCGCCGCCGGCGTCGCCGCGGGCGTTTTTGCTTCCTTCTTCCCGCTCGGCTTCCACTTCATCGTCGCGGCCGTGCTGTGCTGGATCATCGCCGGCAATCTGGTTGCGGCTGCGCTCGGCGCCGTGTTCTTCGGCAATCCGCTGACCTTTCCGCTTTTGTGGGGCGCGTCCTGGGAAACCGGCAAGCTGCTGCTGCACGAACATCTGCCGAAGCACGGGCCGCCCGAGCATCTGGGCGAAATGATGCACAAGCTTTCCTTCGCCAAGCTCTGGCACCCCGTTCTTGAACCGATGCTGATCGGTGCGGTGCCGCTCGGCCTGGTCTTTGGGCTCGTTTTCTACGCCATCACCCGCTGGGGCATGACTGTGTTTCGCGAGCAGCGCAGGAAGCGCATGGCCGAGCGTGCCGAGAAGAAGGCAGGGCAGGGTGGACGGGAAGTGCCGGCGGAATGATCATCGGCATCGGCAGCGACCTGATCGACATCAGACGCATCGAGAAATCGCTGGAGCGGCACGGCGAGCGCTTCGTCCAGCGCATCTACACCGAGGTCGAGCAGGCCAAGTCGGAAAAGCGCGCCGCACGCGCGGCTTCCTATGCCAAGCGCTTCGCCGCCAAGGAGGCCTGCGCCAAGGCGCTGGGCACCGGCATGGCCGAGGGCGTGTTCTGGCGCGACATGGGCGTGGTCAACCTGCCGAGCGGCGCCCCGACCATGGCGCTGACCGGCGGCGCCGCGGCCAGGCTGGAGAAAATCCTGCCGAAAGGCCACCGTGCCCTCATCCATCTCACCATCACCGACGATTTCCCGCTTGCTCAAGCCTTTGTGATCATCGAGGCGGTGCCCGCCGAACAAGCGCCACATTGATTCCATCTGACCACGAGCGGCATGACGTTGCTCAGCGCGCGCCGAGACTCTATACCAACATCGCACAATCGAGGACGACATGAGCGTGGCTGAAAAATCGCAGAAGAAATCCGGCGGACTTGGTGAAACCGTCTCCGTCATCATCCAGGCTCTGCTGCTCGCGCTCGTCATCCGCACGCTGCTCTTCCAGCCCTTCTCCATTCCGTCGGGCTCGATGCGGCCGACGCTGCTCGAAGGCGACTATCTCTTCGTCACCAAATGGGCCTATGGCTATTCGCGTTACTCGCTGCCGTTTGGCCCCGATCTCTTCTCGGGCCGCATCTGGGGCTCGGAGCCCAAGCGCGGCGACGTGGTGGTGTTCAAGTTCCCGCCGGATCCGTCGGTCGACTACATCAAGCGCGTCGTCGGCCTGCCCGGCGACAAGATCCAGATGAAGGACGGTCAGCTCTTCATCAATGACGTCGGCGTGCCGCGCGTGAAGACCGGTCAGATCGACAATCCCGACGTCACCGAGGAAAACCGGCCGATCGACGTCTATCGTGAAACGCTGCCGAACGGCGTCAGCTACGACACGCTCGACATCAATTCCGATTCGATTGGCGACAACACGCGCGAATTCGTCGTGCCGGCCGGGCACTATTTCATGATGGGCGATAATCGCGACAATTCCTCCGACAGCCGCTTCGCCGTCGGCTATGTGCCGGCCGAGAACCTTGTCGGCCGCGCCAACCTCATCTTCTTCTCGATCGCCGGCAAGGCGAGCCCGCTCGAGATATGGAAGTGGCCGTCGCTGATGCGGGCCGGGCGCCTGTTCCATTTCGTCCAATAGAGCGATGGCGGCCAGCAAGCGTTTGACCGCCGATGCCTTGGCCGAGGCGCTTGTTGAGCGTACCGGCCATGCCTTCGCCGACCGCCAGCGCCTGCAGCGGGCGCTGACCCATGCCAGCGCGCGCTCGACCCATGCCGGCGTCGACTACGAACGTTTCGAGTTCCTGGGTGACCGCGTTCTCGGGCTTGTCGTCGCCGACATGCTGCTCGCGACCTTTCCCGATGCCGCCGAGGGCGAGCTGTCGCTGCGCCTCAACGCGCTGGTCAATGCCGAGGCGCTCTCCCAAATCGCCGAGGAGATCGGCTTGCCCGAGCTTATCCGCGCCGGCTCCGACGTGCGCAATCTCGACGGGCGCAAGCGCACCAATCTGCGCGCCGATGCGCTGGAATCGCTGATTGCCGTGCTTTACCTGGATGGTGGCCTTGAGGCTGCCCGCGCTTTCATCCATCGCTATTGGCAGCCGCGTTCGCAAGCGATCGGGGCTGCGCGGCGCGACGCCAAGACCGAATTGCAGGAATGGGCGCACCAAGCCGCGGCCGGCGCCGTGCCGGCCTATCGCGTCGACGGTCGCGAGGGGCCGGATCACGACCCGATGTTCACCGTCAGCGTCAAGGTCGGCTCTTTCGCTCCGGCGACCGGCAGCGGGCGCTCCAAGCGCGAGGCCGAGCAGGCCGCCGCGGCTACTCTTTTGCTGCGCGAAGGCGTATGGAGCGTGGCATGAGTGATACGCAAACCCCTGAAGCCCCCGCGATGCGCTCCGGCTTCGTTGCGCTGATCGGCGCGCCCAATGCCGGCAAGTCGACGCTGGTGAACCAGCTGGTCGGCGCCAAGGTGTCGATCGTCACCCATAAGGTGCAGACCACCCGCGCCATCGTGCGCGGCATCGCCACGCATGACAACGCGCAGATCGTCTTCGTCGACACGCCCGGCATCTTCAAGCCGAAGCGGCGGCTGGACACCGCGATGGTGACCACCGCATGGGGTGGCGCCAAGGATGCCGATGTCGTCGTGCTTCTGATCGACGCAGAGCGCGGTATCAAGGGCGATGCCGACGCCATCCTCGATCGGCTCAAGGACGTCCGGCAGCCGATGCTGCTCGTCCTCAACAAGGTCGATCGCGTCAAGCCGGAAACGCTTCTCGCCTTGGCCGCGACCGCCAACGAACGCGTGCCGTTCAAGCGCACCTTCATGGTCTCCGCGCTCACCGGCTCCGGCTGCAAGGACCTGCTCGACTATCTCGCCGAGACGCTTCCGGCCGGTCCCTGGTATTATCCCGAGGACCAGATCTCCGACCTGCCGATGCGCCAGCTAGCGGCGGAGATCACGCGCGAAAAGCTCTATCTCAGGCTGCATCAGGAACTTCCCTACTCCTCGCATATCGAAACCGAGAAATGGGAAGAGAAGAAGGACGGCTCGGTGCGCATCGAGCAGGTCATCTATGTCGAGCGCGACAGCCAGAAGAAAATCGTGCTCGGCCACAAGGGCGAGACGATCCGTTCCATCGGCCAGGCCGCGCGGACCGAAATCGCCGAGATCCTCGAGCAGAAGGTGCACCTTTTCCTGTTCGTGAAGGTGCGCGAGAACTGGGGCGATGACCCCGAGCGCTACCGCGAGATGGGGCTGGAGTTTCCGGGGTAAGCCGGGCAAGCCACGCTCATCCACATTGTGGCGAATTGGACGAGGCGCAACGGTGCGGGCCCAAAGACCGCCTAGCGCCATCGGCTTACAGGCTGTGCGCAGCGGAGCGCATTCCCTTGCGATGTCGCCCCGCCTACGACAGGATTGCCGCAACTGGAGATTAGTCTATGACACCGGACAGCTTGCGACCCGACCACCCGACGCCCCACACTCCGCCCGTGCAATACCTGAACCTGGACCCGTCGCTTTATGTCCGCGATGATATCTGGCAGCAGGAACGGTCCAACATCTTCGCGCACACCTGGCAATTCATGGGGCCTGTCGCCTCGGTCGCGTCGTCGGGTCAATACCTTGCCATCGACATCGCTGGCACGCCGATATTCGCCATCCGGGGCCGGGACGGGAGCTTGCGCGGATTTAAGAACGTCTGCCGCCACCGGGGGGCGAAACTTCTGGCCGATGGCGCGGGCAAATGTGGGCTGATCGTTTGTCCCTATCACAAATGGTCCTTTGCCGACACCGGACGGCTGGTGCAGGCCCCATGGTATGGCAAGGATCCCGCGATCATCGCCGAAGACTGGCCGCTGGAGACGGTGCAGTTATCCGAATGGCGCGGGCTGCTCTTCGCGGCACTCGATCCGAAGGAAAGTCTTCTGGATCAACTTGGCTCTCTGCCCGCCGAACTGGCGGACGAGCCGTTGGAGAGCTATGCCGCCACCGATCAGGCCACTGTCAGCTTTGCGGCGAACTGGAAGATCTACACCGACAATTTCGTCGAAGGCTACCACATCCCCGGCACGCATCCCTCGTTCTACGCTGCCATCGACTTCGAAGCTTTCCAGACCACCGCCCATCCCGGTTATGTCCGGATGACCGCACCGCCAAAAGACGGTTTGTTCTATCGCGGCAAATGGCTTTGGATGTGGCCGAACTGGACGCTGTCGCTTTTCGATGGCGGCATGAACGTTAGCCGGATCAACCCGACCTCACCGCATCACACAGACCAGCACTACCATTTCTTCTTTGCCGACACCTCTGCGGAAGCCTCCGAGAGCAGGGCGAAATCCGTGCAGGGCACCTTGGCCGTGGTACGCGAGGACTACACCATCTGCGCCGATACGCACCGCAACTATGCCGCAGGGGCCTATAGCTCCGGCCCGCTTTCGGGGCGGCATGAGCGAGGAGTGCAGTATTTCCAAGAACGGGTCCACGCGGCACTGGGGCTGTGACCACCCCGGCGCCGAGCGCAACCGAAAGAGTCGGCATTCGTGCTTGATCAAATTTTGCCTGAACCTCCGGTTGGAGGCGCATTGCTGCCATTCGGGACGCGACCGATGAAGGTCTCCAACGAGCATCAAAGCCGACAATTGGCCGGCGGGCCGCTCGTGTCCTTGATTTCGCCGTCCAACAGGTGAAAAGCTCCCGTCCATGGAATGGCGCGACGAGGGAATCGTTCTCGGCACCCGCAAGCATGGCGAAACCAGCGCCATCCTCGAGGTGATGACGCGCGCGCATGGCCGCCATCTCGGCCTGGTGCGGGGAGGGCGCTCGCGCAAGCAGCAGCCGGTGCTGCAGCCCGGCAACCGCGTCGACCTTTTGTGGCGAGCGCGGCTCGACGAGCATCTCGGCGTCTTCCAGGCCGAGGCGATCGAGATGAATGCGGCGCGGCTGATGGACAGCGCGGTCGCGGTCTACGGGTTGCAGACCATGGCCGCGCATCTGAGGCTCCTGCCGGAGCGCGACGCCCATGGCGGGCTTTACGAGGCGCTTGCCGTAATGATCTCGCATCTGGGCGATGCCGATGCGGCGGGGGAGCTGGTGGCGCGCTTCGAGCTGCTCATCCTCGACGAACTGGGCTTCGGCCTCGACCTCAGCCAATGCGCGGCGACCGGCGCCAGGCAGGATCTCGCCTATGTCTCGCCGAAATCCGGGCGCGCCGTGTCGCGCGCAGCGGGTGCTGCCTGGCACGACAAGATGCTGGCGCTGCCGGCTTTCCTCCAGCGCGGCTCCGGCCTGCGCGCCGATGCGGCAGCCCTGGAAGACGCGTTCCGGCTGAGCGGCTTCTTCTTCAACCGCCATGTCTATGAGCCGCGCGGCCTCGATCCACCCGACGCCCGCGCCGGCTTCCTCGCCGCGCTGCGTCGGCATCATGCCACGGTGAAGGTGATTGAGACCGGATAGCAGATAAGCGCGCCTAATCCGCGCTGCGCCGTTCCAGGAAATCGTCGAGCATGGGGCGCTGGCCCTTGAGGATCTTGACCGCGGCTTCGGACAGCGAAAACCAGCCGGCTCGATCCACCTCCGGGAATTCCTTCAGGCGTCCCGATTTCGGCGGCCACTCCATGGCGAACATGTTGCTCCTGACGGCATCCGCATCGACGTCCGCCTCGACACTCCACGCGATGACGATCTTCCCGCCGGGCTGCTTGTAGCTGCCGAGCGGCCGGAAATCGCCTTCGATGGCGACGCCGAGTTCCTCCTCGGCTTCCCGTTTGGCGGCCTCGAGCTCGTCCTCGGTGTCGCCGATCAGTCCCTTTGGGATCGACCACGCGCCTTCATCTTTTCTGGCCCAGAACGGGCCTCCAGGGTGGACGAGCAGGAATTCGAACATACCGGCAATGCCCCTGTGGATCAGCAGGCCCGCGCTTTTCTGCGCCATCGGTCACCTCGTGACATTGTCTTCGTCCGCGCGAGAATAGCACGAAGTATTTCGCGGCAGAGGTCGCGCGATCCCCCTTCAATGCCGCAGCCGGGCATTGGATAAACCGGCAAGTTGCTGGCAATCAGTCATGAAACATGCTCGATCTTGTTAGTCGGCAAGATGCTGATTTGCGTCAGCCGTCTCGTTGCCGCATTTGTTGCCCACGACTGGTCTGGTTTTGAGGGAAACCGCCATGTTTTTCAGCCTGATCGCCATTGCCGCCGTCATAGCTCTTTTCGTCATCGTTTCACGACAGCAGAACCGCATAGCGCTGATAGAGCGCGAATTGGGCGTCCTGCGCGGCCTGCTGCAGTCGGACGCTTCGCTGTCTGCGCCCAAGGCGGACGCTGCGCAGGAAGGCCTTCCCGAGGAGGCCAAGGCAGCCGCAGCGCCTGCCGCGCCGTTGGCTGACGGCACGACCGCGACCGAGGAGGTCGTCGCGACGCCCGAGCCCGAAGGCGAGGCCGTGGCCGGGCCCTGGACGAAGGGCAAGGCTGCCCCTGCGCAATCCGCCGGACCGGCCGAACCGGCGCAACCCGCCACCGTGGCCGAGACGCCTGCGGCAGGATCGCCCGCGCCCGCCAAGGCGGCGCCCCAGAGCGATGTTGAGACGGCGCTGGGCACGCGCTGGGCGGTCTGGGTCGGCGGTATCGCCCTGGCGCTGGGCGGCCTGTTCCTGATCCGCTACACCATCGAGGCCGGCATTTTCGGCCCCGGCGTGCGCCTCACCATGGCCGGCATCCTCGGCCTGGCGCTGATTGCCGGCGCCGAATTCATCCGCCGCACCGGCTTCAAGGTGCCGGTGCAGGGCGCCGCCGGCGCCTATATCCCGTCGATCCTGACGGCGGCCGGCGCCTTCATCCTGTTCGGCACGGTCTACGCGGCGCACGGCATTTATGGCTTTATTGGTCCGGCGACGGCCTTCGCGCTGCTGGGCGTCATCGGCGTCGCGACCATCGGCGCTGCGCTGGTGCATGGCCTGGCGCTGGCCGGCATCGGCCTCGTCGGCGCGATGGTCACGCCGGCGCTGGTCGCCTCGCAGGCGCCCAATCCCTGGGCCCTGTTCGTCTATCTGGCGATCATGCTTGCCGCGACCGCGGCAACCGCCCGCATCCGCGACTGGAAGGCGCTGGTGGCGGCTGCCTTCGCCGGCACAGGCATCTGGACCATTCTCTATATGGTCGACGCGCCGGACGTGAACCTCGCCGCCGTGCTGTTCATCAGCCTGGCCACGCTCGTCGTGCTTGCCTTCGTCTGGCTCGGCCTTTTCTCGGCGACTGGCCGCGAAGCTGCGGCGCGCGGCTTCGACTGGCCATCGATCGTGCCCGGCTTCTTCATCGCCCTGAGCGCGCTTGGCCTGTCCGTCGATCCGGCTTTTGCCAGCGCCGGCGACGCCTTGCACGGCGCTGTCCTGCTGGTTGCACTGGTCGCGGCGGCGCTCTACCGGCCGCGCGCGCTTCCGCTGGTCTTCGCCGCCGGCATCGCCACCGTGCTGATCTATCTCGGCATAATCCCGCCCGCCACGATCGGCGCCAACGCGCTCGATGTCGGGCTGGACGCTCAGCCTTTGGCGTCGTCCGACGCCCTGACTTTCCGCATCGGCATCGCGCTTGGCCTTGTCTTCATCGGCGCCGGTTTCTGGGCCGCGCGCCGCTTCGCCGCAACTGCTCCGGCGCGCGCGGCGTGCTGGGCCGCCTGGGGCGTCATCGTCCCGCTGGTGGTGCTCACCGCCCTGTGGCTCACCTTCGGCGATGTCGACCGCGATTTCGGCTACGCTCTGCCTGCGCTGTTGCTGACACTGGTCTTCGCCGCCGGCGGCGAGTGGATAGCGCGCTCCGAGCAGCCGCCGCTGGCCGGCGGCCCAGCCGTCTCCTTCGCGCTGGGCGGCGCCGGCATCGCCGGCCTGCTGATGTTGCATATGGCCTTCGGTTCGGGGTGGACGACCGTGCTGCTTGGAGCCGCTGCGGTCATCCCGGCGCTGGCCACGCGCTGGCGGTCGTATCCCGTGCTGGGCTGGATCGCGGTCGGCGCGGCGGTCGCCGTGCTCGGCCGTGTCGCCTTCGATCCGACCATCTTCGGCGCGGCGTTTCTCTCCAGGACGCCGGTCTTCAACTGGCTGCTGCCGGGCTATGGCATGCCGGCGCTCGCCTTTGGCTTTGCTGCCTGGCAGCTCGCCCGCACCACCGACGGCCGGCCACGCCTTGCCATGGAGGCGGCCTCGGCGCTGTTTGCGCTGCTCACCATCGCCATGCTGGTGCGCCACGCCATGCATGGCGGCGTCATCGACACCGGCACCGTGACCCTTGCCGAACAGGCGATCTACACGCTGATCGCGCTCGGCGCCGGCGCGATCCTCGTCGCCATCGATATGCGCTCGCCAAGCTCGGTTCTGCGCTATGGCTCGATGGCCGCCGGCGTGGTCTCGGCAGGCTTGATCGCGGTTCAGCATTTCGTGGTGCTGAACCCGCTGTTGACGGACGAGTCGACCGGCACGATCCCGGTCTTCAACCTCCTCTTCCTTGCCTATTTGTTGCCGGCAGTCGCCGCCGGCGCGCTGGCGCTCTATGTCCGCGATAAGCGCCCGCGATGGTATGCGGCAATGCTGGCCCTTATCGCCGCGTTGCTAGCCTTCGCCTATGCGACGCTGTCGGTGCGCCGCCTGTTCAAGGGCGAGTTCATCGCCTTGTGGAGCGGGCTCGGCCAGGTCGAGACCTACACCTATTCGGCGCTCTGGCTGGTCATCGGCGTGGCGCTGCTCACCGCCGGCGTCTGGCTGAAATCGCAGGTGCTGCGCATCGCCTCCGCGGTGCTGATCGCGGTCGCGGTGGTGAAGGTCTTCCTCTTCGACATGTCGGAACTGGAAGGCGTGCTGCGCGCACTCTCCTTCATCGGCCTCGGTGCCGTGCTGATCGGCATCGGCCTGTTCTATCAACGGCTGCTGACCAGGGCGGCGAGGGAGGGGAGAGCGGGCTAGGTTCCTTCGACGCTGCTGCTATTTCCGTACAACGCCCCGCAGCCGACGCTGGTTGGCTGCCTCTTTGATGAGGCCAGCAATCTTGCGCACGAACGCCGGACTGAAAGAACCGATCGGCTTGGTCGAGACCAGGTCGTAAGCTTCGTCAGTCCGCACCCGGTTGTATTCGTCGAGAATCAGCCATGATGGAAAATCGAGGCCGCCCCTCCGGCACTCGATCTCACTGATGGCAATATACGTGCGGGTCGCATCGGGTTGTTGCGAGGTGAGCGGGAACAGGAACAGCGCAGCCGGCGCGGTCGGCGTTCTGACGACTATGCAGACAGGGCGCGCCTTGCGGCCGGATTCCTCACCGGCGTCAGCCTGCCGCGCCCACAAATAGTAGTACCGGAGCAGATCGCCGGGCTCAAACATCCGGCTCATCGCCGGTTATGATGGCTTCCAACCCGGACATCAGTTCGTCGTGGACCTCGTCCGGTGCGCCCTCCAGCGTGTAAGCGGCGGCATGAGACGAACCAACGAGTTGCCGGTATTGTCTGGCCGATAGGATGATCAGCTTCTCCTTGCCGCGTTTTGTAAGAGCGACAGGCTCGATCATTGCCGTTTCGAGGATTTCACCCGACGCGCGGTTCATATCTGAAAAGGTGAATTGCTTCATTGGTCACCTCCTACGTGATATACCTAGTATACCTATATTACGTAATGAAACAATCCGTCCTGGACGACTTTGAGCTGGGAATAAACCGCCCTCCACCATCGTTATTCACGTGCTTGGGTAAACGCAGCGGTTCGGCCGCCTCGCGCTGACTGCTTGCACCGCGCCGGGAAGGCGCGTTCTATCGGGATGGAAAGCGACCTCGAAACAAGCGGTCATGGACGACAAGAAGGCAGCGATCCTGAGCGAAATACCGCGGTTGCGGCGCTATGCGCGCTCGTTGCTGCGCGAGCGCGATTCCGCCGACGATCTCGTCCAGGATTGCCTGGAGCGGGCGCTTGTGCGGCTCGACAACTGGCAGACTGGAGAGAGCCCCCGGAGGTGGCTGTTCACGATCATGCATCACTTGTTCATCGACCAGATGCGCAAGGTCAACCGGCGCGGCGAGGCGGCGATGCTGCCTCTCGAAGCCGGTGAGGCCCAAGCCGCGCCCGCCGATCAGGTCGAGACCATCGCCTCGCGCGAGATCATGGATGCCTTGCAGGCGATCAGCCCCGATCGCCGCGCGGCATTGGTGATGGTCGCCATCGAGGGCTTTTCCTATGCCGAGGCCGCCAACATCCTTGGGGTGCCGGCCGGCACGCTGATGTCGCGCATCGCGCGCGGCCGCGAGGAATTGCGAGGATTGCTCGACGACACATCGCGCCGCCGCTCGATAAGGATCGTTGAGAAATGACCCGCCACGATTTCTCCGAACGCGATATCCATATGGCCCTCGACGGCGAGCTGCCGGGCGAGGAGCGCATGGCTTACGACGCCTGGCTCGAGGCCAATCCCGAGATGAAGGCGAAGTCCGCGCGCTACATCGCCGACCGCGCCGCCATGCGCGCCGCCTTCGCGGGCGTGATGGACGAGCCGGTGCCGGCGAGGCTGCGGCAGGTCGTGCTTGGCGAGGCGCCCGTGAAGGTGCCGGCCTGGCGCTCGCGCTGGTGGCTGTCGGCTGCCGCGGCCGTGATGCTCGCGCTCGGCGGGCTCGGCGGCTATGTCGCGGGCATCGACGGCATCGCCCGGGGCGAGGGCGACGACCAGCTCGCCGAGCAGGCGATCGCAGCCCACGTCATCTACGCCGCCGAGAAGCGCCACGCCGTCGAGGTTCCGGCAAGCGACAAGGATCATCTCCAGACCTGGCTCTCGAACCGTATCGGGTTGAAGCTGGTTGCGCCCGATCTTGCGGCCGAGGGCTTCGATCTCGTCGGTGGCCGGTTGCTGCCTGCCGGAGACCAGGGCAAGGCGGCGATGCTGCTTTATGAGGACGCCAAAGGCGAGCGCGTCTCGCTCTACATCACCGCCGAATCGTCGGAGACATCCAAGGGCACCTATACTGCCGAGACCGGCGGGCCGGAGGCTGTCTACTGGCTGGACAAGGGCTATGCCTGCGCGGTCGTCGGCTCGTTGCCGCCGGAGCGCCTGTCGGATGTCGCAAAGAACGCCTACGGCCAGCTCGTGGCCGGCATATCGAGCTGAACCGGCTGCGTTTTTCGGCGACCGGCAGTGCTTTGAACGGCAATTCCGTTCAAGCGCCTGGGCGTTTCCTGCCGTGGCGGAAACTGTCACAATTCGGCCCTAATCAAGGAGCGATAGCGCTTGATGGATACTGGCGCTTCGGCCAGTATTCGCGACGCATCCACCGGGGCCGCTTCTTAAACCCAATCGAGGTTCTCCCTAGCCCGCATGCCTGCCGAGATCCGCAAGGCCCGCGCGTCAGACGTCGATGACCTCGCCGCCATCGAGAAGGYTGTTTTTCCGGGCGACAGGCTCTCGCGCCGCTCTTTCCGCCAGTTCATCGAACGCGAGACCGCCGAGATGCTGGTGGCCGAGAACGAGGGCCGCGTCGCCGGCTATGCGGTGGTGCTGTTTCGCAAGGGCAGCGGCGTCGCGCGGCTTTATTCCATCGCCGTCGGACCTTTCTTCGGCCGTCTCGGCATTGGCCGGCTTCTGCTGGCGGCTGCCGAGGAGGCCGCCTTCGAGCACGACCGGCTGCTGCTGCGCCTCGAAGTACGCGAGGACAATCATCGCGCCATCCGCATCTACGAACAGGCCGGCTATCGGAAATTGGGCCGCGAGCCCGACTATTACGAGGATGGCGCGACCGCGCTGCGCTATGAAAAGACGCTGCGCGGCGACACGCCGACCGCGACCAAGGTGCCGTTCTACCAGCAGACCTGCGAATTCACCTGCGGCCCGTGCTGCCTGATGATGGCGATGGCCAATTTCGATCGTGGCTTCGTGCCCGACCCGGTCATGGAAATCCGCCTGTGGCGCGAGGCGACCACGGTCTTCATGATGTCGGGTCCCGGCGGCTGCGAGCCCTTCGGCCTGGCCGTCGCCGGCTATGAGAGCGGGCTCGCCGCCGAGATTTTCGTCTCCTTCTACGGCGCCTTGTTCCTGCAGTCGGTGAGGAGCGAGGACAAGCGCCGGGTGATGGAACTCGCCCAAGTCGATTTCCGCCGCCGCGCCGAGCTTTACGGCATCCCTGTCAACTACCGTCCGTTCGGCATCGGCGACATCCGGGGCGCCCTTGCCGAGGGCAAGCTGGTGGTGGTGCTGATCAGCGGCTTCCTGATGTTCGGCAAGAAGGTGCCGCATTGGGTGCTGGCCATCGGCGACGATGGCGACCATATCCTGATCCACGACCCCTGGGTCGAGGATGAGAGGCAGGAAACGATCCTCGATGCCGCGAACATTCCGGTGCCCTACGACATTTTCATGAACATGGCGCAGTTCGGTCGCGACGGTTTGCGCGCCGCCATCACTCTGGGAAAACGCTGAGACAATGACCTGGGTTATCCTCACAGGCAGGCAAAACGACATCGATCAGGTGGCCACACCCCACAAGATCATCACCAATCGCGACTATCTCGCCCATCCGGCGCTGTTCCGCGGCCAGCGGCCAAAGGTGATCAACCTGTCGAACAACTACGGCTACCAGAGCCGCGGCTACTACGCCTCGCTGCTCGCCGGATCGCGCGGCCACAGGGTCATCCCGACGGTCGAGACCATGATCGACCTTTCGGAGCGCAAGCTCTACGAGCACGCGCTGCCGGAGCTGGAGCTTGCCTTGAACAAATGCCGCAAGGACCTCGGCGGCGCGTTCCCGGCCAAGGTCGCGATCTTCTTCGGCATCGGTCCGTCGAAAGTGTGGGACCGTTTCGCCAAGCTGTTGTTCGACTGGTTCCGCGCGCCGGCGCTCGAGGTCCACATCAAGGACAGCGCCGAATGGGCCTCGATCCGCAAGATCGGCTTTCTGCCGCTCGCCCGCATGACCGAGGACGAGGAAGAGCTCTTCCTGCAATGCCTGGACACCTACACCAACCGCGAATGGCGCGACACCAAGGGCCGCACGCCGGCGCGCTACACATTCGCGACGCTGGTCGATCCGCATGAGGAACTGCCGCCGTCCGAGATTTCCTCGTTGCGCTATTGGGCGCGGATCGCCGAAAAGATGGGTGTCGAGGTCGAGCCGATCACCAAGAAGGACCTCGCCAAGCTCGCCAATTACGATGCACTGTTCATCCGCGAGACCACCTCGATCTCCAACCATACCTATCGCTTCGCGCGCCGCGCCCAGCAGGAAGGCATGCCGGTGATCGACGATCCGCTGTCGATGATCCGCTGCACCAACAAGGTCTATCTCAACGAACTGATGACCTACAACAAGGTGCCGGTGCCGCCGACGGTGATGATCGCCGGCACGTCCGATTTCGAGGTGGCGGCGCAGACGCTGGGTTTTCCACTGGTGCTGAAGATCCCGGATTCGTCCTTCTCGCGCGGCGTCAAGAAATGCGAGAACATGGCGGAGCTGACCAAGCTCGCGACCGAGTGGCTGGAAGATTCAGATCTCCTGATCGCGCAGAAATTCATCCCGACCGAATATGACTGGCGCGTCGGCGTGCTCGGCGGCCAGCCGCTGTTTGCCGTGCATTACCTGATGGCGAAGAAGCACTGGCAGATCGTCAACCACAAGGCCAGCGGCAAGCCCGACCAGGGCGGCATCAAGACCTTCACGCTGAAGCAGACGCCGCCGCATGTCGTCGAGACGGCGGTCAAGGCCGCAAAATGCATCGGCGACGGGCTCTACGGCGTCGACCTCAAGGAGACCAAGGATGGGGTCTTCGTCATCGAGGTCAACGACAATCCCAATCTCGACCATGGCTGGGAGGATTCCGGCGAGAAGGACGAGCTCTGGGTGCGGCTGACACAGTGGTTCCTGGAGCGTCTGGAGCGGCCGGAGAAGTAGCGGGGTGGGAAGGGGAAATGAGGAACTGAAGAACTGAGGAACTGAAGAATTGAAGAATGGGGTGCCTCGCGGAAAATCCGTCCTTGCACTATCGAATAATCATTTTCCTATCTCTTCAGTTCTTCAGTTCTTCAGTTCTTCAGTTCCTCAGTTCTTCAGTTCTTCAGTTCCCCATAACTCAACCGAGGGAAAAGAATGCTGTTCCTGGTGATCGAGGACTTTCACGGCGCGGACCGCAAGGAAATCTATCGCCGCTTCCGCGATAAGGGCCGGCTGAAACCCGACGAGCTCGTTGTCCACCACTCCTGGATCGCGGCCGACATGAGCCGCTGCTTCTTGTTGGTGGAGGCCGACGACGTCACGATCCTGCAGCGCTGGGCCATCGAGTGGAACGACCTCGTCGAGTTCGAGATCATTCCGGTGGCGACGAGCAAGGACATGGTCGCGGCTCTGGCCGGGCATCTTTGAAAGCCCTCAGCGCGCGTCGATTCCGGTCTCCTCGTCAAATGACCGCTATCGCGTCTACCTCTATGAGGTAGCCTGGAGACATGATCGCCACGCCGACAATCACATTCGCTGGCTTGTGATCTCCAAACAACGAGATCTGCGCGGCTTCGATCATCGGAACGTGTTCATCGCGGTCGTAGTCGACGATGTAGATCGTGATCTTGCAGACCTGGTCGGGCCGCGCGCCAGCCGCCTTGAGCGCTCGGCCGAGATTGGCGAATGACAGGCGCGCTTGCGCCGCAAAATCACCATGCCCGACGAGCTTGCCGTGTAGGTCTTCCGGCTGCTGACCCGAGATGAACACCAGCTTGGATCCCGTCGCGACGACGACCTGCGTGTACATCTCCGGAACCGGCAGGTCAGCCGGATTGATGAGTTCGAGCGACATTGAAAAATCTCCGACTTCGTTCGACTGAAAAGCGAGGCGGGCACGAAGGATTGGTGCCCGTCACCGTAGTTCCCTAAACGAGTTTCTCGGATGGCTGGGTGCCGAGCGCCGGTGATTTGACCGCGCGCACGCATTCCCCGACCAGCCATTGCCGGAACGCACCCACGATATCGCGCCTTGCGCTGCGTTCGGGGATCGTCAGGCAATAGGGCTGGCGCAGTTCCAAGGATTGTGCGGCGGCCCGCACCAGTCTGCCATCCTCCAGCGCCCGGGCGCAATAGATGCCCTGCGCCAGCGCCACGCCCAGTCCTGAAATGGCGAGATCGAGTGCTGCACGCGAGGAGTTGGCCGAAAGGCCGCGCTGCGCCGCGCGGCCCGGCTCGCTTCCCGCCGCCGCGAACCAGTTGCGCCAGGATGGAAAGGACGCTCCGGTCGGTCCCCAATCGGTGTGGATTAGCGGCAGGCCGGCAAGGCTCTCGGACCCGGTCGCGCCGGCCAGCGTCGGCGCGCAGACGGGATAGACGGCGTCCCTGACGACCTCCTCGGTCGGATGTTCCCGGTAGTGCGGACCGTAGGAGAGGCGGATGTCGATCAATTCAGGATCGAACGGCACCGGATCGTCATCCCCTCTCAGCGATATGTCGGCGGCTCCATGGGATGCAATAAAGCTGACGATGCGCTCCGAAAGCCAGCCCATCGCCATGGAGGGCGGCACCGAAACGACGAGCCTAGGGCGGAAGGCATCACCGCCGACGTCGCGGGCGACACTGCTGATCTCGCGGAAGGCCATGCTGAGCCGCGGCAGCATCTCCACTCCCGCCTCGGTCAGCACGGCCCGCCGGTTGATCCGATGGAACAATTTTCGCCCCATCTGCTCCTCGACGGTGCGGATAAGCTGGCTGACGGCCGCGGCCGAAATCGACAGTTCCTCCGCCGCGGCGGCGAAGCTGCCTGTGCGTGCCGCCGCTTCGAAAGCCTGAAGTCCGCGTAGGGAGGGAAGGGTGGCCATGATCATTTAAAAAGATAAGTTGACCTTATCTATTTTGCAGAAATCCTCGTTTTTCGAAAGGTTTCTTTCTGGGTATCGTGGCTGCATGAACGCAGTCGACCATCACGCAACCGTAGACCATCGCCAGGTCATAGCCTCGCTGACCAATGAGCAGCGCAGCCGGCTGACTGGTAAGTCCGATGGGCCGGGCCTTCTCCAGTTCGCCCTCCATCTCGGCGCGATCGTCGTCCTTGGCGCGCTGATCGGGGCACGTGTGCCGTACTGGCCGGTCCTGATGCTGCCGCAGGGCATCCTGATCGTGTTCCTGTTCACGTTGCTGCACGAGACCGTGCACAGGACCGCGTTCGAAACGCAGTGGCTGAACGATACGGTCGCGCGGTTCTGCAGCCTGGCGATCGCGCTGCCGGCCGACTGGTTCCGCTACTTCCACCTCGCCCATCACCGCTTCACCCAGGATCCCGAAAACGATCCGGAGCTGGCTTTTCCGAAGCCCGAGACGATGCGGCAATACATCGTCCATGTCTCAGGCCTGCCGGTGTGGCGCGGGCATTTCAAGACGCTCTACACCAATGCACTGGGGCGCTGCCGCGACAGCTACGTGCCGCCGAAAGGTCTGCCGAAGGTGAAGGCCGAGGCGCGGGCGATGATCGCCTTCTATGTCGTCCTGCTGGCGCTTGCCGTCTGGTTCAAGGCATGGGTGGTGCTCACTGTCTGGATCGTGCCGGCGCTGCTCGGCCAGCCGTTCCTGAGGCTTTATCTGCTGGCCGAGCACGGCCGCTGTCCGTTCGTCGCCAACATGCTGGAAAACACCCGCACGACGCTGACCAACGGGTTCGTGCGCAAGCTCGCCTGGAACATGCCCTACCATGCCGAGCACCACGCCTATCCCGGCGTGCCGTTCCACCAGCTGCCTGAATTCCATCGGCTGATCGAGCGGCATCTCAAAGTGGTCGAGCCCGGTTATGTGAGCTTCCACGAGAAATATGTCGGTGCGCTACGCTGACTGAGGGCGTCACTCAGCCCGATTGGCGCTGCARTGCCTGCGAACGCAGCAGCCGGCTCATATCGGACGGCTTGCCCGGCAAGCCGATCAGATAGCCTTGCGCCTCGCCGCAACCGGCCTTGCGCAGCATGTCGAGCTGCGCTTCGGTCTCGACGCCCTCGGCGGTGACGGTGATGCCGAGCTCGGCTCCGAGCCCGATTACCGTGCGCACGATCGCTGCCGTGTCGCGCCTGTCGAGGTCGCGGATGAAGGAACGGTCGATCTTGATCTTGTCGACGGGGAAGCGCCGGAGGTAGCCGAGCGAGGAATAGCCGGTGCCGAAATCGTCGAGCGCGATGCGCACGCCGAGGCCGCGCAATTGGCTCAGCGTCCTCAGCACCGCGTCGCTTTCATCCATCATCACCGTTTCGGTGATTTCTAACTCCAGACGGTTGGCCGGCAGGCCGGAAAAGGCGAGTGCGGCGATCACACTGCGGGCGAAGCCGCCGCTTTTGATCTGCGCGGCCGAGACATTGACGGCCATGCGCATGTCACGAGGCCAATTGGCGGCGACGTTGCACGCCTTGCGCAGCGCCCAATCGCCGAGCTGCACGATCAATCCCGTCTCCTCGGCGGCGGGAATGAAGTTTTCCGGCGATACAAGGCCGCGCGACGGCGAGCGCCAGCGCATCAGGGCTTCCGCGCCGACGATTTTGCCGGAGCCGATGTCGAGGATCGGCTGGAAATCCAGCTCGAATTCGCGCTTGGAGAGTGCAGCCTCGAGATCGACCTCGAGCGCCCGGCGCTCCCGCATCAGCGCATCCATGCCCGGCTCGAAGAAGCGATAGACATTGCGGCCTTCGCTCTTGCCGCGGTAGAGCGCCATGTCGGCGTTGGGCAGCAGCGTATCGGCATCGTGTCCGTCGCCGGGATAGAGCGCGATGCCGAGGCTTACGCCCACATGCATTTCACGCCCCTTGTCGCGGTAGGGCTTGCCGACGATCTCGACGATGCGCTTTGCGAGCTTTTCGGCATCTGCGGCGCTCTTGATGCCCGACTGGATGATGGCGAACTCGTCGCCGCCGAAGCGTGCCACCACATCCTTGCTGCCGCGCACCGCATGCTGCAGCCGCTTGGCCACGCATTTCAGCAGCCAGTCCCCGGCCGGGTGGCCGAATGTGTCGTTGACGGCCTTGAAGCGGTCGAGGTCGAGCGAGAGGATCGCCAGCGGCTTGGCCTTGGCCTCGCCGAGCGCCTGATCCAGCTTTTCGCGAAACATCGAGCGGTTGGGCAGATTGGTCAGCGTGTCGTGATGCGCAAGATGCGTCATGCGCGCTTCGACACGGCGCCGT
Source organism: Mesorhizobium sp. LCM 4577 (assembly GCF_001854795.2). Lineage (NCBI taxonomy): Bacteria > Pseudomonadati > Pseudomonadota > Alphaproteobacteria > Hyphomicrobiales > Phyllobacteriaceae > Mesorhizobium > Mesorhizobium sp. LCM 4577. The sequence continues at coordinate 223,305 of NZ_MDDU01000054.1, read as the reverse complement.
TCGGTCACGTCCTCGAAGGTCGCAACCCAGCCGCCGCCGGCGAGCGGCCGGCGGGAGACAAACAGCGTGCGGCCGTCGACGAGTTCGCGATAGCTCGACCGCGACTGGCCCGCGTCGAGGGCCGCCTTCGTCTTTGCCACCTCGATATCGACTTCAACAGGCACGAATATGCCGAGACCAACGAGTTTCGCCAGCATCTGACCATGCGTCATGCCGAGCGCGAAATCGGCGGCCTTCGCGTTGCACAGATCCAGGAAGCGCTGGTTGCGAACGATCAGGTGGCCCTCGGCGTTGTACATCAGCAGGCCTTGCGACATGTTGGCCAAAGCAGCGTCGAAGCGGCGATATTGCTCTTTCAGCTCGGCTTCGGCGCGCCGCTGCTCCGTCACATCCTCGTAGATCGACACCCAGCCGCCGACCGCGATCGGCCGGTGCGAAATGACGATGATGCGTCCGTCCGACAGAATTTCCTCATAGGTCGAAGGCTTGGCGCGGTCGATGTAAGGCTTGCGGATGGCATAAAGCTCGTCGGCGCTCTGCCCAGCGATGCCTATGTCGACGCTGTGCTGCAGGATGTCGAAGAAACGAATGCCTGGCTTCACCACCTTGGCGTCCAGGCGGAAGATGTCGATGTAGTTGCGGTTGCATATGATCATCCGCTCGTCGGCATCGAACATGCACAGCCCATGCGACATGTTCTCGACAGCCGCCGCGAAGCGTTCGTTCTGGGCCCGTAGTTCCTCCGCGATCCGTCGTGCCGGACCAATAGCGGCCGTTCTTCGCTTGCCGGCGGTGGAAGCCGTCTTGACATGAACGCCGGGCATGAGCACGCCTTCGGACCGTGACCGAACGCGATACTGTCCTGCTCGCCGGTTAATTTAGCGTTCTTATGGAACCGAATTTACCACAAGCGAGGATTGGCGCTTGGCTTCCAGCGCCTTGAAACGCTTCAGAAAAGCCGTTTGTGCCCAGGTCACGGATTTTGGCGTGAAGTCGAAGCGGTCGGCCGAAAAACCGCGCGGCCGGCCGAAATATTCGGTCGCCTCCGCCGTCGAGAAGCCGGCCAGCAGCGTCGCCTCGTAATAGGCGGCGATCTGGTCGGCACGCTTGATGTCCTTGCGCCAGGCCGCGTTAAGCTCCGCCGGCAGCGAGAAACGCAGGTGGATGGCGCGCTGTAGGCGCAACTCGCAGTCCTTGTAGGAGCCGCCCATCACCGATTTGAACGGCGAGATCATGTCGCCAATGACATATTCCGGCGCGTCGTGCAGCAGCGCGGCGAGCCGCGCCTCGACCGTGGCCTGCGGCGCCAATTCACCGTAAAGCGCTTCGACCAGCAGCGAATGCTGCGCAACGGAAAAGGCATGGTCGCCGCTGGTCTGGCCGTTCCAGCGCGCGACGCGTGCAAGCCCATGCGCGATGTCGGCAATCTCGATGTCGAGCGGCGAGGGGTCGAGCAGGTCGAGCCGCCGGCCCGAAAGCATGCGTTGCCAGGCGCGCGGCGGCGCGCCTGCCCGGTCGGCCGCCATCAGGCCTCCTCCGCGCTGGCCGCGTCCTGCGGGAAGGCGAATTTCGCCCAGGCGGGAATCGCGAGCTTCACCGGAGTCTCGCCCGCCATGATCGCTTCGCCGGCGTCGATCGCCGCCTTGACGCGGTCGATGCGGGCAACGGCAAGACCGGTCCGGCCGTCGACAGACCCGAGCGTCCCCACCGGCCGCCCGGCGACCGTGAGCTCGGCCCCGGCAGCGGGCAGGGGGCTATCGGCCGACGCTATCAGCACACGGCGTCTGGCGGTGCCGCGATGCTGCATGCGCGAGACGACCTCCTGGCCGATATAGCAGCCCTTCTTGAAGCCGACTCCGCCAGTTTCGTCGAGCAGCACATCATGCGGGAATGCGTCGCCAAGCTGGTAGTCGCTGCCGCTTTCGGCAATGCCATAGCCTATGCGAATTTTTTGCCAGGTATTTGGATCGTCACCGTCCTTTGTTTCGCCGCCATAAGTGCGGCTGATCGCAATGTCGCGAAAACGCGTGTCGGCAAGCGCCGTTGAATCAGAAACTGAGCGGCTTGAATCATCGCCCCATGCGATCGTGACAAGCGCCTGATCCTGCTTGGCAATATCGGCCTTCGCCCTTAGCCGGTAAAGCATCAGGCGGCGCACGAAGTCGTCGGCGATGTCGGCACGGCATTCCAGGTGGAAGGCGTTGTCACCGGCGCGCGAGATCAGGAAATCGAACAGGATCTTGCCCTGCGGCGAAAGCAGCGCACCGGGCTTTGCCTCGCCGTGCCGGAGCGCATCGAGATCGGTGGTGAGGATGTTTTGCAGGAAATGCTCGGCGTCGGGGCCTGACACGGAAATGAGCGCGCGGTCTTTGAGCTGGGCAAAGGGCATGAGCGTGAAATCGGCCTGATCTTGCAAAACGGTCGGTCATTACGTAAGCCGGCCACACTCCCCCCGCAAGAGATTGGACCTGCCTATGGCAACCACCTTCGACCTCATCCTGACAGGCGGCACCGTGGTCAACCATGACGGCGAGGGTCGTCGCGACATCGGCGTGAAGGACGCACGCATCGCGCGGATAGGCGATCTCGGCCAGGCCTCGGCCGGCGAAACCATCGACTGCACGGGCCTGCACATCCTGCCGGGCGTCGTCGACAGCCAGGTGCATTTCCGCGAGCCGGGGCTGGAGCACAAGGAGGACCTGGAGACCGGCTCCCGCGCGGCGGTGCTCGGCGGCGTCACCGCCGTCTTCGAGATGCCGAACACCAATCCTTTGACCACCGGCGAGGCCGCACTCGCCGACAAGGTGCGGCGTGCCACGAACCGCATGCATTGCGACTTCGCCTTCTGGGTCGGCGGCACGCGCGACAACGCGCGCGATGTCGGCGAACTGGAACGGCTGCCGGGAGCAGCCGGCATAAAAGTGTTCATGGGCTCGTCCACCGGCGACCTGCTGGTCGAGGACGATGAAGGCGTCGCCTCGATCCTGCGCAACACCCGCCGCCGCTCCGCCTTCCATTCGGAGGACGAGTTCCGCCTGCGCGAACGGCTCGGCGAGCGCGTCGAGGGCGATCCATCGTCGCATCCCGTCTGGCGCGACGAGATCGCGGCGCTGCGCTGCACGGAGCGGCTGGTGCGCATCGCCAGGCAGACACGCGCGCGCATCCATGTGCTGCACATCTCGACCGCCGAGGAGATCGTCTTCCTCCAGCAGCACAAGGATGTCGCGACCTGCGAGGTCACGCCGCATCATCTGACGCTGACGGCGGACGACTATGCCAGACTTGGCACGCTGATCCAGATGAACCCGCCGGTGCGTGACGCCCGCCACCGCGACGGCGTCTGGCATGGCGTTGCGCAAGGCATCGTCGATGTTCTTGGCTCCGACCACGCGCCGCACACGCTGGCCGAGAAGGCGAAGACCTATCCGGCCTCGCCGTCTGGGATGACGGGCGTGCAGACGCTGGTGCCGATCATGCTGGACCACGTCAATGCCGGCCGGCTCACCTTGCAGCGCTTCGTCGACCTTTCCAGCCACGGTCCGCAGCGCATTTTCGGCATGGCCAGGAAAGGCCGCATCGCCGCCGGCTACGACGCCGACTTCACGATCGTCGACATGAAGCGCCGCGAGACCATCGCCAACGCCCAGGCCGGCTCCAAGGCCGGCTGGACGCCCTATGACGGCAAGGAGGTCACCGGCTGGCCGGTCGGCACCATCGTGCGCGGCACCCGCGTCATGTGGGAAGGCGAGATCGTGACGCCCGGCCAGGGCAGGGCGGTCGAGTTTTCCGAGGCGCTGCCGGTTTAAAGCGGCTCAATCCCCGGCCACAAAGAACAGCCACTGGCCCGTCGGCGTGATGCCCACACGATAGAAAATGTAGGCGCCGAACTGCTTCATGTCGTCATAGTCGCTGGCTGTGACCAGCTTGAACAATTCGACGCGCTGCCTGGGGTCGAGCTTGTCGAGCGGCAGCGCGAAGAAATACGGCCAGACATAGAGTTCCTGCGGCGTGCCGGCGTCGACATGCACATAGCCGGCCGAAAGCACCTCTTCCAGGATGGCGAGGATCTCCTGGCCGTCGCCGTCGCCCGAGAGGCCCTTCAGGAAGGTGACCGGGTCGCCGTCAATGTCGCCCAGCGACAGTTGCGTCATGGCATCGCCCTTGCCGATCAGCGGCCTCAGCTTCTCGATGTCGCCGCTTTTACAGGCCTCGATGATCAGCCCATGCATGCGCTTGACGGGTTCGGGAAGCGTGTTGAGGTCGTAGACGACCGCAGGCGGCGGCGCGTCCGGATCGGCGCGCGGGCTGGTGATGCCGCCATTGGCGGGCGGCGTTTCCGGCTCCTGCTTATCGGTGTCGTCGGCCGGCTGTCCGCCGTCCGTGGGCTTGGTGCCGGGCGCCTCCGGCATCGGCACGGCGGTGCCGGGCGCGGCGCTGTCGCCGTTGGCGGGCGGGACGACCGGGGAAGGCAGGTCCTCGCGCTGGATCTCGCTCAGCGCGTAGGAAGGCGTGCTGGCGAGGCACAGCGGCAACGCCAGACAGGAAGCGGCGATCAGGATGCTGAGGGCCAGCCCGCGTGGCCGGCCTGACATCGAAAATCTCACCGCTTGCCTCTCCATTGTTACCCGGCCTGGCCCGGGCCGCGCTCCGAACAATCAAGCGCATGGGTATGATGCCCAAACGGCGCGCCCGCGTCAAAACTCACTGTCAAAAAGTCGCTGTCAAAACAGGTGACTAGTGCTTGAGCCGTTCCGGTTCGAAGGCGCCGGCAATCACCTTTTCGCGCATGCGGTCGAGCAGCGCCAGCGCCGAGGTCTCGCCATTGGCGCGCAGCATCTCGCCGAAAGCCGTCTCCAGTGCTGCTTCGGCGATGATTTCCGGTTCGATGCCAGCCGACAGGCCTTCCGCCCAGGCTTCGCTGTGGCTCTCCACGGCTGTCAGGCGCTTTTCTTCCCTGACCAACGCGTCGATGTCGCTGACACCATGTTCCATTTGCGATGTCCACCTTCTGCAAGCGGCGATCCGACGGACGGATCCGGCTTGGTCTGCCAGTTCGTCTGCAGTCTCACTTAAGCCGTTGTAAATACGACATTTTTGGGGTCGAAATCTACATTGTGGGCGAGACTGCCCTCAATCGATGCCGAGCTTAGCCGATTAGACCGGCTCGCGGCATCAAAACCTTCAGTTTGAGTTAATTCCGCAAGTGCGCGCTAACGTTTCATTAACGCTGTTGCGCAAGCGCAACACATGATTGCACCAGAGCGGGACAGGAGACAATAAGGCACCTCACATTGGCGCCGATTGCCGCAAAAAAACTGCGTAAAACCTTGCGCCGGACGAGCCGGGCTCAATTCCCGTAGCGGGAGGCGATGTCGCGTGACAGCGTCTCGCCTTCCTTCATGTAGCGGGCGATGGCCTCGGCCGCCGAAGGCGTGCATTGGGTGTAGGTGCCGCTGAAGGAGCGGTAGCCCCGATTGAACGAGGCGATGAAGCGGGCGCGCCGGTCGGGATCGGGATTTTCCGACTCGAGCAGCTTTTCCATCTGGATCCGCCACTGGTCGCCTTTTTCACCGCAGAGATTGCGCAGGAAATGCAGCGATCCGAGCACCTCGGCCAGCCGCATCAGCCCCGGCTCGAAAGGCGCCTCGGCGGCGAGCGCCGGGGGTGCCGCTGCRGCGACGCTGACGGCGAGGCACGCGGCGAGAAAAGCGGAAGCGCGGGTCATCAAAGCCTTGCGATGAAAGGGCAGGGCTTTGTGGCGAAACATTTTGTCGCCTGCAAGGCCATTCTGGATGCTCACCGCCTGGCGCCTTGCGCGGGGCCAAGCAACGCCTCGGCGACAGAGAACACATCGCCGGCAAGCGGCATCCCTGCCATTTCCGCCAGCGTGTAGAACGCCGCGGTCTCGGCGTCGTCGTTTGCCACGGGCTCGCCGCCGGCATAGGCGGCGCCGAACACCGTCAGCAGATAGTCGACCGCGTGGTTTTCAGCACGGCCGTCGATATGGATGTCGCGAAGCGGGCGATAGCCCGTCGCCTTGAGCCCGGTTTCCTCCAGCAATTCGCGCGCCGCCGCCTCCGCCAGCGTTTCGCCCGGCTCGACCTTGCCGCCGGGATAGGCATAGAGCCCTTGCGACGGCGCTCGCGCACGTTTGACCAGAAGCACGGTGCCGCCGCGAACGACCGCGACGGAAACGGCCGGTATGATCTTGCGCTGTTCCATGCGTGCCGATCTTCCTGCAGGCTTTTGTGGACCGATTGGGCGAAACCAGCTTTAGCCGTTGCGGCGCGGCGGTTCCATCGCCACTTTCATGGTCCGTCAATTGGTGAGCCCAAATCCATGTGCGGACGCTTTGCCCTGACCGCCACGCCGGATCAGACTGCCGCCTTTCTCGGTCTGGCCGAGCTGGAGGAATTTCCGGCCCGCTACAACATAGCGCCGACACAGCCGGTGCTGATGGCGCTTGCCGGCCCGCCGCGGGAACCTGGCTCGAACCTGCCGGACCGCCAGGCGATGCTGGTGCGCTGGGGCCTGATCCCGGCCTGGGTCGAGGACACCAAGGCGTTTCCGCTGCTCATAAACGCCCGCTCCGAAAGCGTGCTGCAAAAAGCCTCGTTCAAGGCCGCCATGCGCCACCGGCGCGCTCTTGTGCCGGCATCGGGCTTCTACGAGTGGCAGCAGTCGGGTGGGGCCAGGGGGCAACCCTACTGGATCCGCCCGCGACGCGCCGGCGTGCTCGCCTTCGCCGGCCTGATCGAGACTTACGCTGAGCCTGGCGGTTCGGAGATGGATACCGGCGCGATCATCACGACCGAGGCCAATGCCGGCATCGCCCATATCCACGACCGCATGCCGGTGGTCATCGAGGAGCGCGACTTCGCCCGCTGGCTCGATTGCCGCACGCAGGAGCCGCGCGACGTGCTCGATCTGCTAAAGCCGGCCGATCCCGATTTCTTCGAGGCGATACCGGTTTCCGGCCTTGTCAACAAGGTCGCCAACACCGGGCCGGAGATCCAAGAGCGCGGCATCGTTTCACCGCAGGCCGAAAAGCCCGGGCGCCAGAAACCTGGCGCGGACGAAAACCAGATGAGCTTGTTTTAGCGAAGACTATCGGCCATGCGAGGCTGATTCCGGAGGCCTTCATCTCCAGGGCGCTCTCTAGCGCCCTCATCGACGGCGTCCCCATCATCGGGGACCGTGCCGATCGTGCCTTCAGGCGGCGCGCGGCGAGACGATCTTCTGCGCGGGCTTCTTCTTCTTCGCGGTATGGAGGAGGGCGGCGACGATGGCCGCCGGGCCGATCGCGCGGTAGTGGCTGGTGAGAGCCGGCTGCGTTTGTCGGTTCTGTTCCTGCTTGCTGCGAGCCATGATTCTCTTCCCTGGTAACGGTTTCGTGTTCAGCGTTTGGCGGCCGATTCCGACCAAATCGTGACATCTGGCGGTCTAGCCGGCGAATGTTTCATCACTGTGCCGACATGTTTAATAAAATGTTTCGGCCTGTTTTTACCTGTGATCCAACGACATCTTTCCTCAGTGGAGCGACTTGACGGCAACACCCGCCAGCGCGATAAAGCCGCCCATGAAAACGTCTTTCGCCATTTGTGGCATTTGCATTATTGGCTAGCCTCGCGCTGGTCCGGACGTTTTCGCCTCATCTTTCCCCAGATCGGAAAAACGCCCCGGCCAGCAGGCTGGAGCCTGATTTGCGCTTTCGGCGCAGACAAGGCTCCGACCAGAGCATGATCCCGAAAAGTGGACACCGGTTTTCGGATCAGATCATGCTCAACTGAAGTAACGGATCGGAAGGGCACGCATGTCGGACGCATCGAAGGGCCTCAGCCTCTACAACACGCTGACGCGGACGAAGGAACGTTTCGTTCCGATCGATCCGCGCAATGTGCGCATGTATGTCTGCGGCCCGACCGTCTATGACTTTGCCCATATCGGCAATGCCAGGCCGGCGATCGTCTTCGACGTGCTTTTCCGCCTGTTGCGCCATCTCTACGGCGAAAGCCACGTCACGTATGTGCGCAACATCACGGATGTCGACGACAAGATAAATGCCAGGGCGCTGCGCGATTTCGGCGGCGAGATCGCGGCCGGAAAGCTGTCGCTCAACGACGCGATCCGCAAGGTCACCGAAAAGACCGCCGACCAATACCACAAGGATGTCGCGGCCCTCGGCTGCCTGCAGCCGACTTTTGAACCGCGCGCCACCGAGTTCGTCGCGCCCCGCGCCGACGGCAAGGCCGACATGCTGTCGCTGATCCGGCAACTCATCGAGCGCGGCCACGCCTATGTGGCCGGCGGCGAGGTGCTGTTCGATACCGCCTCGATGCCGGACTATGGCGAGCTCTCGAAGCGCAATCTCGACGAGCAGCAGGCGGGCGCGCGCATCGCGGTCGACGCGCACAAGAAGAACCCCGGCGACTTCGTGCTGTGGAAGCTGTCCACGCCCGAAGAGCCCGGCTGGGAAAGCCCGTGGGGCCGGGGCCGGCCCGGCTGGCACATCGAATGCTCGGCCATGTCGGCCGCCTATCTCGGCGAGATTTTCGACATCCACGGCGGCGGGCTGGACCTGATCTTCCCGCACCACGAGAACGAGATCGCCCAGTCGCGCTGCGCCCACGGCACCAAGGTCATGGCCAACGTGTGGATGCACAACGGCTTCCTGCAGGTGGAAGGCCAGAAGATGTCGAAGAGCCTCGGCAATTTCTTCTCCATCCATGAGCTGCTGGAGACCGAGACGTTCGGCGGTAGGAAATGGCCCGGCGAGGTGCTCAGGCTGGCGATGCTGATGACTCATTACCGCGAGCCGATCGACTTTTCCGTGCGCAAGCTTGAGGAGGCGGAAAACACGCTGCGCAAATGGAAGCGGGCGGCAGACCTGGCGCCTGCGGCCTCGACGGATCTGCCGACCGGGGTCGTGGAAGCGCTGTCCGACGATCTCGCCACCTACGCCGCCTTCCAGGGACTGACGCAGCTCGCCAGCGAAGCGGGCGACGCCGGCGGCGAGAAAGCCGCCGCTTCGTTGAAGGCAGCGCTGGCCTTCCTCGGCTTCGACGTCGGCGCGGCCAAGGTGGACGAGGCGGCGGTCGCCAAGGCGATCGCGGACCGGCTCACGCTGATCGCGGCGAAGAACTGGGCGGAGGCGGATCGGGTTCGCGACGAGCTGCTGGCGCAGGGCGTGCAGCTGAAGGACGGCAAGGACCCCGCGACGGGCGAGCGCGTGACGACGTGGGAGATCAAAAGGTGAGGGGCGATGCTCTCTTGATGGAGAGGTTGGAGCGAGGCCCCCCTCTCTGTCCTGCCGGACATCTCCCCCTCAAGGGGGGAGATTGGACGTCGCCTTGGCTTTCGCCAATCGCCGACGTTGACGATTTGGCGCCGTCGGCGAAGCTGCCGATCTCCCCCCTTGAGGGGGAGATGCCCGGCAGGGCAGAGAGGGGGGCCTCGCGATGACCCATCATCATGTATCGCCCGTCAGTCGCGGCAATGCGCGCAAGATGCGCAAGGCAATGACCGATGCCGAATTGAAGCTCTGGAATGAAGTTCGAGCAAACAGGCTGATGGACCTTTCCTTTCGGCGGCAAATGCCTATCGCCGGCTACATCGTTGACTTTGCCTGCCCTGACAAAAAGCTGATCGTCGAGATTGACGGCTCTCAGCACGCCCTTGCGGAAGTCTCGACTTCCGACTCGGCGCGCACTGCGAAGCTTGAAGCGCTTGGCTGGACCATCCTGCGTTTCTGGAACGACGACGTGATCCGCGATATCGACAATGTCTGCCAGCACATCGTCATCGCGGCCGGGCTGGCCGCCGCGCCACTAACGGAGGAGCTCGTTCCATGATCGATCATCTCGGCATCACCGTATCCGATTTCGACGCATCCAAGGCTTTCTACGACAAGGCGATGGCGCCGCTGGGGGCGTCGCTGCTCTACATGGTGCCGCAGGAATATACCGGTGGCGCCAAGGTCGGCGGCTATGGCCGCGACCGGCCGGTGTTCTGGGTGAGCGCAGGCAAGGAGAAGCCGAAGGACCACCAGCATATCGCCTTCACCGCGCGCAGCCGCGCCGAGGTCGATGCCTTCCATGCCGCGGCTCTTGCCGCCGGCGGCAGGGACAATGGCGCGCCGGGCCTGCGCCCGCACTATCACCCGAACTATTACGGGGCCTTCGTCTTCGATCCCGACGGCAACAATGTCGAGGCGGTCTGCCATGACCCGGAGTGAGCCGATGACCAGGAGCGAGCCATGAGCCTCGACAACAGGCCGGTCTACACCGGCGGCTGCCAGTGTGGCGCCGTGCGCTTCCGTGTCGAAGGCGCGCTGGGCGACGCCTCGGTCTGCCACTGCCGCATGTGCCAGAAGGCGAGCGGCAATTTCTATCTGCCGCTGGTGTCGGTGCGCGGCGCCACGCTCGACTGGACGCGCGGCGAGYCGAAACGTTTCCGCTCGTCCAATGCTGCTTGGCGCGGCTTCTGCGCCGAATGCGGCACGCCGCTGACTTTCGAGGCTCCGGACGGCGTAGCGCTGGCGATCGCCGCCTTCGACGACCCGGCCGGCATCGCGCCCACCATTCAATGGGGTGTCGAGGCAAAGCTTCCCTATGTCGACGGCATCCCGAAACTGCCGTCGGAGGAGACGATGGGCGATGTCTCGTCGGCGCCGTATCTCGCCGAGCTCGTCTCCTATCAGCATCCCGATCACGACACCGACCAATGGCCGCCGGAGGAAAAACCATGACCGATGAAGTTCGAACCGGCGGCTGCCAGTGCGGCGCCGTGCGTTTCCGCATCAAGGGCAAGCTTGGGCGCCCGTCCATCTGCCATTGCCGCATGTGCCAGAAGCAGTTCGGCAATTTCTTCGGCGCGCTGGTGACGGTGCCGAAGGACGGCGTCGAATGGACCCATGAGGAGCCGAGCTATTTCCAGTCTTCGGTCAACATCGATCGCGGCTTCTGCGCCCGCTGCGGCACGCCGCTGACCTACCGCCAGCCCGGCGCGCTGGAGATCGCCATCGGCGCCTTCGACGACCGCTCCGACTTGGCGCCCCAGATCCAGGTCAACTACGCCGTGCGGCTGCCCTGGGTGGAGAAGATCTTCGAGGCGCCGATCCTCGACGACCCCGATTTCTATCGACGGCAGGAGCAGATCATCTCCTTCCAGCATCCCGACCACGAGACGGCCAACTGGCCGCAGCAGGGCTTGAAACTATGACGATACACAGCGGTTCCTTGCGCTCGCTCTATCCCGAGATCGAGCCGTTCGAGTCGGGTATGCTCGACGTCGGCGACGGTCACACCATCTACTGGGAGCGCTGCGGCACCAGGGGCGCCAAGCCCGCCGTGTTCCTGCATGGCGGCCCGGGCGGCACCATCTCGCCGAAACACCGGCGGCTGTTCGACCCGAAGCTCTACGACGTCATCCTGTTCGACCAGCGCGGTTGCGGCAAGTCGACGCCCAACGCTTCGCTTGAGGCCAACACCACCTGGCACCTCGTCGCCGACATCGAGCGGCTGCGCGAGATGGCGGGCTTCGACAAATGGCTTGTCTTCGGCGGTTCCTGGGGCTCGACGCTGGCGCTCGCTTATTCGCAGTCGCATCCGCAGCGTGTCAGCGAGTTGGTCGTGCGCGGCATCTACACGCTCACCCGCGCCGAGCTCGAATGGTATTATCAGTTCGGCGTCTCGGAGATGTTCCCCGACAAATGGGAGCGCTTCCTGGCGCCGATCCCCGAGGCCGAGCGCGGCGACATGATGGCCGCGTATCGCAAGCGGCTGGTCGGTTCCGACCGCAAGGCACAGGTCGAGGCGGCTCGCGCGTGGAGCATCTGGGAAGGCGAGACGATCACGCTGTTGCCTGAGCCCGAGACCAGCGACCCGTTCGGCCAGGACGACTATGCGATCGCTTTTGCCCGCATCGAGAACCATTACTTCGTCCATGCCGGCTGGCTGGAGGAAGGGCAGCTTTTGCGCGACGCCTGGAAGCTCAAGGACATCCCCGGCACCATCGTCCACGGCCGCTACGACATGCCATGCCCGGCGAAATACGCCTGGGCGCTGCACAAAGCCTGGCCGAAGGCGGATTTCCACCTCATCGAGGGCGCCGGCCACGCCTATTCGGAGCCCGGGATCCTGGATCGGCTGATCCGGGCGACGGATCGGTTCGCGGGGAAATAGTGATGTACGTTCGCGCTCCACACTGAAGGAGCGCGGCATTTCGAGCTACTGCCATGACAAAGCAACGCCTTTATCTGTTCGACACCACCCTTCGCGACGGCCAGCAGACGCCGGGCATCGACTTTTCCGTCGAGGACAAGATCGCGATCGCCAGGCTGCTCGACGAATTCGGCATCGACTATGTCGAGGGCGRCTATCCGGGCGCCAACCCGACCGACACGGCCTTCTTCCAGAAGAAGCGGACGGAAAGCGCGAAATTCGTCGCCTTCGGCATGACCAAGCGGGCGGGAGTCTCGGCTTCCAACGACCCGGGGCTGGCGGCGCTGGTGCAGTCGAAGTCGGATGCCATCTGCTTCGTCGCCAAGAGCTGGGACTATCATGTGCGCGTGGCGCTCGGCTGCACCAATGAGGAAAACCTGGAATCGATCAACGCCTCGGTCGAGACGGCAGTCGCGGCCGGCAAGGAGGCGATGGTCGATTGCGAACATTTCTTCGACGGATTCAAGGCCAACCCGGACTACGCGCTGGCTTGCGCGAAGACCGCCTTTGATGCCGGCGCGCGCTGGGTGGTGCTGTGCGACACCAATGGCGGCACGCAGCCCTCGGAAGTGCGCGAAATCGTCGGCAAGGTCATCGCCGGCGGCATCCCCGGCGACCATCTCGGCATCCACGCTCATGACGACACCGGCCAGGCGGTCGCCAATTCGCTGGCCGCCGTCCAAGCCGGCGTGCGCCAGATCCAGGGCACGCTGAACGGCATCGGCGAGCGCTGCGGCAACGCCAACCTCATCACCATCATCCCGACGCTTGCGCTGAAGCCCGCCTTTGCCGATCGCTTTGAAACCGGCATTTCGGCCGAGGATCTGACCGGAATATCCAGGCTTTCCCGCGCCTTCGACGAATTGCTCAACCGCGCGCCGGAAGCGCAGGCGCCCTATGTCGGCTCGTCCGCCTTCGCCACCAAGGCCGGCATCCATGCCTCGGCTCTCGCCAAGGAGCCGGCGACCTATGAGCACGTGCCGCCGGAAGCCGTCGGCAACCGCCGCCGCGTCATGGTCTCCGACCAGGGCGGCAAGGCGAATTTCCTCGCCGAGCTGAAACGGCGCGGCATTGAGGTGCCGAAGGACGATCATCGGCTCGACGCGCTGATCGCCGTCGTCAAGGAGCGCGAGGCGGAAGGTTACGCCTATGAAGGCGCCGACGCCTCTTTCGAGCTACTTGCGCGCAAGATGCTGCATGGCTTGCCTGAGTTCTTCACCGTCACCTCGTTCCGCTGCATGGTCGAGCGTCGCTTCGACGCCAACGGCCAGTTGAAGACGGTCTCGGAAGCGATCGTGAAAGTGCTGGTCGACGGCGAGGAGAAGATGTCGGTGGCCGAGGGTCATGGCCCGGTCAACGCGCTCGACATTGCGCTGCGCAAGGACCTCGGCAAGTACCAGAGCGAGATCGTCGACCTCGAGCTCGCCGACTTCAAGGTGCGTATCCTCAACGGCGGCACCGAGGCTATCACCCGCGTGCTGGTCGAATCGCATGATTCCACCGGCGCACGCTGGTGGACGGTCGGCGTCTCGGAAAACATCATCGACGCCTCCTTCCAGGCGCTGATGGATTCGATCATCTACAAGCTGATGAAGAACCGCGAGATGGCGGGACTGGTGGCGGCGGAGTGAGGGCTCCTTTCCTCTCCCCCGCGAAGCGGGGGAGAGGTGGCCCGGCGAAGCCGGGACGGAGAGGGGACGCCCTCCGCGAAGCCAGAGTCGATGCAGGGGAGGGTGCTAGGGCTGATTACAACGACACTTATCCCGAAGCAGTAATTGTCAGCCGCCGCGCTGACCCCTCTCCGTCCCGGCTCCGCCGGGCCACCTCTCCCCACTGCGTGGGGTGAGGAAGGGCGCCGAGCTCGTTTGAACCATCACCAACAGTCCGTTGATCCATCATAATTTTGTGATGGTCTTGGACGGTGCGCTGGGCCATAGCGTTAGGCCATGGTCACCGCTACAGCCGATCTCGATCAGGACGCCAAGGGTCGCCGCGGCTTCCTACTGGCGCTCGGCGCCTATTTCCTTTGGGGGCTCTTGCCCTTCTACATGAAGGCGGTGGCGCATCTGCCGCTTGCCGAGGTGATCGCCAACCGCGTCGTCTGGTCGGTGCCGATCGCGGCGGCGGTGCTCATCTGGGCCGGCCGCACCGCCGACTTCAAGGCGGCGATCCGCTCGCCCAAAAGCCTTGCCATGGCCGCGCTGACGGCCGTGCTGATCTCGGTCAACTGGGGCATCTATGTCTGGGCGATCTCCGTCGGCCGCACCGTCGAGACGGCGCTCGGCTACTACATCAATCCGCTGGTGGTGATCGTCGTTGGGGCGGTGCTGCTCGGCGAGCGGCTCGACCGCTTGCAGATCGTCGCGGTGGCGCTGGCCGCGATCGCGGTGACGGTGCTTACCGTCGAGGCCGGCAAGCTGCCCTGGGTGTCGCTGGCGCTCGCCTTCTCCTTCGCCGCCTACGGCTTCTTCCGCAAGACGCTGCCGATCGGCCCGAGCCAGGGTTTCCTGCTCGAAGTGCTTTTGCTGTCGGTGCCGGCGCTTTGCTACATCCTCTACCTGATCGCCACCGGCCAGGATCATTTCATCTCCAGCACCGGTGCCGACACCGCGCTGCTGATCGGTTGCGGTCCGGTCACCGCGGTGCCGCTGCTGCTCTTTGCCTTCGGCGCCCGGCTGCTGCGCCTCTCCACCATCGGCATCATGCAATATATCGCGCCGACTATGGTGTTCCTGATCGCCGTGCTCGTCTTCGACGAACCGTTCGGCACGACGCAGGCGATCGCCTTCGCGCTGATCTGGGCCGCGCTTGCGGTCTACAGCTGGTCGATGTTCAAGGGGCGCGAGATCCGCCAGGCGGCTCCCGCGACAAGATAAGGCATCTGCCCTCAGACGCGCCCCAGCCGTCGCACGACCATATAGACGATGGCGGCGATGACGACCGAGATGGCCGTCACCACCCAGAATCCGGACGGCATGTCGACCAGCGGCACTCCGCCGACATTCATGCCGAACAGGCCGGAGATGATGGTCATCGGCAACAGCACCGCCGTCATGACGGAGAGGATATAGAGCAGCTGGTTCGACTGCTCGGTCAGCTTCGCCATCAGCTCGTCCTGCAGCAGCCTTGTTCGCGCCTGCAACTGCTCGCCGTCATGGTGCAGCGTGTGCGCCCGGTGCGAGAGACGTGTCGCCATGTCGTTGATCGGGTCGGGCAGCTCATTGCGATGCGAATGGTCTAGGTGACGGAAGAGGTTGGTGAGCGTCGCCATCTGCCGATGGATCAGCACCAGCTGCCGGCGCGCGTCGACCAGCGCCTGGCGCTCATTGTGCCATGCATCGCACACGATGCGGTCCTCGATGCCGTCGAGCGTGTCGCCCATCTTGTCGAGCTCGGCCGCCATGCCGTCGAGCGACTGACCCATCACCGCTTCGATCAGTTCGGCCGGCGTGCGGAATTTGCGCGTGCCGTTCTCCACCAGCTTGCGGATCTTGTCGACCGATTCCAGCGGCTGTTTGCGGGCGCCGACCAGCATCCGGTCGTTGAAAGCGAAGCGGAAATGGGTGAGCCCGCGCGCCTCGGCGAAATCGTGCCTGAGGTCGGGCAGGTCGCCATAGAGGAAGTCGTCCTCGAAGTCGATCTGGCAGCCATGGCTGGGCGACAGGAAGGCATCGCGCACCGGCGCCGGCAGGGCCTCTTCGGCGCCGATCTCCTGGCGGGCACGCATGTCGGTGATCTGGTAGCTGCGCCAAGTCCAGTGCGCCTCGGCGGGATCCTTGGTGCGGGAACCGTCGGCTTTGAAATGATAGATGAAGAACAGCCCGTGCTCGTCCGGCAGATAGGGCGAGAGGTCGGTGCCTTCGGCGGGGAGGGCGATGTTCATGGCGGCTTCGCCGGCTCTTGATGCGGTCGGGCTCGCGGGGGCGGCCAAGCAGCGTTTCTAGCATGCGCGACCCGTTTGGGTGTGACAGTTCGATGACGGCCGTCGCTCAGCCGTCTCGGTCCTGATTTCGCGCGTCTCAAAAAATCTTCCGCGTCCCGGGAATAAAGCGCGGGCCTTCCGGGTCTTGGCTGTAGCGAGGCCATCCTCCCAAGGCACGCATCAACCAACCCGGAAGGACTACGCATATGAACAGAACCGTCTTCGCCGCTCTCGCCATTCTCGTTGCCACCGGCAGCGCCTTTGCTGGCAGCGACCGTTTCCCCTGGACGAATGGCGGCCAGCAGGCCGTCGCCATCGACACCATCGCCACCGGTTCCATCGCGAAGCCGGACATGGACCGCCACGACATGAAGCCGGCGGCCAGGATTGCTGCGGAAGAGCCCGGCCAGGGCATTTGGGGTCGTTGAGCCGGCGGGACCGAAAGGTCCTCGCCTTGGAGCCGGGACCGAAGGTCCGGACGCCAGTGTGAGGAAGGCACGCCTCGCCCCGGCTCAACGACCAGACGTCCCGATCTCCCCGGCGCCGGCCGGTCTTCAGTCGCGACGGCCGGCGCCGGTTTCGCAGCCGGCGGAGGGCAGCACCGGGCCCTCCGCCATTCCCCGCATGTCGCCCAAAACTGCGCAGTGCTTTGGGTGACATGCGGCAGACCAATGAATTACCGCCTGAAACCTGAAGCAGATTTGCAGCCACAAGAGGAGATTTCTGATGTTCAACATGACACGCCGCATGGTGCTCGGTTCCGCCGCCGCCGCTGCCGCCTTCGGCATTGCCGGCAAGCTGGAGTTCGCGCCCGCGGCTTACGCCGAGACCCCGGTCGAGCCGCTGGTCGGCTTCTACAAATACAAGGTGGGCTCGCTCGAGGTCACCGCCGTCTATGACGGCATCTGGCGCAAGCCTCACGACCCGGCCTTCATCAAGGACGTGTCGGTCGACGACACCAAGGCAGCGCTCGCCAAGGCGGGGCTGACCACCGAGTTCATGCCGATCCCGCTCACCGTCGTCGTTCTCCAGATGAACGGCCGCACCATCATGATGGATGCTGGTTCCGGCGTTGGACAGTGGCAGGCCAACGCCACGCATCTTCCGGCCAACATGAAGGCAGCCGGCATCGACTACAAGGCGATCGACACCATCATGATCTCGCATTTCCATCCGGACCATGTCTGGGGCCTGATGGAGAAGGGCACCAACAATCCGGTGTTCCCGAATGCGGAGCTCATCGTCAACGCCACCGAATACAATTGGTGGACGGATCCGAGCCGCCTGGCCAAGCTGCCCGAGGGCCGCAAGCCGGCGGGCAAGYGCATCGCCGAGAACTTCCCGAAGTGGAAGAACTGGAAGCTGGTCGACGACGGCACGGAAGTGGTGCCCGGCATCCGCCTCATGGCGGCGCCCGGCCACACGCCTGGACACTCGGTCTACCATGTCGATGCCGGCTCCGAGCAGTTCCTCGTCTCGGCCGACACCATGTACGTGCCGGCGCTGCTTGCCCCGCATCCCGAATGGCAGGGCAGCTACGACCAGGACGGGCCGATGGCGATCGCCACGCGCCACAAGATCATCGACCAGGTCATTGCCGACAATGTCCGCATCTGCGGCTCGCACTTCCCGTTCCCCGGCACAGGCAGCTTCGTCAAGGACGGCAACGCCTACGCCTTCACCCCAACCCAGATCTGATCGGAATCGGATCCTGAACAGAAAGCGACAACTCCCATGAAACACGCACTTTTCGCGGTGCTCGGCGCCATTGCGGTGCTGACCGCGGCCCCCATCGCCATCGCCGTTCCGGCCTATGCCGTCGACGACATTGAAGGCGCCGACGCGCCCGACCTGACGGCCGTGAAAGCCAAGATCGACGCCAAGGACTACAAGGGCGCGCTGGCCGACCTGCGCGATCTCGCGCAGGACAACCAGCAGGCCGATGTCTACAACCTGCTCGGCTTCACGCTGCGCAAGACCGGCGACTACCAGACCTCGCTGACCTACTACACCAAGGCGCTGGAGCTTAAGCCCGACCACAAGGCCGCGCATGAATATCTGGGCGAGCTCTATGTCGAGACCGGCGACATGGCCAAGGCCAACGAGCAGCTCGCTTCGCTGCAAAAACTCTGTCCGGCGGGCTGCGAGGAGCTTTCCGACCTCAAGCAGGCGATCGACACCAAGGTGACGAAGTAAAGCGTCTATTTCCTCGCCCAGCAAAGCGGGGAGAGGTGGCCGCGAAGCGGCCGGAGAGGGGCCCGGCACTGACGTTGCCCCTACAAGTACCGACTTTTGGGCGCCACGGCGGTAGCGCCCGAAAACCGGAGCCGGCGTTCCTCTCCCTCGCGCCGGCTCCGACCTTTCAACATCGAGCACGTGCGTCCATGCGGACGCGTAGCGGCCAACTGTTACTAAAGATTGGAGCCGACAATGACACCGACCGAACTAACCGAAAAGCTTTACGCCAGGGACGTGGTCCTGCTTGCCGGCCGCCTGCTTCTATCGCTGATCTTCGTGCATGAGGGTCTGCAACTGGCGACGCATTTCGAGGGCGCCGAGAAGGCGATGGCCGCGCTCGGCGTCGGCACGCCGCTGCTTCTGGCGACCATCGCGCTGCAACTCGGCGCCGGGCTTTCGGTGGCGCTCGGCATCCTGGCGCGGTTGGGCGCGATCGGCCTCGGCCTGTTTTGTCTGATGACGGCCAGCCTCTTTCACACCAATTTCGCCAGCCAGAACGAATTGCTGCATTTCGAGAAGGATCTGGCGATCGCCGGCGGCATGTTCGTCCTGGCGCTCGCCGGTTCCGGCAGGCTGTCGGTGGACAGGGTGCTGGCCGGCCTCGTCAAGGACACCAAGATCGATCCGCCTATCGAACAGCACCTGTCGGTGGGGGAGACCAGCCTGCCGGTTTGAGGCAGGGTCCGCGTCACGTCGCGCGAGCCGACAAGGAAATTTCTTTGGATTGCTCGCGCCCGATGTTATTTGCTCGGGGCCCAACCTGAAGACGTCGCCTTGAATACGACAAGCCTACTGCGCCACATCAATGCAAGGCGTTGCCTTCGACTGCTGCAAAACGGCCGGCAGCTCTCGCGCGCCGAAATGGCCCGCCAGCTCGGGCTGACACGGGCTACCATCGGCAATGCCATGCGCGTGCTGCTCGATGCCGGCCTGGTCGTCGAGAGCGCCGAAATGTCGCCCGAATCGCGCAAGGGCCGTCCTGGCGTTGGCGTGTCGCTCAACCCTTCGGGCGCCTATTTTGTCGGCGCCGATGTCGGCACGCGTTCCCTGACCGGAGTGCTGCTCGACCTGCAGATGAACGTCGTCAGCCGGATCGTCGAGCCGACCGGTCCGCGCTACCGTGATGCCGGGCATATATCGGCCAGGCTGCTCTCCTTGATCGAGAGGCTGCTCAACGAAAACCCCGGCTTGCAGGACAAGGTCGAAGGCATCGGCATTTCGGTGCCGGGCCTCGTCGGGCGTGACGGCAGCGTGGTGCATGCGCCGTTCCTGGAATGGCGCAACTATCCCCTGCAGGCGGAGCTGACGGCCAGGTCGCCCGCCGACTGGTCGGTCATGGTCTGCAACGACGCCTTCGCCTTCGCCAATGCCGAGCTCGCCGCCTCCGCCACGGCGAAGGCCGGCAGCATGCTGGTCGTTCTCCTGGCCGAGGGCATCGGCGGCGCCATCATCGATAACGGCCGCGTCGTGATGGGCGGACACGGCTATTCCGGCGAAATCGGCCACACCATCGTTTCCGCCAGCGGACGCGTTGATACGTTCGAGATGTTGGCCGGCGCGAAGCTTTTCACCCGGCTGTTCGAAGAGGGCCAGCCGGTGGCCGACGGCGTCCAGATGCTGCTCGCCAATGTCGGCGACAAGGATGTGGACACTGTGCTCGACGCCTGGGTCAGTGGCCTTTCCGCCGGCCTCGTCAACGCCATCCATCTGCTCGATCCCGGTCGCATCGTGCTTGGCGGTCCGCTGGCCGGCCTCTACCCAAAACTCAGCCGGCGCATCCAGGCCGACATCAAGCGACGGCTTCTGGCGGGTTTCGCCATGCCCGAGATCAGGGTGGCGCAGTTCGGCGCCGACGGCGCCGCGATCGGCGCGGCGGCCACCATCCGTGACACGCTTTTCGCTCTGCCGGACCTCGAAGCCAGCACGCTGTAGTTCCGCTACAGCGTGGGGCAAAGCGTTCGCAACCTTCGAGATTAGCCGAAACGCTGATCAAGTCGTCATCCACGGGCGGAGCAAGGAGCGAAGCGACGCGCGCAGACCCGAGGATCCATTCCGTTACCTGTGAGCGTTGCAGCGGTTCAGAATGAGTACGGTTCTGCTCCGCCTTTATCCTCGCGCAACGTCGCGGAATGGATCCCAGGGTCTCCGCGACGCCGCTTCGCGGCTGCTCCGCCCAGGGATGACGAGGTTGGAAGGTCTTAGCCAATCCCAGCGTTTGCGCCGATTCACTGAAATAAGGTGGGCAATCGCCGAAATTCCCAGGAACCGCCCTTGACGCGCCGCCGTTTGTGATATTTGTTTTTGTATAAGACAAAAACAAATATCAGGGAGCGAGCCCGTGCCCGTCAAGAAAGACGCCCGTTGTCTGCGCATCGGTATCCTCGGTTGCGGACCAATATCCCAGTTCGCGCATCTGGAATCGGCGCAGAAGGGGAGGAACGTCGTCCTCCAGGCCGTATGCGACGCCGATGTCGATCTGGCACGCCGCTTCGGCTCCTTCTACGACGCGATCAGCATCTACGACGACTATGACCGCATGCTCGCCGATCCCGAGGTCGAGGCGGTCGTCATCGGCATTTCCGATGCCTTCCACGTTCCGGCGGCAATCAAGGCGCTTTCGGCCGGCAAGCATGTTCTCTGCGAAAAGCCGATCGCCATGTCGGTCGAGGAGGCGGAGGACCTGAAGGTCCATGTCGAGCGCACCGGCCTTGTGCTGCAGATCGGCCATATGCTGCGTTTCGATCCGGGCATCCAGGCGGCGCATGAGTTCGTCACCAAGGAGATGGGCTCGCTGCTGGCGCTGAAGGCCTGGTACTGCGATTCCACTCATCGCTACACCATGACCGATGCCGTGCAGCCGGTGCCGAGGAACGGCGCCAAGGCATTGAARCCGGCCGGGGACCAGAAAGCCGACCGCCAGCGCTATTTCATGCTGGCGCATGGCAGCCATCTCGTCGATCTCGCGCGTTATCTGGCCGGGCCGATCAAGTCGGTCCAGGCGCGTCTGCTCGAACGCTTCGGCGCCCATTGCTGGTTCGTCGACACGGAATTCGAAAACGGCGCGCTCGGCCATCTCGATCTGACGCTGCCGATCCGGATGGACTGGCACGAAGGCTTCCAGCTCTATGGCGAGAACGGCAGCGCCGTCGGCAAGATTTTCAATCCCTGGTACTATAAGTCGAGCGAGGTCGACATTTTTCGCGAGAGCAGCGCCTCCTCCGAGCGCGTGCTCGGCGCCGACGGGCATTTCTACCGCCGTCAGCTCGAAGGCTTCGCCGATGTCGTCTTGAACGGCGTGCCGATGAACGGCGCCTCGATCGAGGACGGCGTCGCCTCCGTCCGCGCCATGGTGGCGATCGGCCAGTCGGTCCGCAGCGGCAAGCCCGTCGATCTGGCGGACGCTGCGGGGCCGGTCTGATGTATCCCGCAATCTTTGCCCGGACCTATCCGCTCGGCTCCGTCGGCCAGCTGTTCTCGGCGATCGCGCGGGATGGCTACGAAGGCATGCAGTTCAACCTGTCATGCCTCGGACTGGCCAGCCTTCCCGACACTATCCCTACCGGTGACCTGACGGCCTTCGCCGAAGCCGCCCGCGAGCGGGGCCTGGCGATCGCCGGCCTTTCCGGCACCTACAACATGGCTCACCCGGACGAGGCCTTGCGCCGAGCCGCCCGCGCCCGCTTCGCCAATGTCGTGGCCGCTGCCCCGCTGCTTGGCGCGCCGATCGTGACGCTGTGCACCGGCTCGCGCAACGCCGACGACATGTGGGCAGCCCACCCCGGCAACGCCTCGGCGGACGCCTGGGCCGACATGCGCGCCGAGCTCGAGGCGGCGCTCGAGCTTGCCGAGAGGCACGACGTCAGGCTCGGCATTGAGCCCGAGCCCGGCAACGTGGTCGCCGATGCGGTTCTCGCGCGCCGCATCCTCGACGAGGTCAGAAATCCGCGCCTCGGCATCATCCTCGATGCCGCCAATCTCGTCGGCGACAGGCTGAGCGACCAGGCCCGGGTCATGGAAGAGGCGGTCGACCTGCTCGGCGAGAACATCATCCTGGCTCACGCCAAGGACATCGACCGCGCCGGCAAGGTTGTCGCCACCGGCGCCGGCGCCGTCGACCTGCACCGTTTCCTTCGGCTCTTGCGCTCCTGCGGCTACGGCCAGGCGGTCGTCGCGCATGGCTTCGAGCACAAGGATGCGGCCGCGTCGGGCGCAGCTCTTCGCGCGCTTCTCGAGGACATATCGTGACCGCCGGCAGCTTCATCACCGCCGACGGCTGCGCGCTTGCCTTCGATGTCGAGGGTAAAGGGCAGCCGGTGCTGTGGCAGCACGGGCTCGGCGCGCCCCTCGACCAGCCGGTCGAAGTGTTCCCCGAAAGCACCGGCCTGCAACGCATCACGCTGATGTGCCGGGGTCACGGCGCCTCCGCGCTTGGCGATCCGTCGCGCCTCTCGATCGCGCAATTCGCCGAAGACGCGCTGGCGTTGCTCGACCATCTCGGCATCGAGCAGGCCGGGGTCGGCGGCATATCGCTGGGCGCGGCGATCGCGCTCAGGCTTGCAAGCCTCAACGCTCCGCGCGTCGCAAAGCTGGTGCTGGCGCGGCCTGCCTGGGTGGACGGACCTTCCATCGAGCGCCAGCACGGCTATCACGTCGCGGCGCAATACCTCGAAAAATACGGCGTCGATGAAGGCGCCGAGCGTTTTCGCGCCGCGCCTGAGTTCCTCCAGGTCATGGCGGCCTCGCCCGACAATGCGGCCTCGCTCATCGGTTTCTTCAGGCGCCCGCGGCCTGATACCACGATCGCGCTCCTGTCGCGCATTCCGCTCGACTGGCCCGGCGTGAGCCGCGCCCGGATCGAGGCGATCCGGCAGCCGGCGCTCGTCATCGGCAACGACCAGGACTACGTCCATCCGCTGGCCTATGCGCGCGAGCTGGCCGGGCTCATCCCGGGCGCCCGGCTGGCCGAGATCACGTCGAAGACGATCGACCGCGCGGCCTATGTCGCCGAGTTCCGGAACGCCTTGGCAGGCTTCCTTCCGGGCAGGGGAGGCGACCGATGACGCGCGCCTCGATCCGCTCGATCCTGGTCGTCGATGTCGGCGGCACCTCGGTCAAATGCGGCATGATCGTCGACCGTGTTCCGCAGGCCGGCGAGCGGCTCTTCCCGTCGGCCTTGCTGCGCAACGCCGATCCCGTCGGCAGCTTCGCCAGGCTCGTCAGGGAGTTCTGTGCCGAGGCGGGCCTTACCCCCCCCGACCTGATGGTCTCGACCGTTCCAGGCTTCATCGATACCGACGGCGACCGCGTGCTCTTCGCCGGCAATGTGCCCGAGCTCAACGGCCATCGTCTGGCGAGCGAGCTCGGCGCGCTGCTTGGCTTCCCCGTCATCATCGAACGCGACTCCGTGCTGGTGCTTGCGGGCGAGGCGATCGCGGGTGCTGCGAAAGGCGCCGACAGCGTGCTCGGCCTGTTTTTCGGCACGGGCGTCGGCGGCGCCTTCCTGCAGGGCGGCGAAGCCTTTCGCGGCGGCGGCTGGGCGCTGGAAATCGGCCACATGCCGTTCGGCAATGAGGGCAGGACGCTGGAAGGACTGCGTACCGACTGCCTGGAAACCTATGTTTCCGGCCGCGCTCTGGAAGTGATCGCCGCCCGGCACGGCGTTCCGGTCACCGAGGTCTTTGTCCAGTCCCGGCGCATCCCTGAGCTCAACGCGGATGTCGACCGGTTCGTGCGCGATCAAGCGCTCGCCGTCGGCACGGCGGTGGCGCTGTTTTCCCCGGCCACCATCGTGCTCGGGGGAGGGGTCTGCGCGATCGAAGCATTCCCGCGCCGGCAGTTGGAGGAACTGGTGGCGCTGCGCGCGCCCTTCGCCGAGACGGGCCGCCCGATGGATCTGCGCTGGGCCGGGCTCGRCTGGCGCGCCGTCCTCTATGGCGGTCTCAAGGCCGCCGACGACTATGCCGCGGCGCGATCGATGCCGGCATCCGAAGCCAAGCAAGAACGGGAGTCCCTGCCATGAGCCTGTTGGAGCTGAAGAACATCTCGCGCCAGTTCGGCGCCATCCACGCCGTCGAGGACGTGTCCTTCAAGATCGAGCCGGGCGAGATCGTCGGCCTGATGGGCGACAACGGCGCCGGCAAGTCGACGCTGGTCAAGATGATCGCGGGCAACTTCCCGGCCTCGTCGGGTAAGATGGTCTTCGACGGCAGGGAGGTCCAGTTCAGCCAGCCGTCCGATGCCCGCCGCGCCGGCATCGAGATCGTCTATCAGGACCTGGCGCTCTGCGACAATCTGAGCGCCGCCGCCAATGTCTTCCTAGGCCGCGAGATCATGCGCTCGGTCGGCCCGTTCAAATTCCTCGACCACCGCAAGATGCGCGAGCGCGCCGCCGAGCTGTTCCGCGAGCTGCAGTCGGAGACGCGGCCGCGCGACGTGGTCAAGCGCATGTCGGGCGGCCAGCGTCAGGCCGTCGCCATCGCCCGCACCCGCCTGGCCGACGCCAAGCTGGTGCTGATGGACGAGCCGACGGCTGCGATCTCGGTGCGCCAGGTTGCCGAGGTGCTGGCGCTGATCAAGCGCCTCAAGGAGCGCGGCGTCGCCGTCATCCTGATCTCGCACCGCATGCCCGACGTGTTCGGCGTGTGCGAACGCATCATGGTACTGCGGCGCGGCCACCTGGTCGCCAACAAGCTCGCTTCGACCAGCTCGCCCGAGGAAATCACCGCCTTGATCGTCGGCGCCAAGGCCGCGGCCTGAAGGCAACAGGGGAGGATGAGATGAACAAGTCTCCGGACGCAAGCAACCTGGATTCCGTCTTCAGCCTGTCGGAACGCAGCAAGCTCGGCGAGATGCTGCGCAGCCAGGAATTCTGGATCGTCGTCGCGGTGCTGATCATCGGCGCCGTGGTCGGCATGATCGCGCCGCGCTTCCTCACCAGCGCCAACATGGCCAACATCCTGCAGAATTTCTGCTTCACGGCGCTGATGGCGATCGGCATGACGCCGGTGATCATGACCGGCGGCATCGACATCTCGGTCGGTTCCACGCTTGGCCTGACCGGCGTGCTGCTCGGCCTGTTCTGCGCCAGCGGCTATCCCTTCGCCGTCGTCGTGCTGTTCGTGCTTCTCGTCGGCACGTTCGTCGGCATCGTCAACGGCGCGCTGGTCTCATACCTGAAGCTGCCGCCCTTCATCGTCACGCTCGGCATGATGAGCCTGGTGCGCTCGCAGACGCTGGTCGTCACCAACAACCAGGTGGTCTACGATTTCGGCAAGGCGGGCGACACGCTGCTGGCGCTGGGCAGCGGCTCCTTCCTCGGGGTGCCGAATGTGCTGTGGGCCGTGATCGTCTCGGCCGTCGTCATGCAGTGGCTCTTGTCGATGACCAGATGGGGCCGCTACGTGCGCGCCATCGGGGGTAATGAAAACGCCGCGCGTCTCTCCGGCATCCCGGTCGATCGCGTCAAGGTTTCGACCTATGCGCTGCTCGGCGCCATGACCGGCATGACCGCCATCTTCCTCGTCGGCTGGATGGGCGCCGCCACCAACGCGCTTGGCCAGGGCCAGGAACTGCAGGTCATCGCCGCGACCGTCATCGGCGGCGCCAACCTGCTCGGCGGCTTCGGCACGTCCTTCGGCGCCGTCATCGGCTCGGTGCTGATCGAAGTGATCCGCAACGCCCTGCTGCTCGCCGGCGTGAACCCGTTCTGGCAGGGCACCTTCGTCGGCCTTTTCATCCTGTTCGCGGTACTGCTTGAACGGTTCCGCTCCACCCGCGCCTAGCACCCTCCCGGACAGGCCGAGCCCATGCGCCCGGTCCGCAGATCATGTCCGGGAGGGATCGCGCAATTCGTGCAGACGACACATCAAAAGAGAGGAGAAAACATCATGACAGGCATCATCAACAGACTGACGTTGCGGCTGGCCGCGACCGCGATCGCGGCGGCGCTTGCCGCCGGCACGACAGCCGCGCCGGCTTCGGCCGAGACCTATGCGGTGATCGTCAAGACGGTGAACGACGTCTTCAGCGCCCCGGTCAAGGAGGGTTGCGAGAAGGCCGCCAAGGACCTCGGCGTCGAGTGCTACTACATCGGCCCGTCGGAGGTGAACGAGGCCCAGCAGCTCCAGGTCATCAACGACGTGCTGACCAAGGGCGTCGACGGCATCGCGGTCTCCGCGACCAATCCGAAGTCCGTGGCCCGGCTGCTGGAGAAGGCCAAGGCCGCCGGAATCCCGATCGTGACCTTCGACGGCGATCTGCTGCAGGAGGACGCCGGCCTGCGCTCGACCTTCATCGGCACCGACAACTACAATTTCGGGGTCGAGCTGGCGAAGAAGGTCGTCGAATACAAGCCGAAGGGCGGAACGGTCTGCATCCAGACCGGCACGGCCGGCTCGCTCAATCTCGACCTGCGCGTCCAGGGCATTCGCGACACGCTGGCCAATGTCTCCAAGGACAAGCCGGTGAAGCGTCTTGCCGGCGAGAACGGCTGGACCGAGGTAGACGGCTGCCCGATCTACAACAATGACAACATCAGCCTCGCCGCCCAGCAGATGAACGACGTGCTGGTGGCCAATCCCAAGCTCGACGCCTTCGTCGCCGTCGGCGGCTGGGCGCAATACGCGCCGTCGGCCTACCGCCAGGCAGTTGGCCGCGTGAAGGACCGCGTCGATTCCAAGGACCTCGTCATTTCCTTCGGCGACGCCTTCGCGCCGCAGCTGCCGCTGCTCAAGGATGGGCTTGCCCATTACCTCGTCGGCCAGAGCCCGTACAATATGGGCTACAAGTCGATCGAGGCCCTGCACGAGCTGAAGCAGGGCAAGACGGTGCCGCCCTATATCGACACCGGCTTCGTCAAGTGCACGCCCGACATGGCCGACACCTGCGGCAAGAACTGATCTTCAAACGGGCCGGCGGGAATTCCCGCCGGCCCCTTCCAAGGAAAGCGCAGTGAAGTAGCTCAAGGTTGCGGTCCTCGGCACCGGAATGATCGTGCGGCGCGCCCATCTGCCCGCCTTGCTTGGCGATGCCAGGGTCGACGTGGCGGCGATCTACGGCCGCAACAAAGAGACCGCCGGTGAGCTCGCCGCCGAATTCGGGATTCCGACGGTTGCCGGGACCATCGAGGAGGCGACGGGCGTCGATGGCCTCAACGCGGTGGCGGTCGCCTTGCCGAATTTCCTGCACCGCCAGGCGGCCGAAGCCGCGATCAAAGCGCGGCTGCACATCTTGATGGAAAAGCCGATCGCGACCTCGCTCGACGATGCCCGGGCCATGGTCAATGGGGCCTCGGCAGCCGGCATCGGCTTCGCCGTCAACCTGCCTCAGCGTCACCGGCCGTCCATGCGTTTCATCAGAGATGCCATCGAGGCCGGCCGCATCGGCAATGTTCAGACGGTCGAGCTGCGCATGTTGCGGCGAGCCGGCATCCCTGGTTTCGGCACCTGGTTCACCCGCAAGCAGACCGCGGGCGGCGGCGTGCTCGCGGACCTTGGTCCGCATGTCATCGACCTGGCTCTGTGGCTGTCCGGGAGCGCAAGCGCGGCCGTGACCGAGTCAAGAATCTGGCGCAGCTTGGGTCCCCTTGGCAAAGGGCTTGGCGATTGGAGCCCGCATCAGCCGGTCGAGGCGTCCGCAACCCAGTTCGACGTCGAGGACCGGGCCAGTGTCTCTCTGCGCTCGGACAAGGGCGTCGAGATAAGATGCGATGTGGCCTGGGCCTATGCCGGCCCCGACGAAAACCGCGTGCGCGTTATCGGCGACAAGGGAGGGCTGGACTACTGGCCCGAAGCCAATGGCGACCAGGAGCCCTTGCGCTATTTCGACGCCGATTTGAATTCTCGATCCATGGCGGTGGCCGGCGATCATGCCGATCTGACGCTTGCTTGGAAGCAATGTGTGGCGTCCTTCATCGACGACATTGGTTCGGGGCGCCCGCTGCCGCGCGGCGACGGCGCGCTGGCCGTGCATGAGATCATCGATCGGGTCTACCAACGATCCCGCGTGAACTAACCCGCCCGTTCAGCCTGGCCGGCAAGCGCCGAGAGGCTGCCTAAGAGCTTCGTCCGGTCCTTGCCGATCATCAGAACGCTGCTGTCGGGCGCGARCAGCGCCGAGAAGGGCAGCATGGCCGCGCCGATCGGCGAGGCTTCGGGGCCGAACTGCCCCGGCACGATTTCCGGAGCGACAATGCCGATGGCGCTGACCCGGTTGAACTGGTTCTGCACCTTCGCCAGCAATTCGAGATGGATCGAGCGCGGCAGGATCGAGTCCAGCACGATCGCCTCGATGTCGATGACCGAGGTGATGGCGATGATCGCCTCGACCAGCGCGTTGGCGCAGTCCTCGATCCATTCGAACAGCGGTTCGCGCGCGCCGGGCGGCATGGGGTCGAGCTCGCGCACCCTGACGATCTCGATGCCGCGCGATTTCAGGTGATTGACCAGCACATAGATCGAGGCGCGGTGCAGCAGGCTCTGGTAGCGCGCCGGCTTCGCCGCCACCGAATCCAGGCTCGACGGCGAGACCGGCAGCGGGCCGAGCGCGGCGCTGTTGCCATGTGGGCCGGTATGCACCTTGCCGCTCTGCACCAGGCCGCCGCCGACGAAGGTGTCGATCGAGATATGCATGAAATCGTGGAAGCGCGCGCCGGCGCCTTGCACGAGCTCGGCCAACGCCGCCGAGGTGGCGTCGTTCTCGATGAACACCGGAACCTTTGGCGGCGTCGCGAAGAAGGTCATGAGGTCGATCGCTTCCCAGCGATCGCCGAGGTCGTCCGGAAAACCCAGCTCCTCGCTCCAGCCGCCGAGGAAATAKGGCGAGGCGATGCCGACGCCGACGATCGAGGCATCGTCGAGCCCGTCGACCAGCGCCTCGAAATTGGCGAGCGAGGTGTTGCCGGCCCTGCGCACCAGATCCGGATCCGGATAGCGGTACTCGTGCGATGCGCGCGCCCGCACCTCGCCGGCGAAATCGACCAGCACGGCTTCCAGCGCGCGCCGGCCGATCTTGATGCCGACGCTGTAGATGCGCTCCGGCGCCAGTCGATAGAGGATCGATGGCGATCCGCGCTGCCCGAACCTTTTTCCCACTTGCTTTACGAAACCGGCCTGCTCCAGTCCGTCGACGATATCGGCGACGGCGGCGGGGGTGAGGTGGGCGGCGCGCRCCAGGTCCGACTTGGATGCCTCCTTCAAGCGGCGGATGGCGTCGAGCACGAAACGCTCGTTATAGTGCCGAACCTTGACCGAATTGCTGCCTTTTCCCGACAAAACGCCATCTCCCAGGTCTTGCCGCGAGCGCGGCCGGCTCTATCCATGGTCACGGCCATAAGGCTGACGGATCACGGCTGAGCACGGCGCGACACTGCGCGTTGCGCCCGAGGAAGTCAATTTTCCGGTTGCGGGTTTGGTGTATTTAATATAGCAAACTGAAAAAATAACTACGACCAGGGAGGAAACGTGCTGCAGCAAGGCGCGCTTGGCGAAGCCGTCGCGACGGCGGCAAGGGCACCAGTGGCGCTGATCGGCGCCACCAAGGCCTTTGGCGGCACCGTCGCGCTGAAGGATGTTTCCTTCGACCTGCGTTCGGGCGAGGTGCTGGCGCTGCTTGGCGAGAACGGCGCCGGCAAGAGCACCTGCGTCAAGCTGCTCGCCGGCGTGTATTCACCCACGGACGGCCATGTCGAGGTCGACGGCAAACCCGCCAGCTTCCGCTCGCCGCACGACGCTCAAGCCGCCGGCATCGCGGTCATGCACCAGCATCCCGGCCTGTTTCCCGACCTGTCGGTGGCGGAAAACATCTATCTCGGCCACATGCCGCGCGACCGTTTCGGCGGCATCGACAATGCCGCCATGCTTGTCGGCGCCAGGAAGGTGCTGGCCACCGTCGGTCTTGCCGTGCCGGCCGATACCAGGCTCGGCGCTCTGCGCACTTCCGAGCAACAGCTGGTCGAGATCGCCCGCGCGCTGTCGCTCGAGGCGCGCGTGCTGATCATGGACGAGCCGACCGCGGCACTTTCGCAGCGCGAGGTGGAGCGGCTTTTCGYCGTCGTCGCCGATCTCAAGGCGCACGGCGTGGCGATGATGTTCGTCGGCCATCGCATGGACGAGATCTTCCGCATCGCCGACCGCATCGCGGTGCTGCGCGACGGCCGCCTGGTCGGCGTCAAGCCGAAGGTGGAGCTCGGCCGCGCCGCCGCGATCTCCATGATGGTCGGCCGCGAGGTCAGCGATCTCTACCCGGACCGGCGCGAAAAGCCCGGCGCGCTGGTGTTGGAGGCAAGCGGACTGTCGCGCGCCGGTGCCTTCGCCGATATCGACCTGAAGCTCCATGCCGGCGAAGTGGTGGGCTTAGGCGGTCTCGTTGGCAGCGGCCGCACCGAGATCGCGCGCGTGCTGTTCGGCATCGACCAGCCTGACGCTGGCCAGATCCTCATCGACGGCAGGCCGGTGCGTTTCGCCTCGGCGCGCGACGCCATGGATGCGCGCATCGCCTATGTCTCGGAAGACCGTATGGGCCAGAGCCTGGTGATGGATTTCGGCGTTCTCGACAACGCCGTTCTGCCGGTTCTCGACAAGGCATCTCGCTTCGGCCTCTACGGCGCCGACCGCGCCGTCGGCCTCGTTGCCGATTGGCTGAAGCGCATGAAGTTGCGCTTCGCCGGCTACGGCCAGYCGGTCAAGGAACTGTCCGGCGGCAACCAACAGAAGGTGGTGCTGGCCAAATGGCTGCGCACCGAGCCGCGTGTGCTCATCCTCGACGAGCCGACGCAAGGCATCGACGTCGGCACCAAGGCTGAGGTGCATGCCATGATCGCCGATCTTGCCGCGCAAGGCATGGCGATCCTGCTGATCTCTTCCGAAATGCCGGAGCTTATCGGCATGTGCGACCGCATCGTCGTCCTGCGCGAGGGCCATCGCACGGCTGAATTCGCGAGCGGCGAAGCAACCCAGGAAAAAGTGCTCGAGGCCGCGACCCGCACGGTCGAGCAGGCCGGCGCGACGACGCAGACGGAGCAGGCCGCTCTCGAGGAAGCAAGCAAAGGCCCGGCAAATATCCTCAAGCGCCGCGAGTTCGGCCTGCTCGCCGCGATGCTGGCGGTCGCCGTTCCGGTCACCATCATCAATCCGCGCATGGTCAGCGCCGCCAATTTGACAGCGGTATCGATGGATGCTGCGTTGCTGGTGGTTGCCGCCCTTGCCCAGATGCTGGTGCTGATCACCCGCAACATCGACCTTTCCATCGCGTCGGTGATCGGCTTGTCGGCCTATATGGCGGCGAGCATGGTGCAGGCCTATCCCGGCTTCGACATCGCCATTGGCCTTACGACCGCCTGCGCCGTCGGCACGGTCTGCGGGCTCATCAACGGCCTCGTCGTCACCCGGGGAAAGATCCCGGCGATCGTCGTCACGCTCGCCTCGATGTCGATCTTCCGCGGCTTCAACTCGATCTGGGCCGCCGGCGACCAGGTCAGCGCCGACGAGGTGACGCAGAGATGGCTCGACATGACCGGGCTGAAGCTCGCCGGCGTGCCGCTGAYTGTCGCCATCGCGATCCTTATCCTCGGCGCCGGCTATGTGCTGCTCTACCGCACCGCGATCGGCCGCGAGCTGTTCGCCACCGGCTCCAATCCGGACGGCGCGCGCCTCATCGGCATTCCGGTCGACCGGCGCATCTTGATGGCCTTCGGGCTGGCTGGGCTGCTCGGCGGCCTGTGCGRCGCGCTGTGGGCCTCGCGCTACGCCACCATCGACGCCCGTGTCGCGCTGGGTTTCGAGCTGACGGTGATCGCGTCCGCCGTGGTCGGCGGCGTCGCCATCCGTGGCGGCTCCGGCACGCTGCTCGGCATCGTGCTCGGATCGCTGACGCTGCTGGTCATCAAGAACGGGCTGACCCTGGTGCGGGTCGATCCGCTGTGGCTGCAGGGCGTCTACGGCCTGGTGATCCTCGTCRCCATCGGCATCGACACCTTCATCGTGCGGCGCGCCGAGCAGGCCAGACAGGCGAGGATGAGATGAGCAAGTTCCTCCGCTCCATCGACTTCTGGGACTTGCTGCTGGCCGCCGCCTGCCTGGCGGTGTTCCTCTATGCCGCCGTTTTCGTGCCCAACTTCGTTTCCGGCTTCAACCTCTCGCAGCTGGCCGCCAGCGCATCGGAAAAGGCGCTGCTGATCCTGCCGATGACGCTGCTCATCATCTGCCGCGAGATCGACCTCTCGGTCGCCTCTGTGCTGGCGCTGACGTCGGTGATCTTCGGCCTCGCTGTCCAGGCCGGTATGCCGACCTTCGCCGCGATCCCGCTGACGCTGCTCTTCGGCGCATTGCTCGGCGCCTTCAACGGCTTTCTGGTGTCGGCGCTCGGCCTGCAGTCGCTGGTGGTGACGCTGGGCACGATGGCGCTCTATCGCGGCATCGGCTACATCCTGCTCGGCACCGGCTCGGTCAACATCCTGCCGCCCGCGATCGTCGATTTCGGCATAAACAACCTGCCGGGAACGCAGATCCCCTGGACCATCGTGCCCTTCGTGCTGCTGGCGCCGGTCTTCGCGATCGTCTTGCAGAAGACTGCGACCGGCAAGCGGCTCTATGCACTCGGCGGCAGCCCCGAGGTCGCGCGCTATTCCGGCATCGACACGCGCCGCATGGTGCTTTCGCTCTTCGTCGTATCGGGCGTCGTCGCGGCCATCGCCGGCATCGTCTACACGGCGCGCCTCGCCAATGCGCGCGCCAACAACGCGCTTGGCATGGAGCTCGACGTCATCACCATCGTGCTGCTCGGCGGCGTCAGCGTCTTCGGCGGCAAAGGCAAGCTCACCGGCGTCATGCTGGCGCTGGTGCTGATCGCCATCATCCGCAACGTGCTCGCGCTCAACCAGATCGGCGGCGACGCGCAGGGGATGATCATCGGCCTGCTCCTGATCGGCTCGCTGCTGGTCGGCAATTACTGGCGTTCCCTGGAGGAGCGTCTCTCAAGATCGCGCGCCTTGCGCGAAACCAAGGGGTGATCTCGGGCCCCTTCCTGCAAGCCCGAATTAAACGGAGGAGTGTACAATGAAAGCGTTCGGACTAGCCCTGCTCGCATCGACCATTCTGCTTGCCCCAGCCTCGTTGGCCCTTGCCGACGAATGCGCCAAGGAGCCGGTGACCGTCGGCTTCCTGCCCAAGCTCGACACCGATCCCTATTTCAAGGTCGCCCAGCAGGGCGCGGAGGAGGCCGCCAAGGAGATCGGCGGCAAGGCGATCCAGGTCGCGCCGTCGCAGGCAACCGCGGAAGCGCAGATCGATTTCATCAACAGCCTCGTCACCCAGAAGGTCGGCGTCATCGCCATCTCGGCCAATGACGCCAACGCGGTTGCGCCCGCGCTGAAGCGCGCGGCACAGCAGGGCGTGAAGGTGGTGTCCTACGATTCCGACGTCGCCGGCGACGCGCGTGCGGTCTTCGCCAACCAGGCCAAGGGCGACAGCCTGGCCGAGATGATGCTGGAAAGCGCGTACAATCTGATGGGCGGCGAGGGTGACTTTGCCATCCTGTCGTCGACGCCGACGGCCACCAACCAGAACGCCTGGATCGACTTCATGAAGAAGAAGATGGCGGCCGAGCCGAAATTTTCGAAGATGAAGCTGGTGCAGGTCGCCTATGGCGAGGAGAGCGAGCAGGTCAACCAGCAGCAGGCGCTGGCGCTGGTCCAGGCCTTCCCCGATCTGAAGGCGATCATCGTTCCGGCCGGCATCGGCCTGCCGGCCGCGGCGCGCGCGCTGGAGGAAGCCGGCCTGATGGGCAAGGTCAAGCTGACCGGCCTGGCGCCGGCGACGCTCATCTCGAAATACATCAAGGACGGCTCCGCCCAGGACATCTGGTGGAACGTTTCCGATCTCGGCTACCTGACCTACCAGACCGCCCAGGCGCTGGCGCAGTGCAAGATCACAGGCAAGGAAGGCGAGAAGTTCAAGGCCGGCCGCCTCGGTGAATACACGATCGGTGCCGGCGGCGAGCTGGTGCTCGGCCCGGCCAAGATCGTGACGCCGGAGAACCTGGCCGAGTTCAAGTTCTGATCCTTTAAACTCGGCGGGCGCGCCAAGCGCCCGCCGCTCTTTTCTCGATCGCGCGGACGGTTAGGCAATGAAGATCCTGCTTGCGGGCGAAACCTTTTCGGCCACGACAACGGTGGCTTCCGGCGCCGAGGTGTTGACCAGCGCCGCCTACGTCAACGGCGCCGCAACGTTCAACGCCGCTCTGGAGACCGAAGGCATTTCGGTTACCCAAATCGGCGGCGAGCGTTGTCCGGCCGAATTCCCTTACGACCTCGAAGCGCTTGCTCCCTATCGTGCGGTGGTGATCTCCGACGTCGGCGCGCTGAGCCTGCTGGTTACGCCCGAGGCGCGCGCCGGCCGTGTCGGCGTCAATCGCCTCGACGTCCTGAAAGCCTATGTCGAGGGCGGCGGCGGGCTGATGCTTGCCGGCGGCTATATGGGCTTCCAKGGCATGTTCGGCACCGCGCGCTTCCACGACACGCCGGTGGAGGATGTTCTGCCGGTACGCTGCCTGCCTTTCAGCGATGGGCTGGAAGTGCCGCAGGGGTTGCAGGGCTCCATCCTGCAGACGTCGCATCCGATCCTTGCCGGCATCGAGGGGCCGCTGCCGCCGATCCTCGGCATGAACAAGACCGATTTCCGCCGTGACGGCTCCTCCCGGCTGCTCGCCTCCTGCCACTATCGTGGCGCGGACTGGCCGCTGCTTTCGGTGCGCGAGCTTGGCAAGGGCCGGACCGCCGCCTGGACGACCGACATCGGCCCGCACTGGCTGTCGCAGGATTTTCTCGCATGGCCGCTCTACGGCCGGCTGATGGCGAACATCATCCGCTGGATTGCGGGCGACTGACTCTCATACCTTTGACCAGTGCCGCTGCCTGGCCTCCCTCCGGGCATCGCCATGTTGACCGCCTTGGCGAGGCGGCGCTGGTCAAATCCCTTTCAATCCATGCAATCAGCCAAGACCCGAGGACCGACCGACCATGAGCGACTGGAACGATCTCGTCTCGCGCATCCTGGCGACCGAAGCTGGCGGCGCACGCACCATGATCGCCATCGCCGGGCCGCCCGCCGCTGGCAAATCGTCCATCTCGGAACGGCTGCTGGCGGAGCTCGCCGCCGAAAGCGCCGAAATCCTGCCGATGGACGGCTTCCACTATGACAATGCGGTGCTCGACCAGCTCGGCCTGCGCCAGCGCAAGGGTGCGCCGCAGACCTTCGACTTCGACAATTTCGAGCTGACCTTGCGACGCGTGCGAGACACCGCGCAAAGCGTCGCCGTGCCGACTTTCGATCGCCCGCTCGACCTGTCGCGCGCCGGCGCAAGGCTGATCGCGCCAACGACCCGCTATGTCATCGTCGAGGGCAATTACCTTTTGCTCGACCGCGCGCCATGGTCCGGCCTCGCCCGCCTGTTCGACCTGTCGGTCTTCCTAACCGCGCCGCGCGCCGAGCTCGAACGAAGGCTGCTGCAGCGCTGGACGGACCTGAGCTATCCGGATGAATACGCGGTCGCCAAGGTTCGCGGCAACGACCTGCCCAATGTCGACCTCGTGCTGGAACACAGCATGCCGGCGGATGTGACGTGGGAGTCTAGGTGAGGGACCTCTACAGCACACTCGTGATCCCGCCGTCGACCAGCAGCGTCTGCCCCGTCACGAAGCTCGCGGCGTCCGAGGCCAGGAACACCGCGGCGCCCGCCAGTTCCTCGACATCGCCCCAGCGCCGCATCGGCGTGCGGCCGGTGAGCCAGCCTGAGAATTGTTCGTCGGCGACCAAGGCGGCGTTCATCTCTGTCTTGAAGTAACCGGGCGCGATCGCGTTGACGCGCACGCCGTGCTGGCCCCATTCGCCGGCCATCGACTTGGTCAGCATGGTGATCGCCCCCTTGCTTGCGGCGTAGGGAGCGATCGAGGGGCGGGCCAGCGCGCTCTGCACCGACGAGACATTGATGATCACGCCCTTACGGCGTTGGATCATGCCCTTCGCCGCGGCGCGGCTGACCTTGAAGACGCCGTCGAGATTGGTCGCCATCAGTGCGTCCCAGTCGGCATCGGAAAAGGTCTCGAGCGGCGCGCGGCGCTGGATGCCGGCATTGTTGACCAGGATGTCGATCGGCGCGGTGCCGGCTTCGCTCGCCGCGATTGCCGCGTCGACCGACCGCGTGTCGGTGACGTCGATCACCGCTTCCGCCACAGCGTAGCCCTCGGCGCGCAGCCGGTCGCCGGCGGCTTTCAACTCATCGGCCTTGCGGCCGCCGATGGTGACGCGGGCGCCGGCGGCGGCCAGCGCTTCCGCGAAGGCGAGGCCCAGCCCGCGGCTGGCGCCGGTGACGAAGGCATGCCTGCCTTCGAGGCCGAAGAGGCGGCCGAGATAATCAGTCGAATGCAATTTGCACCTTCATCGATGTGTCGACGGGCATTGTCACCCTGCCCAACAGCTCAAGCAAGCGCAAGGCGTCGGCCAGCACGGTCACGCCTTTGCGACCTGCCTTAAGCCGCGAGCCAGACGTCGGTGAAGTCCAACTCGTAGGTCGGGTGGGCGTGGCGGTTCGTCACCTGCTTGGCCGAGTGGCAATAGAGCTTCATCCAGTAGGGTTGGATGATCACGCCGGACTGCTGCAGGATCGTTTCCACATCCTTCATCACCGCCTTGCGCTTCTCGACATCGGCGGTCTTCAGCGCTTCGTCGAGCTTGGCGTCGAACTCCTTCGAGGCGAAGCCGCTCTCGTTCCACGCCTCGCCCGAGCGGTAGGCTAGCGCCAGCACCTGGACGCCCAGCGRCCGCATCGCCCAATTGGTGGTCGAATAGGGGAACTTGGCCCAGCCGTTCCAATAGGTCGAGGCCGGCAGCACGGTGCGCTTCACCTTGAAGCCCGCCTCGCGTAGCTGCGAGGCGATCGCGTCGGCGGTGTTCTTGCGGTAGTCGTCGTCGATCGAGAAGAGCTCGTGCTCGTAGCCCATCTGGCCGGCCTCGCTCATCAGGCGCTTGGCCTCGTCGAGGTCGCGCTTGATC
The DNA here is from genome assembly GCF_001854795.2 of Mesorhizobium sp. LCM 4577. NCBI lineage: Bacteria > Pseudomonadati > Pseudomonadota > Alphaproteobacteria > Hyphomicrobiales > Phyllobacteriaceae > Mesorhizobium > Mesorhizobium sp. LCM 4577. The sequence goes on along the minus strand of NZ_MDDU01000054.1, from coordinate 185,881 downwards.
GGCGGCAGCTCGGCATAGTCGGGATGGATGCGGCAGACATGGTGGTTTTCCGCCACCTCGCCGGCATCGGCGATGCCGAGCTTCAGCACCACCGAATTGTCGACGGCAAGCTGCAAAGCGCGCCGCACGCGCTCGTCCGTATAGGGCGCGGTCGCCGCATTGGCGCGGGCAACCACGGTGGAGGCCGAAAGGATCTCGCTTTTGGTCAGGCCCATGCCGTCGAACACGGAGATGAAGTCGCCATTGCTGTCGAGATTGGTGTGGACCTCGCCGGCCTCGAAGGCGCTGACCAGCGCGTTGGGATCGACGCCGTAGTCGATCATCTCGATGCCGTCGAGCAGCGCTTCGCCGCCCCACCATTTGCCGCTCGCGCGGCGCTTGAACACCGCCCGCTGGCCGACATCGAGCGACACCAGCTCGAAGGCGCCGGTGCCGACCGGATGCTTGGCGAGATCGCCGTCGGCGGCGTCGAAGTCGCGATGCACGAGCAGCGCCGGATAATCGGCGAGGTTGGGGATCACCGTGACATCGGGCGCCGAGAGGTTGAGCACGACCGTATGGTCGTCGACCTTCTCGATCGCGCCGGCGCGCAGCTTGCCGCTGTCGCCTTCGGTGAGGCCGGCAAAGCGCCGCGCCATCGAATTGCCGGCGGCCGCGGTATCGCACCAGCGGGTGAAGTTGAAGATCACGTCGTCGGCGCTGAAGGCATCGCCATTGTTCCAGGTCGCGTCCTTGCGCAGATGGAGCGTGTAGCGTGTGGCGTCGTCGTTCACCTCCCAACGCTCGGCGAGCATCGGCTTGAAGGTGAAGGTCTCGGTGTAACGCACCAGCGGCTCGAGGAACTGCCGGCCGATGTTGCCGAGGTCGGAGGAATCGAAGGTGCGCGGATCCTTCAGCCCCGGCACCAGCATCGCCACTTTTAGCACGCCGCCGCGCTTCGGCTCGTCGGCCCGCGCCTCGCTCGGCGCGGCAAGGCCCGCCATCGCGTAGGCCGCGGCGGTGGAGGCGCCGAGCGCGCTGGCCACGGCGAGGAACTCGCGGCGGTCGACCTTGCCTTGTCTCACCGCAGCCTCCCACCCGCCGAGGATGGAAGGCAGCTTGCGCGTGTCGGTGCTCATTGTTCGTTCCCCCTGTTGGTTGCTGACGATCAGGCGGCGGCCGGTCGTCTTGGCTTTCGCAGAGTCTTGACGCCGGCCATCTCGACGAAATTGGTCGCCGACTCCCACAGATAATCGCCGTAGAGGAAGGGCGCGAAATCGCTGGCGCCCTTGATCGGCAGCGGCGCGATCTCGGCGTCGACGCGCGGCTCGTAGAAGAAGGGGATGGAGTAGCGCGCCGTCTTCGGCGCGATCACCCGGTGGCGTGTCGCCTGCACCACGCCGCCTGTCCAGCGTTCCAGCAACTGCCCGAAATTCACCGCCAGCGTGCCGTCGGCGGGCGGCACGTCGATCCACTCGCCGGCATGGTTCCTGGCCTGCAGGCCTGCGACGCCATCCTGCGCCAAAAGCGTCACGAAGCCGGAATCGGCGTGCTCGCGGCCGATGACCAGCCGCCGCTCGCCCTTGTGCATGACCGAATATTCAGGCTTCGACAGGTCGACCACGCCGTCCTCGGTACGCAGCGGATAGCGGATCAGCCTGAGCGTCGAGATGCCGCCCTGGAAATGGCCGTCGAAAATGTCGTCCTCGAGCCCGAGGCTGCGCGCGATCGAGGCCATCAGCGCCGCGCCGACCTTTTCCATCGAGCGGTAGTAATGCGCGGCCGCCGCCTTCCATCCTGGAACGTCGCTTTCGGCCGGCAGCGGCGTGCGTTCGAGCAGCGGGTCGTCGGCGGCGAATTCGGCGTCGGCATGGGCGATGTCCGGCCCCATGTCGATGCCTTCCTTGTAGGACACCGCGGTCGGCTGCAGCGGGAACCAGCCGCGATAGTAGTTGGATTTCGACGGATCGAAGTTCCAGCGCAGCAGCTTCTGCTTTTCCGCATCCGGCAGCTCGAAGATCTTCAGGAGCTCGCCGCGCCGCTCACGCGTCAGAAGCTCGGCGCCGGGAAAGCCGCGAGCGGTCATGAAGCCGATGCCGGAGGCGGCGGCGAAGATCTGGCGGTCGGCCTCGTCGCGGGCGGGCGAGGGCGGCTCGAACAGCGGCGCGATGTCGATGGCGGGGATGGTCTCACTCATCTTGCGATCCTTGCGATGCTTGGGAACCGGCGTGCCGCAATCGAAGTCGCCGACGCAGACGCGCACGCCGTCACGCGAGGGCCTCGCTCACTGTAGGTAACGATTTCTGGATTGCTTGGCATCGCGGGTCCGTTTCGTTCCGACGCCTTGCCGGTCGGAGAAAGCGGCTCGAACCCGGTGCCATGGTAGGAGGAAGCGTCCAACAGGGAGGCGGCTTTGTCAAGCGCCGGCAGGCGGTTGACAGATGCCCCGGCCTGAACGACAGTCGCGCCACCCCATGGCACAGGGCTTTCGAGGGAACGAGCCGCAATTCGACAGGTCGCAGCGCGACCAGCGGAGAAGCGAGATGCTCGACGAAAGCCGGATTTTCCAGACCAAACGTGATTTTCGCGGACGCCCATTGGCACGTGTTCGTTTCGCTGCGAAGCAACGCTAGGCGAGGGCGTTCATGTCCATCTCAGGCAAAAACGACATCGACTGGCAGGCCTTCGCCAGGGCGCTCGACGGCATCGAAACCTTCGACACGCCGTCGATCGTCAAGAGGCGCTCGCGCGACTTCTTCTGGTACAGCCCGATCCTCAGCCGCGAGCTGTCGTCCTGCTTCGGTGATCTCGTCGCGGCACCCGCCACGGTGGACGAACTGGYGCGCTGCCTGGCGGTGGCGGCTGAGTGGCGGTCGCCCGTCGTCATCCGCGGTGGCGGCACCGGCAATTACGGCCAGGCCGTGCCGATGGATGGCGGGCTGATCATCGACATGACCGGCATCTCGCGCGTGCTCGAGATCGGCCCCGACACCGTGCGCGCCGAAGCCGGCGCCCGCATCGGCGACATCAACGCGGCGCTTGCGCAGCATGGCCGCGAACTGCCGATCGTGCCCTCGACCGAGGCGATCGCCACCATCGGCGGCTTCATCGCTGGCGGCTCCGGCGGCATCGGCTCGATCCGCCACGGCATGCTGCGCGATGGCAGGAACATCCAGGCAATCACGGTGCTGTCAATGGAAAGGCAACCGCAACGCCAGGTCTTCACCGGTCCTGAAATTCTCGCCATCCATCACGCCTGGGGGCTGAACGGCGTTATCACCGACGTGACGCTCGGCACCGTCGCGTCACCGCGCTGGCGCAACGTCGTCGCCTCGTTCGACACTTACCGGCAGGCTTTCGAGGCCGRCATGGCGCTCGGCGGCGCGCGTGCGCTGAACCTCAAGCTGCTGACCACCGTGGACGGTCGCATCGCGGCTTCGATCGCCAAGCTCGGCGAGCTCGCGAAGCGCCGCCGCGACCTCGCCATCGTCATCGTCGCCGAGCCGGATGCGGCAGCGGTTCGCGATGTGCTGCGCCATCTTGGCGGCACAGTCGAGATCGACCTCGATGCGGAAGGCATCGCGGCCTCCGGCCTGCCGGCGCTGTCCGAGTTCTCCTACAACCATACCACGCTGCAGGTGCTGAAGCAGGACCGCACGGTGACCAATCTGCAGGTGACGTTCCCCGCGCCGCTCGACAGCCGCCCGATCGAGCCGCTGCAGAAAATCTTCGGCGACGAGGTGCTGATGCATCACGAATTCGCGCTGCTCAACGACAGGCTTGTCGCCTTCGACCTGCCGATCGTGCGCTACACAGACGACGCGCGCCTGCGTGAAATCGGGAGCATCTACGCCGCRCATGGGCCGAAACTGTCCGACCCGCACGTACCCTGTGTCGAAGGCGGCAGCATGAAGCCGGATTTCAAGCATCTGGCCTGGAAGAAGCGGCTCGACCCCGACGGCCTGCTGAACTCGGCGAAATCGCGCTTCTGGGCGGAGGTGAGGCATCTTTCCGCCGACGAGATCGAGGCGCTGCCGAGCCGGCGGAAGAAGGAGCGGGGATAGCAGCCGCATCAGCAACCGCCGCGATAGGTTCGGGTGACCCAAATCCGCTGTTGTTATTTCAGATGTCGCTAAAGCTGGAACTTGGCTCGCATGGGCGAATCTGCTGCTGTGGCTCGGCAGGCTATGGGGCGAATGATGCTTAAATGGGGCGCGATACTGGGCACCGTCGGCTTGCTCGGCGGCTTTGTCGGCCCGGTGATCTTCACGCCCGAGGCAAACCAGGGCCCGCTGCTCGGCATCTTCATCACAGGCCCGCTCGGTTTCGTGCTCGGCCTTGTCGTCGGCTTTGTCCTGCGGTTGCTACCTGAACGCCGTTAAGTTCGACCAAGTCTTGGCGCGGCCGCGTTCACATCTTTGCGAGCAGGGTGAGGCCTCGCCGGCCCCGGTCATACAGGCCGGCGCGCCGCGCCTCGATCGGCGCAATGTGCACCCTTGGCGGTTCTTGCATGTGGCCGAGTTGTCCTCCTAAAGCCTTGTCGCCATTCGTCTAAGGCCGGCGGTCTACGCTTCTTTGCCGCACGAATTTGCCGGCGAGACCGCGCTCCGCCCACCTCGCGATCCAACGCAATTTCCTAAGCCTAACCCATTCAAATTATTACAGGAATTTAATGGGAGCCGGAATTGCGCCGGAAAATCCACCTGCCTATGCTCCGGCCAAATCCCGGCTCAAGCGGCCGCTTTGACGCCCACGTTGGGCGCGGGGCCGGCAAAGGCGCAGGTGCCTCCTGGGTGCAGTTCGACGGATAGGTAACGAAGTGGACGACGAAGTCGCCAACCGGCTCCGGCCACCAAAGGAGGCCGTGATAGACGTCAAGCCGGCCGCCATGCGTCGCAGGCGGCGCGGCTGGATCGTTGCGCTGCTCCTCGTCCTGGCTGCGGCTGGCGCCGCGCTTTGGCTGCATCCCCTTCAGGTTCAGCAGCAGAGCGGCCATCGGGGCGGCGGCCGTTTCCGTGGCGGCGGCGATCTCGCGCAGCCGGTTGCCGTCGCTCCGGTGACGCAGGCCGATATCCCGATCGTGCTCGAAGCGCTCGGCACCGTCACCCCGCTATCGACAGTCACGGTGCGCGCGCAGGTCAGCGGCCAGATCACCCAGATCGGCTTCACCGAGGGCCAGAATGTGAAGAAGGGCGACTTCCTCGCCCAGATCGACGACCGCACGCTGACGGCCTCGCTGCATCAGTGGCAGGGCCAGCTGGAGCACGACCAGGCGCTGCTTGCCGATGCCAAGCTCGACCTCGACCGCGACCTGAAGCTCACCTCCAACGCCATCACGCAGCAGGCGGTCGACCTGCAGCGCGCCACCGTCCAGTCCGACGAGGGGACCGTGGTGTCCGATCAGGCGCAGATCGAGGCCGTGCAGGTCAACATCGCCAACAGCCACATCACGGCGCCAGCCGACGGCCGCATCGGCCTGCGCCTCATCGACCAGGGTAACTACGTCACGCCGGGCGACAGTACCGGCATTGCGGTGATTGCTGAGATGCAGCCGATCTCGGTGCTGTTCTCGCTGCCCGAGGACAGCCTGGCGCAAGTGCTGGAACAGACCCATGGCAATGCCGGGCTCAAGGCCACTTTGTTCGACCGCAACGACACCAAACAGATCGCCGAAGGCACGCTGCAGACGATCGACAACCAGATCGATCCGACCACCGGCACGGTTAAGCTGCGCGCCGTCTTCCCCAATGCCGACGGCGTGCTTTATCCCAACCAGTTCGTCAACGTGCATCTTCTGGTGCGCACCCTGACCGGCGTCAGCGTGCTGCCCAACGCCGCCATCCAGCACGGCGCGCCGGGCACCTTCGTCTACCAGCTCAACGACGACAGCACCGTCTCGGTGAAGACCGTTTCGCTCGGCCCGGGCAACGCCACCGTCACGCAGCTCCTGGCGGGTCTGCCGCAAGGCGCCAAGGTCGTGGTCGACGGCGTCGACCGGCTCAAGGACGGCGCCAAGGTCACGGTGCCTGATAATGGCGCCGCGCCGGCCCCCGGCGGAAGTGGCGCCGCGCCGCAGCCGCAAGCGACAGGTGAGGGCGGCGCGGCCGGCGGAGCTCCGGCCGCTAGCGCCGGCAACAACACTCCTGTGGTCAATCCAGCCGGCGCGCCGGCAATGTCGAACGGCCAGGGCACCGGTCCGGCAGGCGCGGGCGCAGGTGCTGCAGGCGACGCGTCCAGCGGCAAGCAAGGTCATCGCCATCATCGCGACGGCAGCGGCCGCCGCAATGGCGGTGCCGGCAATGCCGGTGCCCCCGACAATGGCGGCGACAGCGGCGCCAGCCAATGAACGCGCCGAGCGGTCTCGTTGCCGGCTGGCTGAACCCGTCGCGGCCGTTCATCCTGCGGCCGGTGGCGACCACGCTGATCATGGCCACAATCCTGATCGTCGGCATGATCGCCTACCTGTTCCTGCCGCTCTCGGCTCTGCCTGAGGTCGACTACCCGACGATCCAGGTGCAGACCTTCTATCCCGGCGCCAGCCCGGAGGTGATGACCACGTCGGTGACCGCGCCCCTCGAGCGCCAGTTCGGTCAGATGCCGGGGCTGGAGCAGATGTCGTCGGGCTCCTCCGCCGGCGCCTCGGTCATCACGCTGCGCTTCAGCCTCGACCTCAGCCTCGACCTCAGCCTCGACATCGCCGAGCAGGAAGTGCAGGCGGCGATCAACGCGTCGGGCAATCTTCTGCCCGCCGACCTGCCGGCGCCGCCGATCTACGCCAAGGTCAACCCGGCCGACGCGCCGATCCTGACCTTGGCGATCACCTCCAAGACGCTGCCGCTGACGCAGGTCGAGAACTATGCCGAGACACGGCTGGCGCAGAAGATATCGCAGCTTCCCGGCGTCGGCCTGGTCTCGATCAGTGGCGGCGAGCGGCCGGCCGTGCGCGTGCAGGTGAAGCTCAAGGCGCTGGCCGCCATGGGCCTCAACATCGACGATCTGCGCACCACGATCGGCACGCTCAACGTCAACACGCCGAAGGGCAGCTTCGACGGGCCGGCGCGCTCCTACACCATCAACGCCAACGATCAGGTCGCCGACCCGAAAACCTATGCCGACATGGTCATCGCCTATCGCAACGGCGCGCCGGTGCGGCTGGGCGAGGTGGCCGACATCATCGAAGGGCCTGAGAACTCCAGGCTGGGYGCCTGGGAAAACCGCACGCCGGCGATCATCCTCAACATCCAGCGCCAGCCCGGCGCCAACGTCATCCGCGTCGTCGACGGCGTGAAGGCGCTGCTGCCGCAGTTGCGCGCCGGCCTGCCGGCGGCGCTCAGCGTGGAGCCGCTGACCGACCGCACCACCACCATCCGCGCCTCGGTCGACGACGTCGAGTTCGAGTTGGCGATGGCGGCGTTGCTCGTCGTGCTCGTCACCTTCCTGTTCCTGCGCAATATTCCGGCGACGATCATCCCCAGCCTGTCTGTGCCGCTGTCCCTGGTCGGCACGTTCGCGGTCATGTATCTGTGGGGCTTCAGCCTCGACAATCTGTCGCTGATGGCGCTGACGATTGCGTCGGGATTCGTCATCGACGACGCCATCGTCATGATCGAGAACATCTCGCGCTTCATCGAGCATGGCGACGATCCGGTGACCGCCGCGCTCGAAGGCTCGGCCCAGATCGGCTTCACCATCATCTCGCTCACCGTCTCGCTGATCGCGGTKCTGATCCCGCTTCTGTTCATGGGCGACGTCGTCGGCCGCCTGTTCCACGAATTCGCCATTACCTTGGCGATCGCCATCGTCATCTCCGCCATCGTCTCGCTGACGCTGGTGCCGATGCTCTGCGCCAGGCTTTTGAAGCCGCCGGCCGAGCGCAGGCCAGGGGCGCTGGCGCGCTGGAGCGAGGGCGCCTTCGACGCGATCGCCAACTTCTATGCCGCCGCGCTGCGCTGGGTGCTCGACCGCCAGGCGCTGACATTGCTGGTGGCGGTCGCGACGCTTGCGCTTACAATCTATCTCTACGACGTCATCCCGAAGGGCTTCTTCCCGGTGCAGGATACCGGCGCCATCTCGGCCATCACCGAAGCGGCGGGCTCGGCGTCCTATGCCGATATGGCGGCGCACCAGCAGGCGCTGGCCGATGCGATCCTCAAGGACCCCGATGTCGCCAGCCTGTCGTCCTTCATCGGCGTCGACGGCCAGAACATGACCGCCAACAGCGGCCACATGCTGATCAATCTGAAGCCGCGCGACGAGCGCCAGGCCGACGCCAGCGCCATCATCAGGCGGCTGACGCGGGAGACCGCCCAAGTCACCGGGATCTCGCTGCACATGCAGCCGGTGCAGGATCTCACGGTCGATTCCACGACAAGCGCTTCGCAATACCAGTATGTGCTGCAGGATTCCGATCCGGTCGAGCTGGCGGCATGGACGACCAAGCTGACCGACCGGCTCTCGGCGCTGCCGGAGCTCGCCGATGTCGCGAGCGACAGCCAGCAGAGCGGGCTCGCCGTCGACGTCACCATCGACCGCGCCACCGCCGCGCGTTTCGGCATCACGCCGGCGACCGTCGACAATGCGCTCTACGACGCCTTCGGCCAGCGCATCATCTCGACCATCTTCACCCAGTCGAACGAGTACCGCGTCATCCTCGAGGCCGATCCGTCGGTCGGCCAGACGCCGGCCTCGCTCGGCTCGATCTATCTGCCGTCCTCGGGCTCGGGCCAGGTGCCGCTGTCGGCGATCGCCAGTATCCATGTTCGGCAGGCGCCGCTCCTGGTGAACCATTTGGCGCAATTCCCGGCCGCGACCATTTCCTTCAACCTCGCCCCCGGCGTCTCGCTCGGCGACGCCACGGCGGCCATCACCGCCGCCGAGAAGGACATGCAGCCGCCCGCCGGCCTGACGACCGGCTTCCAGGGCGCGGCGCTGGCGCTGCAGAGCTCGCTGTCCAACGAGCTGCTTCTGGTGCTGGCGGCCGTCGCCACCGTCTATGTCGTGCTCGGCGTGCTCTACGAGAGCTTCATCCACCCGCTGACCATCCTGTCGACGCTGCCCTCGGCCACCGTCGGCGCGCTGGTCGCGCTGATGCTCGCCGGCCATGACCTCGATGTCATCGGCATAATCGGCATCGTCCTGCTCGTCGGCATCGTCAAGAAGAACGCCATCATGATGATCGACTTCGCGCTGCAGGCCGAGCGGCTGCAGGGACTCGACCCGCGCGAGGCGATCTACGAGGCGTGCCTGCTGAGGCTCCGCCCGATCCTGATGACGACTTTTGCGGCACTCTTCGGCGCGCTGCCGCTTCTGGTCGGCGGCTTGGCCGGCTCGGAGCTGCACCAGCCGCTCGGCATCACCATCGTCGGCGGGCTGATCGTCAGCCAGGTGCTGACTTTGTTCACCACGCCGGTCATCTATCTCGCCTTCGACCGACTGACGCGGCGCGGCTCCGGTGTCGCCGAGGCCTCCGCCGGCGGGTCAGCGCCGTGAACCTCTCGGCGCCGTTCATCGCGCGGCCGGTCGCCACGACGCTGCTCGCGATCGGCCTCGCCGCCGCCGGGCTTATCGCCTATTTCAATCTGCCCGTGGCGCCTCTGCCCAAGGTCGATTTCCCCACCATCTCGGTGCAGGCCTCGATGGCGGGCGCCAGTCCGGACACGATGGCGACCGATGTCGCGGCACCGCTGGAGCGCCATCTCGGCCAGATTGCCGGCGTCTCCGAGATGACCTCGCGCTCGGGCACCGGCTCGACCAATGTCGTGCTGCAATTCGATCTCGACCGCGACATCAACGGGGCGGCGCGTGACGTGCAGGCARCGATCAACGCCGCGCGCGCCGACCTGCCGTCGGACCTGCGCAGCAACCCGACCTATCGCAAATACAATCCCGCCGACTCGCCCGTGATGATCCTGGCGCTGACCTCGCGCACGCTGACCCCCGGTCAGCTCTACGACGCCGCCGCGACGGTGCTGCAGCAGCGCCTGTCGCAGGTCGAGGGCATCGGCAATGTCGACCTCGGCGGCTCCTCGCTGCCGGCCGTGCGCGTCGAGCTCAATCCCGGCGCGCTGTTCCATTACGGCATCGGCCTGGAGGATGTGCGCGCAGCCCTTGCCTCGGCCAATGCGCGCAGCCCGAAAGGTTTCGAGGAAGACGGCGCGCTGCGCTACCAGCTCTACACCAACGACCAGGCGAGCCACGCCGCCGATTTTCGCGATCTGGTCATCGCCTGGCGCAACAATGCGGCGGTCAAGCTGCGCGACATCGCCGACGTCGAGGATTCCGTCGAGGACGTGCGCAATCTCGGCCTCGCCAATGGCGAGCCGGCGGTGCTCCTGGTGCTCTACCGCGAGCCCAACGCCAACATCATCGAGACCGTCGACCGCGTCCGCGCGCTGATCCCGACGCTGCAGGCCTCCGTGCCGGCCGATGCGCGACTCAGCGTCGCGACCGACGGCTCGACCACGATACGCGGCTCGCTGCACGACACCGAGCTGACTTTGGTGCTGGCGGTGCTGCTCGTCATCCTTGTCGTGTTCTGCTTCCTGCGCGACTGGCGCGCGGCATTGATCCCGAGCGTGGCGCTGGTCGTCTCAATCCTCGGCACGTTCGGCGCGATGTACCTGCTCGGCTTCACCCTCGACAATCTGTCGCTGATGGCGCTCACCATCGCCACCGGCTTCGTCGTGGACGACGCCATCGTGGTCTTGGAAAACATCACGCGCCACATCGAGGACGGCATGCCGCGCGGCAGGGCAGCACTCGTCGGCGCCAGGGAAGTCGGCTTCACGGTGTTGTCGATGAGCGCCTCCCTGGTCGCCGTCTTCCTGCCGATCCTGTTGATGGGCGGCATACTCGGCCGCCTGTTCCAGGAATTCGCCCTGACCTTGTCGCTGTCGATCGCGATTTCGCTAATCCTGTCGCTGACCGTGACGCCGATGATGTGCGCGCATTTCCTGCGCCCGGGCGCAATCCCGTCGACGAGGCGCTCGTTCCTCGCCCGCTTCGGCGAGAGCGTCTTCGAGCGCATCCGCGCCTTCTACGGACGTTCGCTTGGCTGGTCGCTCGACAATTCGGAAATCATGCTCGTGGTGCTTTTCGCGGCCATCGTCTTCAACGTCTATCTCTACACGGTGGTGCCGAAGGGCTTCTTCCCGCAGCAGGACACCGGCGAGCTGATGGGCGGCCTGCGCGCCGACCAGGCCATCTCTTTCCAACTGATGCGGCAGAAATTCGAGCAGCTTGAGGCGATCCTGAAGAGCGACCCGGCGGTCGCGAACGTCGTCGGCTTTATCGGCGGACGGCAGACCAATTCCGGCTTCGTCCAGGTCGCCTTGAAACCGAAGGGCGATCGGGCGCCGCTGCAGGTGGTGCTGACGCGACTGCGCGCGCAGCTCGGGCAACTGCCGGGCGCGCARCTCTTCCTCAATCCGCGCCAGGAGATCAGGGTCGGCGGCCGCCAGAGCCTTGCGACCTATCAATACACGCTGCAGGCCGACACGACCGCCGATCTCGACGAATGGACGCCGAAGCTGGTCGATCTCCTAAAGCGGGCGCCTGAGCTCACCGACGTCAACTCCGACCGCGACGAGGCTGGCCTCGAGACCAACATCACGGTCGACCGCGAGAGTGCGGCACGCCTCGGCCTGACGCCCGCCAGCATCGACGCCACGCTCTACGATGCTTTCGGCCAGCGCCAGGTGTCGACCATCTTCAACGCCCGCAACCAGTACCATGTCGTCATGGAGGTCGCGCCGCGCTACCTGCAGGACCCAAGCGCGTTGAACGGCATCTATGTCAGCACGTCCGGCGCCACGGCCAGCGGCACGCAGGCAACCAACGCCTTGGCCGGCAGCCTGACGGGTTCGCTGCGGAACCAGGCCACCAACGCCATTGCCGTCACCGGCCATGGCAGCGCCTCGAGCGGCGCGGCGGTCAGCACCTCGGCCGAGAAGATGGTGCCTCTGGCCGCCTTCAGCACCTATGGGCCGGCGACCATGCCGCTCTCGGTCAACCACCAGGGCCATTTCGTCGCCACGACGATCTCGTTCAACCTTGCCGAGGGCGCGACGCTCGGCGACGCTTCGGCCGCGATCGACCGCGCCATGGCCGAGCTGAAAATGCCGGTCACGATCCATGGCTCTCTGGCCGGCACCGCGCTCGCCTACCGCGCCAACCTGCTCAGCGAATTGCTTCTGATCGCCGCCGCGCTCGCGACGATCTATGTCGTGCTCGGCGTGCTCTATGAAAGCTATGTCCACCCGATCACCATTCTGTCGACGCTGCCGTCGGCGGGCATCGGCGCGCTGCTCGCGCTCATCGTCACCGGCATGGAGTTCGACGTGATCTCGCTGATCGGCATCATCCTGCTGATCGGCATCGTCAAGAAGAACGCCATCATGATGATCGACATGGCGTTGCAGGCCGAACGCCAGGAAGGACTGTCGGCCCGCGCGGCCATCCACAAGGCGAGCGTCCAGCGCTTCCGGCCGATCATGATGACGACCTTCGCCGCATTGCTCGGCGCGTTGCCGCTGGCGATCGAAACCGGCACGGGCGCGGAACTGCGCCAGCCGCTCGGCGCGGCGATCGTCGGCGGCCTCATCGTCTCGCAGCTCCTGACGCTCTACACCACGCCGGTCGTCTATCTCTATCTTGACAGGCTCAGCGCGCGTCGACCATCGCCTCGGCTCGCGCCGGCGGAGTAATCCCGATCACCCGCCGGCAATACGCTGGTGCACGCGGCCGAGGACTTCCGCAAAAGTTTCGAACGCACCGTGCTCGGTCAGCTCGCGCAGCACCTGTTCGTTGATGCCGCCGCGCGTCGTGTACTCCTGCGACAGATGCATGAAATCTTCGTCCGGCACGGTGTCGGACGCGTTGGCCAGCGCCTTGTAGATGCTGGTGATATAAGCGCGGCTCTTGTCTCCAGCCACACCCTGGCTGCGCACAAAGGTGTCGATCGTACCGAGATATTTGAAATAGCTGGCGTAGTTCGCGGTGACGACGCTGAGCGCGTCGAATTCGGCCTGGTCCCCGACCTCAATCGCTCCGCCCAGCCTGCCGAAGAACGTCGCCATGATCGGGTCCGGCGGACAGATGATCGTCGCGCCCTGCAAGCGGGCGATCATCGGCATCGGCAGCGCCTTGCCGACACGCGCCGCCGGCGCCACGAGGCCGGCGATCCCCTCAAGCGATATCGTGGCGATGAGGCTGACAACATGATGGTCCGGCCGGAACCGCAGTTCCTTGAGAACTTCGTGCGCGATCTGCGGCCGCACCGCCAGCATGACGGTGTCGCACTGGTCAAGCACGGCCTGGTTGTCGGCGGCGATGCACACATCCGGGTAGCGCCTGGCAAGCTCCGCGGCGATCTCCTCGTTGCGCGGCGAGACCACCACCGGCGTCGTCTCGCCCGGCAGCGATTTCAGCCCGGTGACGATGGCCGAGCTCAATGTGCCCGTGCCGACAAAGCCAAGTTTCATGGATGTTCCGCCCCTTGTTTCGGATCGCCGCCGACAATAGCGACGGCTTCTTCTTCGGCAAAGGGAGYGAGTGGCCGTGATTACGGCTCCGAGGCGATGAGGCTGCCGTGCGGGACAACAGCCTCACTTGAAGTCGCACTTAGCGCTTCGGCCCGAACCCCGGATAAGGGTTGAGCGGCACGATCGCTGTGATGTCCATCATGCCGGCTTCGATCAGCGGCAGCGTGGCAAGATGGCCGCGCACGTCCTTCTCGTCGGCCGCCTCGAACATGATGCCGGTGCCGGGAATGTCGCCGCGGTTCCAGATCTGGCGTACCGCGCCTTGCACGTAGAGCGTCTTGCGCTGTTCGGACTCGGGCGGCAGCAGCGGCGCGAAATCGGCGTCGCTGAACTTTTCGGTGTTGCGGGTGAGCAGGGCAAAGAACTGCATGGCGATCTCCTTCGTGGCTGGTTGTTGCGGGAGATATCGCGCCGGCTGGTCGGACTGTCCAAGACTGATTAGGATAAAGTTCAGACCTTTGAGGACTTGAGGCTGGGAGCGGAAAAATGCTCGATCTGCGCCAGATAAGATATTTCGTCGCCGTCGCCGAGGCCGGCAATGTCGGCCGCGCCGCCGAGCAATTGCACATTTCGCAATCGCCCTTGAGCCGGCAGATCATGCAGCTCGAGGAGCAACTGGGCGTCGCCCTGTTCGAGCGGGCCAAGCAGCGCGTCCATCTCAACGCCGAGGGCAGGGCCTTCCTCGCCGAAGCCCGCGCATTGCTTGCCAACGCTGCGCGCCTGGAAGAGCTCGGCCACAACCTTGCCAGTGGCGCGACAGGCAGCCTCGCCATCGGCTATGTCGAGGGCGCGGTGCATTCGGGGCTTGTTGCCGCGATGCTGAAGGATTTCCGCCGTGCGCGGCCGGATTTTCATCTGCAACTCAGGAGCCGGCGAACGGCGGCGCAGTTCGAGGATCTGAGGCAGCGCGTCCTCGACCTCGGTTTCGTCTATTCCCCTGCGCCGGAGAGCGACCCCGATGTTGAAAGCATGCTGGTGCGGCGCGAGCCGCTGGTGCTGGCAATGCCGGAGGGCGATCCGCTGGTCGGTGTCGCCGACATCCAACCCGGCCACCTCGACGGCCGCGTCTGGATCATCGTCGTGCGCCAGCCCGCCGACACCAACCGCGCACAGTTCCTGGCGGCCTGCGCCGAATCCGGCTTCATGCCCGATATCGCTTACGAGACGAACGACCCGTTGACCTCGCTCGGCCTTGTCAGCGCCGGCCTCGGCCTCGCCACGGTCCAGGAGAGCCTGCGAAGCGCCGCACCCCCGGGCGTGATCTTCCGCGACCTGCCGTGGTTCAAGCGCAGCGTTTCGATCCATCTGGCATGGCGAAGGCAGGATCGAAGGGCGGTGGTTGGGGATTTGAGGAAGGCAGTAGGCAGTAGGGCTGTCTTCCTATTGCCTACTGCCTAATCCCTACTGCCTACATCTTATCGATCACCGACTGCACCCCTTCCGTCGGTGCGTCGACCGACGAGCCTGCCACCATCATAGCGGCGACGATCGCTTCGGGGTCGTCGACCACCAGCGGCTTGACCCGGTGCGCGGTGTGGATGAAGCCTTCCTCCGACATGTGCTCGATCAGCGCCAGCATCGGGTCCCAGAAACCCTTGACGTTGGCGAAGACGATCGGCTTGCGGTGATGGCCGAGCTGCGCCCAGGTCATGATCTCGACGATTTCCTCCACCGTGCCGATGCCGCCGGGCAGCGCCACAAAGGCGTCGGATTTTTCGAACATGCTGTGCTTGCGCTCGTGCATGTTGTCGGTGATCAAAAGCTCATCGAGCTTGTCGAGTGCGGTCTCGGTCGCTTCCTTGTTGATCAGGAAGCGCGGGATGATGCCGGTGACCTTGCCACCGGCCTTGAGCGCGCCATCGGCGACGGCGCCCATGATGCCCTTGGTGCCGCCGCCATAGATCAGGCGCAACCCGGATTTGGCAAGCGAGCGGCCGAGCGTGTGGCCGGCCTTGATATAGGCCTCGTCGCGGCCCGGAGACGAGCCGCAATAGACGCAAACGGATCGAATCGTGTTCATGGCGATGATTGGTGATGGGGACGGTTGGCGCGGTCAAGCCCGCGGACGGGCTTTTTCTTGTGAGCATGGAGAAAACACGCTAGACCGGGCGTTAGGTGGCTAAGGGGGCAATAAAGAATTATGGCTATCAATCCTTCTAAGGCGTTTTTGTTCGCGACGGGCGGCGTTGTCGCCATCGCGGCGGTCGCCTATGGATCGGGCGCGCTCGATCCTTACATCAGCAACCAGAAGCCGGCGCAGGTCGCGGCGCTGCCGCAGACCGATGCGAAACCGGCTGAATCCTCGAGCACGAGCACGGAGGCGCGCGTGCCCCAGGCTCCTGCAAACACAATGGCTCCTGCAAACACAATGGCTCCAGCCAACACGATGGCGCCCGCCAACAAGATGGCGCCGGCGAACAACGCCATGGCGCCGGCCGACAACGCGACGGCTCCGGCCGCAACGACGCCTGCCCAGGCGCCTGCCGCCGCGGCGGGTCCGATAGTGCCGACCTTCGACGTCGTGCGCGTCGAAGGCAATGGCTCGATCGTCGTCGCCGGCAGCGCCGCGCCCAACGCCAAGGTCGAGATCCTGAATGGCGGCACCGTGCTCGGCTCGACCGATTCCGGCCCCGACGGCGCCTTCGCCATCGTGCTCGACGACCCGCTGAAGCCGGGCGACTATACGATCACGCTCCGCCAGACGGTTGGCGGCACGACCGTCGCCTCGGCCCAGACCGCCGTCGTCTCGGTGCCGCAGAGCCCGACCGGGCAGGTTCTGGCGATGGTCGAGGAGCCGGGCAAGGCCTCGCAGTTGATCACCGTGCCGCAGGCCGAGACCAAGCCGGCGCCGCCGGCCGCGAGCGACCAGGCGGCACCGGCAGCCCAGGCCCCCGCAACGACCGCCCCCGCAACGACCGCGCCGGCTGCATCCGACACGGCGTCGGCCGCGACCGCGCCGGCCGCCACGGACCAGGCAACCGCGCCGGCTGCGGCCGCTGCGGCGGAGCCCAAGATCGCCGTCGAAGCGGTCGAGATCGACGGCAGCAAGATCTTCGTCGCCGGCACGGCCGATCCCGGCCGCAAGGTGCGCGCCTATGCCGACGCCATCCTGCTCGGCGATGCGCAGACCTCCGCCGACGGCCATTTCCTGATCGAGGCGACCCGCGACATTCCGGTCGGCAACTACACCATCCATGTCGATGGTCTCGACGATGACGGCGTCAAGGTCGTCGCCCGCGCCGCCGTGCCGTTCGAGCGCGAGCCCGGCGAGTCGATCRCCGCCGTCGCACCGAATGAGACAAAGACCGGCGAGGCCAAGCCGGCCGAGACCAAGCTGGCACAGGTCCAAGGCGCCGGATCCCAGGCCGTGGAAGCCGAAACCACCGCGCCTGCCGCAACGGCCGAAGCGGCTAAGCCCGCCGAGGCTCCGGCCAAGGTCGCCGAGGCGACGCCTTCGGCCGACGTGCCCGAGACCGTGGCGCCGAAGCTCGAACATGCCGACGGCGCCGTCATCATCCGCCGCAACGACACGCTCTGGCGCATCTCGCGCCGCGTCTACGGCCATGGCGTGCGTTATTCGACCATCTATCTCGCCAACAAGGATCAAATCCGCGATCCCGACCGCATCTGGCCGGGCCAGGTGTTCAAGGTGCCGTCCAAGTCGAAGGAAGGCGAGGACGCCGACATGAAGGCCATGGGCGAGCAGATGACAGCCGCGCCGACGAAGACGGAGTAGGATAACCCCGTCATCCTAGGGTCTGCACGCCGCTGCGCGGCGCTCCGCCCTAGGATGACGAACGTGAATGGCGCGCGCCGCATCTCAATCTACCCATCCGCCTAGCTTGCCCTCTCATCCTCCATCGTCTATCGGCGATGAACGATGACCGAATCCCCCGAAAGCAGCGCCATGGCGCTCCGCCTGGCCGCGCTCTCGCACCCGGCGCGCATCGAGATCCTGAAACGCCTCTCGGCCAGCGCCTGCTGCTCGTGCCGTGAGGTGGTCGACCATCTCGACCTTGCCCAGTCGACCGTTTCGCAGCACCTGAAGGTGCTGGTCGAGGCCGGGCTCGTCCGCTTCGAGGCCGACCGGCAGCGCTCGCGATATGCCGTGGACCACGCCGCGCTCGCCGGCGTTTCCGCTTCACTCACCCAACTCGTTGATTCCTGCTGTTCCGGCAGTTTACCCAAAAGGCAAGACTAGTGGCCGAAAAGACCGTATCCGCCGAAGCCGGCACCCTCACGACCCTGCGCAATCTCTGGCCCTATATGTGGCCGGCCGAGCGTGCCGATCTCCGGGCCCGCGTCACCTGGGCGACGCTGCTTCTGGTCGTCGCCAAGGTCACCCTGGTCGCCGGCCCGTATTTCTTCAAATGGGCGACCGATGCGCTGGCCCATGCCGCGAAGACGCCGCCGCCGCTGCCGGCCTTCCTGCTGGCGCCGGTTATGCTGGTCATCGCCTACAATGTGCTGCGTCTGATCCAGCTCGGCTTCAACCAGCTGCGCGACGCGCTGTTTGCCCGCGTCGGCCAGTATGCGGTGCGCCAGCTCGCCTACCGTACCTTCGTCCACATGCACGAGCTGTCGCTGCGCTTCCATCTCGAGCGCCGCACCGGCGGCCTGTCGCGCATCATCGAGCGCGGCACCAAGGGCATCGAGACGATCGTGCGCTTCATCATGCTGAACACGGCGCCGACCATCCTCGAATTCGCGCTGACGGCCGGCATCTTTGCCTTCACCTATGGCTGGAAATATGTTGCGGTCGTCGCCGTCACCGTCTGGCTCTATGTCTGGTTCACGGTCAAGGCGAGCGACTGGCGCATTTCGATCCGCCGCGACATGAACGACAGCGACACCGACGCCAACACCAAGGCGATCGACTCGCTGCTCAACTTCGAGACGGTCAAATACTTCACCAACGAACGGATGGAGGCCGAGCGTTTCGACCGCTCGATGGCGCGCTACGAGATCGCCGCGACCAAGACGTGGACATCGCTCGGCTGGCTGAACTTCGGCCAGGGCCTCATCTTCGGCCTGGGCACGGTCATCGTCATGTGCATGTCGGCGTTGGAAGTGCAGGCCGGCACGCAGAGCGTCGGCGACTTCGTCTTCATCAACGCCATGCTGATCCAGCTCTCGGTGCCGCTCAACTTCATCGGCTTCATCTATCGCGAAATAAGGCAGGGGTTGACCGACATCGAGCACATGTTCGACCTGCTCGACGTTCGCCAAGAGATCGTCGACAAGCCCGACGCCAAGCCTTTGAAGGTCGGCCCCGGCAAGGTCGAATTCCGCGACGTTCATTTCTCCTACGACCCGAACCGCAAGATCCTGAAAGGCGTCTCCTTCGAGGTGCCCGCCGGCAAGACAGTGGCGATCGTCGGCCCGTCCGGCGCCGGCAAGTCGACCATTTCCAGGCTGCTGTTTCGCTTCTACGACGTGCAGCGCGGCCAGGTGCTGATCGACGGCCAGGACATCCGCGACGTCACGCAGGAAAGCCTGCGCGCCGTGCTCGGCATGGTGCCGCAGGACACCGTGCTCTTCAACGACACCATCGCCTACAACATCCGCTACGGCCGCGTCGGCGCCAGCGAGGACGAGGTGCGCAAGGCGGCCGAACTCGCCCAGATCGGCCCCTTCATCGACAAGCTCCCCGAAGGCTACCGCTCGATGGTCGGCGAGCGGGGCTTGAAACTGTCGGGCGGCGAAAAGCAGCGCGTGGCGATCGCCCGCACCATCCTCAAGGCGCCGCCGATCCTGATGCTGGACGAGGCGACCTCGGCGCTGGACACCCAGACGGAGCAGGAGATCCAGGCGGCGCTCGATCTCGTCAGCAAGGGCCGCACCACCATCGTGATCGCGCATCGCCTGTCGACGGTGATCTCGGCCGACGAGATCATCGTGCTGAAGGACGGCCAGATCGCCGAGCGCGGCACGCATGCCGCACTTCTCGCCAAACACGGCCTCTACGCCTCGATGTGGGACCGCCAGCGCGAAGCGACCGAAGCGGAAGAGCGTCTGCGCATCGCACGTGAGGGCGATGAGCTAGGGGTGATCGTGCGCAGACGGACGTCGGAGGTGAGCTGAGACGGTTGAGCGCCAATCTCCCCCCTTGTGGGGGAGATGCCCGGCAGGGCAGAGGGGGGCGCTGTCCCGCCGACCCTGTCAACGCTTTCCACATCCACAAACATCTGCCGGCTCGCGGTTCCACCTCGCTGAAATCAGAAAGGCCGCGTTCCTTCGCGCCCCCCTCTGTCCTGCCGGACATCTCCCCCACAAGGGGGGAGATCAGCAGCTTCGGCGCCGCGCCTCCCAACAGTCGAAAATTCCCCTTGACCTCAACCTATCTTGAGCTTGCAAACCGTCTCCGAGCGCCTGCGAAGCAACGCGTCCAAGAACGGAGACAGATCGAAATGAGCACCAACAACCACCGCACCGGCAGTGTCTTCCGGGTCGACAAATTCGTCGTGCCGATCGAAGCGCGCGACGAAATCCTGAGCAAGGCCAGGATGACGCATGAATTGCTGCGCCAGCAGGAAGGCTTCGTGCAGGATTTCCTGCTCGAGCAATTCTCCGGTCCCGGCGAGTTCAACATCGTCACCATGGTCGAGTGGGAAAGCCAGGCCGCGGTCGACAAGGTGGTGCCGATCGTCAAGGCCGCGCACGAGCGCATCGCCTTCAGCGCGCAGGAAACCATCGCGCGTCTCGGCGTGAAAGCCGACATCGCCAACTACCAGCGCGTGCCGGAGGTGTAAGGATATCCTAGCGGCGCCCAGTTGATGGGCGTCGCTCATTCCTATTCAATAGATCAGCCAAGGGCTTTTATCTTCAGCGGCGCTGATATGGTGTCGGCAGAAATAGTCGTCTCATTTACTTTGGACTACGGAAAATTTTCGATGTTCGAATTCTTCTCGCGAAAATCCAAAGAAGCCTCCAAGAAGAAATCGCAGGCCGCCGAGGATAAGCGAGGCCTCCTCGTACCTCTGATTGTCGTGCCTCGTTCAAAGATCGAACAAGGCGACGGAGAGGCATTTCATCTCGTCTTCGCCGTCATGCAATTTGTCGTGACGATGGTTTCCAAAGGGCTCTATCGCTATCCGGAGATCAACCCTAAGGCGTTGCAAGTCTTTCACGCGGACCAGTACTCCTTGGAGGTGAAGAACGGCGGTCATAGTCAATTCATCCACAATGCCGGCAGCGAAATCGACAGCATGATTTCCAACGCCAGAGCCGGCCTCAGCGCGTGTGGGGCAAAAGGGCAGCTGGCAACTTTGGAAAAGATGTCAGCCTGGATTGCCAGGCATCCTGACGAAGCTGCGAAACAAACGGGCTTCGAGGGGGGGCGCGACGATTTCCTGGATACACTTGATGATGCATTCTATGAGGCCGATGACGCCATGCCGATGGAGGATTTGCTCGCGCGCTGGATCGCATCTTGGCCCGATCTGCAAATTGTCGACGATGACAACTACGATGATGCGATCGATCGACTGGTGCGGTCCAACCCCCAGCGCGAAGGCAGGCTTCTTCATGAGTCTGTCAGCAAGCTGGTGCGCCAGATGCTGAGCCAGCGCGAAGTCGGCGCCGGCCTYGCCTGCGCAACGATATCGCCATCGGAGATCAAACTGGGGTTCGGCATGGCGAGGATGYTGGACGTCGAAGGCGAAAAGCAAATGGTCTTCCAGCTGCGTACCGATGCCGAAGAGCTCCGGTTATGCGCCCCGACAAAGACACATGTCGCGGTTTACGAGTGTATCCCCCCTGAAGATCCTCCAGTAATCCGGCCGGGTGAGAACCCGTTGGGAGCTAACGCACCGAGTGTCGGGACACTGCTTGGACGCGCGGAACAGTCGGAGATTGACACAGTTATCCAACTGTCTGAACAAAATCATGCTCCCGTTGCTGTCGACCTTCTGCTGCGCAAGGCTGGCTTTGATCCGCTAGGTGCCATCRTTTCAGCTAACTCGGTGCCGCAAGCGGCGGAGGGGCCAGTTGTGAATTGGGTAGTGCTGGCGTCTGACCGAACCTTCCTCTCCCTGTCTTCGCCGAACGGCAGTGTGCTCTTGGATGGCAAGAATTACGAGAAGCTCGCCGAAGCTTCGAGGCCTGAACTCCGCGCGCACTTTGATCGCTCCGCTGCCGCTCGGTAATTACCTGCCCGCGTTCGCGGTATCCGTGCCCCGCCTCATCCTCCATTGTTGCGTTGCGGGGAGGGGGGCTTTCCGCTATTGAGGCGCAACCTGAAACAGGGACCGCCCCCAGCCCTATGACGCTTCTCGACTCGGTCAAGAATACGTTCGTCCCGATCCATCGCGAAGGCTATCCCTTCATCGCGGCCTTTGCCGCGGCGACGCTGTTTCTCGGCTATTTCTCCTCGATCCTGTTCTGGATCGGGCTGATCCTCACCGCATGGTGCATCTATTTCTACCGCGATCCCGAGCGCGTCACGCCGGTCGACGACCGGCTGGTGGTGAGCCCGGCCGATGGCGTGATCTCGGCGGTTGGCCCGGCCGTGCCGCCGAGCGAACTTGGCCTGGGCTCGGGCGAGATGACCCGCATCTCGGTGTTCATGAACGTGTTTTCCTGCCACATCAACCGCGCTCCGGTGCGCGGCCGCATCACGCGCATCGAGCATAAGCCCGGCAAATTCCTCAATGCCGAGCTCGACAAGGCAAGCGCCGAGAACGAGCGCAACGGCCTGGTCATTGACAGCCCGAACGGCACCATCGCCGCCGTCCAGATCGCCGGCCTGGTAGCGCGGCGCATCGTCTGCTGGGCCGAGACCGGCGGCACGATCGCTATCGGTGAGCGTTTCGGCCTGATCCGCTTCGGCTCGCGCGTCGATGTCTTCCTGCCGTCGAATGCTGTGCCGCGCGTCGCGGTCGGCCAGACGGCTGTGGGTGGCGAGACCGTGCTTGCCGAGTTCGGCGGCGCGGCGGTGACGCCCTTGGTCAGGATTTCCTGAGCGTTGGGCGCGCCGTTCAAGAAATTCGAGGCCCATGCCAGCGGCGGTCCGCGCATCCGCGAGATCCCGATGCGCATGGTGCTGCCCAATCTGGTCACGGTGCTTGCCATCTGCGCCGGGCTTTCGGGCATCCGCTTCGCCTTCGAGAACCGCTTCGAGATCGCGGTGGTCATGGTGCTGCTCGCCGCCTTCCTCGACGGCATCGATGGGCGGCTGGCGCGCATGCTGAAGGCCACCTCGAAATTCGGCGCGCAGATGGATTCGCTGGCCGATATCGTCAATTTCGGCGTGGCGCCGGCCCTGGTGCTATACGCCTTCCTGCTCGATCGCGCCGGCTCGCCGGGCTGGATAGCGGCACTCCTTTTCACCATCGCTTGCGGCATGCGGCTCGCCCGCTTCAACGTGCTGGCCGAAGACCACGACCAGCCCGCATGGCAGACTGAATATTTCGTCGGCGTGCCGGCTCCGGCCGGAGCGGTGCTGGTCATGCTGCCGCTMTATCTTTATTTCCTGCGGCTGGGGCTCGAGCCTTCCCGGCCGGCCGCCTTCGTCGCCACCGGCTTCACCGTGCTCATCGCTTTCCTYCTGGTCAGCCGCCTGCCGGTTTACTCGGGCAAAAGCGTCAAGGTGCCGGGCGACAGGGTGCTGCCGGTCATCCTCGGCGTGGTGCTCTACATCCTCCTGTTGATGACCTACCCCTGGTACACGCTGACCGCTTCGGTCGCGGGGTACCTGCTGTTCCTGCCGTTCTCGGTGCGCGCCTATTCCAAGCGCGCCATGCGCGAAGGCGAGAAGGTGCCGCCGTCGGATATCGGGTAGAGCCAGCGTTCGATCTCCCCCATAAGGGCGAAGATAACGCTGCGCCTACGCCGCCGCACTTAACCCCAACCTATCGATCGCCAGTTTGCGCGCCGAGATGTAGTCCGTCTTGCCCGAGCCCAGCACCGGGATTTCTTCCACCTTGATGATGTCGTTGGGCACCATCAGCTCGGCCGCGCCAGCCTTCCTGCCGAACTGGCGCAACTCCTCGGCATTGGCGTCGTCCGCCGTGGTCACCAGCACGATGCGCTCGCCGCGCCGCTTGTCCGGCACGGCAACCGCGGCGTGGCGCTCTTCCGGCCACAGCGACTGCACCAGCATCTCGACGGCGCCCAGCGACACCATCTCGCCGGCGATCTTGGCGAAGCGTTTGGCCCGCCCGCGGATAGTGATGAAGCCCTCGCGGTCGATCGAGACGATGTCGCCGGTGTCGTGCCAGCCTTCCAGTGGCTGCAGTTCGCCCGGACGGTCGGCGCTCATGTAGCCCATCATCATATTCGGCCCGTCGAGCCACAGCCGGCCGCCCTCGGCGATGCCTTCGACCGGCTCCAGCTTCATGYGGATGGCCGGCAGCGGCCGCCCGACCGTGCCGTCGCGGCCGTGGATGGCGGTGTTGACCGCCACGACGGGCGCGGCCTCGGTCAGCCCGAAACCTTCGACGATCGAGGCCTGGAAACGGTCGCGATAGGTTCGCCGCGTCTCCGGTTTCACCGCTTCAGCGCCGGCCACGACGAAGCGCAGGCTGGAGAAGTCGCCGTCCTTGGCGGTGCGGGCATAGTTGGCGAGGAACGTGTCGGTGCCGAACATCACCGTCGGCTTCACCTTGCGGGCGATCTCGGGGATGATCTTGTAGTGAAGCGGCGAGGGGTAGAGGAACAGCTTTACGCCCAGTACCAGCGGCAGGATGGTGCCGCCGGTCAGGCCGAAGGAGTGGAAGGCCGGCAACACGTTGAGCAGGATGTCGGCCGGCGAGACGGAGACGCGCGCCTCGGCCTGCATGACATTGGCAAGCAGGCTGCGGTTCGACAGCACCACCGCCTTCGGCATGCCTTCCGAGCCGGAGGTGAACAGGATCACCGCTGGTTTGCCCGCCTGCTGCCGCTGCAGCGGGAAGCGCCACAAAAGCGCGGCCGCGATCTTGTCCAGCGCCGTCACGCCGGCGCGCACGTCTTCCAACCACAGCATCTTCGCGCCGCCCGCCTCGACCGCGGCAATGATGTCGTCGATGCCTGCCTTCTCGATGAAGGCGCGAGAGGAAACGACCGTCCTGATGACGGCGGTCCGGATCGCCGCGGTCACGCTCGCCGGACCGGCGGTGTAGTTGATCATGGCCGCAACGCGGGCCGCAGAGATCAGGCCGACGAAGGTAAGCACCACGCCGTTGGCATTGGGCAACAGCACGCCGACCGCCTCACCCGGCGCCGTCACCGCCTCGAAACGGCGGCCGAGCACGCGCGCGCCGATGAACAGCTTGCGGTAGCTGAGCGAGCCGGAAATCACATCCTCGATGATCGGGCGCGAAGGGCCGATGCGGTCGGCGGCGTCGCGCATGGCGAGGAACAGGCCGCGGTCGAGATTGGTGCCGTAGAGGCGCGCCTCGGCGAAACGGTCGAACAGCGCGTTGGTGTTGGAGGCCATATCGGGATTGCGCGCCACCAGTTCGGCGATGGTCATCGGCTCCAGCGCGCTCACCGAAAGCCGCGGGAACCAGTGCCTGGGTGCTTTCTCCTTCGGCGTCAATGAAACAGGCAGGTCGCGCGTGCCGGAGACGAAGATCGGCACGATGCGGGCATCGGCCTGCATGGCGATGCGGGTGATGGCGCGAAACAGGCGGAAGGATTTGACGTCCGGCTCGACATTGTCCGGCAGGTAGACGGCAAGCCGCCCCTTGCCCTTCAGAACGCGCACCAGCCGCCGGCTGACGAAGACATGCTCGGCATTGAAGGCGATGGTGCGCGCAAGCTCGCGCCACGGCTCCAGCCAAGGCGAGCGCGCCGAGGCTTCGTCCAGGATGTGCAGCGTGTCGTCGGGAAGCAGCGACAGCATCAGCGCCGGCTCGATGCGCGACTGATGCGAGACCACATAGATCACCGGCGTGTTGGCGCTTCGGGCAACGCGAATGCGGTTGTCGGCTATGCGATAGGCGAGCTTGAACGGCACATAGAGCAGCGCCTGCGTGTAACGCAGGTCGAGCCGGAACCTTTCGATCACCGCGATCAGCAGCCAGGCAAAGACAAGGCCCGCCAGCAGCGCCAGGGTCAGGATCATGCCGCTCTCTCCCAGTCTCCTCCAGGGCGCGGCTCTTGAGCGGCCGCTTCGGTGGCAGAGGGTAGCGGAAGCGCGGGCAAGGTCAATGTGGGGGTGAGGCCGGGCTCCCCTTCTCCCCTTGTGGGCCTGTTCTCGCTGATTGCGCAACAGTCCCACAAGGGGAGAAGGGATAGGCGCCTACGCCGCCTTCAGCCTCCCGCTGATGAAGCGGAACTCCTGGGTTTTGCCGCCGTAGCCATAGGCGGCCGCCGGCACCTCATGCACGAAGGCGTAGCTTTCCTCATGCACGCCGCCCAGCAATCGGCCGAAGGCCTCGAAGATCGCCGTCAGGTAGGCTTCGAGCTCGAGCTTGGTGTTGGTGCCGTCGACCACCTTGATATCCAGCCAGAACGTGTCGGTGCCGTGCTCGGCCAGCGACTTGCCGCCGGCGAACCAGTGCTGCGGGTCGATGTAGTTGACCGCGACCGCGGTGATCGTCGGATCCTTGCGCAGCTCCTTGGCGGTGATCTCGGTGATGTCCTTGGCAATGGCGGCGGACAGCTTGGCGTCGGGCTTGCCGGTGACACTGATGTTAATGATCGGCATTTTTCTCTCCTGTGGCTTCTCGCGTCGTGCCTTCGATGGGAGAGATATGGATCTATCCATTCATCAAGAAAATCGAATTGTTTTTGACGATTGCTTCGATAATGTCGAAGTATGGAAACGCTCGATCCCGACCTCCTGAAAACCTTCCTCGCCTTTGTCGATGGCGGCTCGCTCGCCAGGGCCGCGTCCGCCGTCGGCCGCACGCCGTCTGCGGTGACCGCGCAGATGCAGCGGCTGGAAGACATCGTCGGCGAGCCGCTGCTCACCCCGCAGGGCAGGGGGCGCGGGCTGACGCCGGCCGGCGAGGACCTTGTCGGCCACGCGCGGCGTATCCTGGCCGTCCACACCGAGGCGTGGCTGGCGCTGAAAGGGGCGCGCGCCGGCGGCCGCATCGCCATCGGCACGACGCAGGATTTCGCCGATCACGGCCTGCCGGACCTGTTGCGCGCCTTCGCCGCCAGCCATCCGCGCGTCCGGATCGAGCTGCGCGTCGGCCGCTCGCTGGAACTCGGCTCGGCGCTGCAGGCAGGCCAGCTCGACCTCGCGATCACCATGCGCCATGCCCCTTCGCCGGATGAAGCAGCTGTGATCAGCGAGCCGATGCTTTGGCTCTGCTCGGAAAAAGGACTGGCGGCGCGGCAGGAATCCGTGCCGCTGGCGCTGCTCGACCCCTATTGCGGTTTCAGAGAAGCCGCACTCAATGCGCTCGACGCGGCCGGCCGCCGCTATCGCATTGCCGCCGGCAGCGCCAGTCTTGCCGGCCTGCGCAGCGCGGTCAATGCCGGCCTCGCGCTGACGCCGCGCACCCGGCGTTTCGCCCATTCCGGCATCGTCGAGGCATCCGCCGATTTCGACCTCCCGCCGCTGCCGGTGGCCGATTTCGCCATCCGGCTCGGCCGCGAAGCCGCCCGCCCGGCGCGGGATCTGGCGGAGCTTCTCGGCGACGGGTTGGCCCTGTCGTCCTGAATAAACCGCGGCGACTTTCCGGGATTCCCCGAACCGAACAATTCCCAAAGAAAAAGCCGACCTTTTTGCGGGTCGGCTTCTAGTCGGACGGGTCGAGGGGTTTGGGGGGACTTGGGGGGTGACCCGTCGATCTAACAATGCCTGAGTCGGATGAATGGTTCCGTGACTGGCAAAATATTTTTACGAGGCCGCCGATTTCGCCTTCAGCCAGTCGCGGCCGGCATGGGCAAAGACCGCGCAAAGCACGATGGCGCCGCCGATGATGCTGGCCATCGGCGGGGCCTCGCCGAGGAACAGCAGGGCAAACAGGATGGCGAAGGGCACTTCGGCCGAGYCGAGCAGCCCGGCTTCCGCCGACGGGATAAGCCGCGAGCCTTCCGTCCACAGGATCGAGGCCAGGGCGAAGGAGCAGCCGAAGGTGGCGAGCAGCACCACGTCGCGCGTCGAGACGGCCAACGGATCGGTGACGAACCAGCCGAGCACGAAGAGCAGGAAGGCGGAGACAGCGCCGGCCCAGACGACCGGCGAGTCGCGGAAGGCGCGCACCATGATCATGTAGAGCGCGCTGCCCGTGGTCATCAAAAGCGCCAGCCCGTCGCCGAACAGATGGCCGCTGCCGAGGCCAGCGCTCACCATGATGGCGACGCCGCACAGCGATACGGCCGCCGCGATCATGGTCTGCAGCCGGAATTTCTCCCGCACCAGAAGGAAGGCAAGAAGCGCGGCGATGAAGGGCGAGGTCGCGTAGATGACGGCGACATTCGCCACATAGGTGAACTTGAAGGCCGAGATGAAGGCAATGCTGGCAGCAGCACCCTCGACCGCGAGCAGCCAGCCGCGCCAACCCAATCTCAGGCTCTCGCGCCCGCCCGAGCGGCGCCGGCGCCACAGCACATAGAGCGTGATCAGGATCGAGCCGAAAAAACCGCGCCAGCAGGTGATGGTCAGCGGATCGGCATGGATCGACTTGGTCAGCACGCCAGTGAGCGCGAAGGCGATGGCCGATGCCGACACCAGGATAATGCCGAGCGTGCGCTCGGCCGCCACGTCGGCGGCGGTAGGCGCAAGTTTTTCAGGCATGTCGAGCGTATCCGTCATGGCGCCAGCCTAACCAGTTGCTCCTGACACCCCTCTGTCATGAGGCGTGCTCCCGTCGGCGGAAATGCTCGTTGCCGACGATGAGCAGGCCGGCGCCGATGATCAGCGCCGCGCCCATGAACACTTCCGTACGCGGCAGATCGCCCCAGATGGCGTAGCCCAGCGCGAAGGCCCAAACCAGCGAGGTGTATTCGAACGGCGCGATAATCGACACCGGCGCGCGCTTCATGCCTTCGAACAGCACATATTGCGCCACTCCGCCAAGCGCCCCGACGCTGACAAGCAAAAGAAGCTGCCGCCAGTCGGGCATGCGCCACCAGAGCAGCGCCGGCACGGCCGAGAAGAGCAGGAAATAGAAATTGTTGAGCACGAGCTGGATCATGGTGCGCTCCTGCATGGCGGTCTTGCGCAGCAGCACCACCGCGATCCCCCAAAGCACGGCCGCCGCCAGCACCAGAAGCACCGGGGCAGAGAGGCCGAGCCGCGTCGGATCGCAGGCGATGAACACGCCGACGAAACCGATGAACACCGCCAGCCAGCGCAGCAACGGCACCGTCTCGCCCAGGATCAGCACCGACAGCACGGTGACGATGATCGGCGCGGCGTAATATATGGTGGTGAGCTCGGCAAGCTGCAGCGAGCGGGCGGCGTTGTAGTAGCAAAGCCAGGCGGCGAGCGTGAAGGCGCTGCGCACCAGCATCGGCTTGACGATCGGCGAGTCGATCGTGTCGGCGAACAGCCGCTTGCCGCCGATCGCGCCGCAGGCGACGAGCACGGTGATCGAGCGGACGAACATGATCTGCCAGACCGTCATGYCGACGACCAGAAGCTTGATCGAGGCATCCTGCGCCGAAAACAGGAAATAGGCGGCGGCCGTGAACAGGATGCCGGCCAGCACCCTTTCGCGGCTTTCGAGGACGACGACATCGGCCATGCGGTTTCAGCGTGTTTGCGTGAGGCGGTTCCGCTCCGGTCGGGACCGTTGCTTCAGCTATACGGGCGAAAGCTTGCACGGCGCTGCTCCAGCGCGGCGCTTGCGTTGGCGCAGGTCGTTTGCCCGGGGCAGTCGCGGATTACTGCGTCGCCTGGAAGAGCTCCGATGCCGCATCCTTCAGCGCTCGCCGCCCGTCCGGCCTCAGATACATCATATGGCCGCCCTCGACGACGTCGAGGCGGATCGGCTTGGCGTCTGATAGCGAAGGAACCTGGTTCACCAGATAGCGCGAGGCGAGATAGGGGGTGACGAGGTCGGTATAGCCATTGACGATAACGACACCGAGGGCAGGGTTGAGCGAGCGTGCCCGCTGCAGGTCGTTCATCACGCCGGCATAGCCCTGGCCCGATGTGCCGTAATCCCAGTTGCGGCTGATGTCGCCATTGAGCAGCCGGTAGCTGACATCGGTGCGGTAGTTCAGCTCGTCGCGAGCGTAGGCGACGAAGGCGGAGGTCAGCACCGGAACGCTGCGGTCGAGCACCGGATCGGGTCCGGCGTCATGCGTGCTTTGCGGTGCGATGTCGGCGGTGCCGATGGTGGCGTCATAGGGGCTGAGCACCTTGCCCGTGGCGCGCTGGAATTCCTTGGCGAAAAGCCCGGTGGGGATGCGGGCGAAATTGCGCTGGACGAGGTCGAGCGGCAGGCCGGTGATCTCCGAAACGCGACCGCTGGCCAGCTTTCCGCCTTGCTCCAGCCCGCTGTTCAGCGCCGTCAGGTAATCGCCGAGCGCGTAATGCTCGACCTCGGCCAGCCTGTCGCGCAATGCGTCGCCGCTCACGCCATCGGCCTTGAGCCGCGTCGCCGCCAGCGAAGGCAGCTCCAGCGCCCAGTGCAACTGGTCGAACTGGTCAGGCCGCACCAGCATGAACTCCAGCGCCGGTGAGATCAGCACGATGCCGCTCGGGCTCAGGCCCACATCTTCCTGCAGCGTGCGGGCAAGAAGTGCCGCGCGAAACCCGCCATAGCTTTCGCCGGCGAGGAACAGCGGCGATCCGGTGCGTCCGTTCTGGGCCAGATAGAGCCGGATGAAGGCGCCGACCGAGCTGGCGTCGGCGTCGACGCTCCAGAATTCCTTCGGCTCGTGCCCCGGGGCTTCGCGGCTGTAACCGGTGCCGACGGGATCGACGAAGACGAGATCGCTCATGTCGAGCCAACTGTCGGGATTGTCGATGAGCTTTTGCGGCGGCCGCCGGAATTCGCCGTCGGCGGCGGTCTCGACGATGCGGGGCCCGATCGCACCGAGATGCAGGTAGGCCGAAGCAGCACCAGGCCCGCCGTTGAAGACGAAGGTGATCGGCCGCTCTTTCGCCGGGGCGGGCGACTGCTGCGTGTAGGCGACATAGAAGATCTCCGCCGTGACCTCACCCTTGCCGGACAAGAGCGACAGCGTGCCGGCCTTGGCCTGGTAATCCAGCTTGCGCCCGCCAAGCGTGATCGAATGCTCGCTCACCTGCGGCGGCGGCAACAGCGACAGCACGCCGCCGGTCGGCGCCGGCCGTTCCGGTGTTTCGGCGAGGGCCGGCTGCGCGAAGGCGGCGAGCGCCAGGAGGGCGAGGGGGACGAGTTTGGACCGCATGAGAGCTCCGCTGGGATGGCATCCGCAAAGGTATGGCTAGGGCGGCGGATGTCAAAGGGGGCGTCTCAAGACTTGGTTCCTCGCCCCCCGCCAAGGGCGGGGGAGAGGTGTCCGCGAAGCGGACGGAGGGGGCCTTCGTAGGGCGCTCCCCTCTCCGTCTCGGCTTCGCCGAGCCACCTCTCCCCATTTCATGGGGAGAGGAACCCAAGCTGGAATTATGTGCTATCTACCGTCAAAGACGGATCGAAAGGACAACAAAATGGATGCAACCGCGCTCAAGGCCATGCAGGCTCCGCTCAAGGACGCCTATCGAGACGATGCCGCCAAGGCGCTGATCACGCTGAGAGCCCGCGGCACGCTCGACGATCAGTCGATCGCCTGCAAGGTGGAGACGGGCAGGGCGCTCGCCATTGCCGGGCTTCATCCCGCTACCGGCGGCTCGGGCCTCGAGCTCTGCTCGGGCGACATGCTGCTGGAGGCGCTGGTCGCTTGCGCCGGCGTGACGCTGAAAGCGGTGGCGACGGCGCTGGAGTTCAAGCTCGGCAATGCCGCCGTCGAGGCCGAGGGCGACCTCGATTTTCGCGGCACGCTCGGCGTTGCTCGCGACGCGCCGGTCGGCTTTCGCGAGATAAGGCTGAAATTCGACCTCGACACCGACGAGCCGCAGGAGCGGATCGATTCGCTCATGAAGCTCACCGAGCGATACTGCGTGGTGTTCCAGACGATCAACAACAAGCCGGCGTTGAGCGTGAGCGCGGGGCGCTGAAGCGCGACGCCCCCTCATCCGGCCGCTACGCGGCCACCTTCTCCCCGGTGGGGAGAAGAGGTTTGCGCCGGCGCTGACAGCCTCCTCTCCCCAGCGGGGAGAGGTCAGCCGAGCGAAGCGGAGGCTGGGTGAGGGGGAGTGCCCGCTACTGCGCCGACGGCGTCTCCGCGTCCCCTTCGTCGGTAAACGGCGAGGCGCTCGGCACGCATTGCACGGCCCAGCCCTGCGGTGTCGGCTGCTTCTGATATTCGGTGATGGCGTTGGTGCACTGTTCGCGGGTGTCGAAGGTGCTGGGCAGCACCACCATGCCGCCTTGCGGGCCTGCGATCACCAGATACCAGACCAACGCTACGCTGGGGGTGGCAGCCATGGGTATTCCTCACTTTGTTCGAATGTCGGAGTCGGACCGATCCTAGCAACTCCCTCGGCACGGCGAAAGCAGGGCGGGGGCACACGCTTTCCCCGCCCCGTTCACAGACCCGTGAACCAAAGCAATTCCAGGAAAAGTGTGAAGCGGTTTTCCGTCAGGAATTGCGTCAACAAAGAGATGGATAGATCGGTTCGTCGTTTCCGCGAAACGATGACCCGATCTAGCCGCTCACTCGACCGCGAAGCAGTAGAACAGCCCGTCGCCGCCGGTGCCTTTCAGGGCGTCCTGGCTGCAGCCGCCGCGCGAGGCATGCGAGGAATTCCACGACTTTGCCGCCGCCGAATCGTCGAGCCCCGTGCGGTCATGATGGCCCATCATGGCGGCACCTTCGGCGCCGCTCATCGTCCAGTCGCCACAGGTCTGGTCGGCGATCTTCGTGCCGTCGGGCTTTGAGCCGGTCAGCATGTCGTGACGGTTCGGCGTGTCGCCGCGGCCGTTGACCGTCTCGCCCTTTTCGGTCAGCGCCGTCTGCTTGGTGATGCCGTTGGCATCGCTGTGCAGCGAGGCGACATCGTCGGCGATCTTCTCGCCCTTGGCGTTGAACCATGGGCCCTTACCGATGCGATCGCGCGCATCCTCGGTGCTGGAGGAAAGATAGGCGTGCCAGGTCTTGCCGGTGACGCCGGCCGCTTCCGCGAGCGACGCGCAATGGGCATCGGCGCCTTTCAGGCCGCCCAGATCGGCGCCCTTGCCGGAGCCGACGCTGGTGACGAAGAAGCTCATGGTCTTGTCTTGCGAGAGCGCTGTGCCGGCAGATGCGGCAAGTGCCGCGGCAATGGCGGTGGCGGCAACGAGAAGAAGTTTACGCATGTCGGTCCTCCGGTTTCGAATGCCTTGCATTCGAAGAACGTTGCCGGAGCCCGGTTTAATCCGGTCCGAGCTTCGTTTATTCCGGCTGCCGGTAGGAGACGAAGCGGTTGTGCTTGGCCTGGAAGATCAGGCCCGTCTCCTTCAGCTCAGGGCTTGCCAGTGGCACGATGCGCCTGGCGATCTCGGACGGATGCGGCAGCGTCTCCGGATCCTCGCCGGGCATGGCCTGGGCGCGCATGGCCGTGCGGGTCGCACCCGGATCGGCGGCGTTCACCCTCAGCGGCAAGCTCTCCGTTTCATGCGCCCAGGACCGCATCATCGTTTCGACCGCGGCCTTGGAAGCCGCATAGGGCGCCCAGAAGGCGCGCGCCGAATGCGCCGCGCTGGACRACAGGATGATGGCACGGCCGGCGTCGGAGAGCCTGAGCAACGGATCGACCGAACGGATCAGCCGCCAGGTCGAGGTGACGTTGAGGGTCATCACCTTCTCGAACGTCTTGGCCTCGACATGGCCGATCGGCGAGATGACGCCGAGCATGCCGGCATTGGCAACCAGTATGTCGAGCTTGCCCCAGCGCTCATGGATCGCGCCGCCCAGCCGGTCGATGCCGGGCATGTCGGTCAGGTCGAGCGGCACCAGCGTCGCCTGTCCGCGGCCATCGGCCTTGATCTCGTCGTCGAGCTCCTCAAGGCCGCCCACCGTGCGCGCCACCGCGATCACATGCGCGCCGGCCGCGGCCAGTTCCCTGGCGATGAAATAGCCGATGCCGCGCGAGGCGCCGGTTACGACCGCCACGCGGCCGGAAAGGTCGAGGGTCATGCGAGATTGTCCGTGAGCTAAGCAATTCCGGGAAAAGTGTCTAACGGTTTTCCGTCCGGAATTGCGTCAAAACAAATATTGCGGCTTACGACCCGCCGCTCGCCAGCAGCGACAGCGTGCGCACATTGTCGTGGCCTTCGAAATCGAGCAGGCGGGTGGGGTACTGTCCGGTGAAGCAGGCGTCGCAGAATTGCGGCTGGTCGTTGTCGCGGCGCGCCTCGCCGACGGCGCGGTAGAGGCCGTCGATCGACAGAAAGCCGAGCGAATCGACGCGGATGAATTCGGCCATCTCCTCGACCGACATGCGCGATGCCAGGAGCTTCGACTTCTCCGGTGTGTCGACGCCGTAGAAGCAGGACGCGCTGGTCGGCGGCGATGCGATGCGCATATGCACTTCCTTCGCGCCGGCGTCGCGCACCATCTGCACGATCTTCTGGCTGGTGGTGCCGCGCACGATCGAATCGTCGACCAGCACCACGCGCTTGCCCTCGATCATGCGACGGTTGGCGTTGTGCTTCAGCTTGACGCCCATGTGGCGGATCGAATCGCCCGGCTGGATGAAGGTGCGGCCGACATAGTGGTTGCGGATGATGCCGAGTTCGAAGGGAATGCCGGCGGCCTGTGAGAAGCCGATCGCGGCCGGCGTGCCGGAATCCGGCACCGGCACGACGATGTCGGCCTCGACCGGATTTTCCTGCGCGAGCTCGGCACCGATGCGCTTCCTCACATCGTAGACGTTGCGGCCCTCGACCGAGGAATCCGGCCGCGCGAAATAGACATATTCGAAGATGCAGAAGCGCGTCTTCTGCGGCTCGAACGGGAAGATGCTTTCGATGCCCTTGGAGGTGATCACCACCATCTCGCCGGGCTTGATGTCGCGCACGAAGCGGGCGCCGATGATGTCGAGCGCGCAGGTTTCGGAAGCGAGGATCCAGGCACCGTCGAGATCGCCTAGCACCAGCGGGCGGATGCCGAGCGGATCGCGGCAGCCGATCATCTTCTTGGCCGTCATCGCCACCAGCGAGAAAGCGCCCTCGACCTGGCGCACCGCGTCGATGAAACGCGAGTTCAGATCGCGCTCCTTGCTGGTCGCGACCAGGTGCAGCAACGTCTCTGTGTCGGAGGTCGAGGAGAAGATCGAGCCCTGCTTCTGCAGGGTGCGCTGCACGGTGAGCGCATTGGTGAGGTTGCCGTTATGGGCGACCGCCAGCCCGCCTTCGGCGAGCTCGGCGAAGAAAGGCTGGATGTTGCGAATGCCCGCGCCGCCGGTGGTGGCGTAGCGCGTATGGCCGATGGCGCGGTTGCCTTGCAGGCGGTCGAGCACCTGCTGCTTGGTGAATGTGTCGCCGATCAGCCCGACATGGCGCTCGACATGGAACTGGGTGCCGTCGTAGGAGACGATGCCGGCCGCTTCCTGGCCGCGATGCTGCAAGGCGTGAAGGCCGAGTGTGACGATGGCCGCGGCGTCCTGCCGGCCGAAAATGCCGAACACGCCGCATTCGTCATGGAAATGGTCGTCGGCCTCGGCGGAAAGGACTTTGCCTCTATCTGCCGTTGAGTCTGCCATCTGGTGCTCAAGCTCCGCTAAAGCTGCCATATAGGGCTATCGCCGGCTGAACGCAACGTACGCCGTCAGGCATTCACAAAATGCCTCAGGCCAACTCTATGGCTGGCCTGGATTTCAATTTGCCGGCGCTGGAGCGGGGGCAGGCGCTGGGGCCGGCTCGTTGTCGGCCGGGGCCTCGCCCTCGCTGTCATCAGGCGCCGTCGCGTTGTCGTCGCCGGTGGCCGGCGGCTCGGCCGCAGGCTGGTCGGTCGTGGCCGGCGCGCCGGCCTGCGGCGTGCCCTTATGCGTGTATTTGTTGACCAGTTCCTCGGTGTTCTCCGGCAGCACACTTTCGAGCTTGGCGCCGATCGTCTCCAGCAGCGGCCGCGACTTGGCGTTGGCGATCCAGGCGGGCGCCTTGGCGCCGGCGAGCCAGTTGAAGAACAAAAGCGCTACCGCGACAACCAGGACGCCGCGCGCCGCGCCATAGAGGAAGCCGAGCGTCCGGTCGAGCGCGCCGATACGCGAATCGATGATCCAGTCGGCGAGCTTCATGGTGATGACGGAGACGACGATCAGCGCGATGAGGAAGACGATGCCGGCGGAGGCCGCCATCGCGATCTTGTCGTTGTCGATATAGGGCTGAACATAGGGAAGGACCGGCTTGTAGAAGAAGAACGCCGCCGCCGCCGCTGCCGCCCAGGAAACCACCGACAGCACTTCGCGGGAGAAGCCGCGCACCATGGCGAGCATCGCCGAGACCAGGGTGAAGCCGACGAGGATTCCGTCAAGCAGCGTAATCGGCATGGTTCTCGCCCCACTTCCTGTCTTACGGCTTGATGAGCCGCGTCACTCCTCGTCGTCGGCACGGCCTCGCCGTGAGCCGGCTATGCGCGCCACAAGGTCGGCAAGCTCGGTGGGCTGGAACGCGCCGGCCCCGATCCCCCCGGCAACTTCCTCGCTGCCGAGCGGCAGCACCGCGCTTCCAAAACCCAGCTTTTCGGCTTCCTTGAGACGCTGCTGCGCATGCGCGACCGGCCTCACGGCGCCCGATAGGCTGATTTCGCCGAAATAGACGCAATCGGCGGGAAGGGCAAGACCGGTGAGCGACGAAACCAATGCGGCTGCGACCGCGAGATCGGCCGCCGGCTCCGAAATCCGGTAGCCGCCGGCGACGTTGAGATAGACGTCATGCTGGCCGAAGCGCACGCCGCAATGCGCCTCGAGCACGGCGAGCACCATCGACAGCCGCGCGCCGTCCCAGCCGACGACGGCGCGGCGCGGCGTGCCGAGCGAGGACGGCGCAACCAGCGCCTGGATCTCGACCAGCACCGGCCTGGTGCCTTCCATGCCAGCAAAAACAGCGGCACCCGGCGATTTCGCATGCCGTTCGCCGAGGAAAAGCTCGGATGGATTGGAGACCTCGCGCAGGCCCTTGTCCGACATTTCGAAGACGCCGATCTCGTCGGTCGGCCCGAAACGGTTCTTCACCGTGCGCAGGATGCGGAAGTGGTGATTGCCTTCGCCCTCGAAATAGAGCACGCCGTCGACCATGTGCTCGACGACGCGAGGGCCTGCGATCTGGCCTTCCTTGGTGACGTGGCCGACAAGCACGATGGCAGCGCCCGTGGATTTCGCGTAGCGGATCATCGCCTGGGCGGCGGCGCGCACCTGGGTGACGGTGCCCGGCGCCGAATCGGCAAGGTCGGTCCACAGCGTCTGGATGGAATCGAGGATGACGAGGTCCGGCCGCTTGCCGTCGGCGATGGTCGCCAGGATGTCCTCGACATTGGTTTCGGCGGCAAGCTCCACCGGCGTCGAGGCGACGCCGAGGCGCTGTGCCCTCAATCGGATTTGCGCCACCGCTTCCTCGCCCGAGACATAGACGATGCGATGGCCTTTCGAGGCGAGCGCCGCCGCGGCTTGCGTCAGAAGCGTCGACTTGCCGATGCCGGGATCGCCGCCGACCAGCAGCGCCGAGCCGCGCACGAAGCCGCCGCCGGTGGCGCGGTCGAGCTCGCCGATTCCCGACACGATGCGTGGCGCGTCCTCGATGTCGCCGGCGAGGCTGGTCAGCACCACGGCGCGGCCCTTGCGGGCGTTGCGCGTATTGGCCGGCCCTGAGCCGATGCCGCCGGCCGTGCCTTCCTCGACCAGCGTGTTCCACTCGCCGCACGCATCGCATTTGCCGGCCCAGCGCTGATGCACCGAGCCGCAATTCTGGCAGATGAACTGAACGCGGGGTTTGGCCATTAGACGCAGCCCGACATTGAATAGGCTGGCGGGACAGCGCCCCCCTCTGTCCTGCCGGACATCTCCCCCTCAAGGGGGGAGATTAGCAGCTTCGCCGACGGCGCCCATCTTGCAACGTCGGCGATTGGCGAAAGCCGACGCGATATCCAATCTCCCCCCTTGAGGGGGAGATGTCCGGCAGGACAGAGAGGGGGGCGAAGGAACGAGGCCTTTCTCAAGAGCTACTCACCAAACCTCTCCGGCAGGTGATGCTCCTCGGCCAGATCGGAGAATCGCGTGAACTCGCC
The DNA here is from genome assembly GCF_001854795.2 of Mesorhizobium sp. LCM 4577. Lineage (NCBI taxonomy): Bacteria > Pseudomonadati > Pseudomonadota > Alphaproteobacteria > Hyphomicrobiales > Phyllobacteriaceae > Mesorhizobium > Mesorhizobium sp. LCM 4577. The sequence continues at coordinate 148,181 of NZ_MDDU01000054.1, read as the reverse complement.
GTGGAAGGCGAGGCTGACGGTGCCGGTCGGTCCGTGGCGCTGCTTGGCGACGATGCACTCGGCCTTGCCGCGCGCCTCGTTCATCTCGTTTTCCCACTTGACGTATTCTTCGGTGCCAAGCTTCGGCTCGCGGTTCTTGAGGTAATATTCCTCGCGGTAGACGAACAGCACCACGTCGGCGTCCTGCTCGATGGAGCCGGATTCGCGCAGGTCCGAAAGCTGCGGGCGCTTGTCGTCGCGGCTTTCGACCTGACGCGACAGCTGCGACAGCGCGATGATCGGCACGCCGAGCTCCTTGGCAAGCGCCTTGAGGCCCGTGGTGATCTCGGTGATTTCCTGCACGCGGTTCTGCGAGGCGCGCGCACTCGATCCCTGCATCAGCTGGATATAGTCGATGACGATGAGGTCGAGCCCGCGCTGGCGCTTCAGCCGCCGCGCCCGGGCGGAGAGCTGCGCGATCGAGATGCCGCCGGTCTGGTCGATGAACAGCGGGATCTTCTGCATCGTCTGCGAGCAGGCGACGAGTTTTTCGAAATCCATCTCGGTGATTTCACCGCGCCGGATTTTTGACGACGAAATCTCGGTCTGCTCGGAGATGATGCGCGTGGCGAGCTGCTCCGACGACATTTCCAGCGAGAAGAAGCCGACAACGCCGCCATTGGCGGCCTTGAACGTGCCGTCGGCCTGCTGCGCCGGCACATAGGCCTCGGCGATGTTGAAGGCGATGTTGGTCGCCAAGGAGGTCTTGCCCATGCCTGGGCGCCCGGCGAGCACGATCAAGTCGGAGGGCTGCAGGCCGCCCATACGGCGGTCGAGGTCGCGCAGGCCGGTGGAGATGCCGGACAAGTGGCCGTCGCGCATATAGGCTGCATTGGCCATGTCGACGGCGGTCTTGACCGCATCGTTGAAGCTCTCGAAGCCGCCGTCGTAGCGGCCGGTTTCGGCGAGCTCGAACAGCCGCCGCTCGGCGTCCTCGATCTGCTCGGACGGCGACATGTCGACCGGCGCGTCATAGGCGATGTTGACCATGTCCTCGCCGACGGTGATCAGCGCGCGTCGCGTGGCGAGGTCGTAGATGGCGCGGCCATAGTCGGTGGCGTTGACGACGGTGACCGCCTCGACGGCGAGCCGCACCACATATTGCGCCACCGTCATGTCGCCGACCTTCTCGTCGGCCGGCAGGAAGGTCTTGAGCGTGATCGGCGTCGCGATCTTGCCCATGCGGATGAGCTCGGACGCGACCTCGAAGATGCGGCGGTGCAGCGGCTCGTAGAAATGCGCCGGCTTGAGGAAATCGGAGACGCGATAGAAAGCGTCATTGTTGACGAGGATGGCGCCGAGCAGCGCCTGCTCGGCCTCGATGTTGTTCGGGGCCTCGCGATAAAGCGGCGTCTCCGCCGCGCCGAATTTCAGTGCCGCCTCTGCCATGATGTCCCCGATTTCGATCCCGTCTCCTCGATATCAGAACGGCAGGATTCGGTGCTGACCTTTCTGCAACACTCCGCGGCCCAACCGGCTTGATGCCCAATGTTCACAGGATCGGCGAACCATCCACAGGACAGTATTCCGGWGGCCCGATTCCGTTTGACTCGGCAAGTCGTGATTCTTACCGGCGGGCATGGAACGAAGCAAGAACAATTTTACGGCGGGATTGGCCGAAACGCCTGAGCTTCGTCATCCACGGGCGGAGCAAGGAGCGAAGCGACGCGCGCAGACCCGAGGATCCATTCCGTGACCTCGGAGCGTTGCGGCGGCGCAGAACGATCCTAATTCTGCACCGTCTCCATTCGTTGCGAGAGGTCACGGAATGGATCCTCGGGTCTACGCGCCGCTGCGCGGCGCTCCGCCCGTGGATGACGAAGTGCCTACGGTATCGCCCCAGTCCGCCCGCCGCGCGGTCCTGAAAACCTCCCCGTCGCGCTTGCTGAACAACTGCTCGCCGGCGCTGCCGTCGGGCCGACAGAGTTTCAGCACCACCTTGCCGGAGCCGCTTTTCGGCGGCGCGAGCACCCGTGCCGGGTGAACAGGCGCCGGCTGCCGGGAGGCGGCGAGATAGATGAATTTCTCATCCTCCCACGGCACGTCGGCTTCCTTGACCAGGCGATGCAGGCGCGAGCGGGCGACGCGGCGCGAAAAATGGCACCAGTCGGGCGGCGCGAGCGGGCAGGGCGCCGCGTGCGGGCAGGGCGCCAGCACGTGAGCGCCGGCTTCGATCAGTTGCCGCCGCGCGGCAAGGATGCGCTGCCAGCCGGCGGGCGTGCCGGGCTCGACCACAAGCAGCGTGTCGGCGGTCAACTGCCAGAGGCGACCGACGAGCCTCGGCAGCGAAGCCGGCGCGACCTCGTCGAGCACATAGGCGATGCTGACGAGGTCGGCGGGCCTGAGGTCGTCGAGATCGATGGTGGCGTCGCCGGCGATCCATTCGGTGCCGGCGGCGATCGCGCCGGCCGCCAGCGACTGCCCGACCTTGCGTACCGCGCCGCTCGCTTCGACCAGAACCGCCTGTTCCAGGTCCGGCCAGGCATCGAGCGTGGCCCAAAGCATGGTGCCAGGCCCGGCGCCGATGTCGAGCAAGGTCTTCGGCTGGAAATCCGGTCGCGCGCTGGCCAGCGCATCGAGGCTGGCGCGGACCGCGGCATAGGTGGCCGGCAGCCGCGTCGCCAGATAGGCCTTGACCGCCATCTCCTCGCCCATATGCAGGCGGCCGTCGCGCAGCTCGGCGCGGTAGCGCTCGGACAGCGTCCGCGCCGCCTGTTTCAGCGCCGGCAGCGGCACGTTCTCCAGGAGGCCGTCGACGCCTTGCCGCAATTGAGCGGGGAGTTCCATCCCTCAAGCCCCGCGCGGCGCAAGCAGGATGACGAAGGCGCCGACGATGCAGATCGCCGCGCCGGCCAAGTCCCATCGGTCGGGGCGCGCGCCTTCGACCAGCCACAGCCAGCCGAGCGAGGCCACGATGTAGATGCCGCCATAGGCGGCATAGGCGCGTCCCGCCACGTCGGTGTCGACCAGCGACAGCAGGAAGGCGAACAGCGCCAGCGAGACGAGGCCAGGAACGAGCCAGAGCGGCGACTTCTCCAGCCGCCACCACGCCCAGAACGAGAAGCAGCCGGCGATCTCGGCAAGGGCGGCTGCGGTGTAGATGAGGTAGGTCATGAAAAAGGTCTCGCGAACGAGACCTTTTTCATGGCGTCAGGCCACAATGGCAAGCGGCATTGCGCGCCTATTCAACCTTCTTGCGGCGGGTCGGCTTGGAGGGGGCAGTCGCCGCCGGCTCCTTGTGGCCGATGTCGCGCAGCTCCAGCGCCTTCTCGCATTTGGCCATGTAGTCGCGCGTCATCGGCAGCGTGTCGTTCTTCTTGGCGATCTGGAACTGGAAGATCACCAGGTCCTGCCAGCGGAAGGCGGCCTCGGAGGCGGCGAGGTAGAACTCCCACATCCTGCAGAAGCGCTCGTCATAGATCGCCTTCGCCTTGTCGCGGTTGGCGGCAAAGCGCGCGCCCCAATGCTTGAGCGTGTCGGCGTAATGCAGCCGCAGGATTTCGATGTCGGTGACGACGAGGCCCGACTTCTCGATCGCCGGCAGCACTTCCGACATCGCCGGGATATAGCCGCCGGGGAAGATGTACTTGCGGATGAAGGCGCTGGTCGCCCACGGCACGCCGGAGCGGCCGATGGTGTGGAGCAGCATGACGCCGTCCGGCTTCAGAAGCGTCGCGGCCTTGTCGAAGAAGGTGCGGTAGTGGTTGACGCCGACATGCTCGAACATGCCGACCGAGACGATGCGGTCGAAACGCTCGTTGATGTGGCGGTAATCCTTGAGATCGAAATGCACGCGGTCCTGCAGCCCCTGCGCATGCGCGCGGTCGGTCGAGACGCCGTGCTGCTCCGTCGACAGCGTCAYGCCCTGCACGTCAACGTCGAAGGCCTTGGCGAGATAGAGGCCGAGCCCACCCCAGCCGGAGCCGATGTCGAGCACCGTCTGGCCCGCCTTGAGCCTGAGCTTGGCGGCGATGTGGCGCTTCTTGGCAAGCTGCGCTTCGTCCAGCGTCATGTCGGGCTGCTCGAAATAGGCGCAGGAATACTGCATGTCCTCGTCGAGGAAGAGCTTGTAGAGCTCGCCGGAGAGGTCGTAGTGCCGCTCGACGTTACGGCGCGAGCGCGAGGCGGTGTTGATCTGCTGCAGYCGGCGGAAGGCGTGGCGCAGGCCCTCGATCGCCTTCGACCAGGTCACGTCGATGCCGCTCGAGCCCATATTCTGGAACGCGATGCGCATCAGGCCGAGAACGCCGCCCTCGAGCACGTCGAGTTCGCCGTCCATGTAGGATTCGGGCACCGCGAGCATCGGGTCGAAGGTGATGGCGCGCTCGGCATGCGAGGTCTTGATATGGATATGCACCGGTTCGCCGCTGCCGTCGCCGAACTTGTGCGTCGTGCCCTTCGGGCCGGTCACCTTGAGGTCTCCGACGCGCACCAGGCGTTCGAGAACGTGTTTCAACAGGATGTTCATGACCAAATGTCCCCTCAGTCGGATCACCCGGTAATCGGACTGGAATGCCAAAGCGAAAGTGCCACAGCGCGCGGCCCGCGTCCAATCGACGCGCTACGCTGTAATGTGCACAAGATATGGGGTGTCGAAAAGTTCCATTTGGCACAAAAAAGCCCGGGTCGGAGACCCGGGCGTTGGTCCAGAAATCCTGGACATGTGTGAGCCGAGGCGATGCCTCGGAAACTGTGCCGGTCAGGCCCGGCGATCAGGCRTTCTCTTCGCCGCCTTCGAACTCGGCGTTCGGATCGAAGAAATTCTCCGGCCGCGCATTGTCGTTGATGTCGTCGCCATAGATGGCTTCGGCGGTGGTCAGCGTCTCGCCCTTGGCCTGGCGCTCCGCCTCGTCGGCCGAACGGGCGACGTTGAGCGTCACGGTGACCTCGACTTCCGGATGCAGCGCGATCGCGACATTGGAGAGGCCGATGGTCTTGATCGGCTGGTTGAGCTCGATCTGGTTGCGGCTGACGGTGAAGCCTTCGGCGGTCAGCAGCTCGGCGATGTCGCGGGTCGACACCGAGCCGTAGAGCTGGCCAGTCTCGCCGGCCGAGCGCACGACGATGAAGCTCTTGCCGTCGAGCGTCTCGGCGATCTTGGAGGCCTCGGACTTGCGCTCCAGGTTGCGGGCTTCGAGCTGAGCGCGCTGGCCTTCGAACTTCTTCTTGTTGGCTTCGTTGGCGCGCAGCGCCTTGCCCTGCGGCAAAAGGAAATTGCGGGCGAACCCGTCCTTGACCTTGACGGTCTCGCCCATCTGGCCGAGGCGGGAAATGCGCTCGAGGAGAATGACTTCCATGGTTTCGTTCCTTTCGGTTGGCGCCATCTGGGACGGCGTCGGATTCGTTGGAACAGGTCAGGAAGCAAAAAGGGCGTCGCCGCCGGTGTCGCTGTCCTGCCTGTCTCGGCAGTTAGAGGCTATTCGCCCCAACTCGGGATTTGACTTCAAACCGCCATGGCGCCCGTCGCCGCGGGGTGGAAGCGGGCGGCAAGCCGCCCGCCTTGAACTTCATCAGGCCTTAGCGGACCACGTAGGGCAGCAGGCCGAGGAAGCGGGCGCGCTTGATCGCCTTGGCGAGCTCGCGCTGCTTCTTCTGGCTGACGGCGGTGATGCGCGAGGGCACGATCTTGCCGCGCTCGGAAATGTAGCGCTGCAGGAGACGCACGTCCTTGTAGTCGATCTTCGGGGCATTGGCGCCGGAGAACGGGCAGGTCTTGCGGCGGCGATGGAACGGGCGCCGGGTCGGGATCTGGTTGATGTCGACCATTATTCTGCACCCCCTTCAAAGCCTTCGCGCGGACGGCGCGGGCCACGGTCGCCGCCTTCACGGTCGCCGAACGAACGCGGACCACGGTCGCCGCGGTCGCGGTCGCCGAAGGAACGCGAGCCACGATCGCCACGGTCACGGTCGCCGAAGCCGCCGCGCTCGGAGCGCTCTTCGCGCTTCTGCATCATTGCCGAAGCGCCTTCCTCATGCGCCTCGACCTTGATGGTGAGGAAGCGCAGGACGTCTTCCGACAGGCCCATCTGACGCTCCATTTCGTTGAGCGCGGCCGGCGGGCAGGTGATGTCCATCAGCGTGTAGTAAGCCTTCCGGTTCTTCTTGACCCGGTAGGTGAGGGACTTCAGTCCCCAGTTCTCGATCCGGCCGACCGATCCGCCATTCGCGGTGATGACGCCCTTGTACTGTTCGACAAGCGCGTCAACCTGCTGCTGCGACAGGTCCTGCCGGGCAAGAAACACATGTTCGTAAAGAGCCATTATGTCTTTCTGCCTTTCTTCGTTTCTCTGTCCGGCCCTCGCGGCTAAGCCTCTGCAACTTGTCTGACCCGACGGAACGGGGAAGAAAGGAGCATCACGAGACGGTCGAGAGCGGAGACACGGGAGGCTAAAAAGCGCTTCTGGCTTCGTGTCGCGGCTTCGAAAAGCCACGGCCCTCCGTTCAGCCCCCAGCAAGGACCGGCAGATTGCGGGCGTCTATATAGCAATTTCCGGCGAAGGCAAGGCCGGGTCGTGTGTCAGACTGAATTTCTGCTATGGCCGAGAAACAAGTCGCCGCTATGTCACCAATGGCCGAAAGCGTGAACGGCCGATGGACGAGGGGCACCTCTTGCTGGGGAAGAACGTTAGGATGAGCACTGACCGGGACACCGTGCGATCCTATGATGCAGACGCGGCGCAGTACGCCGCCGAGGCCGCGGCGATGCCCCAATGGGTCGCGGCCGAGATCGATGCGTTCGTGGCCGAACTTGGCGGCTCGGGAAGAGTGCTGGAGATCGGAAGCGGCGGCGGGCGAGATGCAGTCGAGCTTGAGAAGCGGGGGATCAGCGTCCRACGTACCGACGTTGCACAGGGCTTCGTCGAACTTCTTCGCAAGAGCGGCTTTGACGCCGACCTCTTGGACCCGCTGACCGACGACCTGACAGACCCGCACCGTCCCGGCATGCCGTACGACGGTATCTGGGCCTGTGCCTGTATGATCCACGTCGCGCGCGAGGATTTCGGCACAGTGCTTGGAAGACTTGCCGAGGCGACCAGGACCGGCGGCCGGCTGCATGTCTCGGTCAGAGACGGCGACGGCGAGGATGTCTCGATAGGCGGCAGCGCTRCGGCGCCACGACGCTATGTCGAGACATACTGGCGCGAGGCCGCCCTGCGGTCCGAACTGACAGACGCTGGCTGGACGGTCAGCGAGATACGTCGGTGCATGGGTAGGCCCGATGATTGGTGGCTGAGCGCTCGGGCGAGCCGTGCATGAGGTCCATTGCATTTCGGGCAGGCGGTGCGCCAGCGCGACCGATACCCGATCTTGCGGTAATCGGGCTTTAACCACCCCAAAAGGTTGCACCCGGTTGTAACCGCGCGTTTATCATGAAAGGAGCATGAGAGGCGCGCGGGCCGCAAGGCGGCCGGAAATCGGCCGATTCCMATCAAGCAATTCCAGGGGGTAGGGAATGCTTCTCAGGCAGTTTTGGCGCTCTCGGCGCGGCAATTTCTCGTTGATGCTGGCGGTGGGCATGCCCGCCATGCTGGGCGCGGTGGCGTTTGCGACCGACGTCTCGACGCTGATGCGGGCCAAAAGCAATCTGCAGAACGCGCTGGACGCGGCGAACCTCGCTTCCTCGCATCTGGGCGACGCCGAGGTGACGCGCGCCGATGCCTTCAACAGCTATTTCCAGGCCAATATCGCCAGCCACGGCGAGCTTTCCAACCCGAAGGCCACGCTGACGGTCGACAGGGGCGTCAACTTCGTCAAGACCAGGGCCACCGCCTCGGCGGACGTCAATCTCAACTTCGCATTCCTGTTCGGCGCCGAAAAGCACATCAGCGTCGACGCTTCCGCGGTCGAATCCAACAACCAGCTCGAAGTGGTGCTGGTGCTGGACAACACCGGCTCGATGGCCGGCGCGCGCATTACCGCGCTGCGGACGGCGACCAAGTCGCTGCTCGATTATCTCGAAGCGGTCAAATCGCCGACCCGTTCCGTCCGCGCCTCGCTGGTGCCCTTCGTCACAGCCGTCAACGTCAATGGCCCCGAATTCGACCCGTCCTGGCTCGACATGGACGGCAAGTCGTCCACCAACGGCGTCAATTTCCCGATGATCGACGGCAAGCGGCCGAACCATATGGCGCTGTTCAGGCAGCTTGGCCAGAAGGGCGGATGGAACAACACGGGCTGGAAGGGCTGCGTCGAGGCGCGGCCAGGTGCCTTGAACATTTCCGATACGCCGCCGGACCCCTCGAAGCCCGATACGCTGTTCGTGCCGTATTTCGCGCCGGACGATCCGGACGTCGCCAAGAAGCCGTCGGCCTCCTACGGCAATTCGTCGACCGGCTACAACAATTCCTATCTGGACGACAGTATCGACAAGACCAAGCTGAACCAGAACATACTGGGCATCGATCTGAGCGGGCTGCTGACGGGCGATCTGACGACGATCGCGAAATACGTCGCCTCGACCGCGAAGATAATCACCGAGACTGGCAGCACGATCACCATCGGTCCGAACCGCGCCTGCCCGACGCCGATCATTCCCCTGACCGACGACTTCGACAAGCTGCGCCTGGCGGCAAGCCAGATGAGCGAGTGGAACGGCTCCGGCACCAACGTGTCGGAGGGCTTGAGCTGGGGCCAGCGGGTGCTGTCGCCGCAGCCGCCTTACACCGACGCCGCCCCTTACAAGACGGCCGGCGTCACCAAGGTGGTGATGCTTTTGACCGACGGCGAGAACGTCGTCTACGGCGCCTCCAACACGCCGCAGAAATCGGACTACACCTCCTACGGCTACCTTGCCAGCGGCCGTTTCGGTTCAAGCAACCAGACGACGGCGGCGCGCAACGTCGACGGTTGGACCAAGGATGTCTGCGCCCAGCTGAAGAGCCAGGGTGTCCAGATCTACACCATGGTGCTGCAGGCCGACACGGCGGCCAACCGCTCGCTCTACAGCGCCTGCGCATCCGACCCGAGCGACTACTACGCCGTCGAGGACCCGGCCAAGCTGCCCAACGTGTTCCAAACGATCGCCAACAAGTTCTCCAGGCTGCAGCTCACCAACTGACGGGGGCGCCGCGGCCATGACGACGGGCGGCACCTGCAACGAAGCGGCGCTACGCGGCGGGAAATATGGCGCGCCAAGTCAGCCTTCTGCGCCGCTTAGTCCCCGCATCCGCATTCGACAAGAGCCTGCGAAAGCAGCTCGGGCTGCCGGTCTGAAGCTGAAATCAAGGGCATCCGAGACCGACGGCAAGCTGACACACGACGAAATCGTCTTTCGCAACTCATCTCAGCTCGTATGCGCCACCAGCTTGTCCACCGTCTCGGGGAAGAAGTCGGGCGCCGAGTGGCGCTTGCCGAACATCATGTCGTACTGGATGAGGCGGAAATCGTTGATCCGCGGATCGATCTGCTTTTGCCTCGCCCAGTCCGGCGTCGCTTCGCCTGCGGGCGACAGGAGCAGATTGCGGTCGACCACCCGGTAATGCTCGCGCAGCGCGCCGAGGAAACCGGTGTAGTAGGGGTGGGTGATGCCGGCCGTGGTCAGGATATGGTAGGGCAGGAAGGCCGGGCTGACCGAGCCCAGGTTCTGCACCGGACCGGAGCGGTTCGACCAGATGATCAGCGGCGTGTCGTGGTGCTCGAGCGCGGCGTCGCTAGGCTCCTTGCGCGGCGCGACATTGTCCTTGAGGAAGCCGGTCTCGACATAGACCGGTCCGAGCGGCGGCAGATGGTCGCCGAAGAAGGCGATGATGGTCGGCCGCGGGCGGGCCTTCGCCCAGTCGATCAGCCGCTGCAGGCCGCGGTCGGCGTCGGCCGAGCCCTCGGCATAGGAAAGCAGCGATTCCCGCGCCCAGGAACTGATCGGCGCATCGACCGAATGCGTCGGATTGTAGTAGCGGTAGGGCTCGTAAGGCCCATGGTTCTGCAGGCTGACGGCGAACAGGAACACCGGATCGTCGCTGGCGTCCGCCTCGCGGATGATCTCGTCGGTCATCGCCGCGTCGGAAGCCAGCGGCCCGCGCTTCTCCATCGGCGGCAGCGTCTCTTCCGAGCGGAAGTCGTTGAAGCCGAAATCGGCATAGACGGCGCCCCGGTTCCAGAACCAGTTGGTGCCCGGATGGATGGCGTGCGCCCGGTAGCCCTCGCTCTTCAGGAAAGTCGCCAGCGAGGGCGTTGGGGTGCGCACATATTGCTGGTAGGGGATCGAGCCGGCCGGCAAGAAGGCATTGGAAAAGCCGGTCAGCGCCTCGAATTCGATATTGGCGGTCATGCCGCCGAACTCGGGCGAGAACATCGAGCCGGAGCGCAAGGCGCGTACTGTCGGGATGGGGTCGGGCTTGATGCTGACGCCGGGCAGCTGTGTCGGATCCCAGAAGGATTCGCTCATCACCACCACGATATCCGGCTTATCGTCCGGCACGGAAGCGGCGACATCGGGCCGCTGGATCGCATCCATCGTCTTTTGCGAATAGCCGGGAGGCGCCGAGACATGCGCCATCGGCACGTTCATCGCGAAGGCCAGCGCAAAGCCGTTGGAGGCGTAGTTCTCCTTCTGGTCCCACATGATCGGGATGATCTGCAGCCGGTCGCGCGTCCACGAGAAGGTGGCGTAGTCCATGATCGAGACGAAGAAGGCGAGCAGCGGCACGGCAAGCGCCAACCGCGCCAGGCGGCCCTTGCGGCTGAGGATCGGAACCCGCCGCCGCCAGGTCCGCCAGCAATAGACGAGCAGCGTCAGGCCGCCGATTATGGCCGCGGCCAGCATGACCGCCGTCCACGGCCGTTCGCGCACCAGAAGCGGCATCAGCGCCACGATCTGGCGGGCAAACAGGAAATCGGTCGGATAGAGCGGGTCGCCGAGATAATGCGATTTCTGGTGGCCGACAAAGGCAAGCGCCAGCGTCAGCGGCGCCACGATCATCAGGCTCTGGTGGCTGCGGCCCAATATGGCGTCAAGCCCGACCAGCACCAGCGCGAAGAGGATGATGGTGGTCCAGCCCGGCTTGAACGGCTGCAGGAAGAAATCGACCGTGCCGAAGAAATCGCCGCGCACGATCCATTCGATCGCGAAGACAAGCAGGGCCGCCGCGAGAACTGTAGTCAGGCCATAGCGTACGGTCGGCCAGGTTCGTCCGGGCAGATAGCCGGTGGACGGATCGTCTTCCAAAAAGCCCGGCACGGGCTTGGCCACGCCTTTTCTGGTCCTTGCCACTCTGTTTTCCCCCGGCCCACGCAACACGCCTTCCACGCCCGTCACGCTTCTGTCATCGAAGTGTCACGCAAAGCTAGCGCCTGTGGCGGAAATAAGAAGAGCCAGCAACCCAAACGTGAGCGGTTTTCATCAGGTGTGATCGCCAAAAAGCCTTTCGGAACAGGCAGTCGGCAACCTTTTCCGGCCGAATTGCGGATCCAAAGGGCGCCGGCGGGCTTGACTTGGCCGTCCGCCTTGCGCCAGAGGCAGGAAAAAACCAGCCTCGGGAGAGACTTCAATGGCCGTCGCATTCACCTTTCCGGGACAGGGCAGCCAGGCCGTCGGCATGGGCAAGGACCTCGCCGACCAATTCCCGGAAGCGCGCCGCGTCTTCGAGGAAGTGGACGCCGCGCTCGGCGAAAAACTGTCGAAACTTATCTGGGAAGGGCCGGAAGAGACGCTGACGCTGACCGCCAACGCCCAGCCGGCGCTGATGGCGGTGTCGCTGGCGGCGATGCGGGCGCTCGAAGCGCGCGGCTTCTCGCTGAAGGACAAGGTGGCCTATGTCGCGGGCCATTCGCTGGGCGAATATTCCGCGCTTGGCGCGGCCGGCTTCGTTTCTGTCGGCGACGCCGCTCGGCTGCTTAGGACCCGCGGCAACGCCATGCAGGCGGCGGTGCCGGCCGGCGAGGGGGCGATGGCGGCCATCATCGGGCTGGAGCAGGCCGATGTCGAAGCGGCTTGCGCGGAAGCGGCCAAGGGCTCGGTCTGCCAGGTCGCCAACGACAATGGCGGCGGCCAGCTGGTGATTTCGGGTGCCAAGGCGGCGGTCGAACTGGCGGCGAAGCTGTGCACCGAAAAAGGCGCCAAGCGGGCGCTGATGCTGCAGGTGTCCGCTCCCTTCCACTCGGCGCTGATGGCGCCGGCGGCCGACATCATGCGCGAAGCGCTGGCTGGTGTCGCGAAATCGGCGCCCGTGGTTCCGATCGTCTCCAATGTCACCGTGACTCCAACCAGCGACCCGGACGAGATCGCCCGTCGCCTGGTCGAGCAGGTGGTTGCCCGCGTGCGCTGGCGCGAGACGGTGGAATGGTTCGGCGCCAATGGAGTGTCGACGCTTTACGAGGTCGGCGCCGGCAAGGTGCTGTCGGGCCTGGCGCGTCGTATCAACCGCGAGATCGCCACCGCCGCCGTCGGCACTGCGGCGGAAGTCGAGGCGGCGCTGGCGACGCTCGCCTGACAGGCTGGCGATTTGACGGCACCTGTGCCAAGGGTRCCTCTCTGAGATCAGGAGAGAAAAATGTTCGAACTGACCGGCCGCAAGGCGCTCGTCACCGGCGCAACGGGCGGCATCGGCGAGGCGATCGCCAGGGTGCTGCACAGCCAGGGCGCCATCGTCGGCCTGCACGGTACCCGCGTGGAGAAGCTGGAAGCCCTGGCCGGCGAGTTGGGCGACCGGGTAAAGCTGTTTCCGGCCGATTTGACTGACCGTGACGCGGTCAAGGCGCTCGGGCAGAAGGCGGAAGCCGACCTCGAAGGCGTCGACATATTGGTCAACAATGCCGGCATCACCAAGGATGGCCTGTTCGTGCGCATGTCGGACGCCGACTGGGACAGCGTGATCGAAGTCAACCTGACCGCCGTGTTCCGGCTCACCCGCGAGCTCACCCATCCGATGATGCGCCGCCGCCATGGCCGCATCATCAACATCACTTCGGTGGTCGGCGTCACCGGCAATCCCGGCCAGACCAATTACTGCGCCTCCAAGGCCGGCATGATCGGCTTCTCCAAATCGCTGGCGCAGGAGATCGCCACCCGCAACATCACCGTCAACTGCGTCGCTCCGGGCTTCATCGAATCGGCCATGACCGACAAGCTCAACGACAAGCAGAAGGAGACGATCATGGCCGCGATCCCGACAAGGCGCATGGGCACCAGCGCCGAGGTTGCGTCCGCCGTCGCCTATCTTGCTTCCAATGAGGCGGCTTACGTCACCGGCCAGACCATTCATGTGAATGGCGGCATGGCGATGATCTAAGGGCGATCTGGGGCGCCGGGCGCCTGTGAAAACAGCCATTTCGGCTTGGACGCCCGTCATTTTTCGTGTAATGCGGCCCGCAACCCGGCGGTTCGGGCAAAAACCGGTCCTGTGGCGTTGCGTTGCCCGCAAGACCATCTTTCAGCTTGATTAGCGGCATTCCGCCCGCTAACGAAGATAGACAACATAAGACGAGGATTGCCCCAAATGAGTGACACCGCAGAGCGCGTCAAGAAGATCGTCATCGAGCATCTCGGCGTCGATGCCGACAAGGTGACGGAGCAGGCGAGCTTCATCGACGATCTGGGCGCGGACAGCCTCGACACGGTCGAACTCGTCATGGCGTTCGAAGAAGAGTTCGGCGTCGAAATTCCGGACGATGCCGCCGAGACCATCCTGACCGTCGGCGATGCCGTGAAGTATATCGACAAGGCCTCGGCCTGAGTTCTTTCGCGGGCATCACCGGGGAGGACCTGCGATGAGGCGTGTCGTCGTCACGGGCCTTGGCCTGCTTTCGCCGTTCGGCATGGGCTTTGAGCACAGCTGGCGGGAATTGCTCTCCGGCCGCAGCGCCTGCCGCCGCGTCACCGAATTCGAGGTGGACGATCTTGCCTGCAAGATCGCCCACATCATTCCGCGCGGCGACGGCTCGAATGGAACCTTCAATCCGGAGGCCGTGCTCGAGCCGAAGGAATTGCGCAAGATCGGCGACTTCATCCTTTACGGCATCGCGGCCGCCGACGAGGCGCTGGCCGATTCCGGCTGGAAGCCCGAAACACATGAGGACCAGTGCGCCACCGGCGTGCTGATCGGCTCCGGCATCGGCGGAATCGACGGCATCGCCGAGAACGCGATGATCCTGAAAGATCGCGGCCCGCGTCGCATCAGTCCCTTCTTCATCCCCGGACAGATCATCAATCTGGTTTCGGGCCAGGTTTCCATCCGTCACGGCTTGAAAGGCCCGAACCATGCGGTGGTCACCGCCTGCTCGACCGGCGCGCATGCCATCGGCGACGCGGCCCGGCTGATCATGTGGGGCGATGCCGACGTCATGGTGGCGGGCGGCGCCGAAGCGCCGATCACCAGGCTGTCGATCGCCGGCTTCGCCGCCTGCCGCGCGCTCTCCACCGAACGCAACGACGCGCCGGAAACCGCTTCGCGTCCCTATGACCGCGACCGCGACGGTTTCGTCATGGGCGAGGGCGCCGGCGTCGTCGTGCTGGAAGAGCTCGAGCACGCCAAGGCGCGCGGCGCCAAGATCTATGCGGAAGTCACCGGCTACGGACTGACCGGCGACGCCTACCACATCACCGCCCCCGCCGAGGACGGCGACGGCGCCTTCCGCTGCATGACGGCGGCGCTGAACCGGGCGAAGCTTTCGCCGGCCGATGTCGATTACATCAACGCCCATGGCACCTCGACCATGGCCGACACGATCGAGCTTGGCGCGGTCGAGCGGCTGGTCGGCAATGCGGCCTCGAAGATTTCGATGTCGTCGACAAAGTCGTCCATCGGCCATCTGCTGGGCGCCGCGGGCGCTGCGGAAGCGATCTTCTCGATCCTCGCCATCCGCGACAATGTTGCGCCCGCCACCATCAATCTCGACAATCCGGAACGCGAGACGGCGATCGACCTCGTGCCGAACAAGCCGCGCCAGCGCCAGATCGACGTCGCGCTGTCGAACTCCTTCGGGTTCGGCGGCACCAACGCCTCGCTCGTGTTCCAGCGTTATAATGGCTGAGTAGCAACCGGAGCAGTCCCACGGAGCGCGCGGTTTCCCCTCCGAATTGCTCAGAGACAGACTAATCGGCAGTCCGCCAACTGCCGTCATTTTTGCCAAATTCGCCCCTAGCTTTTCGGCGGGGGATTCGTTGCAAGATCAGACGGCAGGGCGTCATGAACACTAATCCGAGCGACGGGGAATTCGGACGGCAAGGCGCGAAGGGGCCGATCGTGCCGAAGACCGCCGCCGAGGCGTTGCGTCCGGAAGCCGGCACACCACCGCCGTCGAAGCGTTCGCGCGCCTCGCGCAGCCAGGTCGTCGTGTTCCTGAATTTCTTCCTCTCCTTGGTCATCCTGGTGGTGCTCGCCTCGGGTGCGGCGCTCTATTTCGGCATGCAGGCTTTCATCGAGCCTGGCCCGTCCGCCAATGGCGACACCTTCATGATCAAGCCGAACACCGGCGTGCAGGAGATCGCCGACCAGCTCGAGCGCCGCAGCCTGATCAGCGATGCCCGCATCTTCCGGCTCGGCGTGCGCGCCACCGGCAATGAATCGGCGCTGAAGGCCGGCGAATACGCCATCAAGCCGCGCGCTTCGATGCGCGACATCATGGAGCTTTTCAAGAGCGGCAAATCGGTGATGTACTCGCTCACCATTCCCGAAGGGCTGACGGTCGAGCAGGCGCTGCAACGCGTGGCCGATCAGGAGGCGCTCACCGGCGACATGCCTGCGACCTTGCCGCCGGAGGGCARCATTGCCACCGACACGCTGCGCTTCACCCGCGGCGCTACCAGGCAGCAGATGGTCGACAAGCTGATCGCCGACCAAAAGAAGCTGGTCGAAGACGTCTGGTCGCATCGCGCGCCCGATCTGCCGATCGCCAACATCGATGACTTCGTCACGCTCGCCTCGATCGTCGAGAAGGAAACGGGCAGGAGCGACGAGCGTTCGCGCGTCGCCGCAGTGTTCCTCAACCGCTTGGCCAAGGGCATGCGGCTGCAGTCTGACCCGACCATCATCTACGGCCTGTTCGGCGGCAAGGGAAAGCCCGCCGACCGCCCGATCTATCAGTCGGACCTCGACAAGCAGACGCCTTACAACACCTACATGATCAAGGGCCTGCCGCCGACGCCGATCGCCAATCCGGGCCGTGCGGCGCTCGAAGCGGTCGCCAATCCGTCGAAGACCGACGACCTCTATTTCGTCGCCGACGGCAATGGCGGCCATGTCTTCGCAGCGACGCTCGAAGAGCACAACCAGAACGTCGCCCGCTACCGGGCGCTGCAGAAGAAGCAGGCGGACGCCGCCGCCAAGGCTTCCGGCCAGACGACGGCGCCGGCCGCTCCCGATGGCAATGCCGACGGCGGTAACAACAGCGACGGCGGCGAGAATGGCGACGCCGGCGGCGACGCCGCGCAGTAGGCTTGCCGCACGCGTCCTTTGACGCGGGGCCATATTCATGTTTTGAGGGGGCGCCGGCAGATTGCCGGGCGATTTCTGGGGCGCGCAGCGCGCTGGGCCACGCATGCCTGGGCTGCGACAGGGGGACGACAGGGCAATGAGCCTGCAGAGCATGACCGGTTTTGCGCGGTCCGCCGCCGAAAGCGATGGCACCTCGATCGCCTGGGAGGTGAAATCGGTGAACGGCAAGAGCGCCGAGGTGAGGCTGAGGTTGCCGCAGGGCTTCGACCGGCTGGAAACCGGCGTCCGCCAGACCGTTCAGAAGCGCTTCGCGCGCGGCAATTTCCAGGCGACGCTAACCGTCGGTCGCGCCGCCGCCAGGCAAACCCAGCCGGTGGTCAACGAGGCCTTCCTCAAGGATCTGGCGGGGCTGGCCAAGCGCTTGCAGGAGCAGTTCGGCACCGAGCCTGCCACCGCCGACGGCCTGCTCTCGCTGCGCGGTGTGCTCGATGTTCCCGAGGCCGTCGAGACCGAGGAGGAGCGGGCCGCCCTTGACGCCGCGATCCTGTCGGCGCTCGAGGCGGCGCTTACCGGGCTGGAGCAGGCGCGCCGAGGCGAGGGCGCGGCACTTGGCGCGCTGCTCGCGGGCCATATCGACATCATCGAGGCGCTGACGCTGAAGGCGGAGGCCGATCCCTCGCGCGAGCCTGCGGCAATCCGCGAGCGCATCGCCGAGCAGGTGCGTCTGTTGATGGACGCCTCGGCCAACCTCGATGCTGTCCGGCTGCACCAGGAAGCTGCCTTCCTCGCCACAAAGGCCGACATCCGCGAGGAGATCGACCGGCTGAAGACGCATGTCGCATCTGCGCGGGCGCTGCTCAAAAGCGGCGGCGCCGTCGGCCGCAAGCTCGATTTTCTCGCGCAGGAATTCAACCGCGAATCGAATACGTTGTGCTCGAAGTCGAACGCCGCCGCGGTGACCGCGATCGGGCTTGAGCTCAAGGCGGTGGTCGACCAGTTTCGCGAGCAGGTCCAGAATCTGGAGTGACGGGAATGGTTGCCAAGGAGCCGACGGCTGCCAGGGATCTGGGATCCCGCATCCGCCGCCGCGGATTGATGCTGGTGCTGTCGTCGCCCTCGGGCGCCGGCAAGTCGACGATCGCGCGCAACCTGCTGGAAAAAGATTCAAGTCTGGAGTTGTCGGTATCCGTCACCACACGGCCGCGCCGTGGCTCGGAGATCGATGGCGTCCACTACCATTTCACCACCATGCGCGAATTCGAGAGGCTGCGCGATTCCGACGCGCTGCTCGAATGGGCCGAAGTGCACGGCAACTGCTACGCGACGCCGCGCGAGCCCGCGGAAGTGGCGCTGGCCGAGGGCCGCGACATGCTCTTCGACATCGACTGGCAGGGCGCCCAGCAGCTCAAGGAGAAGATGCGCGCCGACATCGTCTCGATCTTCATCCTGCCGCCGTCGATGAAGGAGTTGAAGGCGCGCCTGAAGCGCCGCGCCGAGGACCAGGAATCCGTCATCGAGACCAGGCTGAAGAACGCCCGCCTCGAGATCGAGCATTGGAAGGAATACGACTTCGTCATCGTCAACGACGATCTCGACCGCGCCTTCGCCGAGGTCCGCGCCATCGTCACCGCAGAGCGTCTGCGCCGCGACAGGCGGCCTGGCCTGTTCGACTTCATTTCGGGATTGCTGGACGAGAAGACGGGGTGAGGCAGGCCGGACAAGCCGGATAGCGTCAGCTATCTGTACGATCGTCGGGCCACCGCTGTGCTCCGTGAAGCACGCGAAGGATTCGAATCCTGCTCTCGACTAACTGATAGACCGCGACATATGGCGTGCCCACGATGACAAGCTCTCGTGTTCCTGAGAGTCTGCCGGTACGGCCGCTCTCGGGAAAGTCGCGGAGATGGCCTGTCGCGGTAACAATCCGCTCATCGATCGCAATTGCGGCGGCAGGGTTGTCAGCCTCGATATACGTGAATATCCCGTCGCGATCCGAAAGTGCGAATGCCGACCAGACGATCTTCAAGATTTAGGCTCGTTGATCTTGCGACGCGCTGCAGCGCGTCTTTTAGAGAAATGCGCCTCGACTTGTTCGTCAGGGATGTCGGCTCGGGTGTCGTCCAGTGCTTCGCGCACTTTGGTGCGAAACCACGCGTCGTACGCCTCGCTATTTGCGAGCAGATCGATGGGCAGCACACCCTCGTTGGCGGTTCGGGTGAGAAGGATCCGAACCGCATCTGAAACCGTAAGTCCCATACTTTCGAGCACTGCCGAAGCCCGATCACGGATATCAGCATCGATGCGCGTCTGAACGAGTGCGTTCGCTGGCATTGGAAATCTCCTAGATCTTCAATGTAATGCATCTGAATGACAAATGCCAGCCTGCTGCATCGGATCAGTGGACTGATGGAGAAGCTGAGGCGCTGTGGCTAAGGCGTCCCTAACTGGCTACACCGCGTTGGTCAGCCTCACAAACTCCTCGACGCTCAGCGTTTCGGCCCGCCGCGTCGGGTCGATGCCGGCGCGCAGCAGCAAGGCCTCGCCGCCGAGGCTCTTCACGCTTTGCCTGAGCATCTTGCGGCGCTGGCCGAAGGCGGCTTCGGTGACGTGGCCGAGCTTTTTTGCCTCGGCGGGCAGGGGCGACGAGCGCGGCACCAGATGCACGACGGAGGAGGTGACCTTGGGCGGTGGAATGAAAGCCTGCGGCGGCACGTCGAAGGCGATTTTTGCTTCCGCGCGCCAGCCGGCCAGGACGCCGAGCCGGCCATAGGCGTCACTGCCGGGACCCGCGGTGATGCGCTCCGCCACTTCGCGCTGGAACATCAGCGTCATCGACTGGTAGAAGGGCGGCCAGTCGGCCACCGTCAGCCAGCGGATCARAAGCTCGGTGCCGATATTGTAAGGCAGGTTGGCGACGATCTTGACCGGCTCACCATTCGCCTCGCCGGCAAGTGCGGCAAAATCCGTTTTCAGCGCATCGCCTGGTATGACATCGAGGCGTCCGGGATAATGGCTGGAGATATCCGCCAGCGCCTCCAGGCAGCGCTCGTCGCGCTCGATGGCGACCACGCGGTGCGCGCCGTTGAAGAGCAGTGCCCGCGTCAGCCCGCCGGGACCAGGGCCGACCTCGATCACGGTCGCCTTGCCGAGATCGCCGGCCGCGCGGGCGATCTTGCTTGTCAGATTGAGGTCGAGCAGGAAATTCTGCCCGAGCGCCTTCTTGGCCTGCAGGCCGTGCCGCTCGATCACTTCGCGCAGCGGCGGCAACCCGTCGATCGTGGTGCGCGCGTTCAATTGAGCCTCATGCTGYGGCGGTCCGCCCCCGCCGTCCGCTGTCGGCCAGCCGGCCCRCCAGCCTCAGCGCGGCGATCAGGCTGTCGGGGCGCGCTATGCCCTTGCCGGCGATGTCGAAAGCGGTGCCGTGATCGGGTGAGGTCCGGATGAAGGGCAGGCCCAGCGTCACGTTCACCGCCTCGTCGAAAGCCAGCGTCTTGGCCGGGATCAGCGCCTGGTCGTGATACATGCAGAGCGCCGCGTCATAGGAGGTGCGCGCACGCGGATGAAACATCGTGTCGGCCGGCAGCGGCCCGATCGCGTCGATGCCTTCCGCTTTCAACGTCTCGACCGCCGGGGCGACGATTGCGTTATCCTCGGAGCCCATGGCGCCGCCTTCGCCGGCATGCGGGTTGAGCCCGGCGATGGCAAGCCTCGGCCGGGCGATGCCGAAACGGCTCTTGAGATCGGCGGCGGTGATGCGCGCGGTCGCGACGATCAGCTCCGTCGTGAGCACCTTCGGCACCTCGGCCAAGGCGATGTGAATGGTGACCGGAACGGTGCGCAGATCAGGTCCCGCCAGCAGCATCACCGGCGTCACGTCCCTGCCGGTGTGCCGCGAGGCCAGATGCGCCAGATATTCGGTGTGGCCGGGAAAGCCGAAACCGGCATCGTAAAGCGGCTTCTTGGCGATCGGGCAGGTGACCATCGCCGCCGCGCGGCCGGCGAGGCAGTCCGCGACGGCGCGGTCGATGGCTTCGACGGTGCCGGCGGCATTGGCCGGGTCCGGCTGTCCTGGGCTGTCGAAATGGCGCGCATCGAGCGGTACGACGGGAAGCATCCGGGAAAAATGATGCGCTGCCTGTCCCGGCAGCGTCTCGGCAATGGTGACATTTGCGCCGACGAGCCGCGCGCGGGCTTCGATCAAAGCTGGGTCGGCAATGAGATAGAAGGGCGGCACGCCGGCGCTCTCGCCCGCTTGCCAGGCGGCGATGGCGATCTCGGGTCCGATGCCCGAGGGGTCGCCGACGCTGAGCGCAAGCGGGGCACCGGTCTTTTGCATGCTCATACCAGGGCGCGGACCAGGCCGCTCATGGTTTGGGCGAACTCGCTGCTGCGTCGAGACACGCTTGTCGCTCTAGCGCTCGACGATCTTGGCCTTCTGGCGCAGTTCGGCGACGTATTTCTTGCTGAGCTCTTCGGCGTCCTTGTCGTTGCCGCCTTCGGCCTGGAACACCATCTGCGCGGCCTTGTCGTCGGAGACCTCGCGCGAGGAGCAGACGCCGATGAACTCGACGCCACGCTCGGTCTCGCGGGTCGGCGTCGCGCCGCCGGTCTTGGTCGCCTTGATCTGCTCGGCCCAGTCGGACGGCAATTGCGGCGCCAGAAAGCGGCCGAGATCGCGCACGGTGACGTCGAGCAGGCCCTTGGCGAAGTCGCGCGTGGTGTTACAGCCGTTGAAGCGGGCACGCATGGCGTCGGCCTCGCGCTTGCGTTTGGCGAGCGTGGCGGCGCGCTCCGATGCCGGCACCACGAAGATCACCTGCTGCAGCATATATTCCGTCGCCGTCGGCTTGGCGCCGCCCTTGTCAAGCATGCGCCGCACGGCGTCCTGCTCGGTTACCGAGCCGCCTTCGCCGGAGCGGTAGCGTGCGCTGAGCGCCTGGTTCCAGGCCATCTGGGCGCGGATGAATTCCTTGAAATGCTCCTTGGTGACGCCCGATTGCGCCATGATCGCGTCCAGTCTCGCCAGCGGCATCTTGTTGCCTGAGGCGAAGCGCTGGTAGGCAGCGTCGACCTGCTGATCGGAGATGCGGATGCCGAGTCGCTTGGCTTCGGCCAGCCGCAGCGTCTGATCGATCATCTCCTCCTTGGCATCGCCCTTCTTGTGCTGCAGCTTGAAGAAGGCGGTGCGGTGCGCGATGTCGCCGGAGGTGATCGGTATGCCGTTGACGACATACTTGATCTCAGCGGCGAAAGCAGGCTGCACGGCAGCCGTGACCGAAACCGAGGCCGCCGCCACCAGAAGCGCCAATCCCGCTGAAAACAGGTATTTCCTCATCTTACCTTCCCGATCTTTCCCCACCATGACGGCGCCGCGCGTCCTCCGAACGCCTGCGCCATGCAGTCGATCCCATGCCCGTCCTATGCGGCGAAACGATGTCGCCGGCGCATGGCCCTGAGAATCAGGCCCATTCTCGAAGGATCACGCTCCAAATCAAGACCAAAGCCCCATCGGCGCGCGCGCCTGCCGCTTGGTCACTGGATGGTATCGACCGCGCTTGTTGACGAACCGAAATCGCCGAGCGTGCGGAACGACAGGTTGAAACCGATGTTCTGCGACACTTCCTTGGTGACGGTGTCGCGCGTCTGCGAATACGTCATGATGTAGGTGAAGCAGGAATCATTATAGGCGAAGCCGACACCGTCCTTGACCAGCACATTTGTCTGGAGGTCGTAGGTGCCCGTGCCGAACAGCCGCCAATTCTGCGCCAGATGCGTCGAGGCGCCCAGCGTGAGCTCGTGGCGGTCGGTGGTGAAGCCATAAAGCGGCTGCGCCTCGATGAAGGCATATTTGGYGCTGAGCGATATCGGCAGGCTGGAATAGGCAGCCTTCACTTCGGCGCGCCTGACCTCCCAGGTCTGCTCGTCGAAACGACCGCTCAGCGAGCCGGAGAAACCGCTCGGGCTGTTGAAGCCTACGAGGCCGACATAGTCCGAGGTCCGCTTGTCCAGGCCGGACTCTGCCCCGACATTGACGAGATCCGGTGCGGCAAAGGAGTTTTCGCCGGCGAGCTGGTAGGACTGGCCGAAGATGGCGTTCGTGGCCCAGCCATTGTCGTAGGCGCCCGAGTACCGGAAGCCGACATTGGCGCGCGTGCCGCCTTCGATCCGGTCATAGCCGGAGAATTTATCGCGCTCGAACAGCGTCGTGGCGTCGAAGACGAAGCTCTGCGCGTCTTCGTTGGGGATGGCCAGTCCGCCGACATATTGTTCGTTCGGACGCACGAAGACCTGCGCGGTCGGCTCCAGGATGTGGCTGGAGCTGGGCATCGAGAACAGGAGCGGCCAACGCGCCTCGAGGCCGAGGGTGGCCATGTAGCGGGCGAGCGAGGAGCGCATGTCGACGTCTTCGCCCAGATTCGATCCCATCTGGTTGACGGCGGCGAGCGAAGCCGAATTGGCGTTGACGTAGCCGGCGTCGCCGCGGAAGGCGAGCAGTGGCGTCAACTGCAGGCCGCCATCGGTGGTGAAGGTGCGCTTCCACTCGGCTTCCGCACTCAGCCGGCTCGATTCGCCTTCGATGCCGCGCACATTGTTGATCGAATCCGGGTCGCTGGCATTAGCGAGCACGGCGTCCAGCCGGTTGCGGCTGATCACGCGCGCGTTGACGTTGAACGACAGCTGTCCGCCGGCCACCGAGGTGTCGGGGATATAGGCATAGTCGAACGACGGCAGCACCCAAGGCTGCTTGGCGGAGCGCGACGTCGGATCGCTGGAGAGCGTGTCTTCCTGAACCTCGAAGCGCATGGCGCGGACGTCGAAATAATTGCGGTCGCTCAAGCCGGTCAGATAGATCGACGACTGGTGGACGAGGTCGCTGTAGCCTTCGATATTATAGGTGCGCGAGAATTCCTTGTCGGTCTGGAGCAGCACGTCCCAGCCGAAATTCCAGCGCTCGTTGATGGCGAACTGGCCCTTGGTGCCCATCATGCCGCGGAACTTGTTCGGATCGCCGGGTTCGCCGGAATTCACATTATGGCCGGCGGAATCGATGAATGCGTCGGGATCCTGCTGATTGATGCCGGCGATCTTTAGCGTGTACTGGCCGTTGTTGAAGCGCTGGCGCCACTCGGCCTCGCCGAGGAAACCCTGCTTGGTATATCCGCTGCCGGTGACGGTCAGGTCATAGGTCGGGGACAGGGCGAAGTAATAGGGGACTTTGACGCCGACGCCGAGATGGTTGTTGTAGACGATGCCGGGGATCAGGAAGCCGCTCTTGCGCTTCACCGTCGGGTCGGCGATCTCGAAGGCCGGCAGGTAGGCGAGCGGGAAGCCGAAGAACTCGAAATTCGAGTTCTCGAAGCGGACCGTCTTCTTCTCGCCGTTCCAGATGATCTTCCGCGCCTTGACGCGCCAGGTCGGCGCTTTGTCCGGCTTGTCCTCGCAAGGTTCGCAGGCGGTGTAGACGCCGTTGTGGAAGGTGGTGAGCACGCCGCCCATGCGCTCGGCGCTCTCGGCGGCGAAGTAAGCCTTGTCGATCGTCTCGACGCGCAGCGCGTTGAGAAAGCCATCGGCGAAATCGTCGGTGATGTCGATATGGTCGGAATTGACCTTGGTGCCGTCGCTGTTGATCAGCTCGACGGCGCCGCTGGCGACGAGCCGCTTGGTGTCGCGGTTGTACACCACGCGCTGGGCGACCAGCTTGTTGCCGCCATAGTCGATCTGCACACCACCGACGGCCGTCACCGTGTGCTTGTCGTTGTCATAGACAAGCGTATCGGCGGCCAGCAGCATCTGCGAGCCGGAGGGGACGGGCTTGGCAGTAATCTGCTGCGCCAGCGCGGGTGCCGTCGGCACCGCACAAGCGAACAGACACGCCAAGGCGGTCGCCCCATAGAGGCGTGCCAAACCGGCCTGCCTATGGCTGCGCAATCCAGCCTCCCTCACTAGCCGTCTTCCTTGTATAGCAGAAACGTCACCCCAAAGAACATAGCCACGACAACCGGAACCCATGCAGCCACCACCGTAGGCACGAATCCGGCTACACCGAATGCCTTGACCAGTACCGAAACGACATAAAGCAGAAAGCCGGCCACGACGCCACCCAGAATCATCGTTGCCGACTGCCCCATTCGCGCAAATCGCATTGAAACTGTTGCGGCAATCAGCGTCATGGCCACGAGAAGGAACGGTAACGCCACCAGCGAATCAAATTGCATGGCGAAGGCGTTGGCCTTCAGGCCGAAGGAGCGGGCGACCTCAATCTTGCGCGGCAGCTCGTAGAAGGGGATGGTTTCCGGGCGCGCCAGGCGCTCCTGCACGAATTCCGGCTTGAGATTGGTCGGCACCTTGTCGGACGCCAGCGCCTGGATATTGCCGCCCTTGAAGACCTTGACGTCCTGCAATTCCCAGTAGCCGTCGCGCAGGAAAGCCTTGGCGGCATCCTTGCGCTCGGCGATGTTGCCCTGCGGGTCGAGGATGAAAAACACCGCATCCGCCATCTCCAGCCCCTGGTTGAGGATGGCGCGAGCGCCGATGATGGTGTCGCCCGATTCGGTCTTTTGCCTGAGCCACGGCGTGACGTTGGTGGTGACCGCATTCGACTTGCCGGCCCTGAGGTCGTTCTCCATCTGCTCGGACCAGGAAAAGCCATGCGCGGCGATCGGGTTGATGATGGCGACCGACAGCACGCCGAACATCAGTGCGCCGACGCAGCAGGGGAACAGGAACTGCCARGCCGAGACGCCTGCCGAACGCGCGATGACCAGCTCATAGCGGCGGTTGAGCGACACCAGCGTCGCCATCGCCGAGAACAGCCCGACGAACGGCACCGTCTGCAGCATGATCATCGGCATCCTGAGCGCCGAAATGGCGAAGGCTATGCCGTAGGTGAAGCCGGGCAGCCCGGTCGTGCGGCCGGAAAGCTCGGTAAAGTCGATCAGGAACACCAGCGCCAGCAGGCCCAGGAAGAACCAGAAAGTGATCGAGACGTAGCGGAAGAAGAAATAGCGGCCCAGCGTCCAGCCCATGGTCAGGCTCCCTGGCCCGAAGTGCGGCGCGCGAGCCAGAGCTTGAATGCCGTCCAATTGTCGCCGGCGCGCTTGGCGAGGCCCGTCAGCCAGTCGGCCCAGCTGACCGGCAATTCCATGGTGCGGGATGAGACGATGAACCAGATCGACACCGCGGAGGCGATGAGCGGTATGCCGTAGAGCAGGTAGACATAGTACCAGACCTTATCGGCTTTGCCGGCGGCGAAGAAGCCCAGCCATCGCACGAAAAGCGCGATCGCGATCGCCGTGATCAGCGGATTGATGCGTGCTTCGCGATGCGAGCGCGCATCGCCCGCCACCGCAAGCGCGATCAGCGCGAACACCAGCGAATAGGACCATTCGGCGAAGCGCTGGTTGAGCTCCGCACGGTAGTTGCCAGGGTCGCGCTGGAACATCTTGTCATTGGGATCCGGGTTGAGCAGATACGCCGTCGTCCGGTCCTTGGGCAGAAGCGTGATGTCGTTCGCCGCCGACATGAAGGCCGACATGTCGAAGGCGTAAGAGGTAAAGCGGATGACGGAGAGGTCGCCGGTCACCGATTTGCGGTTGATGACGCCGTCATTCATCATCAGCACCTTCTCGTCGCCCTTTTCGACGATGCTGCCTGTCTTGGCATAGTAGGTGAGGCTGGCGCCTTCCTCGCGCGAATCGGCGACGAAGATGCCGCCGAGCCGGTTGCCGGGAAGTCGTTCGCCGACCTGCAGGTAGAGGCCGTCGTCGATCTTGCGGAATGTGCCTTCCTGGATGATCAGCGACACGAGGTCGGCGCGCGAAGCCGCTACCAGCTGGCGGTTCTTCTGCCTGGCATAGGGGTCTATCGCGTTGTCGACGATGAAGGAAAAGGCGCAAGCAAAAGCCGCGAGCAGCAGGATCGGCCGCGCGATCGTCCAGCGCGAGGCRCCCGCGGCGCTGAGCACTGCCAGCTCCGAATCGGTATTCATCGCGCTTAGCGTCTGCGCCACCGCGACCACGAGGGCGAACGGCACCACGATCGGGATGATGGAGGGGATGATGAGCGCCGCGACCTCGAAGAAGGTCAGCGCCGATTGGCCGTTGTCTGTGACGAGGTCGATCTTGGCCAGCACCTGCGTCGTCCACACGATCGCCAGCGTCCAGGCCAGCGCGGCGAGGAACATCGTCAGCGCCCGGCGCATGATGTAGCGTTCAACGACCTTCATGAAGGCTTTTCTCAATTTTGCCGAACGGCATCATGCCCGCCGACAAAGTAGTGATCCGGCGACGCGTGCACAACTGGGTCATAAGCGGCTCGCTCCGGATTGTCGCCCTACGCCGCGTGCCCCGGCGCGGCGGAGTCTCCGCGCCAATGGATAAGAAATGCAAAACATCGATGGTTAACAGCAGGTTACGGCAGCAAGCTAACGCCGTGCCGAGGCGAATCCTTTGTCCATTGTGGCGCTGATATAGACAGCGATTTCGGCCAAAGTCTTGCCAAATGGCTCAAAACGACCAAATGTCGCGCACGCTTGCCAAACCCCTTGCTCGCTCAAAAAACCTTTGCCGGCACCTTCCGGCCATCCCCGAAAGCAGGACCTGATGACGTCGAGACCTTCCATTTCTTTCGCCAAGTTTGCCGCACCGAAAAAAGGCAGTGTCTTCGTCTTCGCGGCCGATGGCGATGGGCTCGGCGAGGCGGCGAAGGCCTGCGATCCGGCCGGCGCGCTTACGCGTGCCTTTCCGATCGCCGATTTCTCCGGCAAGTTCGCAAGCTCGGTTGAGGTGCTGGCGCCGGAAGGAACGTCTGTCGATCGGCTTGTGGCGATCGGCGCCGGCAAGGTCTCAACCCTCGACGACAATGCCTGGCAGAAGCTCGGCGGCGCCGTCGCCGCTTCACTGCGCAAGGCGACCGATGTGGACGTCATCCTCGATCTGCCCGACCTGCAGCCCGACGGCCGACAGGCGGCCAGCCTAGCCGCCGGCATCCTGCTGCGCAGCTATTCCTTCGACAAATACAAGACCAGGAAGGACAAGGAAGACGGGCAATCCGATTCGAAGGGGGCAGACGCCAAGAAGGCCGAGACTGCGAAGCCCGCCAAGATAACCATCCATTGCGCCGATCCTGCCGCCGCCAAGAAGGCTTTTGTCGGCGAGGAAGCGGTGGTGGATGGCGTTCTCCTTGCGCGCGACCTTGTCAACGAACCGGCCAATGCGCTGGGGCCCGTCGAATTCGCCGATCGCGTCAAGCAACTGGAATCGCTCGGCGTCGAGGTCGAGATCCTGACCGAGAAAGAGATGAAGAAGCTCGGCATGGGCTCGCTGCTCGGTGTCGCGCAAGGCTCGCCGCGCGGCGCGCGCCTCGCGGTGATGCGCTGGAACGGCGGCAAGGCCAAGGACGCGCCGCTCGCCTTCATCGGCAAGGGCGTCACCTTCGACACCGGCGGCAACTCGATGAAGCCGGCTTCGGGCATGGAAGACATGAAGGGCGACATGGGCGGCGCGGCCGCCGTCACCGGGCTGATGCGCGCGCTGGCCGCGCGCAAGGCGAAGGCCAATGTGGTCGGCGTCATCGGCCTGGTCGAGAACGCTGTCGACGGCCATGCGCAGCGCCCCGGCGACATCGTCACCTCGATGTCGGGCCAGACGATCGAAGTCTTGAACACCGACGCGGAAGGCCGCCTCGTGCTCGCCGACGCGCTCTGGTACGCCAACGACCGTTTCAAGCCGAAATTCATGATCAACTTGGCGACGCTCACCGGCGCCATCATGGTGGCGCTCGGCCAGCATTATGCCGGCCTGTTCTCCAACAATGACGAGCTCGCCGGCCGGATTTTCGGCGCCGGCCAAGCCAGCCAGGAACGGGTCTGGCGCATGCCGCTCGGCCCCGAATACGACAAGCTGATCGATTCCAAGAATGCCGACATGAAGAACATCGGCGGCCGCTACGGCGGCGCCATCATCGCCGCGCAATTCCTGCAGCGCTTCGTCAAGGACACCCCCTGGGCGCATCTCGACATTGCCGGCACCGCGATGGGCGCGCCGTCGAGCGAGATCAACCAGTCCTGGGGCTCGGGTTTTGGCGTGCGCCTCCTGGATCGGCTGGTGCGCGATCACTACGAAGGGTAGGGGATGGCCGACATCCTGTTCTACCATTTGACCGAATCGACGCTCGAGGAGGCGCTGCCTGGCCTGCTCGAGCGCAGTGTCGAGCGCGGCTGGCGCGCGGTGGTGCAGACCGGCACCGAAGAGCGGCGCGACGCGCTCGACCAGCATCTGTGGACCTTCCGCGACGATTCCTTCCTGGCGCATGCCACCGACCGCGAGGCCCATCCGGCCGAACAGCCGATCTTGCTCACCACGGGCGAAGCCAACCAGAACGCCGCGCAGATCCGTTTCCTGGTCGACGGCGCCAACCCGCCTGAGCTTTCCGGCTACGAGCGCGCCGTCTTCCTCTTCGACGGCCATGACGCGGCCCAGCTCGAAGCCGCGCGCGGCCATTGGAAGACGATGAAGGAAGCCGGCCACGCCGTGACCTACTGGCAGCAGACACCCGACCGGCGCTGGGAGCGCAAGGCCTAAGGCCGTCAGCGATCGAGTTCTTCTCAGGCGCCCGCCGCTCCTCGCACGGCCTTGGCCGCCGTGGCCGATCCGCTCTATAGGTAAGTTGACGCAAGCTCATGCGGCGAGGGGGAGAATGCGGGTCAGGATCGTCGGAACCGGCAGGGCGGTACCGGCTGAGCGGATTACCACGCGCGCGCTGGAAGAGCGGCTCGGCCTTGGCCAGGGCACGCTGGAAAACGCCACTGGCGTCGTCGAGCGCTATGTCTGCAATGCCGAATCGCAAATCGATCTCGCCTGCGCCGCTGCCGCCCTTGCGCTTGAGGACGCCGGCCTCGAGCCCGGCGCCGTCGACCTGATCGTCGGCGGCTGCGGCGTGCCTTACCAGCCTCTGCCGGCGACCGCGCCATTGGTCATGCAGCGCCTTGGGCTAGCTGACGGTTCCGCCGCGGCCTTCGACGTCAACAGCACCTGTCTCGGCTTCCTCACCGCTTTCGAGACCGCCGGCCGCATGATCGAAGCCGGGCAATGCGAGACGGCGCTGGTGTTCTCGTCCGAAGTCGCCTCGCGCGCGCTGCCCTGGCACGACGCGCCGGAGATCGCCGCCCTCTTTGGCGACGGCGCGGCAGTGGCCGTGTTGCGCAAGGCCAGGCCAGGCGAGGGCAAGGTCGCGGCGAGCCTGATGCGCACCTATCCGTCGGGCTGGGAGGCCTGCGGTATCGGTTCGGGCGGCACGCGCTTCGACTTCCGCAAGGACCAGGAAGCGTTCGCCGCGCACAGCCTGTTTCACATGGACGGCAAGGAATTGTTCCGGCTCACCTCTCGCCATTTCAACGGCTTCGTCACCGCTCTGCTGGAGCGCGCCGGCTGGTCGCATGACGACGTCGATCTCGTGGTTCCGCACCAGGCGAGCCCTTTCGCGCTCGCCCACATGGCGCGCCAGACCGGCTTTGCGCCGCAAAAGCTGGTCGACATCTCCGCCAGCTTCGGTAACCAGATCGCCGCCTCCATGCCCTTCGCGCTGGATGTCGCGCGCCGCCAGGGCCGCGTCGCGCCAGGCATGAAGCTGCTCTTCCTGGGCACGTCGGCCGGCGTCTCCTTCGGCGGCATGGCACTGGAGGTCTGAGCGATGGCCGTCCTCGTCACCGGCGCCAGCGGCTTCCTCGGCGCCCATGTGCTCGAGCGGCTGGCGGAATCCGGCACGCTGGCGCTCGGGCTCGGCCGCGATGAGGAACGCTGCGCCGCGCTCGAAACCTTGGGCCATCGCATCATCCGCCACGACCTTGCGGAGCCGATCGATCAAGCGCTCGACCCCAGGCTTGGCCGGGTCGAGCGGATCATCCATTGCGCGGCGCTCTCGTCGCCCTTCGGCCGGCTCGCGGATTTCGAGGCGGCCAATGTCACGGCAACGCGCAACCTTGTCGATTTCGCCAGCCGGCAGCGTGTCAGCCGTTTCGTCTACATCTCCAGCCCATCCGTCTGCTTCGCCTTCCGCGACCAGCTTGGCCTGACCGAGGACGCGGCCTTGCCGGAGCCGGTCAATCACTATGCCCGCACCAAGCGCTTGGCCGAAAAGATCGTGCTCGGCCAGCCCGTTATCCATCCGGTGGTGCTGCGGCCGCGCGGCATCTACGGCAAGGGCGATCGGGCGCTGCTGCCGCGCCTGATCAAGGCGGCGAAAAGCCGGCCGCTGCCGCTGTTTCGCGACGGCCGGGCGGCCATCGACCTCACTTATGTCGACGATGTCGTCGACGCGGTCATGGCGGCGCTCGCGGCGCCGGAGGAGGTGGAATATCAGGTCTTCAACGTCTCCGGTGGCGAGGTGCTGCCGGTCCGCCGCATCGCGGACGCGGCCTGCAGCCGCGCCGGCCTCAAGGCGCGCTGGCGGCCGACGCCGCTCATGCCGGCGATGCTGACGGCGGGCCTGATGGAAGCGGTGGCGCTGCGTCTGCCCGGTCGGCCCGAGCCGCCGGTCACCCGCTATGCGCTGGGCCTCTTCGCCTATGCGCAAAACCYAGATCTTTCCAAGGCGAGACGGATGCTCGGCTGGGCACCGAAAGTCTCGTTCGAACGAGGGCTTGACCGCACGTTTGCCGACGGGTCCGGGCCATGAAGCTTGTCTTCGCCAACAGCGCCTGGGTGAGCGCCGCCGAGCGGCTGATCCTGCGCGGCGGCACCTGGCAAAGCGTCAGGCTGCGTGTCCGCTACGGGCTGTTCTTCCACCCCGCCGCCGGTCCGGTGCTGGTCGATACCGGTTACACGCCGGACGCGCTGAGCGGCGACCGGCGCGGCCGGATGCTGCGGCTCTACGGCGCGCTGCTGAAGCCGCAACTCAACGCTGCCGAACAGGTCCTGCCGGTGCTCGAGCGTTTCGGCCTATCGCCCGATGACATCCGCACAATCATCGTCACGCATTTCCACGCCGACCACATTTCGGGCCTGTCGCTGTTCCGCAACGCGCGCTTCATCGCCAGCGATGCCGCCTGGGCACGGCTCAAGGCGCGCGGCTCCAGGCAGAATCTGCGCCATGGCATCTTCACCGAGCTCTTCCCGCCGGATTTCGGGGCGCGGCTGGAAGGCATCTCCGCGAAGCCTCGCATTGCACCGCAGGGCGACATCCCGGGCGGCGCCGATCTCTTCGGCGACGGCAACGTGATCGCGGTCGATCTTCCCGGCCATGCCGATGGCCAGTTCGGCCTGCTGTTCAATGGCTTCGCCCGGCCGCTGCTTTACGCCGTCGATGTGCAATGGCTGCTCACTGCCTTGACGGAAACCCGCACACCGGGTTTCCCCGCGACCCTCATCGCCGAGGATGCGACGGCGATCGAGCCGACCAGCGCCATGCTGCGCCGCTTCCTCGGCTCGGGCGGCGAGGTGATGCTCTGCCATGATCCCACGCCGACATCCTACGATCTCGCGCCGGAGGTGGCATGAACGGGCTGGCGGAAGCGGCAGGCTCCTTCGCCTTGACACGCTGGGTCTCGCGCAAGAGCCGCGCAGACTTCGAACGCTGGCAGGCGGCCGCCATGCGGCGCTTTCTCGACCGCGACCTGCCGCGCGCGCCCTTCTACGGCAATGCGCCGACGCGTCTCACCGATCTGCCGGTGACGGATAAGGCGCTGCTGATGGGGTGCTTCGACGAATTCAACGTCCATAGCCTCACCGCCGCGGAAGCCTGGGAGGCTCTGGCGCGTGGCGGCCGCGCCGGCGCGCTTACCGTCGGCGCCAGCACCGGCACCTCCGGTAATCGCGGCCTGTTCGTGATCTCCGAGGCAGAAAAGTATCGCTGGTTGGGCGCGATCCTCGCCAAGGCGGCGCCCGATCTTGTCTGGCGCGGCATGCGGGTCGCCGTCATCCTGCCGCAGAACGCCGGGCTTTACGACAGCGCCCGCAAATCGCGGCTGATCAAGCTCGCCTTCTTCGACCTGACCTTGGGGCCGGAAAGCTGGCGCGGCGCGCTCGAAGCCTTCGACCCGACAGTCATCATCGCGCCGCCAAAAATGCTTCGGCATTTCGCGGCCGAGAACGTCCGGCTCCGGCCGAGGCGTGTCTTTTCCGCGGCGGAAACGCTGGATCCGGTCGACCGTCCGGTTATCGAGGATTTCTTCCGGCTGCCGCTCGATCAGATCTACATGGCGACCGAGGGCCTGTTCGCGGTGACCTGCCGGCAGGGCGGGCTGCATCTTGCGGAGGACTCCGTCTTCTTCGAATTCGAGCCGGCGGGCGAGGGGTTGGTGACGCCGCTGGTGACGGCCTTTCGCCGCCAAATCCAGATCATGGCACGCTACAGGATGAACGACCTGTTGCGCTTGTCCAAAGAACCTTGCCGCTGCGGTTCGCCGCTGCGCTGCGTCGATGAGATCGTCGGCCGCATGGACGATGTCTTCCGGCTCACTTCGCCGGATGGCCCGATCCTCGTCACGCCGGATGTGCTGCGCAATGCCGTGCTCAAGGCCGACCGCCGCATCGACGATTTTCGCCTCATCCAGACCGGGCCTGACACGGTCGAGCTTCGGCTTCCACCGACGCTCGCGGATGATGCGGCAGTCGCCGCTCACCAGGCAGTCCGCGCGCTTCTGGAAACGCGAAAGGCGGTCGCCACACTCTCGCTCATCCGCGCGCCGCTGCCGCTGGAAACAAGCCGCAAGCTGCGCCGCGTCGAATGCCGCCTGGAGCGGGCGCGATGAGCGGCGCGGCGGCGATGGACAGGCCCACGCAGCAGGTCGACCGGGTCGAGAACAAGCCGGCAAAGGTCGAGGCTTTTGTGAGGCTTTTCAACGAGTTGCCGGTGCGCGATCTCATCGCCAATCTCAAGACGAAGATCGAGACGTTCGACGTCGCCGGTCGGGTTTTTCCGCTGACGCTGAATGACGCCGATGATGCGCCCAACTGCTATATCTGCTGCCCGACCAGCGCCTATATCGACTACGCGATGGACGAGACGCGCAACTTCGCCGCTCACCCGCTGCTCCGGCGCGCGCTCAACGCCCTGATCGGCGCCTGTGCGCCGCTGGTCAGGGCAAGCGGTCTCGACCATCAGGCGCAGGTCAACAACTGGCTCTATTCGACCAACCCGATGCCGCTGCTCGACCGGCCGACCGTCGCGGCGCTGCGCGCGAACCTGATCGAGCGTTTCCCGGATCGCACCATCGTCATCCGCTCGTTGAACGATATCGCCGATCCGGCGACCATTGCCGCCTTGAAGGCCGAGGGATTCCGCATGCTGGCGGCGCGGCAGATCTACATTTTCGCCGACCGCAGCGCGGCGCCCGCGATGACGCGCGACATGAAGCGCGACCGCGCCCGCCTGCGCGCGACACCTTTTGAAAGGGTCGGCAATGGCGATTTCACCGAGGCTGACTATGTCCGTGCCGAGCAACTCTACACCATGCTCTATCTCGATAAATACACGCCGCTCAATCCGCACTACACGGCCCGCTACATCGCCGAGATGCACCGGTGCGGCATCATCAGCCTTGCGGGTTTGCGCCGGCCGGGCGGCGAGCTGGTCGCCGTCACCGGCCTGTTCGAAAACGGCGTCACGCTGACCCAGCCGATCGTCGGCTATGATACAAGCCTGCCGGTCGGCGAGGGGCTTTATCGCATGATGATGGCGATGGCGCAGGATCACGCCACGGCGCGCGGCTTGTTCTTCAACATGAGCGCGGGCGCCGCCGGTTTCAAACGCCGGCGCGGCGCGGTCGCCGCGATCGAATTCAACGCCGTCTTTGCCGGGCATCTTCCGCGCCGTCGTCGCGTGGCGATCCGCGTCATGGAGACGGTGCTGGCGCTGGTCGGCATTCCGCTGCTCAGGAGGTTCGAGTTGTGAGCGAGCGTCGCGGTGAAGCCTATTGGCAGGCAGTTGCCCTGTCAGCCGACATCGGCAGGCGGCCGAAGCGCATCCTGTTTGATGGTGCGCCTGTGGTGCTTTTCCGCGCGGCGCAAGGCGTCGCCGCTCTTTTCGACCGCTGCCCGCACCGACTGGTCGAGCTGTCGACCGGCAAGATCGTCGGCGGCGAGATCGAATGCCCCTATCACGGCTGGCGCTATGACGGCGAAGGCCGCTGCACCGCGATCCCCGGCCATGTCGGCGCCATGCCGCATTACCGGGTGCGGCGCTATGCCGCGATCGAGCGCGACGGCGTCGTCTTCGTCTCGTCCGGCACGCCGCAGGGCGAGCCTTACCTGCACTGCATGCAGGGCAAGAACATTATCGTGCGGCGGGTGCGCTCGTCGACCCAATCGACGGTGATCGATGCCGCCGAAAACATCCTCGATGCTACCCACACCCATTTCACCCATAAGGGCCTGCTGCGCGGCTTGACCTCGAAACGCCATCTGGTGYGGGTCGAAGTGACGGGGGGCGAGGGCTGGGTCGAGGCGAGCTATACCGGCGAGGAGCGCCAGCAGGGCCTGATCAGCCGGCTCCTGGAAGGCGAGCGCGCGAGGACCATCGGCCGCTTTCGCCATCCGGGCATCGCCGAACTCGAATATTGGGGCAAGGACGGGCTGGTCTTGGCCACCACCTTCCATCTGCGCCAAGCTGACGATCGCACCGTCGAAGGCGTCGGCTGGCTGATCGGCCGGCGCCAGGGCCTGCTTGGCGAGCTGAAGGCGCTTGCCTTCAAGCCATTGTTCAATGTCGCTCTTGAGCAAGACCGCCGGGTGCTGAAATCGGCAAGCGACAACGCCCGTTTCGCCCCGCAGGCCTTGCCGGTGATCGGGCCGTTGGATTTCCTGCGCCGCGACATCGCCGCGATCATGGAGGGAAGGGTGCCGCCGGCGGCGAGCGAGCCGCGGGTGCATGAAATCGAATTGTGAACTGAAGTTCACACATCTTGACCTGAGCGTCTGTGTGAATTATAGTTCACGCATGATCGAGGTCCGGCAGACTGACGAATTCAGGAAGTGGCTGCGGGACCTTAAAGATATCCGAGCCGCGAGGAAGATTGCTCAACGGATCATTCGTGTTGAAGCGGGCTTGCGGGGGACGCGAAGTTCTTCGAAGGCATAGGCGAGCTTCGGATCGACTATGGACCGAGCTACCGTGTCTATTTCATCAGGCGCGGTAACACGGTCATCATCCTGCTTTGCGGAGGCGACAAATCCTCTCAAGACAGGGACATCAGAAAGGCCAAGCAGATGGCAAGCGAGGTTTGACATGGCTCTTAAAATCACACCATTCGATGCCGCTGAATATTTCGACGATGCAGAGTCTCAGGCCGAGCTCCTTGCCGACGCGTTCGAGACCGGTGACGCAACCTATATTGCACACGCACTCGGCGTCATCGCGCGAGCTCGCGGCATGACCGCCGTGGCTAAGAACGCCGGTGTCACCCGCGAGGCGCTTTACAAAGCGCTGAGCGATAAGGGCGACCCACGCCTCAGCACACTGCTGGGTGTCACCAAGGCACTTGGTCTGCAACTTGACGTGAAGCCTATCGGCCCTGGCTCGCTCGGGGCATGAGCATATCAGCCCGGCCCGTTCCACTCGATATCCCGCGTCGACGCTGCCTGCAGGCTGATCCGCTCACGCCAAGCCATCCCGGCGATCTCCGCCAGCGCCGGCCATTGCGCCCTTACCGGGGCTGAATCGCCCGGCCAATCGAGCAGTTCCTCGCCCTCGCGCATCGCTTGGCGAAAGCGGGCGAACCCGCCCGAACGCAACGTCGCCGGCAGCCCATAGATCCACATCGCGAGCCGCACCGTTTGCGGCGCGATGACGTCCGGCCTGATTTCCTGGCCGTCGCCGAGCAGGGCATCCGCGAAGCGCGCCGGATCGCGGAAGAAATGCAGGCCGCTCACCGCGCGCGGGTTGCATTCGAGCGGCAGCACGCGGCCATCCGGCTCGCGCATCAGGTCGAAGGAGATCTGCCCGGTCCACGCGGTGCCGGCGACGATGCGCTCGACCAGATCGCGCGCCGCATCGTCCTCGGCCCGCTCGAAGAAGATGCCGGCGCCCTTGCCTGCACGATAAGGGGAGCGGTAGAGCGCCAGCGCCTTGAGCCTGCCTTCGCGCGCCACCGCATAGGCGCTGATCTCCTCGCCCTCGACAAAACGCTGCGCCACCCAAGGCATGGCGGGCGAAGGTGTGATCGCATCGAGGAAATCCGGCGTCGGACGCAGCAGAACATGGCTCGCGAAGCGCGACCAGACCGGCTTGAACACCAGGTCGCGCGAGCGGGCACGCACCGCCTCCAGATCGTCGCGGGAATTCAGAAGCGTGGTCTCCGGCACCGGCAGGCCAAGCCGTTCAGCCAGCCGGATGAAGCTGTGCTTGTCGTGGACCTCCGCCAGCAACCCGATATCGGGTGCGAACAAAAGCGCCGGCATGGTCCTGTTGCGCCAGGCAAGCGCAAGGTGAAAGACTTCCTCGCAGGTCGGGATGACGAGGCTGATGCCCTCGACCCGGATCAGCGCCTCCACCGCCTCGCGGTAGGCCTGCGGCTCGAAGCGCGGCGGCGGCAGCCGATGATAGCGCGCGCAGGCCCTGCTTGCCGCCGCGATCGGCCGCGCCGGCGTGTCGGCCAGGATCACCCTATGTCCGGCACCATGGAGAAGGCGCGCCAGATGCAGCGCCACCGGAGCGCGCGCCCCCGTGATCAGGATGGTTCCGTCAGCCCCCGGCATTCGGTCACGCGGTCGTTTCAGCCGCGATGACCGTTGCGCGAAATCGCCGTGCTTGGCAATCGCGCTACTGCACGTCGAGATGCGTCCGCGACTACAGCTTTGCCTTGAAGCGTTTCACCTTCCTGCTGGCGTAGTCGCCATTGCGCAGGTCCGATTTGCCGTGGCGATTCCGGAACTCATACCAGGTACCGCTCGGAGATTCGCGCTGGTAGATCACCTTGCCAGCCTGGCGATGCTCGAAGCAGCTCAAGGATGTCTTGGCGCCCCACGAGCCGTGCCAGGTTGCCCGGAAACACAGTTTGCCGTGGCCAGGCATGAACCAGAGACCCTCGCCATAGCTCTTGCCCCCCTTGGTGGACCACGCTGTAAACTGCCGCTTCTGCACCGCAAAATACGCAGCGCCGTGGTTGCCCCAGCGCCATGAGCGGTTCTTGTAGAGCTGATAGACGCCTTCATCGGAAACGACGTCGGCCTTCGCCGCCTTGGCGTCGATCCTGTTCGCTGCTTTGGCCGTTGCGGCACCCTGCGGGCCGACAACAAAAACGGAGCAGACAAGCGCCACTCCGAGAAACTTCCCCACTGCACTTTTCACGATTTTACTCCGCCCACTGATTTACGCATACGCTTTACCACCCGCCAAGCCAGCCCGGCGGCAATCACACTTTAACACTTTTAGCCGGAGCCCGTCCCGGTCCGGCCGGGACGAACGTGGTCGCGCCGTTACGGCAGGACGTGCTGGGTTACCCGCCAGTCGGGCAGCCCATAGCCGCCCAGCCACGGCCAGACTTCCTTCTGGTTGAAGTAGACGACCGAGGTCAGGGCCGGAAACTCGGCATAGGACTTGCGCGAGTCCTCTGCCCATTTCGACACGTAGTCCTGCTTTCCGACATAGCCCAACTCGGCAACGATGACCGGCTTGTTGAATTTCGCGACACGCTCATAGCCTGGCTTCAGCGTCTCTTCGAAGGTCCGGTCGCGGCCGACTTCGTCATTGTCCTTCTTCTGCAAGCCGAACACCGAGAGGCCGATCACATCGACATAGTTGTCTCCGGGATAGTATTTCTCCAGGCCTTCGACGCCCTTGGGCGACCACATGTATTTTGCCGCCGGCGCGGCCTTGCGGCACACGTCCACCTCGCGCTTGTAGGCGGCGATCCAGTCCTTCGGCGCCCAGTTGGCCCAGGTGAAGCGGCCGTTCTTGTCTTCCATCTCTTGCGCCCAGCGGATGGTGACCGGGCTCTTCATTTGCCCGACAAGGCTGCAGATCGCCTGCATGTTGGCGTCGTATTTGCCGCTCAATATGCCGTCGCGCAGTTCGGGCGGCGTGATGCGCCAGTCCTTCGACCATGTCCAAGGCTCGATGGTGATCAGCAGCGAACGGCCGCGTTGCTGCGCATAGGCGTCCGCGAGCGGCAGCGTCGACAGGTCGACGTCTTCCCAAGGCAGGAACAGTTCCTCGATGGTGGCCGACTTGTCGTTGCTGAAATCGCCGTAAGGATCGTAGGAGCCGAACGCCGACGCGGCCGAGCTCGTCTTGATCGGATCCGTTCCCGTCTGCGAACCCGCCGACGCTGGCAAGGCCACGCCGATGATAAGCGCCGACACAAGCGCGGTTGCTGTGGAGAGTTTCATACCCGCCTCCCATGGGCTTCAGTGTCCCGCCGGACCTTGAAGCTTGCCACGACGTGCCGACCGGCACGCAAACCCAAATATCGGCCGCTGAGGTGAAGATGCGGGTTTTCTGAGCGACTGGGACTGGCGCGCTTCACGCTCTGCCGTCCACTATTGTTGTCTCTGTCGGCCTTATACATAGGCCTTGAGACGGGGTCGCCGCGATACTCACAAATTCGCGTCAACGTTACGATATTAACCCTTTCTCATATAAGAGCCTATGCTCGACGAGAGTCAAGCGCAATTAACCGTTGCTTAACCTTATCGCCACCGGCATGGTTAACCGGAAGGATGAGTCGCGCCGGCTCCGAACAGTGAAGCGCCTAAGACAAGCCGGCGTTGCGGCCGCGCCCCGGAAGATGAAGGGCTCGGAGGCCGTGGCTTGGTTAACCAGTTCCCAACAAGCTTGGTTAACGAAAGCCTAATTTTGTTGACTCTGCATTAGCCAAAGCTGATTCTGTAGCGGGATGAGTGCGTTCGACCGGCTTAGCCGGGCGGGCAGGGCGTGGGTAGTATGGGCGTATCTGGGGATGCCGGCGTCGGCGGCGGCAAAACGACGTCAATGGGCCAGGTTGGCGAGGTTTCGACCGGCCACGGCCCCAAGGGTCCTTATCTCGTGCCCGTGCTCACGCCGCGCCAGCAATCGACTTTGCGGTTGGGCCTCGCTTTCTGGTTCGTCACGCTGGCTTTCTTCTGGTCATGGTGGCTGCGGCCCGAGCATATCGGCCATGTCGGGCCCTTTGCCTTAGCCACCATCGTGCTGGCCTGGCTGACCTTGATGCCGATGTACTTCCTGCTCAACGTCCATGCCTCGAGGAAGTCGTCCAAGCTGCATACGATACCGAAGCGGTCGCGCGTCGCCATGGTGGTCACCAAGGCGCCGTCGGAGCCTTTCGCCGTGGTGCAGCGCACGTTGGAAGCGATGCTGGCGCAGGACTATCCGCACGACACCTGGCTTGCCGACGAGGATCCGACCGAGGCGACGGTTCGCTGGTGCGACGCGCATGGCGTGCTGATTTCAACCAGGCGCGGCCGCGAGGACTATCACCGCAAGACCTGGCCGCGCCGGACCCGCTGCAAGGAAGGCAACCTGGCTTTTTTCTATGATCAGTACGGCTATGAACGCTATGACTTCGTCGCTCAGATGGATGCCGACCATGTGCCGTCGCCGACCTATCTGAGGGAAATCCTCTATCCCTTCGCCGACCCCGGCGTCGGATATGTCTCGGCGCCCAGCATCTGCGACAACAATGCCGACCAGAGCTGGGCCGCCCGTGGCCGCCTGTTCCCGGAGGGCATGTTCCACGGCCCCTTGCAGTCCGGGCACACAGGTGGGGGCGCGCCGCTCTGCATCGGTTCGCATTACGCCGTCAGGACGCGGGCGCTGCGCGAGGCCGGTGGCCTTGGTCCGGAACTGGCCGAGGATCATTCGACCTCGATGCTGATCAACGCTGCCGGCTGGCGCGGCGTGCACGCCATCGACGCCATCGCCAACGGAGATGGCCCGCAGACCTTTGCCGATCTCGTCACCCAGGAATTCCAGTGGTCGCGCAGCCTGGTGACGATCCTGCTCGAATACACGCCGAAATACTTCGCCAGGCTGACGCCGCGGCTGAAGTTCCAGTTCCTGTTCTGCCAGCTCTGGTATCCGCTGTTCGCGGTCTTTGCGCTGATGATGTATGCGATRCCGATCTATGCGCTGTTCACGGGACGCAACTTTGCCAACGTCATGTATGCCGAGTTTGTCTTCTACTATCTGCCGAATTCGGTGGCGCTGGTCGGGCTGGTGATCATGCTCAAGGCCTTCGGCCTGTCGCGGCCGCTGACGGCGAAGACGCTGAGCTGGGAAGGCACGCTGTTCCTCTTCTTCGCGCGCTGGCCCTGGGTGCTGTGGGGAACGCTGTCGGCGCTTCGCGACTATGTGACAAAATCCTTCGTCGACTTTCGGGTCACGCCGAAGGGTAGCGGCCCTAAGCATCTTCTGCCGGCGCGCGCCTTCGCGCCTTATGTCGTGCTGGCGATTGGCGCGGCTCTGCCGGTACTGCTGGTCAAGCATCCGTTCGACGCCACAGGCTTCTACTGGTTCGCCACCTTCAACGCTTTCCTTTATGGCCTTCTTGTCGTGGTCATCATTGCCAGGCATGTCCGCGAGAACAGGATTTCACTGCGCGCCAACGCCGCGAAATTCGCCCTGCATGCTTCTCTCGCGCTGGTCGCGCTAGGCGTCCCGATCGCGGGTTTCTACGATCGCGGGCTCGAGGGTATCTACGGGCTGCAGCAGGGGGCCGGCGGTTTTCGCATCGTCCGGATCGCCTATGTGATTTCCGGCGCCGGCATGGGCGACATCGGCTCGCGCAAATTCTATTTCGACCCCGGCTGGGAAGTGCCGCGCTGAGCTGAGCGCGTGTGAGAGGCCGTTTGCTCGCATGGTGAGGCCGCTGCCTCATCACGGCGCTCCCGAAAGAAGATCAAATTTTAATAGTAATCGATCGAGTCGCGAAAGATCGCGCTCATCATCTCGTTTGCACGAATTTTAATAAGTCCCCTCTAATATTAAGCCACGATATGAATGGCGACGAGCCGTTCACGCGGCGCGGAAGCCAAGGAAAGAGAAAATATATCCGCGCAAAAACAAGGCGTATTTCGTGGCAGGGGACGACAATGAACGATTTCATGAATGAAGCAGCGGCTGTCGGTAAGAGATATGCTTGCGCCATTGCCGCCATTGCACTGGCCTCGGTCGTGTCTGGCTG
The DNA here is from genome assembly GCF_001854795.2 of Mesorhizobium sp. LCM 4577. Lineage (NCBI taxonomy): Bacteria > Pseudomonadati > Pseudomonadota > Alphaproteobacteria > Hyphomicrobiales > Phyllobacteriaceae > Mesorhizobium > Mesorhizobium sp. LCM 4577. Next base: position 106,658 of record NZ_MDDU01000054.1, on the reverse strand, counting down.
CCAGAGCATGGACACGACGAAGACCAGCTCGATCGGCACCATGCCGGCAGCCCACACCACTACAAAGAAGGTGCAATACGTCAAGAAGCATCGGCTGCATCGCGTTCACCGAAAGCCGCTGACGCAAATGTCCAGTGTGACGCGCGTCAGGGGAGAGGCCTATGCCGTCTTCGTACGGTCGCAGCCTGTTCGCGTGCCGCGGCCCGTCAGGATTTCCTACAGCGTGGGCGGCGTCGGTCCGCTGCTTGGCCACTCGCCGTGGATTTGCGGCCCGAGTGGTTTCGGTCAGCGCTCGGCTTGCAGGGCGCGCTAGCTAGAGCATGTCTCCCGAAAGTGGTAACCGGTTTCGGGACAAAGACATGCGCAAAATCAAAAGCCTAAAGCGCATGGAGCGAATCTGAAAGATCGCGACGCGCTTTAGATAAGCGCTATCGCCGGGGGCTTGACCACGGGAGCAAGGGGAGGGACGCACGCCGTCGGCGGACCGCCTCTTGCCTTCCGGTCGCCCGCGTGTCGCGGTGTTGGTCGACCGGCCGCCGCGGGACTACTTGCGGCGCGGCTTCGCCTTTTCGCTCGCCGGCTTGCTCGGCCAGTGCCAGCCATCGCCTTCGCCATGCGCGGGCTGTGGCCGCGCCACATAGGCGAGCGCGCCGTTGGCCTCCAGATAGACGCGCGACAGCATCTCGGCGAGCACGCCCGACGTCACAGCCTGCAGTCCGGCGATCACCAGGAAGAAGCCGGTGATCAGCATCGGCCTCGTGCCGATATCCTGCCCCCAGAAAACCTTGATCGCGAACAGATAGGCCAGGATCAGCGAGCCGAGCACGCCGAGCACGATGCCGATGCCGCCGAAGAAATGGCCGGGCCGTGTGCGATAGCGCAGGAAGAAGAACATGAAAACGAGGTCCAGCACCACGCGGAAGGTGCGCGAGATGCCGTATTTCGATTGGCCGTGGATACGGGCGTGATGCGTCACCACCYCCTGGGCGATGCGGCGCGGCGTCGTCACGGTCGCGAGCCACGCCGGGATGAAGCGGTGCATCTCGCCATAGAGCCGGACGCTGCGGATGACGCTGCCGCGGAACACTTTCAGGCTGCAGCCATAGTCCTTGAGCTTGACGCCGGTGACGCGCGCGATCAGTCTGTTGGCGATGCGCGAGGGCAGGCGGCGCAACCAGAACCCTTCCTTGCGGTCCTTGCGCCAGCCGGCAACGAGGTCGAGATCCTCGGTCAGCAGGCGATAGACCATGCGTGGGATATCGAAAGGGTCATTCTGCAGGTCGCCGTCGAGCGTCGCGATGACGTCGCCGCGCGCGGCGTCGAGACCGGCTTGCATGGCCGCGGTCTGTTTGTAGTTGCGCACCAGCTCCACGCCGTGCACATGCGGCCCGTATTGAACCGCCAGCCGGCGGATCTCGGCGGGCGTGGCGTCGGTGCTGCCGTCGTCGACCAGAACCACTTCCCAGGGCTGGCTGTAGTTCTCCATCGCCTGATGGATGCGCACCAGCAGCGGCTCGACATTGTCGGCCTCGTTGTACATTGGAATGACGATGGAGAGCTTGTGCTCGGGCATGACGGCGCCCTCGGGCAGTCCCGATGCGGGGATGGGAAGCACGTTCATGGCGGTCATTTCCTTGCCGGTCCCGCCGCCGGAGTTTCGGGCAGCGTCGATTTGGAGGGGAACAGCCAGGCGATCGCGCCGGTTGCGACCGCCGAGCACAAGATGAAGAGATGCAGCGCCAGCGCCGCCTGCAGGCCGTCCTTCATGGCGATGCCGGAATAGAGCAGCGCGGCGGCCGCGCCCGCCTCATAGGTGCCGAAGCCTGCGACGCCCTGCACCGGCAGGATGGCGGCGGCCTCCGCGCCGACAGCGCCCGGAAAGGCGGTCTGGAACGAGGTGTTGAGCAGCATGGCGAGCAGCCAGCCCTGCACGCCGAGCTTCAGCGCCCAGTTGGCGATCGTCCACCACCAGCCATAGCGCGACCGTCCCGTCGCTTCCGTGAAGATGTCGCGCAATTTTCCGAGCTTCGAGACGATCCTGCCGCCGGCCGTCCAGTTGTGCGGCGCGCGCGCCCAGCGCGGCAGGTACCATGCGGCGGCGATCAGCGCCGCGATGCCGGCGGCCCTCAGCGCCGGGTGCAAACCCGGCCACACCAGGCAAGCCAGCACGCCGACGACGAAAGCATCCTGCAGCCTGAACCACAGCAGCGAAGCGCTGGCGCGCACGATCGAGACGCCGAACACCTGGCGCAACAGGATCGGGAAGGCCGTCTCGCCGCCACGGAACGGCACGATGTTGATCATGGCATTGTGGATCAGGATGACGCGCAGCGTGGCGCCGAAGCGGCCGTTCACATCGTCGCGGAATTCGTCGCAGACGCGCAGCGCCCGGAGCACATAGGTGACGAACAGCGCCGCCGCGACCGCCAAGAAAGCGCCGGGCGTGATGGAGGCGAAGGCATCGCCGACCATCTTCCAGCGTTGGTCGCTGGCAAGCCATGCCAGCAGCGCCAGAGTGACGACTATCGATATCGCTCTCTTCAACCAATTCTCCGATGGCGCCACCGCCGCGTCGGAGCGGCTTATCCGGTGGTTCGACAATTCACGCCTTCATCCGCGGATCGCTTCGCCGGCGCGCCTCGAACGGCGGGCCGTCACGGGCGGGTGATCCTATAGACCAGCATCGTATCCGAATCCACAAGCTTGGTCGCGGTCTTGTCGAGGTGGTCGATCACCCCGTCATGATGTTTCATGAACTGCCGGTCCTGTTTGTCGGCGGCGTTCTTGGCCGCGCCGAAATAATCCGCGCCCTGCGCCCGTAAGTCCTCGAGCTGCGCGATCGCGGTGGCATCGTCCTCGACGAATTTCGACCATTCGACGTCGCCGCCTCCGGGCGGGAACACCCAGCCGCGCGCCCGGCTGTAGTAGACCGCGACCGGATCGCCGGCCTCCGGCGCGATGGCGACGACAAGCTCGCCCGGCTGGGCGACCCGCGCCAGCTGCTCGCCGAGCAGCTTGCCGTTCATGGCGATTGGCGCCTTCATCGTCTTGAGCAGCGGAAAGGTGGAGAGCGTGAGCGCCAGCGCCGCGATGAACACCGAGCGCAGCATCACAGCCGGCGCGAGAACTGGTCCGGTGCCGAGCGTCGCCAGCACGAGCGCGCCGCGGCCGCAGAACATCGCCAGCGGCACGTGGAAGATATGGTAGTTCCACGGATTGCTGGTGATCTCGCGCGCCGCCGCGACATAGACCACCGCCGCTGCCGCGAGCCAGGCATAGGGAACGGCAGACAGCGCCCGCTCGCCGCTTGCGGCGGGCTTCGGTGGCATCCAGAAGCCAATGGCGATGAGGATCATGAACGGATAGCCGTAGAACCACCAGACCGACGTGTTCCAGACCGATTTGAGGTAGAAACTGTTCTTGAAGAACGTCCAGAAGCCGGAATCCCAGATATAGCCGGAGCCGGCCACGTGGTAGGGCGGGTAGCTGCGGCCGAGATAGATGGCCCAGCCGAAATAGGCGGTGATGACCACCAGGCTGATCAGTCCGCTGAGCAGAACCCGCGCGGCCTGCCTGTAGCGCCGTTGGAGGATCCAGCAGACCGTCAGGTAGAAGATGACGGCCCCGGCGGCGAGCCCTGGCGGCTTGGCCAGCGCGCCAAGCGTGAAGCTCAGCGTCGCCAGCGGCAGCAGCCACGGTTTGCCGCCTGCCCAGTATTTCGCGAACAGCCACACGCCGAGYGTCACCAGCGCCAGCATCGATGGATCGGGCAGGAACGAACTGTCGATCATCGCCGCCCCCGGCATCAGCGCATAGGCAAGGGCTGCCGCATGCGCATGCACCTCGTCCCAACAGAGCGCGGTCAACCTGTGCAGCGAAAACACCGTCACCATGCCGAACAGCGCGGCGACCATGCGGCCGAACCAGTCGTGCCAGCCGAAGAGTTGGTAGAGCAGCGCGGCGGAATAGCTAACGATCTGGAATTCCCGGCCCTGGTAGCTGGGTCCCGGGCCGGTCCAGCTGACCTCGGGAAAAAAGATGTTCCAGCTATGCTGCTGGAAATTGTCGGCCATCATCGCGGTGCTTGTCTCGCGCCAGCTGAAGGCGTCGACCAGTGGCTGGGTGATGTTGTGAAAACGCGCGATGGCGGCAACCAGCAAGATCGCCAGCAGGATTGCGGTGTGGATGCGTGCTGCGCCGACAGCCCGGCGCATGCCGGCAAACGCCGCGCCTTGCAACTCGGTCGTTCCTGCGCTGTCTAACATGTGGAGCAGCCCCCCGCCGAAGCTATTCTGGCGACATCCAATCGCCAAACAAGGTCAGACTATCACAACATTGTAATATCTCTGGTTAACTAACGGCTTGCAGTGATCACTTGAGCCTCGATTCAGTTGACATCGCAACACCCGCGGCTGTTAATGGTCTCAAGGGCGCTGATCGCGCCGCCATCGGGCCGACAGGCCCGGGCATCGTGACGGCTCGCGGAAAGCCCGAAGAAACATCTTCCAGATCATGGTTCATCGGCCCCGCCGTATCGGGGTCGAAAGGGGGTATCGATATGCGCATGTTCATCGGGACGACAGTTGAAACCACATCGCCATGTGAACCGGCTCGACTTKAGTTCAGCCGGCCCCATCGGCTTGCGGGAGGCGGCTGGCTGGTTGCGCTGCTGGTCGCCTGCGGCCAGCTTGCTCTTAGCGGCCCCGCCAGCGCGGCCCCACAGAGGAACGGCGCGACAGTCGAGGCGGCCGCCAAGCCCGACATTGCTCCGACGGCTTTCGAGCTGCAGCTTCTCTATGCCGATCGCACCTGGAACTGGAAGAACGGCGCCGCCTATTTCGGAATGGACAGACGCCTGCATGCCTGGACGAAAGGGGAGGATTCCCCCGCCGTCGGCGAGGGCCGCTGGCTGGTGACGGAAAAGGGCAAGATGTGCATGGAACTTGCCTGGCGCGCCAAGACTTATTCCACCAAGCCGCAACGCACCTGCTACAGCCATCGTGTCAACAAGGGCAACATCGAGCAGCGCAAGGACCCTGACGGTACCTGGTATGATTTCAAGCACGCCAAGGACGATCCCGCCGACGAGCACCAGAAGTTCGAGGCGGGTAACACCAAGGGCGCGCAGTTCGACGAGACCCGCAAACTGGTCGACAGCAAGAGCTGAAGCAATTCCAGGAAAAGCGTGAGTTGGCTTCGGCGGTTTCGCCGTGGCCTCCGTCCAGATTGCGCTCGCGCAACCGGCTGCAAAAATAGGAGGCTCGCTGAGACGGCCTTAGCCGAACTCAGCGAGCCCACGCCCCGACACATTACTCACAGGGCCGACCGTCGGCCTTGCGGGCCGGCGTTTCTGATTGACGCTCGCGCCACGCGGCGCGCGCAATGCGCGCGCCGCGGCGGCCGAAACGCCGGAATTGGGCAAGGCCGGGCCTAGCCCGAAGAAGGGAGCGGCCGTCCTCACGATGGTGTCGATGTCGGAAAGCTGCGCCACAAAGCCCAGCTGTTCGCGGGCAAGGCTGGGGTCGGCGAAAAGCCCTGCCGGATCGCCAGGGCGGCGCGCCTTGTACGTGGCCGGGACGGGCCGCGAAGTGATCCGCTCGACCGCGTCCATGATCTGCCTGATCGAGACCCCGCGGCCGGTGCCAAGGTTGACCGCAAGGCTTTTGCCGCCGGCCTCCAGATGCAGCAGGGCCTTTAGGTGCGCCCGGGCGAGGTCGCTGACATGGACGTAGTCGCGCACGCAGGTGCCGTCCGCCGTCTCGTAGTCGGTGCCGAAAACCTCGATCGCCTCGATCATGCCGGACGCCGCCATCAACACCCTGGGAATGAGATGGGTTTCCGGCGTGTGCCATTCGCCGAGCTCGCCGTCGGGGTCGGCGCCACAGGCGTTGAAGTAACGCAGGATTGCGTATTTCGTACCGTAAGCCGAGCCATGATCCCTGATGATCTGTTCGCCCATCAGCTTGGTACGGCCGTAAGGGCTGATTGGGTTCTGAGACGAGGTTTCGCGCACGGGCAGCGTCTCGGGCATGCCGTAGGTCGCGCAACTGGAAGAGAAGATGATGTTGCCGATGCCGTTTGCCCGTGCGGCCTCGAGCACGGCGATCGTCCCGCCGACATTGACCGAATAATAGTCCGCGGGGTCGCTGACCGACTCGCCGACATAGGCAAGCGCGGCGAAATGGATCACCGCCTGCGGCCGGTGGATGGCGATGGCTCGCTCGAGCGCGCCGCGGTCGCGGATATCGCCGACCACCAGCGGGCCCCAGGCCACCGCCTGCTCGTTGCCCCGGCTGAGATTGTCGAAGACCACGGGCAGATAGCCGGCTGCCGCCAGCTGCTTGCAGGTGTGGCTGCCGATGAAGCCTGCGCCGCCCGTCACCAGGATGGGTCGGGCACTCATAGCGCCAAAGCCTCGCCGGAGGACAAATGGCCGCCACGTGAGGTTCCGGGCTGACGGCGGCCCAGCAGGGCTTCGAAATAGCCCGCGGTGTAGGCCAGCCCCTCGCTCAGCGGGACCTTTGGCTTCCAGCCGAGCTGCTGCTCGGCGAAGCTGATATCGGGCCTGCGCTGTCGGGGATCGTCGACCGGCAACGGCCTGTGTACGATCCGCGAGCGGGAGTTGGTGCAATCGAGAACGAGCTCGGCCAGTTCCATGACGGTGAACTCGCCGGGGTTTCCGAGGTTGACCGGATGTTTCGGCGCCGTCGGCGACCGCATCAGCTGAACAAACCCTTCGATGAGGTCGTCGACATAGCAGAAGGAGCGCGTCTGCGTGCCGCTGCCATAGACGGTGATATCGTCTCCGCGCAGCGCCTGGACGATGAAGTTGGACACCACGCGTCCGTCATCGGGCTGCATGCGCGGCCCATAGGTGTTGAAGATGCGCGCGACCCGGATGTCGAGGCCGTAAGTTCTCGAATAGTCGAAGAACAACGTTTCGGCTGAGCGCTTGCCTTCGTCGTAACAGGCGCGCGGGCCATGTGTGTTGACGTTGCCGAAATAGCCTTCGGGCTGCGGATGCACCAGCGGATCGCCATAGACCTCGGAGGTCGAAGCCTGGAATATCTTGGCGTTGTGGCGCCGGGCGAGTTCCAGGAGGTTGATCGCCCCGAGCACGCTGGTCTTGAACGTGTGGATGGGATCGGCCTGATAGTGGGGTGGCGAAGCTGGGCAAGCGAGGTTGTAGATCTCGTCGACGACGATATCCGTCGGCAGGGTATCGACAACGTCGTGGCTGATGCAGGTGAAAGAGGCGTCCCGCGCGATACTGGCTAGATTGTATCTTTTGCCGGTGTGGAAATTGTCCAGGGCGATGACTTCATAGCCGTCCGCAAGCAGCCGCTCGCACAAATGAGAACCCAGGAAGCCCGCTCCGCCGGTGACCAGGGCTCGGCCACGATCGATACCCTTTCGACCCGATAGCGCCGGCTTCAGAACTTTGATGACCCTATTCATGGCAACCCCGTACGCACACACACTACCGTTCCGGGACGGGCCTTGCCCGACCAGGTTACAAAGGCGGTTCCTCCGCATAGGCGGAACCGCCAGCACTGATGTGCGTCATAATTTTCTGAGTTCGCGGGGCCGTTGCTCTACGGCATGTCTCTGCCGCTTAAGCGTCCCTTGCGCCCCTAAATCGCGATCCACGAGTCGGTTGCCACCACCGCAGACTGCTCGCCCAAATTGCACACCCAACGCATATAAAGATATACCCGTATCGCGGGTAGTCAACTAAATTAGCGTTTTGTTAACCTCACGCCTTCGCGAGCGGTTAACCGTGAAGGGTGCTTCCTCTGCCCGTCGCCGGTGAGGCCTTGCCTTGGAGCGCCCTGTAACCGTCGTTGCATTCGTCGGACTGCGCAAGCATGTCGAAAGCAGCCTTCGGCGTCACCCTTCAAGTCTCGAAGCAACGCCATCTTGACGCCAGGTCGAGATTGCCGCGCCCTGTCTAGATGTTCTCGGCGAAAGCCCCGGAATTTCTGGCGAAGCAATGCGACTGCTGTCCGAAGCCGCTTGGGCCGCAAACGAAAGCAGCGTTCCCAAGATAAGGGTTGGCGCTTGCAACAGGAGCCGGGCGAGGCGGATTCCCTGTCTGGGCTGGCCGGCTCGGCTTCAAGTCAATCAAGGCGGCGTTGCCGCTTTGCGAGACGCTGAATGAAGTCGATTGGCCAAAATTGAAGTATTGGCAACCGGAAGTTGCCAGCAACGCGCCTAAAAGAAAAAGACCGGACAAGGCCTTGATTGGCATGCGGAAATTGTTGTTGGGGCAGGATCGGCTTAAGCCGCGGTAAGCCATGAGCATGAACTGGTGTCCCCTCAAGGGCGTGACGCTTATGTTCGAATCATCGATAGCCATCCACCTGGCTCATTATGGCAAAACTGATTAATTTAGCGATAGCTGTTTGAATGCGTCCACGGTTTTTCCGCCGCCGCAAGAGGGCAGAACGGCTTGATGGCTGCAGGCGCCGCCATCCGCGTGACGATGGACGAACGGAGGGTAGTCGCGGCCCAACAAAATGGCCCGCGTCCGAGCGGGCCATTTTGTCGTCTACGGCGTCTGATGCCTGCCCCTTACTCCCCGCCCATCTCTTTCTTGAACTGGTCGAAATCGACCTGCATGCCGTTGAAGATGGTGCTCCAGTGGCGTGTCAGCGCCGCCATGGCGACGGCTTCCTGGATCTCCTCGTCGGTCGCTCCGGCGTGCTTGGCGTTCTCGGTGTCCGACCAGATGCAGTAGCTGCAGGGGATTTGTGCTGCGACCGCCAGCGAGATCAGCGACTTCACCTTCGGCGGCAGCGCCGTCTTGTCGCTGAGCTCGATGGCCTTGACCTCGGCCCAGGCGCCGGGCAGACCGGCTTTCGGGAACTGTTTGACGAAGCTCGGCACGCCGCCCATCGTCGACTGGATGTCCTTGAGGGCGGCGTCGTAATCATCGGCCCGGGCAGGCCCGGACGCCAGCACGGTGGCGAATACGCCCGCGGCGGCGATGAGCGAGGCGGAACGAAGGCAGGAATGCACGGTTGAGACGATGCGAATGACCGACATGATGTTCTCCTCTGGTTTTTGTTAGCCTTACGATGTAAGGTATGCGGAAGATGAACCTTACAGTGTAAGTTGTCAAGCGCGACCATGGATGCACCGAGCAAAAAAAAGCGAACCCGCGGAAAACTTTCCCGCGAGATGATCGAGGACGCCGCCTTCGAGGTGATCGAGCGGGAAGGGCTGTCCGRCTTTTCGATGCGCAAGCTCGCTGCCAGGCTCGGCTGCGAGGCGATGAGCATCTACCACCACTTCCCCTCGCAGGCGCACCTCTACGAGGCGCTGGTCGATCGGCAGATGAGCGGTCTCATCATCCCCGACGACAGCCTGCCCTGGCGCGAGCGGGCCCGCATCGGCATGCAGGAATTCCGCCGTGTCGCCACCGAGCATCCGGCCTTCGCGCCGTTCATCGTCGTCTACCGCATGAACTCGCCGCCCTGCCTTGCCAAGCTCAACGCCATCATCGGCCTGTTCGAGGATGGCGGCTTCGGTCCCGAGCTCAGCGCCCGCCTGTTCCGCGCCGCCGGCTACTATCTGATGGGCGCGATCCTCGACGAGACGGCCGGTTACGCCAAGGGGCCGTCGGCGGTCACCACCGTCGGCGAAGAGGAGTTGGCCCGCGACTATCCGAGCGTCGTGAAGGCCGGCGCCTATTTCGGCGCGGCCGGCTTCGACAAAACTTTCGAGCTTGGCCTGGAAATGTTTCTGGACGAGATGGAGCGCGTCCGCGAAGCTGCCCGAAGCGAAAGCCGCTAGTCAGAATGGCGGCCAGCCGCGCACCGAAGAAAACAACCAAGGGTTTGAATGCGCTTCCTCTCAGTCCTTCTCCTCATCGCCGGTGCCGCCATCGGCATCTTCTATCCCTGGGCGATGAGCAATTTTTCCGGCCATGCGATCGGCACTTACCGCGTCTATGAGGGCGGCCGCTTCCGGCCGGTCACCGTGCAGCTCGCCGCAGGCGACGCCCCGGTGAGGGTGCTGGTCGACTTGACCGCGCGGGCCGAGCGCGTCGCCGGCCAGCAGCGCGCGGTGCTAACGCTGACCGCGGCGAGCGGCGGCCGCACGGCGCTGGCCTCGGCGCTCTCCTTCAACCACACCGACAATCCGCGCGAGGCCAGCCCGCAACTGCCCGACAAGATCTTTCGCGACGAGGCAGGCGTCATCGATAGGGTCGCGCCCGGTCCTTATGTCTTCACGGTCGGCCCCGGAGATGCCGACGGCATCGACATGCGTGCGGTCGATCTCATCCTGCGCGCCGGCACCGGCTCGATCGACGAACGCGCTGAGCCGGCCGGCTATACGCTGATGGGCGTAGGCCTTGCCGGGCTGGTGCTGTCGCTTGTCTTCGGACGCGGCGGCGGAGGCCGCCCACAGAATCCCAATTCGCAGCCGCCACCGCCGCGCTGGGGCCGCAACGGTTCGCCACGAGCATGATGCCGAAAAGTGTGAAGCGGTTTTCGGTCGACATCATGCTCCTTGGAGGTCGGCGCGCATGAACTATCGCCATGCCTACCACGCCGGCAATTTCGCCGATGTCGTCAAACATGCCGTGCTCGCGCGCCTCGTTGAATACCTCAAGCAGAAGGACAAGGCGTTTCGCGTCATTGATACCCATGCCGGTGTCGGCCGCTACGATCTTGCCTCGGTGGAGGCCGGCAAGACCGGCGAGTGGCAGGGCGGCATCGGGCGGCTGGCCGAGGCGATGCTCGAGCCGCAAGCGGCGGCGCTGCTTCAGCCTTATCTGGAAGCTGTGCGCGCGCAAAATCCCGATGGTGGGCTCAAGCATTATCCCGGCTCGCCGCTGATCGTGCGCCATCTCCTGCGCAACCAGGACCGGTTGACGGCGGTCGAGCTGCACCCCGAGGATGCCGCGCGGCTGAAATCGGTTTTCGCCGGCGATTTCCAGGTAAGGGTGATCGAGCTCGACGGCTGGTTGGCGCTCGGCGCGCAATTGCCGCCGAAGGAAAAGCGCGGCCTCGTCCTCATCGATCCGCCCTTCGAGGAGGAGGGCGAGTTCTCCCGGCTCGTCGAAGGGCTGCGCAAGGCGCACCGGCGCTGGCCGGGCGGTATCTACGCGCTCTGGTATCCGATCAAGGATCGCAAGGCGGTAACCGCTTTCCGCGCGGCGCTGAAGGAGACCGCCATCCCGAAGCTGCTCGACATCGCCTTCGAGATACGGCCCGCCTCGGACGAGCCCAGTCTCGACGGCAGCGGGCTGGTGGTGGTCAATCCGCCCTATACGCTGGAGAGCGAATTGCGGCTGTTGCTGCCGGCCCTGCACAAGGTACTCGCCGTCCGGCAGCCGTCGCGCTGGACCTTGGAGTGGTTGGCAGGCGAGTAGGGCGTCCGCGTCGCTTTAAGCCAGCGCCGAGGGGGTCACGCCGGTCAGCCGCCGGCTTTCACGGATCAGATGCGCCTGGTCGGTATAGCCGGCCTCGACCGCCAGCAGCGCGGTAGAGGCATCGCTTTGCTGTCGTTGCAGGCGCCGGTACCGGTGAAAGCGCAGGATGCGGTCGAGCGTCTTCGGGCCATAGCCGAAGGCGTCCTCGAAGCGGCGTCGCAGCGTCCGTTCGCTCATATGCAGCTGGCGTTGCAGGAACGGAACCAGTGGCGTTTCCGGAGGCAAACCTTCGTGGATGACGCCGAAGGCCCGATCCATCTGCGGGTCGAGCGCGTCGCGTCCTTCCGTGCGTCCTCCGATCGTCTCTTCCAGGTGACGAACCAGGTCGGCGAGGTTGGGCGTCGGTCTGATGCGGTCGGAAAGCTCCCGACAACGCGTGCCCCACAAATCGCTGAGGTCGAGCCGCCCGCCGACGATCTCGCCGGCCGGCACGCCCAACCAGCCGGCGGCGGCGCCCGGACGGAAGCGGAAGCCCACGATCACCGCGCCGGCGGCAGGCCGCTCAATCTGCGGCTCCTTGTCCGGTCCGGCCACGCGGAAGCGGCCGTCGATCCATTGCAGGTCGATCGTTGCGTCCGGCGTGATGAGGATGGGTGGAACGGCGCGCTCGTCCATGCGGTGGACCCAGACCGCACAGAAGGCAGCGGCCAGGCCGCCAGCGACGGGCCGTTCGCTAAACAAGCCGGTGGTCTGCGCCAGGACCGGTTCCATTCTCTCTCCGATCTGCTCCAGCGGGAGTTGCCGGATCGGTGCAACGGTTATTTTGGCCGAAATATTCAATGCCGGCCACGTCATCCATGACAAAACGGGTGGAACTTCAACGCGCTTCACGCGCTCGCATCAGAACCGCATCCGTTTGCGGCTGTGGTCACGAATATAGAAAGGAGTGAGAGAAATGAAAGCTCGCATCACCGTATTGACGCTCGGCGTCGACGATCTGGAAGCCTCCCTCAAATTCTATCGCGACGGCCTCGGCCTGCCCACCGAAGGCATCATYGGCCGCGAATTCGAGCATGGCGCCGTCGCCTTCTTCGATCTCGCCGGCGGCCTGAAGTTCGCCATCTTCGAGCGTTCGAGCATCGCCCACGACGCCACGGTGCCGCAAAGCGGCCGCAGCCCGACCGAATTGACCATCGGCCACAATGTCGGCAGCGAGGCCGAGGTCGACGCCGTGATGGCCGAGGCCGTGAGGGCCGGCGCGCGCGTGGTCAAGCCGGCGCAAAAAACCTTCTGGGGCGGCTATGCGGGCTACTTCCAGGATCCCGACGATCACCTGTGGGAAGTCGTCCACAACCCGGCCTTCGTCCCCGAGGCCTGAGCGGAGCGACGTATATCATCGAGAGGAGGTCGCCATGCCTGTTCAATCCATTCAAGCGCTTGGCGCTCTCCTTATCGGCGGCGTGTTCGTCTTCGCCGGCATCGAGCATTTCCTGAAATTCGGGGCGATGCGCGACTATCTGGCCGCGCAGAAATTCCCGGCCCCGGCCTTGATGCTGGCCGTCGGTTCGGCGATCGAGGTCATCGCGGGTCTCCTGCTTGCCATCGGCATGGCCCGGTCCTTGGCCGCCGGCGCGCTGGTCGTCTTCACCCTGGTGGCGAACGCGATGCTGCTGCGTTTCTGGGCGAGCGCGGAGCCGGAGCGCCAGGTGCAGCGCAACGCGTTCCTGATCAACATTGCCGTCATCGGCGGGCTGCTGCTTGCCGCCACGTTTTGATGGACGGATGAAGCCTGGAACGAAGTTTGCGGAAACCCCCAAAAGTCTCTTCCGAAAAACCTTTATTTCGCGACCGCTTGACCGCCGCCAAGCGAATCCGCACAGTGCGCAGAACCGACCTCGAGAGGCTGTCATGACTCGCTTCGTCCATTCCGCCCTTGCCGCGCTGGTTGCGCTGTCCACTCCCTTTGCCGCTCCGCTGGGCTTTACCCAGGCGGCGCAGGCCGCCGACCTTTCCGTTTACAGCGGTGACGATGGCAGCGTCTGCGGCGAAAGCTGGGTGCTGAACAAGATCACCGACCGCTTCTCCTATCAGGTGCATCACGTGCCGCATCTGCCGGACGTCGCGATCACCGATTTCCGCAACATCCGCCAGCATCGCTATGAGCCGGCGAGCGACGAGTGGCCGATCGGCCGCCATTATTGCCGCGCCACCGTCAACCTGTCGGACGGCCGCGACCGCTCGATCTTCTATCTGATCGAGGAAGGCCAGGGCTTTGCCTCGATCGGCGACAATGTCGAGTTCTGCGTCTCGGGCTTCGACCGCTGGCTGGTTTATAACGGCCGTTGCCGTGTGCTGCGGTAGGCTGTGCCGATATTCAGGTGATGCCGGCCTGCGAATGGCGGCGCCCTCCGCTTCCGGTGCTCACGTACTTTAAGTACGCTCCGCTCCGGTTCTCGGACGCCGTCATTCTCGACTCGGCCTGACCTGAATCTCGACACAGCCGGGCACTTAACTTCCTACCCTATGTCAAGCTCGGGCCAGCCCGCGCCATTAGCAGCGCGCGCTCCCGCTCATTGCCGGTCAGGTCGGCGGCGCGGCGAAACTCCGCGCGCGCTTCCTCCATCCGTCCGAGCTTGGCCAACAGGTCGCCGCGCACCGTGGGCAACAGATGCGTATCCTTGAGCCGCGGCTCGTCCCGCAACGCATCGGCGATGGCCAGTCCTTGCGCCGGTCCGAACGCCATGCCGGCCGCGACCGCACGGTTGACCTCGACGATCGGCGAGGGGGCCGCCAGCGCGAGCGCCTGGTAATAAGCGGCGATCGCGATCCAGTCGGTGTCGGCCGCGCTCACCGCGCGGGCATGGCAGGCGGCAATCATCGCTTGCAGCTGATAGGGACCTGGCGTCGGCGTGAGCGTCATCGCGCGTTTCAGCCCGTCGAGGCCGCGCCGGATCAGCGACCAGTCCCAGCGGCTGCGATCCTGATCCGGCAGCAGGATCGGATTGCCCGCCCCGTCGGTGCGGGCGCCAAAGCGTGAGGCGCTGAGCTCCATGAGCGACAGGAGTCCGATCACCTCCGGTTGCTCCGGCATCAACGTCGCGAGCAGGCGGCCGAGGCGCAGGGCCTCGCCGCTGAGATCGGCTCGCAGCCAGTCCGGTCCGGAGGACGCGACATAGCCCTCGTTGAAGATCAGATAGATCACTTCCAGGACGGCGCCCAGGCGCTCGCGCCGCTCCTGCCCGCGCGGCGTCTCGAAGGCGATGCCAGCGTCGCGTAGTGTCCGTTTGGCGCGCACGATGCGCTGGGCGACGGTGGCCTCCGGCACCAGGAAGGCGCGTGCGATCTCCGGCGTCGACAGCCCGCCGAGCATCCGCAAGGCGAGGGCCGCGCGCTGCTCTGCCGGCAGCACCGGATGGCAAGAGGTGAAGATCAGGCGCAACAGATCGTCGTCGATATCCTCATCGAGCGCCGCCTCGATGTCGGGCATCGCGCGCTCCAGCTCCGCAAGATCGACGGCCAGCTGCCGATGCTTTCCATCGATCAGCACGGTACGGCGCAGCCGGTCGAGCGCCCGGTTGGTGGCGACCCGGGTCAACCAGGCGGCCGGGTTATGCGGAATGCCGTCGCGGGGCCAGCGCTCCAGCGCCAGCACGAAGGCATCCTGCACCACCTCCTCGGCCAGCCCGACATCGCGCAGGGTGCGAGTGAGCCTGGCGGCGAGCTTCGGCTGCTCGATCCGCCAGACCGCTTCGATGGCCGCGGCTGCGGTCAACTCTTCAGCCCGCTGAAACCTTCGGCCGCCTTCTGGACATCCTCGGGAAAATCGCTCATCTCCTGAACGCGGCGGACCTCGATGACGTCATTGTCCCCGGCGGGGCAGCGGCGGGCCCATTCGATGGCCTCCTCGCGCGAACGTACGTCGATCATCCAGTAGCCGCCGAGCACTTCCTTGACCTCCGCGAAGGGCCCGTCGGTGACAACCGGCTTGCCGCCCTTGAAAGACACCCGCGCCCCAACTGACGGCGGATGCAGCCCATCGAGCGCAAGCAAAACGCCGGCCCGCTTCAGCTCCTCATTGTATTTCATCATCGCCTCCACCGCCTCGGCACTCGGCATCACGTCGGGAGCCGCGGTCGCATAGCCGCCGGGGATCATCAGCATCATGAAGCGCATCAGTATCTTCCTTTCGATCGGGTTGCTTCGATCCTACGACGAACGAGGATCGGCGGAATCGACACAGTGCAAAAAATTAGTCCGATCTATCCTGGGCACCGTGTGGACCGCGGGACATCGCCGTCGTCACAGGCGCACGCCTTGGCCGGACACATACGCGCAGATCAGCTCGATGAGCTGCTTCTGCAGCTCCGGCGCATCGAGCATGTTGCGCCGTRCCGCGTTGTGGATCACGCCCTCGACCGCCGAGGAGAGCACGCGCGCCATCGTCTCGGTGTCCTTGCGGCGCTTGCGATATTGCGCGACGGCGGCCGCGTAATGTTCGAGATAGCGCGCCTGGAACGAGGCATGCGCGGCGCGTGAGCCGCGGTCGCCCGGCGCCTCGTCGAGCAGCACCTGATGCAGCGTCGGATGGATCGAGTGCGCGCCGATCATGCCGCGCACCAGCTCGCGCGCGAATTGCTTGAGCGGCTTCTCGTCCGCAGCCGCTTCGCGAATCACCGACAGCACATGATCGAAGTGACGGCGCCGGATCGCTTCGACCAGAGCCAGCTTGTCGGGGAAATATTGATAGAGCGAGCCGATGCTGACGCCGGCGGCCTCCGCCACCTTGTTGGTGGAAAAGCCCGCCCAGCCGAGCTCGCTCAGAACGTGAGCACCGGCTTCGATGATTGCCTCGACCGTGGCGATCGAACGCGCCTGGCGCGGCTGCTTGCGCATGCGTGCGGCCGGCTTTGCAATGCGAGTAGACATGCTGGCCCGTCTCCCGAGAATATAAACAGGATACTCACATTCATTTCGCCAACGCAAATGGGGCCGCAAAGATGAGCGCCAAGACCTTGTTGAAGGGCATGCTCGCCTATCAGGCCTGGGCGAACGATGAGCTCGTTGAGAAGCTTGCCGGAATGGGTCCGGCTCGCGACGCCGGACAACGCCATGCCGCGCTCCGTCTGATGAACCACATCCATGTCGTGTCGCGGATTTTCGCCGCGCATCTGAAGGGTGTCGCCCATGGCTATGCGGGCGACAATACGCCGGATACGCCTCAACCGCTCGAGCTGCGCGTCGCATTGACTGAGGTCGATCGCTGGTATCTCGATTATCTGGAAACCGTTTCGGAGCAAGGGCTTGCCGACCCGGTCGCCTTCACCTTCACCGACGGCGACAAGGGTTGCATGACGAGGCAGGAGATGCTGACCCATGTCGTCCTGCACGGCGGTTACCATCGCGGCGAGATCGGCCGCATGCTGGCCGCGACCGCGGTCTCGCCGCCCTGGGACACCTATGCCGTCCATCTTCATCGCTCCGAGCCGGTGCGCCGTCTGCAGGGCTAACGCAAGCCGGCAATAAAGATTGGTGGCGGGGGCTGAAATATGAGCTTGAAGCTCACTTTCAAGCGTCCAAGCTTTGATCGTCTCACCTGGCAGGTTCATCTGTAGATGTTTTCGCTGGACAAGATGAAGCTGGCGTTCGGCGGCATGTACTCTATTGTGAGCGCCCTGCTCACATTTGCGATACAAGCTTATGCCGCGCATGGATGGATGATCGGGTGATAGAAGCCGCGCGAAGATCTGTGCGGCAGGCCGTCACTTCGAAAGTGACAGATTCGCTCACAATTTTTCAACGTGATGCGTTTGGTGTAACCAAAATTCAATAACTGAAAATCATTGTGTTGCTTCGCTGGCTAGACAGTCGCGAGTCAGATATGCATAGACACGCCGGGTCACTCACGACCATTGGCAAAACGCAAGGGGCATCGCATGGCAAAGACGACAACCAAGGCGCCGGCAGCGAAAGCGCCGGCAAAGAAGCCGGCAGCTAAGGCTGCCGCGAAACCTGCAGCAGTGAAGAAGGCAGCGGCACCGAAGGCAGCCGCCAAGGCTCCGGCCAAGGCAGCAGCCAAGCCCGCCGCCGCCAAGAAGCCGGCGGCCAAGGCCGCGGCAAAGCCCGCCGCCAAGGCAGCCGCCAAGCCGGCGGCCAAGGCAGCAGCCAAGCCCGCCGCCAAGAAGCCGGCAGCGAAGGCAGCGGCCAAGCCCGCAGCCAAGGCTCCGCTGAAGGCCGCCGCCGCCAAGGCGCCGGCAGCCGTAAAGAAGGCAGCTCCGGCGAAGAAGCCGGCCGCCAAGAAGTAATCGCGTAGCTTCGCTTGGCTGGCGCAAACAGGTGAGGGCGGGTGCCACCAGGCACCCCTCTCGCCAATTCGGTGTCAGAGCGGGCGGAGTCGGAGCGGACGCTCCTCCTAAAGCTCTCGGAAATTTTGCTGCCAGCAAAAACTTCCGGGAGCTTTTTTGTTGGCGCGCCTGCGCAGGCAAACAGCGTTGGCTGATCCGGATCGGCCCGCTGGCCGTTGCCCTTCGGACCCCGGTCGGTCAACAGTGCCGCAAACAACCGGGAACCCGATCATGCCGAAACTGCTCTATGCCTCCACATCCCCTTATAGCTCGAAGGTCCGCATGGCGGCCGCCTATGCCGGAATCGCCATCGACCTCGTGCCAGTCAAGACGGAGGACAAGCCCGCCGAACTGATCTCGGCCAATCCGCTCGGCAAGATCCCGGTGCTGGTGCTGGAGGACGGCCGCTCGATCTATGACAGCCGCGCCATCACCCAGCATCTCAACCGCCTGTCGAAGAGCGCGCTGTTCCCGCGCAATCCCGACAAGCGGCTCGACGCGGAGGTTCTGGAGGCGCTTGCCGACGGCATCTGCGACTGCGCGCTGTCGATGGTCTATGAGCGGCGCACGCGGCCGGAGGCGATGGTCTATCAGCCCTGGCTCGATCGGCAATGGGGCAAGATCACGACCGCCCTCGACCTCATCAACGCCAACCCGCCGAAGCTGCCGAAGAAGATCACCGCCGGCCATATGGCGCTGCGCGCAACGCTTGGCTACCTGGCGCTGCGCTTTTCCGGCCAATGGGAGAAGGGCCGCGGACGTCTGGTCCGCTGGGCCGCGCGGTTTGATGAGAAGTTCCCGGAACTGAAAGGCAGCGTGCCGGGGTAGATACAGCTGATCTCCCCCCTCGGAGATTGGYGAGCTTGAACACCATCCGCCTCCATGCTTGCATGACATCACCCAAGTCGGAGTGGTGAGCATGGCAAAGCCCTCGACCAGTGCCGCGCCTGACCCGATGGTCGCACGCCTGCGCGCCGCTCTCGGCAAGCGCGCCTTCACCGAGCAGAAGATGTTCGGCGGCACCTGCTTCATGATCGACGGCAACATGCTGATCGGTACTTCGAAGCGCGGGCTTCTGGTGCGCGTCGGCAAGGACGCGCATGCGGCCGCCGCGGCACTTCCTCATGCGGGCACGATGGAGATGGGCGGGCGCTCGATGGAAGGCTATATCCGCGTCGCGCCGGAAGGCACGGCAACCGATGCCGATCTCGCCGGCTGGCTCGACCGCGCATTGGCTTTCGTCGGGACGCTGCCGGCGAAGGCAAAGGCCAAGTCGCCGAAGGGTCGACATGAGGGCTGACCGAGGGGCGCACAACCCTTTGCCGGTTTTACGGGCACAAAAAAAGCCGGGCGCATGGCCCGGCTTTTCCGTGTCGTGGCTTCTAACGACTTAGAACTTCATACCGACGCCGAAGGTGACGCGGTTGTCCGAAGACTTGACCTTGCCGGTGTCGCCGAAGTTCTTGCTGCCGTAGTCGGTGTAGCGGTACTCGACGCGGCCGAACACGTTGTCCGTGATCTTGATGTCGGTACCGGCACCGGCGGTCCAGCCGAGCATGGCCTTGTTGTCGTGCACGCCGGTGAAGCTGTCGTCGATCTTCTGATCCTTAACAGCCAGACCGCCCGTGCCATAGAGCAGGATTTCGGGGGTCACGRCATAGCCGAGGCGAGCGCGCAGCGAGCCTTCGATGCCGGTCTTGGCCGAAAGGTCGTTGTCCGAACCTTTGGTGYCGTTGTAGCCGAGGTCGGCTTCAGCACCGTACACGAAGTTCTCCTGCTGCCAGTTGTAGCCGCCGAAAACGCCGCCGATGAAGCCCTTGGTCTTGGCGTCGACGCCGGGGGCCTTCACATGGCCGCCGAAGCCGTAGCCGAGATTGATACCGGCATAGGGCCCGGCCCAGGAAGCGACCGGAAGCTCGGCAACCGGGGCGGGAGCCGGCGGCTCTTCGGAAACGACGTCGGCCGCAAAGGCGGTACCACCAAGGGCGAACAGCCCGAGCGCAGCGGCGAGCGGCGCGAATTTGAGATTGGTCTTCATTATATACTCCTTAAGCCACAAGACACTTAGGCTTGTTTGTTCATGAAACGCCCCGGCCCGTCCGGGGGGATAAACGGGCTTGGCGCTCAACGGTTCCAAATGTCGTGCTGAAATGCGGCTGAAGCGAACCTGAACTTGGGTCATTCCCCGGCGCGAATGAGGCCGAAAAGTGACGTTGCATCTTCGCAACAGCGAATGTCAGCAGGTTAAACATGTTGCGCTGCACACCGCTTGGTTCAAGGGGTCCAGCGACATATATTGCGGTGAGTGGCGCCCCGAATCCGGCGGGGCGCAAGCGCATCCGGGCCGCTTTGCCACATTCCTGCCCCAGGTGGAAACGGCATTTAACGCTTGGCCCGTCATATTGTGCCGGCTTCCCGGAATCGTGAAGCCGATTGAGGATTGACACCATGAGACAAGCCACGGCCGTCGCGCTGGTGACGGGTGGAGCAAGGCGGATCGGCAAGGCGATCGTCGAGGATCTGGCCGCCAATGGCTTCGCCGTCGCCATCCACGCCAACCGGTCAAGCGACGAGGCCGAGGCGCTGGTGCGGAAGATCATGGGCCAGGGCGGTCGCGCCGCCGTGGTCGTCGCCGACCTCACAAACATGGATGCTGTCGGCGATCTCATCGGCAGGGCGCAGGCCGCGCTCGGCCCTGTCACACTGTTGGTCAACAATGCGTCCCTGTTCGTCGACGACCGCGTGGAGGATTTCGACTGGCGGGCCTGGGACCGCCATTTCGCTATCCATGTCAAGACGCCGGCGCTGCTGGCGCAGCACTTCGCCCATGCCCTGCCCGAAGGCGAGGAGGGGCTGATCGTCAACGTCATCGACCAGCGCGTCTGGCGGCCGACGCCGCGCTATTTCTCCTATGCGCTGTCGAAATCGGCGCTTTGGACGCAAACGCAGATGCTGGCGCAGGCGCTCGGGCCCCGCATTCGCGTCAACGCCATAGGCCCCGGTCCGACGCTGAAGAACAAGCGCCAGGACGATGATGACTTCGGCAAACAAGTCGAGGGCCTGATCCTGAAGCGTGGCCCGCAATTGCCCGAATTCGGCGCCACGATCCGCTATCTCTGGCAGGCGCGCTCGGTGACAGGCCAGATGATCGCGCTCGACGGCGGCCAGCATCTTGCATGGCAGACGCCCGATGTGACAGGCATGGTGGAATGAGTCCCACAGCCCAAAGACATAAACGCAACGGCGCCGCCGACGACCTGCCGCCCGATGTCGATCTCGACATCGAGGACGAGGCGGCGGAGGAGATCGTCGAACCGGAGTCGATCCCGACCGGCCCCGAAGTCGCCTTCACGGCCATCGACTGGACGCCGCATGCCGGCGACGCCGACGGCATGGTCGGTGCGGAGGTGATCCAGACCTTCGTCAAGCGGCTGCCCAACCAGCCCGGCGTCTATCGCATGATGAACGCTGCCGGCGACGTGCTCTATGTCGGCAAGGCGCGCAGCCTGAAGAAGCGCGTCACCAATTATGCGCAGGGGCGTTTCCACACCGCCCGCATCGGCCGCATGGTGCGCGAGACGGCGACGATGGAGTTCGTCGTCACCCGCACCGAGATCGAGGCGCTGCTGCTCGAGGCCAACCTCATCAAGCGGCTGAGGCCCCGCTTCAACGTGCTGATGCGGGACGACAAGTCGTTCCCCTACATCCTGCTCACCGGTGACCATGTCTCGCCCGGCATCTACAAGCATCGCGGCGCGCGATCGCGAAAAGGGGACTATTTCGGCCCCTTCGCTTCCGCCGGCGCGGTCGGCCGCACCATCAATTCGCTGCAGCGCGCCTTCCTGCTTCGAAGCTGCACCAACTCCTTCTACGAGAACCGCACAAGGCCCTGCCTGCTCTACCAGATCAAGCGCTGCGCCGGTCCCTGCACCGGCGAGATTTCGCATGAGGGCTATGCCGAGTTGGTCGCGGAAGCCAAGGATTTCCTCTCCGGCCGCAGCCAGAAGGTGAAGACCGAAATCTCGGCCGCCATGCAGCAGGCCTCCGAAGAACTCGATTTCGAGCGCGCCGCCATCTACCGCGACCGTCTTGCCGCGCTCTCGCATGTGCAGGCACATCAGGGCATCAACCCGCAGACGGTCGAGGAGGCGGACGTCTTCGCCATCCACCAGGAAGGCGGCCAGACCTGCATCCAGGTGTTCTTCTTCCGCACCGGCCAGAATTGGGGCAACCGCGCTTATTTCCCCAAGGCCGATCCGGCGCTCGAGCCGGCCGAGGTGCTGGGCTCGTTCCTGGCGCAATTCTATGACGACAAGCTGCCGGCGCGGACGCTGCTGCTGTCGCAGACCGCGCAGGAGCAGGAACTGCTCGCCGAGGCGCTCTCCACGCATGCCGGCCGCAAGATCACGATCTCGGTGCCGCAGCGCGGCGAGAAGAAGGACCTGACCGATCACGCGCTGCAGAATGCACGCGAGGCCCTCGGCCGCAGGCTGGCCGAGACCTCGACCCAGGCCCGGCTGCTCAAGGGTTTTGCGGACACCTTCGGCTTGGAAAAGCCGCCGGTGCGCATCGAGGTCTACGACAACTCGCACATCATGGGCACCAACGCGGTCGGCGCCATGGTCGTGGCTGGCCCGGAAGGTTTCGTGAAGAACCAGTACCGGAAATTCAACATCCGCTCGACCGAGATCACGCCGGGCGACGATTTCGGCATGATGCGCGAAGTGATGCAGCGGCGCTTTTCGCGGCTGCTCAAGGAGCATGGCGACGTCCAGCCCGGCCCGACCGTCGAGGACGAAGCCGGCGAGGAGGATCTGGTCGCCGGCAATGGCGGCTTTCCGGCCTGGCCCGACGTCATCCTGATCGACGGCGGCCAGGGCCAGATGACGGCCGTGCGCCAGATCCTGGCCGACCTCGGCGTCGAGGACCGGGTTGTCGCCATCGGTATCGCTAAAGGCCAGGACCGCGACGCCGGCCGCGAGCGCTTCTTCGTCAAGGGCAGGGAAAGCTTCATGCTGCCGGTGCGCGACCCGGTGCTCTATTTCGTCCAGCGCCTGCGCGACGAGGTCCACCGTTTCGCCATCGGCTCGCATCGTGCTCGCCGCAAGAAAGAGATGGTCAAGAGCCCGCTCGACGAGATCGCCGGCATCGGCCCCGGCCGCAAGCGCGCGCTGCTGCTCGCCTTCGGCACTGCCAAGGCGGTCAGCCGCGCCGCGGTCGAGGACCTGATCAAGGTCGACGGCATTTCGGAGCATGTGGCGAAGCTGGTCTACAATCACTTCCACGAGAGCTGAAGGCCGGTTTCGAGCACGGAAGTTTGACAGATCGGACGATGGGCCGCAGAGGCCCCGGTAGACACAAATGCTATTTTTCCCTGGTCAATCGAATCTCGCCTGTTGACCCCCTACATTCGCTTCTGATTTGAGTACGTCTGGCGGAGGAGATTTCCCGAGACGACATGGCACAACGCGCGTTCAACCTGCCGAACATCCTCACCTATGCTCGCATCGTCGCGGTGCCGTTGGTCGTGCTGTGCTTTTTTCTTGAGGGACATCTGAAGTCGTCCGACTTCGCCCGCTGGTCGGCGCTGGTCATTTTCCTGCTCGCCTCGATCACCGATTACTTCGACGGCTATTTCGCGCGCGCCTGGCAACAGACCTCCAACATCGGCAAGATGCTCGATCCGATCGCCGACAAATTGCTGGTCGCCACCTGCCTGCTCCTGCTTGCCGCCGACACCGACCGCCATGGCGGCATCGCCGGCTGGTCGTTGTGGGCGGCCATCATCATCCTGTGCCGCGAGATCCTGGTCTCGGGCCTGCGCGAATATCTGGCCGCCTTGAAAGTGTCGGTGCCGGTGACCCAACTCGCCAAATGGAAGACCACCATCCAGATGGTCGCCATCGCCTTCCTGTTGGTCGGCCCGGCCGGCGACAAGATCTTTCCGCTGACCACCCAGATCGGCCTGGTGCTTCTGTGGGTCGCGGCCCTCGTCACGCTCTACACCGGCTATGATTATTTCCGCGCCGGCCTCAAGCACATCATGGACGAGTGAGATGTCCACGAAGCTCATCTATTTCGCCTGGGTACGCGAGCGGATCGGCAAGCCGGAAGAGGATGTCGACTTGCCTTCCGGCATCGAGACGGTCGCCGACCTGCTGCGCTGGCTGAAGTCGCGCGGCGAGGAGTATGAGAACGCGCTGCGGTATCCGGACGTCATCCGCGTCGCCATCAACCAGGAACATGTCGGCCACCGCGAGAAGATCGCCGGCGCGCGCGAGATCGCGCTGTTTCCGCCGATGACCGGGGGCTGAGATGGCCGGCGTTGTGCCCGCCATCCGCATCCAGCGCGAGGACTTTGACATCGCCGCCGAGATCGCCGGCCTGACCGTCGGCAGGACCGATATAGGCGCCGTGGTCACTTTTTCCGGCCTTTGCCGTGACGAGCAGGGCGCGCTGTCGGCGCTCGAGCTGGAGCACTATCCCGGCATGGCGGAGGCCGAGATCGGCCGCATCGCCGCCGAGGCGACTGAGCGCTGGCCGCTGCAGGGGCTCACCGTCATCCATCGGCATGGCAAGATAGCGCCGGGCGAGAACATCGTGCTGGTGGTCGCGGCCTCGTCGCACCGGCAGGCGGCCTTCGAAGCTGCGAATTTCCTGATGGATTATCTGAAGTCGCGCGCCCCCTTCTGGAAGAAGGAACATCGCGCCGACGGCACCGAGGGCGGCTGGGTAGAGGCCAAGGAAGCCGACGATCGCGCGGCGGACCGCTGGAAGAAACAGGGCGAATAATGCATGTCGCCCAGAAGTGTGCAGCGGTTCTGGGGCAACGACATGCATCAAAAAATGCATGTCGCCCAGAAGTGCGCAGCGGTTCCGGGGCAACGACATGCATCAGAAAAAACTCCCGTTCGGCCATCGAACGACCGCAATCCTTCCCAAGCCTGCCGGTTGGTTTGATTTGCTTGGCGGAGCAGGGTCATGCTGGACCGCATCGCGGAGTTCTTCATCTTCGGGCTGGTGCCGCTGGTCGTCGGCGTGCTTGCCGTGCCGGAAGTGACCGAGGCCGGCGAGAAGACGATCGCGGGCGAGGTGACCTATCGCGAGCGCATCGCCTTGCCGCCGGATGCCGTGCTCATGATCGAGCTCGCCGATGTCTCGCTGGCCGATGCGCCGGCGACCGTGATCGCCAAGCGCAGGATAGCGCCCACCGGCCAGGTGCCGATCAAGTTCGACATCGGCTTCGATCCCGAGGCGATCCAGAAGGACCGGACCTACGCTCTGCAGGCGCGCATCACGGTCGGCGAACGGTTGATGTTCATCAC
This sequence comes from Mesorhizobium sp. LCM 4577, assembly GCF_001854795.2. Taxonomy (NCBI): domain Bacteria; kingdom Pseudomonadati; phylum Pseudomonadota; class Alphaproteobacteria; order Hyphomicrobiales; family Phyllobacteriaceae; genus Mesorhizobium; species Mesorhizobium sp. LCM 4577. The sequence continues at coordinate 81,609 of NZ_MDDU01000054.1, read as the reverse complement.
CGACACAAGCCGCCAGCTCGATCCGCTGGCCGGGAAGCCGCAGACGGTGCTGCTGAAAATGGCGCGCTGACGTCGCGCGCCGGCTCGACCGCGCGAAGCTTGCCATCGCAGAAAAGGACAGCCGCATCTTTTCACCCTGGAAACTGTGTTCGCCGGAATAAACCGGCGGCGCCAAGCGTTGACTTATGCAGATGGCGGGCAGGCAAAGGGACGAACGTCCCTTCACTCAAACCGCCAGGCCGAATGCGCAGGATCGATCTGGCACTCAATGGAGACCAGATATGAAGAAGCACACGCTCATTCTCGCAGTCACAGGCGTATCGCTGATTGCCTTCGCCGGTTTCGCCCGCGCGGACGACCATCTGTTCAATGCCACGCAGCATGGCCTCAGCCCCGACAGCCAGCCCTTCCAGACCAACAAGGCCGGCCATAGCGGCGACCTTGCGCCTGGACAGGGCAGTCCGTTTACCGGCGAGGAGACGAAGACGCCGTCCACTGACACCGAGGCGGCGAACGCCCACGCGAATGTGAAAGACCGTCAAGCCAAATGATCTTTTGCCCGCCGGGAGGGGCGGCGGGCTTTTTGAGTGGTTCCAGGAAAAGCGAGACCCGGTTTTTCGTCCGGAAATAAAGCGACAGAACGGGTTCGCCGTTTCCACGAAACGGTGAAGCATCCCACAGGCCGACCCGTCTCGACGGTTCCGCCTTCATTCAGCCACGTAGCAATTGACCGCGCCGCCGCGACTGCCTAGGCTCGTTCGAAAATGGGGATGGGGTTCCCCCGAAACCGCCCTTGTGGCTGATGACTCCTGCCAGGCGTGCTCTTGCGCGGCAGGATTTGTTTTCCCGCTCGTATCATGCCTGATTTCGTGAAGTGATTCCGGTGCGGAATCGCGTTTGGAAAGGCATTGAAGCGATGACCCTTGCGGCTTGCGCCCTGGTCCTGATCGGCGGTTTCCTCGGCGGCGTTTGCCGCTTTTTCCTGTCCGGCGTGGTCGGCCGCGGCGTCGGCGAGACCTTTCCCTGGGGCACGCTGGCGGTCAACGTCTCCGGCGCCCTTGCCATCGGCGCCTTCGCCGGCGCGGCGCGGTCCGTCGGCGGCATCTTCGCCAGCGATCTCGTCCGCGACCTCGTCGTCGTCGGCCTGTTCGGCGGCTATACGACCGTGTCGTCCTTCTGCCTGCAGACGCTGAACCTCGGGCTCGACGGCGAAGGGCGGCTCGCCGCCTTCAACGTCGTCGCTTCGGCGGCGCTGTGCGTGCTGTTCGTCGCCCTCGGCTTTTGGGCGGTGGTCTGGGTGGTTGGTTCAACCACCTGGGTGGTTGGTTCAGCCACCGGGGCTGCGGGCTGAGCGATGGTGGACAGGCAGACGGCGATGCGGCTTTATCTGGCGGTCGGCTGTGGCGCCGCTGTGGGTTCCCTGACCCGCTTCCTGTCGGGCTACGTCATCGTCTCGCTGCTCGGCCTGAACGCGCTTTGGTCAACCGCTTTCGTCAATGTCGTCGGCTCGTGGGTCATCATGGCCTTCGCCACGATGACCGGGCCGGACGGCCGTCTGATGGTCAGCCAGGCTGCCCGCAATTTCGTCATGGCCGGCTTTTGCGGCGGGCTCACCACGTTTTCGGCAATGAGCCTCGATACCTTCCTCCTGCTGTTTCAGGGCGACTGGCCGCTGGCCGCGACCTATCTCATCAGTGTCGTCGGGCTGTCGCTGGCCGCCGCATGGCTGGGCTATCTCATGGCGTCCAGGCTCAATCGTTTGCCGGTCGAAAGGTGATCGGGCTAAAAGAGATCAGGGAGAAGAGAAGATGGAACTTCCCGCGCAATGCGCGCTGCTCAGGATCTTCTTCGGCGAGGACGACAGGGCCGCTGACGGCAAGCCGCTGCACGAGGCGATCGTCATCAAGGCGCGCGAGGCGGGCATGGCCGGCGCCACGGTGCTGAGAGGTCCGCTCGGCTTCGGCCGTTCCAGCGTGCTTCACACCGCCAAGATCCTGCGCTTGTCGCAGGATCTGCCGATCGTCGTCGAGATCGTCGACGCGCCGGAGAAGATCGATGCGCTGATCCCGGAGATCAAGGCGCTGACCAAGACAAAGAGCTGCCTGATCACCAGGGAGAAGGTCGAGGTCATCCGCTACGGCGACGGGGACTGAACCCGCCGTCTTCCGTCACCCCGCCACGAAGCCGGCGGCCGATCGTCCCTTCGTCGAAGATACCGGCGGAAAAGAGCTTCATGGCCTCTATCGCCAAGTCCGACGCCTCGGGACTCCCTATGACGATGCCGCGCTCCTCGCAGACCTCGTCATAGATGCGTTTTAGCAGGACGAGATCGTCCGGATAGGCAACGCCACTTTTAGAAACATGAGGCTTGATCATGCTTCCCTCCCTCTGTTCGAGCGGAGCGCGGTGGTCGCTCACAGCTGGCGACGCCCAGCGTAATTTCGTCGCCGACGTCATCGAACCTAGGGCAGACGGCGGATGCGACCACCCGTTTCGAAACAAAAACGGCCCGCTCGAGCGGGCCGTTCCGTAGAACTCGAGTTTGCGGCTCAGCCGACGATTTCGGTATCCGAGAACCAGTACTTGATCTCCTGCGCGGCGGTCTCCGGCGCGTCCGAGCCATGCACCGAGTTTTCGCCGATCGACAGCGCATGCACCTTGCGGATGGTGCCCTCGGCGGCATTGGCCGGGTTGGTGGCGCCCATCACTTCGCGGTTCTTGGCGATGGCGTTCTCGCCCTCCAGCACCTGCACGATGGTAGGCGCCGACGACATGAATTCCACCAGCTCGCCGAAGAAGGGACGATCCTTGTGGACAGCGTAGAAGCCTTCGGCCTCGCGGCGGCTCATCCATACGCGGCGCGATGCGACGACGCGCAGGCCGGCGTCTTCCAGCATCTTGGTGATGGCGCCCGTCAGGTTGCGCTTGGTCGCGTCCGGCTTGATCATGGAGAAGGTGCGTTCGATCGCCATAGGGTCGTCCTTGTTCTTGGGAATGGAAATTGGGGTGGCGGGCTCTATACAAGCCGCCCGGCGGCTTGCCAAGGGGAGGCGGGACAGGGGAGGCGGGTTCTGGTCAAGGCGAACCCTTTGCGGGATAATTAGGCGGCTGCGAATGTGCTTCGCACGGAAATCCGGGGCGTTGCGGCAGCGGAGCCCGAGGCGATGAACTGGCCTTATCTCAGGCGCGGCGATATCTGCGGCATCATTATCATGGCGGTGGTTCTTGCCGCGATCGTCTTGGTCGGACTGTTCTTTCCACGGCTCGGACAGCAGAATTTCGGCTTCGGCCCGGAATGGCAATGTATCCGGATGGAAAAGGGCGACCCGATCTGCGTCAAGCTGGTCGAGAAGGACGCGTCGACCAAGGAGCGCCGGAATAGACGCTAAAGCTCGATCTCGATGGTCAGGGTCGGCTTGTCGCCCGCCTTGAGATCTTCGCGCTGACGCACCGGGGACTTGACCGGTAACAGCAGGCTGCCGGATGCCTTGTCGGGAAAGAGCGATGTCTGCCACCTGGTCTTGCCGATCACTGCCGTGACGCCGAGCGAGCCCCAAGGGCGCGCCAGTCCCGTCATCGCCGCCTTGATCCGCGCCGCGACGTCCGTCGGCAGCGTCACGAAATGCCAACCGCCCTTGCCGGGGTAGACCCAAATCTCGGCCCGCATCTCATAGCGCAACATGGCAGTCCGGTGCTCGCCGCGTTCACGCCGCGGCCGCGACCTGCCGGCCGATCCCGCCATGCAGGTCGAGGCAGCGCTCGAACCAGCGCGCGATGCTGTCGCTGTCGTCGAGCAACTGGAAAGGCGAGGCAATGCGAGCCCATTGCAGCGCGCCGAAGACGATGTAGTCGGCAAACAGCGGCGAGGCGCCGCCGATGAAGGGCTGATAGGTGAGCGTCGAGCGCAGCGGCTCCAGCGCGGCGCGGAAGGCCGAGAGGCCGGCATCGCGATTGGCCACGACGTCTTCCAGCCGCTTGCCGTAGCGCCGTTCACGATCCTCGCGGAAGTAGCGGCCATTCGTCTCGTCCTGCATAGCATGCAGGTCGATCAGCGCCACCGTCGCGACATAAGGGTGGATGGTGAGTTGCGACCAGCGCTCTACGAAGCGCGCCGTCGCCTTGCCGCCTTCGCCGCCGAATAGCGTCGGCCGGTCCGGATAGGTTTCGTCGAGATAGAGCGCTATGGCGAAGGAATCGGCCACCACGCGCTCGCCGTCGCGGATCACCGGCACCGTCTTCGACACGCCGCCTTCCACCTTGGGCACGTCGAGGAAGCGCGTCGGCACCTTGGTCGCGGTAAGCCCCTTGTGGGCCAGCGCCATCTTCGTCTTCCAGCAATGCGGGCTGAACGGGCGTTCGGTGTCGCGGCCGACGAGGTCATAGAACAGAATGGTCATTGCGGTTCCTGCGGGTTACGAAGAGACGGGATTCGTTGCGAACCGGATGGAAGAATGAAACAGCATTTCATGATGTTTGCGGCTTACAATCAATGGGCCAACACGCGCATCTATGATGCCGCCGCCGATCTCGACGAAGAGGAACTCGGCCGCGACGTCGGCGCCTTCTTCGGCTCGATGCTCGGCACGCTCAACCATCTGCTCGTCACCGACCGCGTCTGGATGAAGCGCTTTACGGGCGAAGGTGATGCGCCCTCAAACCTTGCGGCGATCCTCTATCGCGCCTTCCCGGGCTTGCGTTTGGCGCGCGAGGCCGAGGACAGGAGGATCGTCGAGTGGGTGGGCGGCATGACCGACAAGGCGTTCGCCGGACGTTTTTCCTATATGACGACCGACATGCGCACCGTTTCGCAGCGGCTGGCGCCAGCGCTCAGCCATCTTTTCAACCACCAGACCCATCATCGCGGCCAGGCGCATATGTGCCTTACCGTGCTCGGCCGGCCCTCGGTGCCGCTCGACCTGATGCTGTTCCAGCGCTCGGAGGAAGGCCGCGCCTACGCCTGAGCGATCTGGCCGGAAACGCCTTCGGATCACGCGGCAATAGCTAGGCGAGTACGTGACGAAGAATTGTTTCAGACAGTTTTAAGAAAATACTAATACATTTTGGGCGGCAGAAAAAAGCAATAGCAAACCAAAACCCATTCTTGCGAATGGGTCGGCGAAACCGGGCGAAACCTTACGCGTAACTGATCCGTGTATTCAGCGCTTGTATGCAGGCGGTGCTTGCATACTGCAGTGCTGAATGTGCTGTCTTCGAAAAAGGAGAGTGTCATGCGCAGTATCGTTGAGAAAGCCGCCGCTACTCTGGCCTTTGGCACGATCGTCGCCATTTTGGCCATGCCTGCGAATGCGGCGGGTCTTGGTGTTGGGGCAGGCGCATCTGTCGGCGGATCCGGCGGCGTCAATGCTGGTGTTGGCGCGTCTGTCGGTGGTGGTGGCGGCATCAACGCCGGCCTTGGCGCCTCAGTCGGCGGTGGCGATGGCGTTAATGCCGGTCTTGGCGCGTCCGTCGGCGGGTCGAATGGCGTGAACGCCGGCGCGGCCGCATCGGCGGGCGGAGGGGGCGGTGTCGACGCGGACGCCACAGCGTCGATCGGCGGCTCCAGCGGCGTTGACGCGAATCTTGGCGCGAATGTCGGCGATACCGCCAACGCGATCCTTGGTCTCGGCATCGGTGATGATGCAGGCGTCACCGTCGGAAGGTTCTCCACCCTGGGCACGCCGAACACTCTCGGGACTCCGGACCGTGCTGCCATGAAGAGTGCGGTGGCTCAGATGTCCGGCACGAAACTGACCCGGATGAAGAAGCGTTGCGCCGACGTGCTCTCCAGCGAAGGAACGTATGACAAGGATCTCAGGATGCTCTGCCTGATGATTTCGCGCCGTTGACTTACTGTCGCAAGGCAACAGCCAACGTGAGTGTCTAACCGGCCGTGCGGCTCTGCGGCCTACCGCGTCGCCGGCTGCGGCCGGCGGCGCGCTGACGAGAAACTTCGGCCAGTCGGAGAGCCCGCCGCCTTTGGTGGCGGGCTTTCCGCTTGTCCCCACTGCGGGCGGATCGAGCGGCCTGTTAACCAGACTTGCATTGAAGCTAATGTATTAGGACTTCGTTTGCGCTCCCGCTGCACAATGGGCCCAACTGCAGTGGGAGCAATGCCATGCGCATCGATTTGTCCCCGACGAGTTGGGGCAGGGTCGTGGTGGTTACCGCCGCCGGCACTGCCTTTTTCATTGCCGCCGCGTTCTTCGTCGATTCCTTCAATTTCCCTTCGCTGTCGCCGCAGGCACTGCTGTGGGCGAAGCTCACGGACCTGTTCCTGCCGCTCGTCCTTGGTGGCTCCTTCCTGTTCTTCCTGATGTGGAAGATGCGCCAGCTCGCGATCGCCCAGAAGGAGCTCAGCATCGTCGCGGCGACCGACAGCTTGACGGCCGTCTTCAATCGCGGCGCCTTCTCGATGCTGGTGGAGGCCTATCTCGAACAGGCACGCAGCCACGACGTCGCCGACACCGGCGCGCTGCTGATCGTCGACGCCGACCATTTTAAATCGATCAACGACCGCCTCGGCCATGATTGCGGCGACCAGGCGCTGAAGCTGATCGCCAGCACGATCCAGGGGCAACTGCGCGGCGCCGACATTGTCGGCCGCATCGGCGGCGAGGAATTCGCGGTCTTCCTGCCGGGCGCCGACGCGACGCGCTCCTTCCTGGTCGCGGAATCGATCCGGCTGCGCATCCGCGAAGCCGAGTTTGCGCCCGGCGGCCAGCCATGGCCGCTCTCGGTCAGCATCGGCGGCATCGCCTTCAGGGGTCCAACCACCTACCACGACATGTTCCAGGTCGCCGACAAGCATCTCTACAAGGCGAAATCGAACGGACGCGACCAGGTGAGCTTCGAAAGCCCGCGCGGTTTGCCGTCGGCCGACATCGCCGGCACGGTCCACTGAACGGCTTCGCGGCGGGATTTGGCTGAACCGCTCTCAGCGGCGGCTGCTGTTGAGCAGCGGCCTATGCTGGCGGATCACCTGGCGCTCGACATCGAGATAGGGCCTGATCAGGCCCGCCACGGTCGGGGTCGGTTCCGGCTGATGCATCACGGCCGTCAGCATGTCGTGTTCGGTGAGCAGGCTCAGCCACTTCAGCGCTTCCCATTTGGGCGTTGCGCCGCCGCGCCCCGTGAGGCTGCGATTGATATAGCAGGATAGGAAAGCAGGCGCTTGCCACTGAGATGGCGGCCGAGCCGGCCGCGCCGATCGCCGAAGCTTCGCCGGCGGCCGCCAAACCGGAATGACGGTATGGAAATGCCTGCGATCCCGTGAACTGATATCCGGGGCCGGTTCCGTGAAAGGTAATGTCTTGTTGTCAGGCGGCGAAGCCACCCTGGCCGCGCGCCACCGGCTTGACGGAGGCAATCGGCTGCTCCGAAGGCCAGAGCACGCCGGCCGTCACCGCGAAGGTGATCAGCGCGTCGCGCGCGGCCTCGGCCGAGATCCCTCCACTCCGCGCGGCCTCGCAGGCCTTCACCGCGGCGCCGTAGCTGAGGCGGCGACGCGACGGCGGAAACTCGGTCAGGAAGTCGTGCATGTCGAACAGCGAGGCGATCATGCGTTTGTGGCCGGCGCCGACGCTGAGGGCGACCGGGGTGAAGAACGTCCTGTCGTGCATTCGGACCTCGTTTGTTGGCCGCGGAGGCGCTGAGCCTCCGGTCTGGGGGAGGGACGCCACACAACGCGGCTTGCGGCGGGAGGTTCCGCGCATGCCGATTTTTCCGCATCGGACCTGGTCCGTCGTGTGAATCGGCTAGAGCAATTCCAGGAAAGTGTGAGCGGTTTTCCGCCCCGGAATTGCGTAAAAACAAAGGGATAGAGCGTTTCCCCGCTTCCGTGAAACGGTGAAACGCTCTAGAGGGCAGGCAGCCTATTTCCACATGCCGCGCATGCGGGCGCCGAGATCGACCTTGACGCCCGGCCTCTGGCGCGGGTCGTCCTTGAGCGCGGCGCTTGCCCAGGACGATTGCTCGAACGCCGAAAGCATCGAGGCGGGGATGAAACGGGTGCGCGAGGCATAGACATGGCGGTCGCCGCGCGCCGCCTGGTTGTGCGGATAAAAGCGCTGCGGCACCACCAGATGCAGACTGTCCTTGGCCCTGGTCATCGCGACATAGAGCAGGCGCCGCTCTTCCTCGATGTCCTCCTTGGTGCCGACGCCGAGATCGGCGGGAATGCAGCCGTCTACCGTGTTGAGCACGAAGACGTTCTTCCATTCCTGGCCCTTGGCCGAGTGGATAGTCGACAGGATGAGGTAATCCTCGTCGCGATGCGGCGGCCCGGCCTGGTCGCTTGTGGCGTCGGGTGGATCGAGGGTGAGCTCAGTCAGGAAGCGCTCGCGCGACGGATAGGTCGATGCGATCTGCTCGAGCTGCAGAAGGTCGGCGCGGCGCGTGACCGCGTCCTCATGGATGCGCTCCATATGCGGCTCGTACCAGAGCCTGATCCGCTCCAGATCCGCCGGCCATTTGGCGCCGGCGCGTAAGCCGCTATAGATGTCGAGGAACACCGGCCAGTCCTGCGCGGCGCGCTGCGGTGGCCGGAAGCGAGCAAGGCCGAGCGCCTCGTCGAGCGACGTCGCCATGGCGTCCACGATCTGCGAGGCGGCGGACGGGCCGATCCCCGGCATCAGCTGCAGCACACGGAAACCRGCGACGCGGTCACGCGGGTTCTCGGCGAAGCGCAGCATCGCCAGCATGTCCTTCACATGCGCGGCGTCGAGGAATTTCAGGCCGCCGAACTTGACGAAGGGGATGTTGCGGCGTGTCAGCTCCACCTCCAGCGGTCCGCTGTGGCTAGAGGTGCGGAACAGCACCGCCTGCGCCTTCAGCGCAGTGCCGGCCTCGCGTTCGGCCAGGATCGCCTGGCAGACATAGTTGGCCTGCTCGGCCTCATCGCGCACGCTGACCAGTTGCGGCTTGTGCGAGGACCGGCGCTCGGTCCACAGATTCTTGGTGAAGCGCTCGCTCGCCTCGCCGATCACCCTGTTGGCGGCGGCCAGGATCGTCTCTGTCGAGCGGTAATTGCGCTCCAGCATGACGATCTCGGCGGGCCTTGCGAATTGTTTCGGAAAGTCGAGGATGTTGCGCACTTCTGCGGCGCGGAAGGAATAGATCGACTGCGCGTCGTCGCCCACCACGGTGAGCCCGGCGCCATCCGGTTTCAGCGCCAAAAGGATCGAGGCCTGCAGCCGGTTGGTGTCCTGGTATTCGTCGACCAGCACATGGTCGAAGCGGGAAGCGAGATGCGCGGCGATCTCGGGCTCGGCCGCCATCTGCGCCCAGTAGAGCAGGAGGTCGTCGTAATCGAGCACGTTCTGCGCCTGCTTGGCCTCGACGTAGGCCGCGAACAGCTCCTTGAGCTGGTCGGCCCATGCCGCGCACCAGGGGAAGGCGGAGCCCAGCACTTCGCCAAGCGGCGCCTGCGCATTCACGGCCCGTGAATAGATCTGTAGGCAGGTGCCTTTGGTCGGGAAACGGCTTTCGGTTTTCGAGAATCCCAGCTCGTGCCGGGCAAGGTTCATCAGGTCGGCCGAATCCTCGCGATCATGGATGGTGAAGGCGGGATCGAGCCCGATCTGCTCGGCATAATCGCGCAACAGCCTTGCGCCGATGCCGTGGAACGTGCCTGCCCAGGCCAGTGCGTCGGCGATGACCGCCGCGTCACGGCCGAGCACCTCGCCGGCAATGCGCTCGACGCGCTTGGCCATCTCGGCCGCGGCGCGACGCGAGAAGGTCATCAAAAGGATGCGGCGCGGATCGGCGCCCTTGACGATGAGATGGGCGACGCGATGCGCCAGCGTGTTGGTCTTGCCCGAGCCGGCGCCGGCGATCACCAGCAGCGGCGTCGTCACCTTGCCGTCGCCATGCACGACCGCCAGCCGCTGCTCGTCATTCAGCCGGGCAAGATAGGCGGGCGTCTCGAAGGACGAATCATGGGCGGCGATGTTCATCGCCCATCAAGCATCGTTTCCGCTTTGTTCGCAATAATTTCCTCGCCCCGCGCGAGCGGGGAGAGGTGGCCGCGAAGCGGCCGGAGAGGGGATTACGCGGCTACCTTGCCCCCGAGGCAACTACCGCTTCGGTTCCACCCCCATCGCGGCCGACTGCCGCCGTAGCCTGCGCCTTTCGTCGCTCGGCATATCCAGCGGCGCGACGTTTCCCGGCACCTCGTCGATGATCCTCACGGCAACGCGATAGGCGGTGTAGGCAAAAAGGCCGGCAAGCAGAAGGCGGACCATGATCAGTTCCTCGTTGCGTTCGATTGGCTCGGGATTTCAACCGGACGCGGGCTTGTTGGTTCCCACCCGCCTACGCAACCACCGTCCACGCAACCAAACCGCTATCGCCTCGTTTGCCCTTCATGAAAGGGGCGAACGAGAGGAGGTCGTCATGAAGAAACTTCCTGTACTGCTGGCTCTCGCGGCAGGGCTCGTGCTCGCCGCCTGYGACAACAGCGTGCAGCCCACCAAGGCACCGGGCGATGAAGTCAACCGGAACCCTCAGGTCGACAAGAACCCGGTGCCGAAATCGACCACCGGCGGAGACCAGCAGGGTACAGCGCCGAAGCAATAGGGCAGGGGGCGGGTTCAATTGTTGTCGGCCTGAAACGAAGAAGGCCGGCGCTGCTTGGGAGGAAGCTGGGTAGCGCCGGCCAAGCGGGAAAATCAGGCCCGCCGCACGATCCAACATAGCTGAGTCTCGACGTTGCGTCATGGCGTGATCGCGGTAGCCGGCTATAAGCGGAAAGATCACTGAAAAATCCTGAAATCCGCCGGGGTCCGCCTTCGCGTGCCTTGGATGTCGTGTCTTGATGCACGAAGTGGCGACCGGTGCCGACGGTTGGGTACTGGAGGCGTCGAGCAAGAAGTGCGCCAACGCTGGTAGGCGGCAATCCTGGCTCTCACGCCAGCGCCGAGCGGCCCTGCTGTCCGCCGGCGATCTCGACGTCGAGTTGGCGTTGCGTCAGCGCCGCCTCGGCCATGATCCACTGCTTGAACAGCTCGACCTTGCGGGCGCCGAGCGCCTTGATGGGGCTGACGAAATACCAGCCCGCCGTGTTGGGATGGTGGACCGCGAAGGGCGCCACCAGCCTTTCGGCGCGGATGTCGCTTGCCATATAGGCTCGGTTGGCGACGGCAAAGCCCATTCCGGCATTCGCCGCCTCGTAGGACATCATGCAGCTATCGWAATAGACGCTCCTGGTTTCGCCAAGCACGAAGCTCGCGCCGGCGAAGCCCAGCCATGACTGCCAGTTCTGCGTGCAGGTATCGGAATGCAGCAGCGTGAAGTAGCGCAGGTCCTCCGGCACCACCTTCGACAGCGGCTTGTTGCCCAGCACCTCATGGAAGAGCTTGCGGCTGCACACCGGCGTCAGATCTTCCTTGAACAGCAGTTCCGACGTGAGGCCGGGAAAGTTGCCGTCGCCGTAACGGATTTCGAGATCGTATTCGGAATTCGAGAATTCATGCGTGGCGTAAGAGGTCGACACCCGCATCTCGATCTCGGGATATTGATGCTGGAAGGCCGAAAGCCGCGGAAACAGCCAGCGCGCCGCAAAAGTCGGCAGCACGCAGATGCGCAGCACATGCGCCTGCGACTGGCCGGTGGCCTCCATGCTGGCCGCCACGATGCGCTCCAGCGCCTCGCGCACGCGCGCGACATAGGTCTCGCCCTCCGGCGTCAGCGACACGGCGTTGCCGCCACGCTCGAAGATCTTGAAGCGAAGCTGATCCTCCAGGCTTTTCACGCGCTGGCTGACGGCGGAAGCGGTGATGAACTGCTCCTCGCCGGCGCGCGTGAAATTCCTGTGCCTCGCGGCGCTCTCCACGATTTTCAGCGAGTTGAGGTTGACCTGACTGAGCAGACGCACGGGGTTTTCGACCTTAAGCTGGGCTTACGCTACCACCAGCATTCCTAAATTTACAGGGGTAGGCGTTTAAATGACTGTTAACCAAGTGTTGCCCCCACCTTGGAGAAAGTAGAATGAACGCCCATACAATTCCCGAACTGCGCTGTGCAATGAGCCGCGAGGCCATCATTGGTCATGAGACGGCCTGGAAAGTGTCGACCTTCGGCGTCGCCCAGTATCGTCATGGTTACGACCCCGCTCTGCTTGCCGCGATCGAGGAAGCTGCCCTGAAGCTGAAAGCCAGCCATGCCGTGCATAAGCATCTCGACCTCACCTTCATCACCGGCGCCGACCGCTACATTCCGGAGATCAAGGAGCTTTTGCACGACAAACTGCGCCTGGAAAAGCTGTCCGACATGATGGGAACCAAGCTGGAGCCGTATCCGCTGTCGATCGTCGGCTCGACCGTCACCTTCATGAATCCCAAGGACGGCGCGGTCGAATGGCATTGCGATGGCGTTCCGGTGACCGAGCTCATTCCGCTGTCGATCAGCGAGCCGCTCATCGGCGGCCATCTCGAGATCTATTGCGACGATTCCGAAACCGGCCGCTCGATCCTGGAATCCGGCCGCGACCTGCCGCGCAACAAGATCATGCGCATCGACCACAAGATGAACTATGCCACGCTCGGCCAGTTCCTCGGCGTGCTCCACCGCACGGCGCCGATCCAGCTCGGCGAGCGCGTCACGTTGGTGCTCAACCAGCGTTCGGCGACCAAACCCTATGTCGACGACAACCGCATGTTCTACCTCGCCGCCGACAACGACCATGACCGTGCCTGGGTGAACGAACTGGCCGAGGATGTCTGGACCAACCAGTTGCCCGCCTACCGCCGCCATGCCGAAGAGCATCCCGTGCCGCAGCCCGCCGCGGAGCCCGTTGCCGGCGGGGCGAGGGAGTCGTGGTAATGAGCCACGATCCGGTCGAGCGTCAGCCGCCTTCAGTGTCGCTGCGCCTCGGGCCGGTCGTGCCGGAAAGCCAAAGCCGTTCCGGCGCCGCCCTCGGGGCGTCGCTGGCCTTCGCCCTCGGCGCCGTGGCGCTGTGGGCGACCAACGCCTTGGTCGGCAAGACGCTGCTTGCCGCCTATCCGGTGTCGCAGGTCCAGCTCCTGCAGTTTTGCGGCGCGGCTCTGGTCTTTGCGCTGATCCGGCTGATGAGCGCTTCTCCTTCTCCCCTTGTGGGAGAAGGTGGATCGGCGCGCAGCGCCGAGACGGATGAGGGGTGTTCCAGCGGAGTGAGACGTCGGCGTTCCCCGGAGCACCCCTCATCTGACCTCGCTTCGCGTGACCCCCTTCTCCCACAACGGGAGAAGGGAACGTCCGCGCTTGCCGCTTATACCGTCGGCTTCCTTGGCCTGGTCGGCACGATGGTGCTGCAATATATCGGCTTCGCCTCGATGCCGGTTATCGAAGCAAATCTCGTCGCCTATACTTGGCCGTTGATGACCGCCGCTGCGGTCATCGTGCTTGGCCGGCCGCGGCGTCCGCTGCTGCTCGGGCTGGCGGCGGCGCTTGGCTTTGTCGGCGTGGCGCTGGTGATTTCCGGCGGCCGCGCCCATTTTTGGTTCAACAGGGCCTGGTTCGAAGGTGGCAGCCTCGTCGGCTATCTCGCCGCCTTCGGCTCGGCGCTCTGCATGGCCTTCTACTCGCTCGCTGTCGGCCATCTTACCGTGTCGCCGGAGCGCCTGCTTTTGCCCTCGGCGCTGATCGGCGTCGCGCTCACCTTCGCCTGGTGTCTGCATGATGGCGTCGTGCGCCCGAGCGGCGCGCACCTTCTGCTCGGCCTTTATCTCGGCGCCGGCCCGATGGGGCTCGGCTACTATTTCTGGTCGCGCGCGGCAAAGCTCGACCATGGCGGCAGGATAGCGGTCGTCGCCTATCTGACGCCGATAGCTTCCACGTTTCTGCTGACGCTCTCGGGCGAAAGCCTGTCGATGACGGCGGTTGCCGGCGCCGTCCTCGTCATCGGCAGCTGCCTTGTGGTCGGGATCGAAGGTATGGAGACCAGGCATGATGTCCAAAATGGCCGTTGACGAGGACGAACGCCGCGCCAGGCAGGAGGCGCATTGGCTGGTCAGGGAGTTTGGCGCGGAGGCGCCGCTTTATGCGGCCATGAAGGCGGAAAAGGCCATCGAGCAGAAGGATTTCGGCCGCTGCGCGCGCTGGAAGCGCGTGCTGGAGATCCTCGCGGAGAAGCCGTCCTCGGAGCTCAGGCGCGGTGCCGCCGCCAGATAGCGATTTGCCGTGGGGCCGCCGAATCGCGCATGGTCAAGTATCCGGCCGGCGGGATCATGCTTGCCGTGCTGGAACTTGGCCTGAACTTCGATTTTTCAGCAACTTCCATCGCAAATCGAAGTGCTATAGCGCCTTTTGTGCATCCGGGCGCACCGCCGGTGCTATAAAAAGTTAGCTATAGCTATTAGAATTCCTAACTTGCGCGTCTCCAGCCCGCGTAGAAACATCACCCCTGTATTGAGTCTGGTAGCTTTACTGACTATGGACGGTCCGTTGGGGGACAGGTCCAATACGATACACCGACGAAAGTCTTAAAAACGCCTGGCGATTTGAGGGCCAGCAGAAGGTGAAAAAATTGTCCAACATCGACGACAAGACTGCAATCGAACTGACCGCCGACATTGTCTCGGCCTATGTCGGCAACAACCCGCTCCCTGCCTCTGGCCTGCCTGACCTGATCGCCAGCGTCAGCGCCTCGGTGCGCAAGCTCGCCAGCGATAGCGTTGTCAAGGAGGCGGTGGCGCTGACGCCAGCCGTCAACCCGAAGCGCTCGGTTTTCCCCGACCACATCGTGTGCCTCGAGGACGGAAAGAAGTTCAAGTCGTTGAAGCGCCACCTCGCGACCGATCACGGCCTGACGCCGGACGAATACCGCGCAAAATGGAGCTTGCCCGCCGACTATCCGATGGTGGCGCCGAGCTACTCGGCGACCCGCTCGGCGTTGGCCAAATCGTCCGGCCTTGGTCGCAAGCCGGCCGGCGACGCGGGCAAGGGCAAGCGCAAGGCCAAGGCCTGAGGCATGGTGGCTGCAACGGCCGACGTCGCGCCATTACCATGGCGCGACCATCTGGCTGTCCTCGGTGCGCTGCGCCGTGGCGTAGCCATCCAGTCCTCGGTGGATGCGGCCGACGGCATCAGGGCGCGGCGCATCCTGTTTTCGCTGGGCCAGCCGTCCGGCGATATGCTTGCCGCGCTCGACGCGCTTGACCGGTTCGAGCGCGCCATCGTCGAACGCGACGACCCGTCGACCATCGAAATGCGCAGGCGGAATTGCCTGGTCATTCTGGATCGCCTTGCAGCAAAAGGTCTGCCGCGCGCGAGCTAAAGCATGTCTCCCGAAAGTGGGAACCGGTTTCGGGATGAAGACATGCGTAAAATCAAAAACCTAAAGCGCATCGAGCGAATCCGAAAGATCCCGACGCGCTTTAGCGTCGGGCCTGAGACGGCTTGACCGGCCGGGTGCGTTTGGGATCCTGCTCGCCGGCAAGGCTCTCCGCCTCAACCGCTGTCATTTCAAGAAGATAGACAAGCATCTGATAGCGCGTGCGCGAAAGCATTTTCGCCAGCTTGCGCGTGATCTCCGCGACATATCTCAACGTTCGTAAATCGCTGGGCGCTCCATCCATCGTGAGCTCCTGACACGGCCAAGTTATTTGGGCCAAGTTACGGGGACCAAGTTATCGTTGGCGCCCACTCCCGACTCACGGCGCGTCTACAGATTTGCAGGTTTCCGATAAAACTGAAATCAATTTTTGATAAGCATCACGCTTGGCTCGTAAGATTTTGCCGTCCTTTTTTGGTGGCATCGTCGCTTGTACCGCCAATATTCCGACAAACCGGACTTGCGGTTGTCTTGCCGTGCCGCGTTGATCTTCCGCTGGGGCACGTTTGATCACCGCGGCACCTGTGGCGCGCGAGCCGCGCCGCTCAGCCTTTGTACGCAGAACAGAAGCCCGGCGGATTGTCCTTGCCGATCATGGCGCAGCCGCGCTTGATCTCGTCGATCATCATGCTGCAGGCATTCTGCCCGTTGCAGGGCGGATTGGTGGCCGGCGACACCTGGATGCACTGCGAGACGTACTGGTCCGACTTCGCCTTGCCGGCGGATTGCACGCATGGTCTCGTGTCGTTCTGGCTTGCCTGGGCAGGGGCGGGTTTCGCAGGCGCGGTCTTGGCCGTCGCAGGCGCGTTCTTCGTGGGGGCGGCATCGCCACCGCTTTGCGGTACGCAGGAGAGGTCGCCTTCGGGGCATTGCAGTTGGTGCTGCAACTGCGCCAGCCGTACCTTGGTCAACTCCGCCCTGCAGGTCTCGACCAGGGTCGAATACACCGAGCCATCGGCATAGGGCTTGGTGCGGAAGGCGCATTCCTTGTCGCGGAACGGGATCCAGGCGCGCTGCGCGTCGCGCAGGCGCTTCAGGTCGGCGGGAGCGAGGCGTCCCGCCAGCGCCTTGTAGACCGCGTTGAGCCCGACGTCCGCCGAAGCGGCATTCGCGGCCGTGCAGGTAGCAAGGTCGGCCTGCGTCTTGGCTGCCGCGCAGTCGATGGCTGCCGCACGGGCAGCGGGCGTGGTGAGAAGCATAGCCAGCCCAGCGGCGACTGCGAAAATCGCGACCGCCAGTGAGATCGAAAGGAGCGTGGTTTTGCCAGACATCTGATCTGCCCTCTGTTTGAATCGACCCGCCACTCGCGCCAGCATAGGTTGAGACAACAGCGGCGATCAACGCCAAACTTGTGACGTGGCAAGCAAAGTGTGACCGGGCGGGATCGGCGACGGCGAAGGAGCGAACAATCTCTCCTTGTGGTCCCCTTACGGGGAGATGCCCGGCGGGGCATCGCTGTCCTGACTCTCAGTCACTCAAGGGCGACGGGCCGGGATATTTCCGTTGTCGATTTGGATCAGCAGGTGCTCTGTCGCGTCCCCTTCCGGCCTGCCGGCCATCTCCCCCACAAGGGCGGAGATTGGCTGTGCCGGCGGCGCTCCGCCCATGGATTCGACTGGGATGGCGATTTGGGCATCCTCGAATAGAACCACCTGCGTCGCCAGAGCGGTTGTCGTGGCGACCTGGAAGAAAATGAAGGCGAGGGCGAGATAGCGGATCACGGGCCTCCAAACGCTTCGGCAGGCAAGTGGTTCCCTTATCGGGTTTCGCCGGCATCCGGGCGCTGGCACTTGCGAAGCGCCGATGTCCCGTGCAAAAGCGCGGCTATGCTTATCATCAACGACCTTACGCTGCGCATGGCGGGGCGGCTGCTTCTCGATCATGCCTCATTGACCTTGCCGGCCGGCACCAAGGCCGGCCTGGTCGGCCGCAACGGCACCGGCAAGACCACGCTGTTCAAGGCGATCACCGGCGATTTCCCTTCGGAGACCGGTTCGATCAGCCTGCCGAAGAACACGCGCATCGGCCAGGTGGCGCAGGAAGCGCCCGGAACCGAGGAGCCACTGATCGAGATCGTGCTGAAAGCCGATGTCGAGCGCCAGGCTCTGCTCGAAGAGGAAAAGACCGCGACCGACCCGCACCGCATCGCCGAGATCCACACGCGGTTGGCCGATATCGACGCCCATTCGGCCGAATCCCGCGCCGCCACCATCTTGGCCGGCCTCGGCTTCGATGATGCCGCGCAGAAGCGTCCGGCCTCTTCCTTCTCCGGCGGCTGGCGCATGCGCGTGGCTTTGGCCGCCGTGCTCTTCTCCGAGCCGGACCTTTTGCTGCTCGACGAGCCGACCAACTATCTCGACCTCGAAGGCACGCTGTGGCTGGAGAACTACGTCTCCAAATATCCGCACACGGTCTTGCTGATCTCGCACGACCGCGACCTGCTCAACCGCGCCGTCAATTCGATCGTCCATCTCGACCAGAAGAAGCTGACCTTCTGGCGCGGCGGCTACGATCAGTTCGAGCGCCAGCTCACCGAGCAGCGCGAGTTGCAGGAAAAGAGCCGCATCAAGCAGGAAGCGCAACGCAAGCACATGGAATCCTTCGTCGAGCGTTTTCGCGCCAAGGCTTCCAAGGCGAGACAGGCGCAGTCGCGCCTGAAGGCGCTGGAGAAGCTGAAGCCGATCGCGGCGGTGGTGAACGACACGGTGCGGCCTTTTTCCTTCCCGGAACCGGTGAAGACGGTGGCTTCGCCGATCGTGGCGCTGAACGGCGTCAATGTCGGCTACGCCGAGGGCAATCCGGTGTTGAAGAAGATGACGCTGCGCATCGATGCCGACGATCGCATCGCGTTGCTCGGCGCCAACGGCAACGGCAAGTCGACCTTCGCCAAATTGCTCGCCGGCCGGCTGAAGGCCGAGACCGGCTCCATGACGATCGCGCCGGGCCTGAAAGTGGCGATCTTCGCCCAGCACCAGCTCGACGATTTGCGTCCGGAGGAAAACGCCTACGAGCATGTGCGCYGGCTGATGCCCGACGCACCGGAAGCCAAGGTGCGCGCCCGCGTCGCCCAATTCGGCCTCTCGACCGAGAAGATGAACACCGCCGCGAAAGATCTGTCCGGCGGCGAGAAGGCGCGCCTGCTGATGGGCTTGTCGGCCTTCGAGGGACCCAACCTTTTCATCCTCGACGAGCCGACCAACCACCTCGACATCGACAGCCGTGAATCGCTGATCCATGCGTTGAACGACTTTCCGGGCGCCGTGATCCTGATCTCGCACGACCGGCACCTGCTCGAAGCCACCGCCGACCGGCTCTGGCTCGTCAAGGACGGCGCGGTCAATCCCTATGACGGCGACCTGGAGGACTACAAAACCCTGGTCACCGGCGTGTCGTCCAACCGGCGCGAACAGAAGGAAGCCGACAAGGCGTCCAAGGCCGACCGCCGCCGCGAGGCCGCCCAGCGCCGCGCCGCGCTCGAGCCTTTGGCCAAGGAAATCCGCGCCACCGAGGCGCTGATGGACCGCATCCGCAAACGCATCGACCTGATCGAGGACGAGCTCGCCAATCCGGCCGTCTACGAAAAGGACCCCTCGACCGCGACGCGGCTCGCCAAGGAGCGCTCGCAGCTGGCGCACACGCTGGCGGTGAACGAGGACAAGTGGCTGACCATGTCGGCGGAATATGAGGAAGGGATCGCGGAGTAAGCGTCATGCCTCCCGCGCGGGGAGGGCACGCGGTCGCATCAGTCGTTCAGCAAGTTTTCGCGCAGCATCGTGCCCGGATACTCCGTTCGATAGCGTCCACGCCTTTGCAGTTCGGGAACGACGAGGTCGACGAATTCCTCGAAGCAGCCGGGTGTGTAGGTGGCGATCAGCATGAAGCCGTCGGCGCCGCCATCGTCCATGAACTCCTCCAGCCTATCGGCGATGTCGGCAGGCGTGCCGACCAGCACGGGCATTCCCATGCCCTGCGCGTAGATGATGGCGGCGTCGCGGATCGTTACCGGGGCGCCGTCGCGTGCGTAGAGGATCGATTCGAACAGGCCCTGGATACCGGGGACCTCGATGTCCTGGATCAGGTCGTCCAGATCGAATGTCGAGAAGTCGAGACCGAAATGGCCCGACATCCAGGCCAGCGCGCCCTCGGGAGGAATGCACGCCAGGATCCGTTCATACTTGGCCTGCGCCTCCTCCCGTGTTTCCGCAACGACTGTCTGGACACCATAGATGAGACGTACGCTGCCATGCGGGCGATTGAAGCGCTCGCTGACGCGGGTATTGAGATCGTCGCTGTATTGGCGCATGCGGGCGACAGTCGGCAGCACCGCAAAGATCGCCTCGGCATGCTTTGCCGCGAAATCGCGGCCGCGGTCGGACGAGCCCGCCTGCCACAGCACCGGCTGGCCCTGCGGCGACGGCGCTACGAAATGGCGGCCGCGCGACCGGAAGAATGTGCCTTCGTGCACCACCTCGTGTACTTTGGAAGGGTCGGCGTAGACGCCGCTTTCCTTGTCGGCGATGATCGCGTCCAGCTCCCAGGAGTTCCATAGCTTGTAGCAAAGCTCCATGTACTCATCGAGCCGCTCGTATCGGTGGCTGCGATCGGTCATCTCGGCTCCATACGCCTCCCACTCGCTCTTCGAATAGGACGAGACGATGTTCCAGGCGATGCGGCCGTTGGAAAGATGGTCGAGGCTCGAAAGCCTGCGGCACATCGAGTAGGGGTGCTCGAAGGCGGTCGACAAGGTGACGCCGACGCCGAGATGCGTGGTCGCCGAGGTGATGATTGGCGCGATGGTCGACGGTTCATGCGTCGGGAACTGCACCGCGTATTTCACGATCGGATCGGATGAATTCGCGTGGGTGTTGTAAGGCGCCAGCTCGTCGGCGATGAACATCGCGTCGAACAGGCCGCGCTCCATGGTCCGGGCCATGTGCTGCCAGTATTCGGGGCGCGCATAGTTCCAGCCGACTTTGTCTTTCGGGTGGCGCCACATGCCGGTTGCGTGGCTGTTCACGCCATGCTGAATGAAGCCGAGCAGATGTGCTTTCTTTGCCATTGACGGTCCTGACTGTTAGTACTGAAGGAGGTTTTCGCGCAACGTCGTTCCAGCGTAGGCTCTGCGGTAGCGGCCGCGCCGCTGCATTTCCGGGACCACCAGATCGACGAATTCCTCAAAGCATCCAGGTGTGTAGGTTGCCAGCAGCATGAAGCCGTCGGCGCCGCCCTCGTCCATGAACGTCTCGAGTTGGTCGGCGATGTCGGCGGCGGTTCCCACGAGTGTCGGCATGGCGAACCGCATCGAATAGATTTCCGCCGCCTCGGCGATGGTCACGTCGCTGCCGGCACCCGAGCGCACCAGCGCGTCCCTGACGCCCTGAATGCCAGGGACGTCGATGCTGTCGAGCGGCGAATCCGGATCATACTTCGAGAAGTCGAGGCTGAGCTGGCCCGACAGCAGCGCAAGCGACCCCTCCCGCGGCAGCAAGGCGCGGATGGTCTCGTATTTGCGCTTTGCCTCGTCGCGGGTCTCGCCGACGATCGGCTGCACGCCGTAGATAAGCTTCACGCCGCCGGCACGTCGCCCGAATTTTTCGAGGCGGCGGTTGAGGTCTTCGGAGTAGAGGCGCATCTCGTCGACATTCGGATGGATCGCGAAAATCGCTTCCGCCTGCCTGGCCGCGAAGTTGCGGCCCGGCTCGGACGATCCGGCTTGCCAAAGGACCGGCTTTCCCTGAGGCGACGGCGCCACGAAATGTCGGGCGCGGCATTGGAAGAATTCGCCCCGATGCACCACTTCGCGCACCTTGGATGGGTCGGCGTAGATACCGCTGTTCCTGTCGGCGACGATCGCGTCCGGCTCCCATGAATTCCAGAGCTTCAGGCAGAGCTCGAGATACTCTTCGATGCGATCGTAGCGGCGGCTGCGGTCGTCCATCTGCGCGCCATAGGCATCCCACTCGCTTTTCGAGTAGGAGCCGACGATGTTCCAAGCGATGCGCCCGTTGGAAAGATGGTCCAGGCTGGAGAGCCGGCGGCACATCGAGTACGGATGTTCGAATGCGGTCGACAGCGTCAGCCCGACGCCAAGATGGGTGGTGGCGCCGGTGACGATCGGCGCCAGGGTCGATGGTTCGTGTGTAGGGCACTGAACGGCCCATTTCACGGTCGCATCGGAGTTGTCGGCAAAGCTGTTGTAGGGCGCCAGCTCGTCGGCGATGAACATCGCGTCGAACAGACCGCGCTCCATGGTCCGAGCCATGTGCTGCCAGTATTCGGGGCGCGCATAATTCCAGCCGACCTTGTCTTTGGGATGCCGCCACATGCCGGTCGCATGGCTGTTAACCCCATGCTGCATAAATCCGAGGAAGTGCGCTTGCTTCTTGGTCACGGACTGGTCTCGGTACTTGAAAACTGATTTTTGCTGGCACCCTGAAGCGCCGGCTCTCGGATTTGCGCGCGGTGAGGGCGTGGCGCGCCGGAAGCCGTTCGCGCCACGCCCGACCGACCGGTGGTCGTCGGATCGCGATCTATGGCTTGGTGGCCGGCACCTTCTTTTCGATGAAGAAGGCCAGGCCGACGCCGAATGTCGTTACCAGCACCAGGAACGGCCCGGCATAGACGAAACACGGCGTGTAACCGATGCCTGCTATGCTGACGATGGAGAGTGCGAACGCCAAGGCGATGCCGCCCCAATGGCCGTCCTGCGGCACCGGCGCCTCTTCCGTTTCGCCTTGGCGGAAGTCGTTGATCGCGTTCTGTACGCCACGCCAGTATCCGGCGGCAAAGACCGCCGTCGCCAGCACCGAGCCGATCGTGATGATGAGAGTGATTGCCGACATATCCATTCCCCTTATTCAGCCGGTGCCGTGACGGCGCCGGGCAGGGCGCTGTCAGCCGTTGCGTTCGCGTCCAGTGTGGTGCTCTGCCGCAGGGCGGCGTAGTCGAAGCGTTCGGGTCGGATGAGCGCTCCCAGCACCACCGTCAGGCCGCTGATCGCGACGATGCTGATCGTTCCCACCAGATCGCCGTAGACGTGGCGCAGCGGCATGCCGATGCCGATCGCCAGGACGATGCCCCCGACGAAGCCGATCGTATTGGTTCGCGGCCAAAGGATCGCCAGCACCAGCGGCAGCAGGATCGAGGTCTTGAGTGCATAGGTGGTCAGGACCAGCGTGGTGAAGTCGACGCCGGAAAGGACGATGCCGAAGGCAACCAGGCCGCCTATCAGGGTCGAAATCTTGGTGATGACGAACAGCCGGCTTTCAGCCGTCCTCGGGGCGAAGCGCTTGACGATGTCGACGGCGACGATTGAGGAAAGCGCTGACCCGGCACCGTCGATCGTCGAGTAGCAGGCGGCCAGGATCATCAGCACATAACCGATGATGATGAAGAACGGCAGGCCGAGATGCGAAATCAGATACGGCCCGATCGCCGCCGAGTCGCCGCCGATATCCGATAGGTTCAGGCCGTATGCGATACCGATCAGACCGAGTGTGCCGAGCGCGATCGGGATGGGATAAAACAGCGCGCCGGCCCAGAGGAAGGTGCGGTTGACATATTCCGATTTGATCGCCCACGCCTTCTGCCAGAAGGTCTGGTCGGCGATGGCGGCTGCGAATATGCCGAATGCCAGGGTGATGCCGAAACCGGCGGCGGCGTCCCAGCGCAGCACCGACAGATTGGCGGGGTTCACCTCTCCGACCTTGGCGACGACCGCCAGCGCGCCGCCCGGCACCTTGTCGAAGGCCAGCGAGACGATGATCGCCGCCGGCACCGTGATCATCAGAAGGTTGATGGTCGCGGTCATGACGCTCGTCCACAGGCCGCCGAAATAGGAATAGACCAACACCGAGATAAGGCCGACAAGCGCTGCATAGGTCCAGTCGATATTGAAGATCGTCGACATGACCACCGAAGCGCCCTTCAGGTTGATCAGGATCTCCAGGACGATGCCGAAGACCATCGTCAGCGTCACGATGGATGTCGCGACTCCCGACTGCTTGAAGCGGTTCTTAGTGAACTCGGAGATCGTGTAGCCGTTCGGCATCTGCCGGCGCAGGACGCGCGTGAACGGGATCAGCATCATCACCGCAAGCCCATTCGGCGCCACGAACCAGAACAGGCCCGACAGGCCCCATTCGAAAGTCATGGCGGAGGTCATCATCACCGCCATCGACCAGGTCCAGACGGAGATTACCGAGCCGACGCCGAAGCCAAACCCGATCTTGCGGTCGGAGATGATGAAGTCGTGGGTGTTGCGCACCAGCAGCCGGCGAATGACGATCGCCGCCACGAGGGTGGCCAACCCGAGCCCCACGAGAAGCGAATAGCCCAGAGTCGGGGTAAGCCCCTGTGTCAATTGGAGAGTTGTCTTGTCCATGTCAAATGTCCCGCTCGTTAGCTGGCTGCAAAGCGTTTCGTCCCCACTGGGCCAGCGCCGGGCGGAACTTAAACACCGGGTGTGCGACCGCCGAGAAAGAATTTTATAAAGTTGATAGATTTAGTAGATAAATAGGCTCGCGCAGGGGAGTCTTGACCGTCTATCTGGCCCTACACCTCTCCCGCAAAACCCGCTAAACACCCCGCATGAACCAGCACGCCAAGCTCAGGATCGGCCATTCCGCCTGTCCGCATGATTGCCCCTCCACCTGCGCGCTCGAAGTCGAGCTGCTCGATGACAACCGCATCGGCCGCGTGCATGGCGCCAAGGCGAACAGTTACACGGCGGGCGTCGTCTGCGCCAAGGTCGCGCGCTATGCCGACCGCGTCCATCATCCCGATCGCCTGCTGAAGCCGCTGGTGCGCGCCGGCGGCAAGGGCGAGGGCGCCTGGAAGGAGGCGAGCTGGGAGGCCGCGCTCGATCTCGTGGCGGAAAAATTCATCGCGGCCGAAGCGAAATACGGCTCGGAGACGGTCTGGCCCTATTACTACGCCGGCACGATGGGGCTGGTGCAGCGCGACGGCATCGAAAGGTTGCGGCACGCCAAGAAATATTCCGGCTTCTTCGGCTCGATCTGCACCAATCTCGCCTGGACCGGCTGGATGATGGGCGCGGGCGCTTTGCGCGGGCCTGATCCGCGCGAGATGGCGAAGTCCGATTGCGTGGTGATCTGGGGCACCAATGCGGTGGTCACGCAGGTCAACGTCATGACCCATGCGACCAAGGCGCGCAAGGAACGTGGGGCGAGGATTGTCGTCATCGACATCTACGACAACGCCACGATGAAGCAGGCCGATCTCGGCCTGGTCCTGAAGCCCGGCACCGACGGCGCGCTCGCCTGCGCCGTCATGCATGTGCTGTTCCGCGACGGCATGGCCGACCGCGCCTATCTCGAGAAATACACCGATGATCCGCGCGGCCTCGAAGAGCATTTGCGCACCCGCACGCCCGAATGGGCAGCCGCCATCACGGGCTTGAGCGTCGCCGAGATCGAGACGTTCGCCCGGCTCGTCGGCACGACCAAGAAAACCTATTTCCGCCTCGGCTACGGTTTCGCGCGCCAGCGCAACGGCTCGGTCAACATGCATGCCGCGGCCTCGATCGCCGCCGTCACCGGCGCCTGGCAATATGAGGGCGGCGGCGCCTTCCACTCCAATTCCGGCATCTTCAAGCTGAACCAGGACGTGCTCGAGGGCACCGCGATGCGCGACCCGAACATCCGCTATCTCGACCATTCGCGCATTGGCCCGGTGCTGACGGGCGCGGCGGACGCGCTCTATGGCGGCCCGCCGGTGACGGCGATGCTGATCCAGAACACCAATCCGGCCAATGTCGCGCCGGAGCAGCGGCTGGTGAGAAAGGGTTTCCTGCGCGACGACCTGTTCACCTGCGTGCACGAGCAGTTCATGACCGATACGGCCAAGCTCGCCGACGTCGTGCTGCCGGCGACGATGTTTTTGGAGCATGACGACATCTACAAGGGCGGCGGCAACCAGCATATCACGCTCGGCCCCAAGCTGATCGAGCCGCCGGAAGGGCCGCGCACCAACCACTATGTCAATGAGGAACTCGGCAAGCGGCTGGGTGTCGGCGACCGTCCGGGCTTCGGCCTGACCGAGCGCGAGCATATCGACATCATCCTCGGCAAGCGCGGCCTCGGCAGCTTCGACAGTTTGAAGGCTGAGAAGTGGGTCGACCTGCAGCCCGACTTCGACGACGCGCATTTCATCAACGGCTTCGGCCATGCCGACAAGAAATTCCACTTCCGGCCCAACTGGACAGGCCAGTCGGCGCCCAACCGGCCGCCGAAAAGCATGGGCCTGTTCGGTCCGGTCGAGCGGCTGCCGGAATTCCCCGACCATGTCGAGCTGATCGAGGTCGCGGACGAGGAGCATCCATTCCGGCTGGCGACCTCGCCGGCGCGCAACTTCCTCAACTCCAGCTTTGCCGAAACGCCGGTCTCGAAGGCCAAGGAAGGCAGGCCCGAGCTGCTCATCCACCGCGAAGATGCAGCAGTGCTCGGCATCGAGGATGGCGGCCGTGTCGAGGTCGGCAACCGCCGCGGCGACCTGGTGCTGCACGCCAGGTTCTTCGACGGCGTGAAGCGCGGCGTGGTGATCGCGGAAGGCATCTGGCCGAACAGCGCGCATGAGCGCGGCGAGGGCATCAACGTGCTGACCGGCGCCGACGCTCCGGCACCCTATGGCGGCGCCGCCGTCCACGACAACAAGGTCTGGCTCAGGGCGCTTTAGACATTTGCTTTGATTACGCCCTGATCACTTCGCCGCCTGCGCGTCCAACGCCTTGACCTCGTCCGCGGCCGCCTTGCGCGYCGCGGCGTCGGTACCAGACGCGCCTTTGTCCTTGGCGAAGGCAATGAGGGCGGTGCGCGTGTCCTCGTCGCATCCGTCCTCGCCGACGCCGTCGATGCCGGCTTTCCTGGCCGCGGCCAGCACGGAGTCGCAGGCGTCCGGCGCGAAAGCGAACTGGCCCATGATGGCCCCGAGCGTCAGTGGATCCTGCAGGCGCGGATCGTCGCGGATCGCCTGCAGCGTCGCATTGCCGACCGCTTTCGATTTCCGGTCCTGCGCGATCTGCGTCAGGTCGAAGATGAACTCGAATTCCGGCTTGTCGACGCCCTCGGGTTTCGACACCAGTATGTCGAGCGCATAGCGGGTGATCTCCTCGGGCGTGACGACCGATCGGATTGCTTTTGCCTGATGGTAGTTGCGCACCAGCACCCAGCGCGCGGGAAGGTCGCCATAGCGGGCGAGAATGCCAAGCTGCTTGATGGCGGCAAGCTTCTGCTTGTCAGTCTTGGCAGCCTGCGCCTGGGCGAAGACCTTGTCGCGGATGCGGTTGAGAACTTCCGCGTCGAGCCCGCCCGGAGCGGGAGCGGCCTGCTGTGTCGCTGTGGCTTGCGAGGCGGGAGCATCGCCAAGCGGACCTTTCGCGTCGACCCAGGCGGCGAGCGCCTTGCGCGCGTCCGGGCCGAAATAGCCCTTCGGCTCGCCGGTATAAAAACCTTCGCTCTTCAGCGTCGTCTCGATGGCGATGCGGATCTCGTCGGGCAGCGCCTTGCCGATGCCGACGAGGTTCTCTTCCGCGAGCCCCGCCGGCGCTTCGCGGAACGCATCCATCACCGCTGCCGCGACCGCGGCGTTTCCGGCGCTCGAGGCCGGCCCGGAAAAGAGGCCGCTCAGTTCGATGCTCGCTGCGTCGCCGCCGAACACGCCGGCGCCCATCCTGCCGATGCCGTCATTGTAGAGCGCAATGCGGTCGGTGATGCCTTCGCGCAGCGTCATCAGATGATCGAAACTGTCGAAGGTGAAGGCGTTGGCGAGCTTGGCCTTCGCCTTGAGCGAACCGAGCCGCGCCGCCTCGCGCCAGGCATGCAGCCGCTCGCGCGGGTTCTTGTCGATACCGACACCGTCGGCATAGGCATCGCCCAGCAGCACCATGGCCTCGACGCTGCCGAGATTGGCGGCGTTGATCAGCATCGCCGTCGCCTTCTGGTCGTCCTGCGGATAGACCGCGCCTTTGCGCAACAGCTTCGCGTGCAGCAGATAGGCCTGTTGCTCCTTCTTGGCCTCGCCTTCGTCGATCAGCGCTTTCAGCTGGTCGTCGTTCAGGCCGTCGTCGCGGCGCGACGGGCGATAGCTGGTCGAATCGAGATTGGCATATTGCGTCGAGGCGTAGAGCCAGAGCGCGTCACGGTCGCCCGCGTCTGCCAGCGGCTTCAGCATGGCGCGCGCCACATCCTCGTTCTTGAACTGCTGGTCGTCGGAGAGCTGCAGCCGCGCCAGCGCAAGGGGAGCACCCGGCTCGCCGGCCTCGGCGGCATCGCTCAGGCGCTCGACCAGTTGGTCCGGATTGTCGATCTGAAAGCCGTCATAGTCGGGAAGCAGGTTCGCAAGCCTGATGCCGGTGTCGAGGTCCCAGGAGCCGTTGAGCAGCTGGATCGCCTCACGCGGCTGGCGGCCGACGAATTTTCCATCCAGGAGCAGGCCGGCGAGCATCGGCCCGGCCTCGGCGGCAGTCTTGGTTGCGGCGCGCAGCATGGCGATCGCGCGCTTGCCGTCGGTGGCGCCGCCTTCGCCCTTGGCCAGCATGTCGGCCAGCACAGGCACGGCATACTGATCGCTGCCGACGCGCGCTTCCAGCAACTGCCTGGCCTTTGTCGCGTCCTGCGAGGTCCCGCGGCCCAGCCGCAGCGCCTTGATGTAAGCCAGCGCCGATCGTCCGGAGCCGTTCGTCCCGGCCTGCGAATCCGTTTCGACTGCATGAAAGGCCTTTTGCTGCTCCTCGCTGGAAAATCCGTCATTCTCCAGCGTCGTCCGCGCAATCAGCAGGGGCATGGCGGCGCGGAACTGGCTGTCCCATTCGCCGGGCGACTGACCCTGGGCCGGCGCGTCGATGACGCGTTGCGCGGTCTCGACCACCTTGTGCGGGTCGCGACGCAGCAGCGGCCCGTCGATATACTGACGGAGCAACGTCTCTAGCGCCGTGAGATGACCGGCCTTGCCGGCCTTCTGCAAGGCATCGAGCGCCATGTCCCGGGTGACCGGCGGCGGACCGGCATCGGCGCCGTCGTGGCGATGCACCGAATAGAACTCGTAGAGCAGATAGTTCGCCTCCGGGCTGCCGCCGTCGGCGAGTAGCTTGATCTGCGGGAGGAGAAAGGTAAGCCCCGGCTGGTTGAGCGCGACCTGGACCCGCAGCCATTGCAGCGCCAGCCGCTTTTCCTGCGGCGCGCCGAGCATCGCAGCCTGGCATTTGTCGGCGAGGGTCTTGAGCTTGCTGAGATCAAAATCTTGCGGGAAGAGCTCGCCATATTGGACAGGCGGCGCCTTGGCTTCAGGATCGAGCGGCACGGAAGCGCCCTTGTCGCAGGTGCCGATTGCCTCGGCGAGCGCGGCCTTCTTCGCCGCATCGTCCGCAGCCTTCTTGGCCGCATCGTCAGATTTTTCGGAAGACGCCTGCGCCCCCAAGGCCGTTCCGGCAAAGGGCGTCAAGGCGAGGCAGGAAAGAACCAGGGCATGCACTGGCCGCAGCATGAGCGTCCCCCCTCGGACTTGGGTCCGGGTGCTGCCGGACCCACAGGCGCTAAATTAGCATGCCATGTCAACGGTGATGAGTGTGGCGCTTCACATTCGCCTACAATTCGGCCTTCGTATCGCCCTGCGGTCGTTTAAATCAATTTGCCAAGGCGGCGTGCTAGAGGATTGTTCCGACTCAAGCTTTCGACAGGGATCGCCATGCCGCAGCTCAAGATAGCCATCGCCGGCGCGCTCGGCCGCATGGGCCGGCAGATGGCGCAGACCGTCGCGGCAGATCCGCGGCTGGAACTCGTCGCCCGCTTCCACAGGCCAGGCARCATGGGCGAGGGGCTGGTCGAGCGCGACAGGGCGCTGGCGCTTGCCGATGTGGTCGTCGACTTCACCACGCCCGCGGCATCGGCCGAACTGGCAACAGCCTGCGCGGCGCGGGGTGGTCCGGCGCTGGTCATCGGCTCGACCGGTTTTGACGCCGCAGAGCTGGAAGCCATTGCGGAAGCCGCGAAGAAGATCGCCATAGTGCGTTCAGGCAGCTATTCGCTCGGCCTCAACATGCTGACCGGCCTGGTCGAGCAGGCGGCGCGGGYCCTCGGCCCTGACGATTGCGACATCGAGATCTTTGAAGCACATCATCGTATGAAAGTCGACGCGCCGTCGGGGACAGCGCTGATGCTGGGCGAGGCGGTTTCGCGAGGACGCGGCGTCGAGCTGGACGATGTGGCGAAGCGCGCCCGCGACGGCCTCGTTGGTTCGCGCAATGCCGGCGAGATCGGCTTTGCCGTCATGCGCGGCGGCAGCATCGTCGGCGAGCATAGCGTGAGCTTCCTAAGCCAAGGTGAGACGCTCACGCTCTCCCATGCCGCCGGAGACCGTTCGATGTTCGCGCGCGGCGCCATTGCGGCCGCACTCTGGGTCGTCGGGCGGTCGCCCGGCCAATACGACATGCACGATGTGCTGGGGTTCGCTAGCTCGTGAAATTCGCCGGATTGCATTTCAACGCACGCCAAAAAGGCTGAAAGCCAGCTGAAAGCTTGGCCGTGCCATGACGGTTTTGTGGCGTTCGCCACATGAGCGGCTGGGAGTGGCCGCAAGGAGGAAATGCGGCGCGCCGCGCCGCCCAGTGGAGGAAGTCACGTGACCCGTCTCATCTCTAAACGCGTCCTGCGCTCGGTGGCGCTGACGCTTGCCATGGTCGGCGCCGGCACATCGGCGGCTTCGGCTGCCGACAAGATCACCATCATCGTCGGCGGCATGGAAAAGCAGATCTATCTGCCGGCCGTGCTCACCCAGCAGCTCGGCTACTTCAAGGATGAGGGGCTGGACGTGGAGTTGGTGAACTCCCGAGCCGGCGTCGAGGCGGAGAACGAGTTGCTGGCCGGCGCCGTGCAGGGTGTCGTCGGCTTCTACGACCACACCGTCGACCTGCAGTCGAAGGGCAAATACATCCAGTCGATCGTGCAGTTCAGCCAGGCGCCGGGCGAGGTCGAGCTGGTTTCGGCCAAGCACCCGGAGATCAAGTCGCCGGCCGACTTCAAGGGCGCGACGCTCGGCGTCACCGGCCTCGGTTCCTCAACCGATTTCCTCACCCAGTATCTCGCGGTCCGCAACGGCCTGAAGCCGGGCGATTACACGCTGCTTCCGGTCGGCGCCGGCAACACCTTCATCGCCGCCGTCAAGCAGGATCAGATCCAGGCCGGCATGACCACCGAGCCGACCATCGCCAAGCTGCTCCAGACCGGCGAGGCCAAGGTGCTCGTCGACATGCGCACGCCCGAGAAGACCAAGGAAGCGCTGGGCGGCGACTATCCGGCAGCCTCTTTCTACGTTCAGTCGAGCTGGCTCGAGGGCCACAAGGACGAGGCGCAGAAGCTTGCCAACGCTTTCGTCAAGACGATGAAGTTCATCGCCGGCCACTCGGCCGAGGAGATCGCCGACAAGATGCCGAAGGACTATTACGCCGGCAGCAAGGACCTCTACGTGCAGGGCCTTGCCGGCGGCAAGGCGATGTTTACGCCTGACGGCCGCATGCCGGCCGACGGACCGGAGACGGTGCTGAAGGTTCTGTCGACCTTCTCCAAGAGCCTGCAGGGCAAGCAGATCGACCTGTCGAAGACTTACACGACCGAGTTCGTCGACGCGGCGAAGTAAGCGCCGGCGGGCGAGGGCGACGGACCCCGTCCGCTTCAGAAAAACAAGAGCTTGCGCCGGCTGCCTGAATCAATTTGGCAGCCGCGCTTTTCGGATGCCGGCGAGCAGGCCACTGGCCCGAGCCGCGCCACCCCCGCGCCACCACAACAGGAGTGTGCCATGCAATCGCAGACCATGGCGGCCGAGAAACTGTCTCCCGCCGCGCCGCCGACCGATGCCGCCATAGCCATCGACGATGTGACGCTGCGCTTCGTCACGCCGGACGGCCACATGATGACGGCGATCCGCGATTTCACGATGACGGTGGCGCGCGGCGAGTTCGCCTGCGTCGTCGGCCCGACCGGCTGCGGCAAGTCGACGACGCTCAACCTCGTCACCGGGCTCTTGCGTCCGACCACCGGCAATGTCCGCGTCATGGGCAATCCGGTCACCGACATCAGCCGCGACATTGGCTTCGTCTTCCAGGCCGACGCGCTGTTTCCATGGCGCAGCGTCATTGACAATGTCGCCGCCGGTCCGCTCTTCCGCGGCACGCCGAAGCAGGAAGCCTACGACAAGGCGCGCGACTGGATCGGCCGCGTCGGCCTTTCGCGTTTCGAGAAGCATTATCCGCACCAGCTCTCGGGCGGCATGCGCAAGCGCGTCGCGCTAGCCCAGACCTTCATCAACCAGCCCAAGATCCTGTTGATGGACGAGCCCTTCAGCGCGCTCGACATGCAGACGCGCACCGCCATGCAGGACGAGCTCTTGGGCCTGTGGTCCGGACTGAAATCCTCCGTCGTCTTCGTCACGCATGATCTGGAGGAAGCGGTGGCCCTGGCCGACAAGGTCTATGTGCTCACCGCCGGCCCAGGCACGGTAAAGAGCGTCTACCGCATCGACCTGCCGCGCCCGCGCGTCATGGCCGATATCCGCTACGATCCGAAATTCATCGAGATCGCCAAGGTGATCTGGAACGATCTGCGCGAGGAAGTGCAGCTCGGCCAGAGCCGTGGCCTTCAGACCGGCCATTGAAAGGAGACCTGCCATGACCGCCATCTCTCCGACCGATCAAGCCGCCCGCGCCACTTCGATTGTCGCCGCCGAAGCGCAGGCAAAGGCGCGGCTGCGCAAGCGCCACACGCTGGTCATCGGCCTGCGCCTCGCGATCCTGGTCGTCTTCCTTGGCCTTTGGGAACTCTGCGCCGACTACAACATCATCGATCCGTTCTTCTTCTCCAGCCCGTCCGGCATCTGGGAACAGATTTGGTCCTGGGTCACCGAGGGCACCTCGCAGGGGCCGCTCTGGCTGCAGATCTACGTGACGCTTGAGGAAACCTTCCTCGGCTTCGCCATCGGCGCCGTCGGCGGCATCGTGGCGGGCATCATCCTCGGCCGCAACAAGCTCCTGGCCGATGTGTTCTCGATCTACATCAAGATCGCGAACTCGGTGCCGCGCGTGGTGCTCGGCTCGGTATTCATCATCGCGCTTGGTCTCGGCATGGCGTCCAAGGTGGCGCTGGCTGTCGTGATGGTGTTCTTCGTCGTCTTCGCCAACGCCTTCCAGGGCGTGCGCGAGGCCGATCGCGCGATGATCGCCAACGCGCAGATCCTCGGCGCCTCGCCAATGCAGATCACCACATCGGTCATCATCCCCTCGGCGATGAGCTGGATCCTCGCCAGCCTGCACGTCTCGTTCGGCTTCGCCCTTGTCGGTGCGGTCGTCGGCGAGTTCCTCGGCGCCAAGCAGGGCATGGGTCTCTTGATCTCCACCGCGCAGGGCGCCTTCAATGCCAATGGCGTCTTTGCCGCCATGATCATCCTGGCGGTGATGGCGCTGGTGGTGGAGTTCCTGATCACCCGCTTCGAGAACTATGTGGTGAAATGGCGCCCGGCGCCGTTCAACGAGCAGGGGACGTGATCAGGCAGCGGAGTCTTTAGCCGCAGCCAGCGGCAGCCTCACCTCGACCTTGAGCCCGCCGGCAGCGGCGTCGCCCAGCGTGACGCTGCCGCCGGCATTCTCGACCACCTCGCGCACGATGGCGAGACCAAGCCCGCTGCCTTCCTCGGTTGCGCCGGCAATACGATAGAAGCGCTCGAAGACATGCTCGCGCTCTTCAGGCGCAATGCCAGGCCCGGCATCGCTGACCGTGAGCTCGGCCTCGCCGTCCGAGGCGGCGAGCCTCACCGTGACGCTGCCGCCCGGTTTGGAATAGCGCAGCGCGTTGTCGACAAGGTTCACGATCATCTCGCGCAGCATCGTGCCGTCGCCGACCACCGTCACCGGTCCGTTCTCCTCGAGACCGAGGTCGATGGCGCGGTCGATCGCCGCCGGCGCCTGCGCTTCCAGCACATGGCGCGCAGCTTCGGTGAGGTCGATGCGATCGGCGCGCGGCCGTCGGCTGCCGGGTTCTGCCCTGGACAGGGTTAGCAACTGTTCGGCCAACCGCGCCAACTTGCCGGAACTCGCCTGCAAGGCGACCAGCGCCTCCTGGCGCCGGTCGGCCGCGGTTTCGCGCAAGGCATAGCTTGCCTGCATCGACAAGAGCGCCAGCGGCGTGCGCAGCTGGTGCGCGGCATTGGCGATGAAGCGCCGCTGCGCCGCCATCTGCGCCCGCACGCGCTCCATATAGGCGTTGAGCGCGTCGATCAGCGGTCGGATCTCGCTCTGCGCGCCCGAGACCTCCACCGGATCGAGATCGCTGCGGCTTCGCGAGCGCACGGCATCGCGCAGCCGGATGAGCGGCGCCAGCCCGCGGCGCAGGCCGAGCAGCACGAACACGCCGGCAATAGCCACCAAGGCAAGCTGCTGGGCGAAGGCGCTGAGCCACAGGCGCCTAACCATCGCGTCATGGCCGGCGAGCGTGACGCCGACCGTGACCTTGATCGGCGAATCCGTGCCGGCGCCGATCACGGCATGGCTGAGCGTCGCCAGGCGCAGCGGGTGATCGCGATAGGAGGCTTCGATGCTGCCGTGCTCCGGCGCCACGGGCAGGTCGGGATAGCCGGTCAGCAGCCGTCCGCCGGCCGTCTCGACGTGATAGTAGACGCTGTCGCGGTCGCCGGTGTCGAACATCTCGATCGCCGCCGGCGGCACGGTCGCGTCCAGCACGCCGTCGGCCATCGCCACCTGTTCGGCGATGGCGCGCGCCGAGCCGACCAGCATGCGGTCGGTGACGAGGTCCGCGGTCGCCAGCGCGTTGCGCTGGCTCGTCCACAAATTGATGGCGGCGAGCCCGGCCAGCGGCAGCACCACCCAGGCCAGCAATTGCAGGCGAAGGCTGCCGATCCGAAGCCTGCCGATCCTCATGGCGCCGGATCGTCGTGGCGCAAGAGATAGCCAAGGCCGCGCAAGGTTGCGATCTGGACGCGCGAGCCCTCGAGCTTCTTGCGCAGGCGATGCACATAAATCTCGATGGCGCTGGGGTCGGCATCCGTCTCGAAGTCGTAGATCGCGGTCGAGAGCGCTGCCTTGCTCACCGTGCGCCCGGCCTTGACGACGAGCTGTTCCAGCACGGCGTGCTCGCGCGGTGTCAGCGACAGCGTCGCGCCGGCAAGCGAGAACAGGCGGGTGTTGGTGTCGAACACAAGGTCGCCGCAGGCAATGACCGGCGCGGTGCGATCGTTGGCACGGCGCAGCTGCACGCGGATGCGGGCTTCCAGCTCCTCGATCTGGAAAGGTTTCGCCAGGTAGTCGTCGGCGCCTTCGTTGAGGCCCTTGACCCGGCCGTCGAGGCTGGCATTGGCGGTGAGCACGATCACCGGCACCGGGTTGCCGCGCGCCCGCAGCCTTTTCAGCACCTCCATGCCGCCCATGCGGGGCAGGGCGAGGTCGAGGATGATCAAGGCATGCTCGCCGGCAGCCAAGGCATGCTCGACATCCTCGCCGTCATGCACGACGTCGACGACATAGCTCGCCTGGCGCAGCGTCTTGCTCAGCCAATCGGCCAGTTCGCGATTGTCCTCGACAAGCAGCAGCCGCATCGTTTGTCGCTGTTTCCTCCCAACGGCGCCGACCTTCGCCAAGTGCGGCGGGCGACGTCCAAATTGGTCCCTGAGGCAACCGATAGTATCGATCGGCCCGCAAGGCAAACGTGGTTTCCCGGCGGTCGCCGCCCGGTCACGGCGCCTGCCGAACCACCTGTCGGGCCATGCAAGTAATAAAACCGAACCGTTCGGTTCAATTAATGTTGACGGTTCGTGTAACCCTGGTGAACACCGCCAGCCCATATCAGGGTGCCCCATCTGGCGATGATGGCCCTAAACGACTGGTATTAAATGATAAAAATGTGGCCGCTGCATCGTTCACGCAATTTCAAGATCGAACCGAACGGTTCGGTTCACAACTTTTCGTGATTGGAAATGGCAACAGGGCCGACCCATTTCGGGGTGGTCCGAGCGACGCGAATTTCCATTAAGGCACGCCACTAGACGGACACGACTTTTGAAATCTGGAGTACCTAAAATGAACAAGATTGCTTTTGCCGCCGTTGCCTTCCTCATTGCCACGGGCAGCGCTTTCGCCGGCAGCGACCACTTCAACCCCAATGATGCCAACCAGTCGGCGGTAACGGCCCCGGCGGGCAACGTCGATCGCACCGTCACCGGCTCSATCAGCAAGTTCGAACAGCGCTTCATCAAGAACGCGCCGAGCTCGAACCAGCAGGAATCCGGCCAGGGCCTCTGGGGCAACCACTAAGCTGGTTCCAGTCCTGACCAATATCTCAACCCAATCATCAACTTTGAATTTGGAGTAACTCAAATGACCAAGATCGCTCTTACCGCCGCCGCCCTGCTTGTCGCCACTGGCGCCGCTTTCGCTGGGTCCGACCACTACAACCCCAACGAAGCCAACCGGCCGGCCGCTTCGGTCGACACCTCGGTCACCGCTTCGATCAAGAAGTCGGACGCGAATGTCCAGAAGCCGGCGGCTCAGGCTCCTGCCCAGGATCTGTTCGGCAACCGCTGAACGGCCCGGTCTTCCAAGACTCTCTCCCAAGACTTCGAAGCGGCGGGCTTGTCCCGCCGCTCTGTTTTTCTGCAGCCGGCTACCCTTGGGCCGGCTTTCCGGGGTTGATCAAGCATTCATCACGAAGCGGTGATGCCTGTAACGACGCCCCTGGTGCCGTCGAAGTGGGAGCAAGGGCCGATAGACGGGGCCGATGCCAGGAAATTCAAGGAGTGGAGCGAGCGGGCGGCACCCGGGCGATTGTCCGAGGCTGTCCCATGCCGATCCACCAGGTCATCGGATCGTCAATCGCGCCCGACCAAACAGCTCAACCCGAAACCAGGAGTATTTGAAATGACCAAGATCGCTCTTACCGCTGCCGCCCTGCTTGTCGCCACTGGCGCCGCCTTCGCTGGGTCGGATCACTACAATCCCAATGAGGCCAACCGGCAGGCTGCTTCGGTCGACACCTCGTTCACCGCTTCGATCAAGAAGTCGGACGCGAATGTCCGGAAGCCCGCGCCCCAGGCCGAGGCCCAGGACCTGTTCGGCAATCGCTGAACGGCCCGGTCTTCCAAGACCCTCTCTTCCAAGACCCTTGAGCGGCGGGACAAGCCCGCCGCTCTGCTTTTCGACAGCCGGCTATCGCCGGGTTGGATCGATCACAAGGATTTGTCATCACAAGCATTTGTAATTGTTTGTCTTTTTCCGGGCCAAATCCAAGCCGAGGCTGCTGTGGTGGCTGAAAAACGGATTGGCCGGGAATAAATCCCGACCGTCGCGGGTCTTGTCGGCAGCGGGGCCATCCTCCCAAGGCCACCGCCCCGACGAAACCAGATGAACAAGGAAAACTGAAATGACCAGGATCGCTCTCACCACTGCCGCAATGCTTCTCGCGATGGGCTCCGCCTTCGCCGGCAGCGATCATGCCGGAAGCAGCCATTATGACCCTAACGATGCCAATCGGCCGACCGCCGGCGTCGACACCAGCCTCACCGCTTCGATCCGCAAGCATGAGGTGGCGAGGCCGGGTGATGTCGACAATTCGATGACCACCGGTCCCGCCGGTTCCAAGGCTTGGCCCGATCCGGGCCAGGGCATCTGGGGCAACTGATTTTCACCCCGAAATGTCAAAGGCGGCGGGCTTGCTCCGCCGCCTTTTGTACTGAGCGGCGACGAAGCGCCAATTCTTTTCTTGCCGGGAGATTGGCGGCGTCGTCTACGCCAGATCCTTCGGCCGAATGCAATGGGTCAGCCGGGCGCCGCGAAAGTCGAGGTCCACCCAATCCTCGTCCAGCGTGAATCGCGCGAGCGCCGCCGTCGGAAACTTCGCTTCGATCTTCTTGAAGACGCTCTCATCCGATCCGGCGCCCGCCAGCCGCAACCCAAACTGCTGCAGGCCGGGATTGTGGCCGATCACGAGCAGGTTGGTTGCCTTGGCCTGCCGCACCCGCGCCAGAATGGTGGCAGGCGCCGCCTCGTAGAGTTCTTCCGCAAATTCCGCCTGCACATGCTTCGGCAGCTCCTGGGCAACCAGCCGCCAGGTGTCGCGGGTGCGCAGCGTCGGCGAGACCAGCGCCAGATCCGGCAGCCAGCCGCGCCGGGCAAGCTCCCGCCCCATCAGCGGCGCCGTCTTCAAGCCGCGCGGGGCCAGCGGCCGGTCGAAATCGGCAAGTGCCGGACCGTCCCAGCTCGACTTCGCGTGGCGCAGGATCAGCAGTTGTTTCAGGAGCATTGACGCCTCTACGGCGTGATCCGCGCCAGCTGTTCGAGGTCGGTTTCTTCGCGCAGTGGATCCGGCGCCATCACCACCGAGGTGGCGTTGTCGGCGTCGTCGGCGAAATGGGCGAGCACGGTGTGGCCCTTTTCCATGCGCGCCTTGCCTTCGGCGACCAGACCGAGCGCCAGCGGGTAGAGCCGGTGTTCCACCTTCAACACCCGTGCGGCAAGCGTATCCTCATTGTCGCCGACCATCACCGGCACCGCGGCCTGGGCGATGAGCGGGCCGTCATCCATCTCGGGCGTAACGAAATGCACCGAGCAGCCATGGATGCGAACGCCGGCGCGGATCGCGCGCGCATGCGTGTCCAGACCCTTGAAGGCCGGCAGCAGGGCGGGGTGGATGTTGATCATGCGCCCCTGCCATTTCTCGACGAGGCCGCGGCCGAGGATGCGCATATAGCCGGCGAGCGCGACGATGTCGGCGCCGAAGCCGGTAAGCGCCGCGTCGATCGCGGCGTCATAGGCATCCTTGCTCGGATGGTCGGCGCGCTGGATGACCTTGGTGGCGATGCCGCGCGACTGCGCGATGCCGAGGCCCGCGGCGTTCGCCCGGTCGGAGATGACGCCGACGATCTCGGCCGGATAGGCTGGGTCGCTGGCCGCCGCAATCAGCGCCGTCATGTTCGAGCCGCGTCCCGAGATCAGGACGACCGTGCGCTTCCTGCTCATAGGCCGATCGAGCCCCTGTAGATGACACCGGCGTCGCGTCGCGGCACGATTCGGCCGATCGGCGTCACGGTCTCGCCGGCTTCCTGCAGCACCGCCGCGACCTGTGCTGCCTGGCCGGAGGCGACGGCGAGGATCATGCCGATGCCGCAGTTGAAGGTGCGCATCATCTCTTGCGGCGCGACGCCGCCGGTCCTTGCCAGCCACGAGAACACCGGCGGCACGTCGATCGCCTCGAGGTCGAGCTCGGCCGAAAAATCCTTGGGCAGCACGCGCGGAATGTTTTCCGGGAAACCGCCGCCGGTGATGTGCGCGAGCGCCTTGATGCCATGCGTGTTGCGGATCGCCTTGAGGATCGACTTCACATAGATGCGCGTCGGCTCGAGCAGCGCCTCGGCTAGGCTGAGTTCCTCGTTGAAGGGCGCCGGATCGCTCCAGGCAAGACCGCTCGTCGCCACGATCCGGCGCACCAGCGAAAAGCCGTTCGAGTGCAGCCCCGACGAGGCGAGGCCGAGCAGCACGTCGCCCTCGACGATGTCGTCGGTCGGAAGCAGTTGTCCGCGCTCGGCGGCGCCGACCGCGAAACCGGCAAGGTCGTAGTCCTTGTCGTGATACATGCCGGGCATTTCGGCAGTCTCGCCGCCGATCAGCGCGCAGCCCGCCTGCCGGCAGCCTTGCGCGATGCCACCGACGATCGCGGCGCCCTGGTCCGGATCGAGCTTGCCGGTGGCGAAATAGTCGAGGAAGAACAGCGGCTCGGCGCCCTGCACGACGATGTCGTTGACGCACATGGCGACGAGGTCGATGCCGATCGTGTCGTGCTTACCGGAATCGATAGCGATCTTGAGCTTGGTGCCGACGCCGTCATTGGCCGCGACCAGCACCGGGTCGGTGAAGCCGGCGGCCTTCAAATCGAAGAGGCCGCCGAAGCCGCCGATCTCACCGTCGGCGCCCGGCCGGCGCGTCGCGCGCACCAGCGGCTTGATCTTCTCGACCATCAGATTGCCGGCATCGATATCGACGCCCGCCTCGGCATAGGTGAGCCCGTTCTTGCGCTTGGCCTTGTCGCCCTTGCTCATCGTCGGCTCGTCCCTGTTGGTCATTGCGGGCTCTTCGCATGAATGGTTTCGGGGAGCAAGGCGCGAGAGCTAATCTCCCTCAAGGGGGAGATTGCTCGCTTCATCGGCTCGCCCTTGCGCCCACCTCCCATCTACCTCATCTTTTCCCCAACAAACAAAGACGACGGGACATCACGTGACCTTTCCCAACATGATCACGATCATGCGGCTGCTGCTCGTGCCCGCCGTGGTGCTGGCCATGCTGCAGTCGCTTTGGGGTTGGGCCTTTGCCGGCTTCCTCGTCGCCGGCATTTCCGATGGTGTCGACGGCTTCATCGCGCGTCGCTGGAACCAGTCGTCCCGCCTCGGCGCCTATCTCGATCCGGTCGCCGACAAGCTCCTGCTGGTCTCCGTCTTCGTCGTCATGGGCTTTGCCGGCGAACTGCCGCTCTGGCTGGTGGTGACCGTGGTCTCGCGTGACGGGCTGATCGTCTGCGCGGTGCTCTTGTCCAGCGTGATGAGCCATCCGGTCGAGGTGAAGCCGCTCTTTGTATCGAAAGCCAACACCGCCGCGCAGATCGTGCTGGCGGCGCTTGTGYTGGGCGAACTTGCCTTTTCCGTGCATCTCGGCCCGTTGCGGACCGCGCTCATATTGCTGACCGGGGTCTTGACCGTGGCTTCGGCCGCAGCCTATCTCGTGGCTTGGCTAAGGCATATGAGCGGCTATGGCGAAGGCTCCCGGACGAGCAACTCCCAAACCGGCGACATCAAGTCGGGCGACACCAAGTCGGGCATCGGCAAATCAGGCGGCTCAAGCACGGACGTCTGACGATGATGGCGCGGTGATCGCCGTTGAGGACGGCTCGGGCGGACTTCGCCGCCAGGTCTTCTTCTGGCTGGCGACGGCGGTGCTGCTGGCGCTGTTCCTCTATGTCTTCTCGGGCATCCTCCTGCCTTTCGTCGCCGGCATGGTGCTCGCCTATTTCCTCGATCCGGTCGCCGACTGGCTGCAGCGGCTCGGCCTCTCGCGCCTCATGGCGACGGTGGTGATCCTGATCGCTTTCATCGTCGTCGTGGTGCTGGCCTTCGTCATCCTGGTCCCGGTGCTGGCCACGCAGATGGCCGATTTCGCCCGCAAGCTGCCAGAATACCTCACGCGCCTGCAGTCGCTGATCACCAGCTTCGACCCGAAATGGCTGGAACAGCGTTTTGGCGTCAACGCCGCCGGCCTGCGCGACGGGCTGAACTCGCTCTTGACCTCCGGCTTCAGCCTGCTCACCACCGTCTTCACCTCGATCTGGAGCTCGGGCGTGGCGCTGGTCTCGGTGGTC
The DNA here is from genome assembly GCF_001854795.2 of Mesorhizobium sp. LCM 4577. NCBI lineage: Bacteria > Pseudomonadati > Pseudomonadota > Alphaproteobacteria > Hyphomicrobiales > Phyllobacteriaceae > Mesorhizobium > Mesorhizobium sp. LCM 4577. Next base: position 40,890 of record NZ_MDDU01000054.1, on the reverse strand, counting down.
AGCCTGTTCGTCGTCACCCCGGTCGTCGCCTTCTACATGCTGCTCGACTGGGACCGCATGGTGGCCGAGGTCGACGGCTGGGTGCCGCGCGACCATGTCGAGACTGTGCGCGCGCTTGCCCGCGACATCAACACCGCCACCGCCGGTTTCGTGCGCGGGCAGGGCACGCTATGCCTTGTGCTCGGCGCCATGTACGCCACCGGGCTGACGCTGACCGGATTGAACTTCGCCATCCTCATCGGCTTCTTCGCCGGGGTGATCTCCTTCATCCCCTATGTCGGCTCGCTGACCGGGCTGGTGCTCGCCGTCGGCGTCGCCTTCGTCCAGTTCTGGCCGGACTGGACCATGGTGGTGCTGGTAGCCTGCGTGTTCTTCGTCGGCCAATTCATCGAGGGCAACATCCTGCAGCCCAGGCTGGTCGGAAAGAGCGTCGGCCTGCATCCGGTGTGGCTGATGTTCGCGCTGTTTGCCTTCGGCGCGCTGTTCGGCTTCGTCGGCCTGTTGATTGCCGTGCCGGCCTCGGCGGCGATTGCCGTGCTGGTGCGCTTCGCCATCGCCCGCTACCTCGAATCGCCGCTCTACAAAGGCCATGCCGCCCAGCCCGTGCCGCCCTTGCCGGCCGATCGCGGCGGCGGCCATCGCTCGACGCGGGGCTGAAATGGCTGCTCAGCCAGCAGATACGCCGCGCCAGCTGCCGCTCGATCTCGGCCACGGCACCGGCTATTCGCGCGACGAGCTCGTCGTCTCGGGCACCAACGCGCAAGCCGCATCCCTGATCGACCGCTGGCCGGATTGGCCGTCGCCGGTGGTCGTGCTGGCCGGGCCGCCGGGCTCCGGCAAGACGCATCTCGCCCGCATCTGGCAGGATCGCACGCATGCCGTCGCCATCGATCCCGGCCGCATCGGCGGGCACATTGCCGGGCTCGGCGTCAGGCCGGCGCTCATCGACGACATCGACAAGGCGGCGATCGACGAGCAGGGCCTTTTCCATCTGATCAACGCCGTGCGCGGCGCGGGTTCGACGCTGCTGCTCACGGCGCGGCGTTTCCCTTCGGCCTGGCGCGTCGCGCTGCCCGACCTCGTCTCGCGGTTGAAGGCGGCGGCGACGGTCGAGATCCACGAGCCCGACGACCTGCTGCTCGCCGGCGTCATCACGAAGCTCTTCGCCGACCGTCAGGTCGAGGTCGAGCCGCATGTGGTGCAATATCTGGTACGCCGCATCGAGCGCTCGCTAGGTACCGCCATGCGCGTCGTCGAGCGCCTCGATCGCGCAGCCCTCGAACGCAAGACGCCGATCACCCGCGCCCTGGCCGCCGAGACCGTCAGCGCCATGGACGAAGGGCAGGGCGAGTTCGATATCTGATGTTGCCCGCCAGTGACATCAGGAACGCTTGGTGCTATTGATGATATCAGTGATATGGGACTGATATCAATGGGTGCTGTTACAATCAGAAATCTTCCGGAGGAGACGCATCGCGCCTTGCGTGTGCGCGCGGCCATCAATGGCCGCAGCACCGAAGCGGAAATCCGCGCCATCCTTGAGGATGCCGTTCGACCGGAGGGGCGTGTCAGGGTGGGCACGCTTTTGTCCGCCATCGCTCGGCGGGCGGGCGTGACGGACGAGGACGTTGAAGCACTTGAACAAGCCCGTGAGAAAAACCCGGCTGAGCCGCCGAAATTCGAATGATTCTCCTGGACACCAACGTCGTTTCGGAGGTGATGAGACCGCAGCCTAATCCCGCGGTCCTGGCCTGGCTGGACGACCAGGTCGCCGAGACACTCTATCTGTCCAGCGTCACGCTGGCGGAAGTGCTGTTCGGCATCGAAGCTATGCCCGCCGGCCGGAGAAAAAATGCGCTTGCTGAAACCTTTGCCGGGGTATGCACAATCTTCGATCAGCGCATGCTCGTCTTCGATGTCGAGGCGGCGCGCCGCTATTCCAGCCTTGCTGCAAAGGCGAGAGCCGCCGGAAAGGGGTTTCCGGTGCCTGATGGGTACATCGCAGCTATCGCCGCCGCGAAAGGCTTTCAGGTTGCTTCGCGTGACACGGCGCCGTTTCATGCGGCTGGCGTGTCCGTGATCAACCCGTGGAAGCCTGCGGCCTAGCTGTCCCATTCCGGAACAGTCTTTCCGGCATCACTCTTGCAAAGCAGACAGTGCCGGCTGATCCCGGTCCCGGTCGCGTTCCAGATCGGGTTGTAGGCTCGCCGGGCTCGAGGTGTTGGGGTTCTCGCCCGGCGGGTTTACCGTTCGGCGGCTTGAAATGGGCCAGGTCCGCGCACTCTTGAGCCGGTCCCGCAGCTTTCGCCATTTTCGCCACCACCTTGGCTTGGGCTTGCGCGGGATCAGGACCATCTTGCCGTCGATGACGGCGTCGTCCACCCAGTCATGTACCTGCATGCGCCAACCGGCGGTGACGCGGGCAAGCAGGGGCAGCGGATCCTCGCCCGTGATCCGCACTAGGTCCGGTTCCTTCAGCACGAGGCGGAAATCGAATCCCTGGGCAATGAGCGCGCGCAGGAACACGATCTGGCGCTCCATGCGATGGAAGTCGGTGCCCTTGCGATTGACCATCGTGCGGGCGCCAATCCACTGGTGCAACCGTTCACCGGATAGCATTTCGCCCGGTGGTCGGAAGGAAACCTGTTGGCGCCCGTCCTCAAGGCGGCTCGTCGGCGCCATCGGATACCAGAAGTCAAGCGGCGTGCGGATCGGCACGCTGACGCCTACTGCTGCAAGCGCGGCCTCGCTCGCGCCGCGCCGGAGGCAGATCGCGCTCTGCGCCGTGAATCCCAGTCCCGCAACCGCAGCAAGCTGCCGCCGCCATCGCAAAGGCGGCGTTGACGCGGTCGCCTATGAGAGGAGACCACAAGTCGCGCGGCACCCATTTCAGCCGCTGCCCGGCAACATCCACGACGACGATGATGTCGGTGTGGCGCCCCAATTGTCCCTGTGGAGGGGCGCCACGGCCACGGCTGTCACGATATGCGCCTCTCCGGCTAGGCTCATTGGGCCGCGCCGCCGGCCTGGATGTCTTAGGGAAGAAGCGATGGTCGGAGTGGCGTGATTCGAACACGCGACCCCCTGATCCCAAATCAGGTGCGCTACCAGGCTGCGCTACACTCCGACGTCCCGCGGCGTATAGGGGGCGGACGCTTGGAAGGCAACACAAAAACGGCAGGCCCTGACCCGAACCGATGCCGCGGTGTTGAACGGCACCGGCGACTATTGGTCCGTTCCGACCGGCGGCGTGACGAAGGCCTGTCTGAAGTCGATGCTGGAAGCCTTCGCGACCTCGGTGGAGACCGTCGCCACCTTCTTGGATAAATGACGACCGGGCTTCCGCTCAGCGCTTCTGGCCGGCGATCTTCCTGGCGATCGCGGCGCCCTGGATTATTGCGTTGGCAAAGCAGCCGCGAATGYTCGGCCGCATGCCGGTGAACCAGAGTCCGGGCAGCTTCGGATCGTTCAAGGCGCCGTTGAACAGCGGCACGCTCTTGGCGTCGAGCACGCCAAGCCCACCCAGCATCGTCTCCAGCCCGGTGCGATAGCCGGTGGCGGCAATGACGACGTCGGGCGCGATCGTCTGGCCATTGTCGAGCACGACGCCATCGGGCCTGAATTCGCGCAGTTGCGGCACGACGATGATACGCCCGGCCTTGATGGCTTCGACCGCGCCGTCATCTGCGGCGATTGCCGTATAGTCGGAACCGAGCCGGCTGGCGCCGCCTGCCGGGGCAGGCGGCAGGCCGTATTTCGTCAGATCGCCGAATACCAGGCGCTGTGTTGCCGCCATGGCCGCGTCAGCGAGCCTTGTCGGCAGGCTGGCCATCAGCGGCGATATGCGGTGTACGGCGATCTTGCGGATGCGTTTGGGCAGCAGCGAAGGTCCGTTGCGCGCCGAAAGCCACATCTGGTTCGTCTCGACGCCCGAAAGATGGTTGAGCGCATCGAAGCCGGAATTGCCGGCGCCGACCACCAGCACCTTCTTGCCGGCATAGTCGCTTGCCTTGCCGAAATCAGCGGAGTGGATGATCAATCCCGAAAAATCCTCCATGCCCTTCCAGGCCGGAATGAAGGGTTGCCGGTCGCGCCCGGTGGCGATCACCACATACCGCGCCGCCATCAAGCCCACATTCGTCCGCAGCAGCCAGTGGTCGTCGCGAAATTCGATCTTGTCGACCCCGACACCGAAGGCGATCGGCAGCCGGTGCGTTTTGGCGAAATCGTTGAGGTGACGGATGACGGCGCTGCGATGCGGGAAAGCCGGCGTCCCTGCCGGATAGGAAACGCCGGGCAGTGCGGAAAGGTCGCGATGCGTGTTGAGATGCAGATTGTCGTGACGGCGATGCCAGGGCTCGGCCAGCCGCCCCTCGCGTTCCAGGATTTGCACCGTCACGCCGGCCCCGGCCAGCGCGTGCGCGGCGGCAAGCCCTGCGGCGCCCGCGCCGATGACAATCGCTCCGTCCAGTATCGCTGGCTCGCCGACCCCCGACGGCAAGACTTTCGCTTCCGCGCCCATTCGTGTCTTTATCGTCGTCATCATGCCTTCAAGTGGCACGATCATGTAACTGACATATGCCGCCCACCGGCCAAAAGGAATAGGTGGCTGTTGCAAAAAACCTCCGGCATTGTGTCGCGGATTACAAGCGCCGGCTAATGAACCGGGTCGGCGTGGCGATGCACCAGCTTGAAGGCGCCATCCTCCAGCCGGAACACCTCCGTCACCCRCAAGGTCATCTCGGTCGCCTCGCCGTTCCTGCCCATGCGTGTTTTGGCATGCTGCAAGCCGGTCCAGAAGGCCAGATCGCCGCTTGCCGACGCTTGCAGCACCTCGAGGTCTGTGCTGCCACCCTTGTGGAAGCTCGCGGCGTCGCGTTCGTAGCGGCCCGCAACCGCCTCGGCGCCTTCGACATGGTCGCCGCGCGGCGAGAAGAATGTCGCCGGCCCGGCATGGGTGACGATCGCCTTCAGCGAGGTGGCATCGCCGTTGACATAGTCATCGGCGATCTTCTCACGCTGCTTCATGAAGGCATCGAAGGACGAGCCGCCGGGATGCACCCTCCTGATCCAGGTTTCCAGGCCGGCCATGAAATTCTCGAGGAAGGCGGCGGTGTCGGCATTGGTAACGGCGCCCTTGTCGTCGAGCAGGTCCGCGACATTGCCGATATAAGCCTCCGGCTGCTGCATCACCGGCATGTCGAGGAAAACGAAGGTCTGCCGAAGCGCCTGGTTGGAGCCGAAGGCGCCGATCTTGCTCGGGCTGACGCTGACGACCCCGGCGGGCAGGCCCTTGAACACGTTCTTGCCCGGTGGCCGCGAGCCGACATCGAGCGCATTCTTCAGACAGCCCGGGACCGAGCGGTTGTATTCCGGCGTGACGAACAGCACCGCGTCGCATTCGCGTATCGCCGCGCGGAAGGCCGACCACTCCGCGGGCGGGCGGTCGCCATCCAGATCCTCGTTGTAGAGCGGCAACTCGCCGATCTGGACGAAGCGGCAGCGCACCGAATCCGGCGCGCGGGCGGCCAGCGCCTTGGCGATCTTGCGGCTGAAGGATTGGGCGCGCAGGCTGCCGACGAGCACGGCGAGCTGCAGGACGGCATGTTCTGTTGCATCGGTCATGGCGAAACGTCCGTTTTGGTGGCTCACAGGGAAGGCCGGCAGGGCTCGGCCCGCCTGACGTTTCGATAATGTCGGCAGCCGAGCGAGGTTCCCCGCGCGGTCGCGGTCGCGCCTCGGCGCTTGCGGCCTTGCCGCCGCGGTGATTGCACAGTAATGACGGGTTGGCGCGAGGTTCAGGCTCCCGATGGGACCCTGGAATGGCGCTGAACAACGGTGCCCGGTCTTCGGGCGGCAAAGAGGTGGTCATGTCCGCGCGCATTTTCAGTCCAGCCAAAACCGCGATGCAATCCGGCAAGGCCAAGACCGGATATTGGGTGCTGGAATTCGACCCCGCCCAGCGCAAGAAGATCGACCCGCTGATGGGCTACACCACCTCGGGCGACATGCTGAGCCAGGTGAAGCTCACTTTCGACACGAAGGAAGAGGCGGTCGCCTATGCCGAGAAGGAAAAGATCGCCTATCGCGTCGAAGAGCCGAAGGAGGCCAAGCGCCGGCAGATTTCCTATTCGGACAATTTCCGCTATGACCGCAGGACGCCCTGGACGCACTGACTTTCGAGTCTTGCCCCACGCGGCATGAATGACCAGCCGGCTTGGCCGGCCGACGGTCCCGTAGCTCAGCTGGATAGAGCACCGGCCTTCTAAGCCGATGGTCGCAGGTTCGAATCCTGCCGGGATCGCCAGTTTATTCAGGGTCCGTTCCGGACACATAGGTTACAGTCTATACCGGAGACATGGGTAACACTTTTGGCCCGAAGGCCTTGGTGGGCAACGGTTCCGCCGGAGTAGGGCGGCGAGTCTGCTGCGGTGGAGATCATGCCCCGATCTACCGAAGTCTAGGCTGTGAATATTTCTGGCCCGGTGCAACATTCTTACGGACCGCGATCCTCTTTGCTATGATACGGCCTTCTCGTTTTCGGCAGGGGGCGAGACACGGCCAGTTGGAATGCACGGGTGCGCCTGGGCAGTTCGAGGGCTATGTCGCTGCGCGCCGAGGTGAGTTTCAAAGTGTCGACTTTTTCGAAGTGGTTGAAGGACGTTCGCCACTATCTGCCTGAGAACGCGTCCGTGGGGCGCCACACCTATGGCGTGACATGGCGAAAGATCCTTTACTGCTCGAAGGATACTCCGCTGAGGATCGGAGCCTTCTGCTCTGTCGCTCGTGAGGTGCTTTTCATGTGCGGCGGGCAGCATCTGACCGACAGTGCGACCTCCTTTCCAATCTACAGCCGCATGCTGGATCAGCGCGACCCGGTTCCGAACGCAGGCAGGCCCGGCGGGATCACGATTGGCAATGATGTCTGGATTGGCTATCGCGCCATAATGCTTCCAGGCATCGAAATCGGCGACGGTGCGGTCATCGGCGCAGGCGCAATTGTCACCAAGGACGTGCCGCGCTATGCCGTCGTCGGTGGATCTCCAGCCAAGCTGATCAGATATCGCTTTCCGCAGGATATCATCTCGAAGCTGCTGGACATCCAGTGGTGGCAATGGGACGACGATAAGATCAAAAGCGAGGCGGTCACCCTCACCGGTCCGATCGAGACTTTCATTGCCAAGCATTTTGTGGCGGGCGCCGGGGTGAAGCACGCGGACTAGCTAGGCCGGCAGCAAAATGACGAAATCCTGTTTCTTTCTGGCGGCGGATGCCAAATACTTTCCTTATGCCTGCCTGGCGGCGCGTCGGGTACTGGACGTTTCCCCATCGATAGACGGCTTTATCCTGCAAATGAACGTCGGCGCGGCCGATCTTGCCGCAGCGCGGCGATTGCTCGCCGATCGCGTCAGCGTAATCGATCTCTCGCAGATGATGCAAAATGTGCGCTTTTCCCCCGGCCATCTGAGCCTCGCGGTTTATATGCGGCTGTTCGTGGATGAGATAGCCGAGTTCGCTCCGTACGGCAGGGTTGTCTATTTGGACAGCGACGTGCTCTTCAACCGGTCGATCGTCGACCTGATGGAAACCCCGCTGAACGCGCCGCTTCTGGCGGCCCATGATGTTCAGTCGTATTTCGAGCCGGGATATCGGGAGCGCCTTTCCATGCAGCCCGGTGCCCCATATTTCAATTCTGGCGTTCTTTTGCTCGATCTGCCTTGGATCAGAAGAGATGGCCTATTGGCCACGGCTCGGCACTTTGCCTCGCTTCGCGTCAACGGACTCGATCAAGGCGCGTTGAACCTTGCATTCGAAGGCAAATGGCAGACCTTGCATCCTTCATGGAACGCCATGACCAACTACAGTTGGCAGATACCGTTCGACAGCGCCTTTGCCCGACACTTCAGTTGGGGCAAGCCTTGGGACAAGGTGCCGCTCGGCGTCGAACGCGCCGCTCTCGGCATCTATCGCGACTTGGCGAGCGGCACGCCTTGGGAGGCTGTCTTCAAGCGCCGCGTTCCTTTCGAGCGCGGCCAGATTAAGCGTTTCATCCGGCGTTTTGACAAGGTCGGTAGTCTTCTGACCAACCGTGAGCGCCTTCGCCGTCGCGCCCGCTACGACGGCAGGAAGGTGTACGAAATCTACGCCCGGCAAGCGGAAGAAGGTGCGATGGCGGCACAGTTTCCCGAGGTGCTTGGCGGCTTTGGCTGAAGCATCCGCCGCCGCGGCCTGTGGATAATAACCAGCCGTTTACCACGTCTCGGTGCTCGCGTTGCGGCCTGCCGGCCGACTCGCCGAAATGAAAGCGCCTGAACCCGTCAGGCAACCCCGAAGCCAGCGGCCGGCGTTTTCATGTATCCACGGGACGCGTGCTTGAACGCGTTCCAAGTATGCGTCGGCCGTCAGCGCGCCTCCATTGAAAACGCAAGCCCGCCGCGGCAATGGGAAACCGCGACGGGCTTGGTGACGCACCTCATAGGGCGCCAGGGGAAAATCGGGGCTACGCCAGCAGGCCGGCGACCTTGGCCGCTTTGCGCAGCGTCTTGCGGGCCTCCACCGGACTGCGCAGGCCGTCGAGCGCGTCGCGGCAGACACGGCTCGCCGAGCGCCAGGCGCCGTCGCGCGCCTGTCTGGGCCAGCGCTGGTCGAGGCATTCCATCGCTTCGAAGCAGCTCGAAACCTTGCGGTGGCCGTTTGGCTGGAAATCGATCACGACCGGCTCGGAAAACCAGACATCGTTCATCACTTCCTCCGTTCTTATGATCGTCTTTTGAGCAAGCAATCGGCGCCGGATGGCGCCCGATGCGGATCCGCGATTGCGGACCCGCGCGTTAACCAACCACCGGGCGTTAGGTTCCGAAGAATTTCAAGGCTGGGACACCCCGGGAAGCGTGTGAGCGACTAGCCTCGGCGCCCTTCGCCGTAGCTTCCGTCGGGGGTTGCATAAAAACAAAGAGATAGAGCGATCCGCTTTACGACGGGCAGTGCGTCCGGATGGGCTCTTGGGCCGGCCGATCCGCGATTGCGGATGGTCGAAAATAGCGTGACCAAAGTCACTGCCGCACCCTCGCGGGCGGCGCTAATCAATCCGGCAGGCTGATGAAACGCGGGAAGACCTCTCATGCTTATCGCCGTGCTCGCATCCACCATGACCGTTGCCACCTTGATGGCGACCGCTTTCGGGCTCTACGAGGAAGCGCGACTGAACCGCTCGCAGGCTGAAACGGATCGTCCGCGCGCGTTTCGAACGGAGCGTCGGTTTCCCGTCAAATGGCGCGATCGGTAGGTCCGACACCGCCAGGCATGTTCACTCCGCTTCAGCTGGCCATGTGCATCTTTCGCGCCGGAATCCTGCTGTCTCCGGCGGCGTTGGCGGTGCTGGCTCTTCTATGGCTTTACTATCGATAGGCCGGCTTGTAGAGCGCCGGGCCCGCCACAGCCTATTCCACCAGCACATGCGCTTCGCGCGCGGCTACGATGAAGGCCTCCCTCGCGTTGTCCGCCGCAACGTCGCCGCGGATCGCCCGCCGGCAGGCGCGCAGGGCCGCGCCATGCAGCGCGCTGCCGGCATCGCGCCATTGGCCGGTCAACAGTTCGACGGCCTGTTCGGCGTTGGATATGTGGCGGATCGAGCCGGAAAGCCCGACGGCCACTTCGACCGGCCTGGAAAACCATCCCTGGATCATCGCTAAACCTCCCGAACTATATCGGATCACGATACATTTTATCGCGGAGTTGCGTCGCGAAACGTCAACTTAACGTGAAGCCGTTTCACGAATGCGGCTCAGCTTGCTCATCTTCCAAGCGGCTTCCGTGAAAGCTCGATCAGTTCCGCTTCGTCGGTGATGCCCGCCATGTAATTGGCGATGATGCGCGAGGCGCGCGCTTCCTTCTGCTCGGCAGTCTCGCCTTCGAAATTGCCGTTTTCGTAGACACGGCCAAGCATGGCCGTTTCATCGGGATTGAACGTGTTGCGTACGACGGACATGGCTTCCTCCTCGAGCCCGGCCCCTCTTGCCTGGCTAATAATAGCACGCTTCGAGATTGGGAGTGAGTCGCGGCAAGGTCGTGGCCGAAGTCTTTTCAGCCGGGCACGCCGGTTGCTGTCTTCCTTGCTTACGGCTCGCCGCTGTTTTGCCGGCCTCGTTATATTCTTGCCGAACGAGCGCTGCGCTGATACGCATTAGCAGCGCGGAATTTTTCCGAGTCTCCATTGACTTGAGCCCAGAAAAAGCGCCGCGCGTTCTGTCCGAGACCAGCAACCCCGACGTGGTGGCAACCGGGTTACGAAAGGGTTCTGGTCGAAAAGAAGCAGGGCAGGTCCCGCGTCCAAACCGGGGCAGGCTCATCAACGCTCTGGAACCCTGAAGCCATTGCCCCCATGGCCTTCGGAGGAGCCTGAACCATGGGGAAATCGATGGTTACCAAGAAACTTACCGCCAACGCAGAAAGCGCGGCAGCCTTTCTTGCGGTGATGGGCAACGAGAAGCGTTTGCTCATCATGAATTACCTCGCCGAGGGCGAACTCTCTGTCGGCGTGCTCGCCGACAAGGTCGAACTCAGCCAGTCAGCGCTGTCGCAACACCTGGCCAAACTGCGCAGGTTTGGCCTTGTCGAAACCCGCCGTGATCGTCAGATGGTCTATTATTCCTGCAAGTCTTCGGCAGCGCGCGAACTTTTGGCGTTGCTTGACGGCCTGCTGGCGATGAACAAGCCGCTTGCCGGACCGGCAAGGCAGGCCTTCGTCGAGAGGATGCGGCGGCCGCAGGCTGCCTGAACGGACTGCTACGCACGGACGAGGCCGGGGGGCCTTCGTCCGGTGCGGCGCTTCGATGGCGCAGACTGCGCACAAGCGGGCCGCATCGCGACGCCGCCCACGTTCCTTAAACTGCTCTGGCCATGCCGCTCGCCGCGCGGTTCATCACGTTTCTTTGAGAGGCGGTGCTTCGAAGCTCGGTTCTCGCTGCAAATTTCTGATAATAAAGGGTTTTCTTGTTCTGGCCGGTCCCGGCACAGCCGAAGATTACAGATTTGTAAGTCGCCTGGCCGGGCGCTGTTGGCTAAATTTCGAGTCGATCCACACCCCCGGATCATGACGGCGCCGAGCTTCCACTTCGGCCCCGTAAGAGGCTCGCCGATCACGGCGGGCCTCTTTCGTTTTGGGGCCCCGTGCCTTGCCGCGCTCACCAATGCATGTCGCCCAGAAGTGCGCGGCGATTCTGGACAACGACATGCATCAAGCACAGGCCTGAGGCGCGTCGCCTGAATCCGTTCCAGCGCGACGCGCTTTAGGAGCAATCCCAGGAAAAGTGTGAGCGGTTTTCCGTCCGGAATTGCGTAAAAACAACGGGATAGAGCGGTTCGCCGTTTCCGTGAAACGCTCTGGCGCGATCACCGCCTTTGGTGTCGTCGGGAGCTGCTGTCCGGTAATCTGGACTCTCGATTCCCCGTCACCTATCGTCTCGCTTGGTTCACATTGCGCAATGCTCCATGCCGGGCTCCCGATCCGAGAAGCGGCGGGCAACGTGGCATTCTTGATCTTCGGTGCTGACGATGTTCGGTACGCAAAAAGCCAGGGCCGCTTCGCGCCTGTTGGTGACCCACTGGGACAATGGCACCCGTCTCGATGCGATACCCGAGACGGTGCGGCCGCAAACGCGTTCGGAAGGCTATGCCGTCCAATCGTATGTGATGGATCGCTCGACGGCTCCGCTTTTCGGCTGGAAAATTGCCGCCACCAGCCTGGCGGGGCAGAGGCACATCAACGTCGATGGTCCGATGGCGGGGCGACTGCTGGCGGAGAAGGCGGTCGAGGTCGGCGGGGCCGTTTCGCTGGCGACAAGCAGGATGCGCGTGGCCGAAATCGAATTCGCCTTTCGCTTCGGCCGCGCCCTGAAGCCACGCGCCAAACCCTATGAGATTGCCGAGGTGATGGATGCCGTGGCGACCCTGCACCCGGCGATCGAGATACCGGACTCTCGATATGATGATTTCTGCGCGGTCGGCGCGGCGCAACTCATCGCGGACAATGCCTGCGCCAACCTGTTCGTCATCGGCGAGGCCGTGGAAGACGGTTGGCGCGATGTGGATCTGGCGAGGCACCCGGTGGTCGGGTTGTCACCGGGAAGTCGCGTCACGACGGATCGGGAGCGGCTGTGCTGGGCGATCCCCGGATCGCCCTTCAATGGATCGTCAACGAATTGTCGGGCCTGGGCATCGCGCTGGAGCCGGGGCAGGTGGTGATAACCGGCACCTGCGTCAAGCCGATAGAAGTCGAGCCGGGCGATGAAGTCACCGGCGACCTGGGCAGGTTCGGTCGCGTCTCTGTCAGGTTTGTCTGATCAGGCCTTCACGGCGCGCTGCCTTGTGACGACGCTGCGCACGGCGAGCACCAGAACGGTGATGATGATCAGGATCACCGAGAGCGCCGCGATCGCCGGGTCGATGTTGTCGCGCAGGCCCATCCACATCAGGCGCGGCAACGTGATCGCGTTGACCGAGGTGATGAACAGCGTCACGCCGATCTCTTCCCAGGAGAGCACGAAAGAAAGCAGCGCCGCGGTGACGAGGCCGAACTTGATGTTGGGTATGACGACGCGCGTCGCACGCTCCCACACGCTGGCGCCGAGGCCGCGCGCGGCAAGATCGATGCGGCGATCCAGCTGGCTCAGCGAGACCAGGATCAGCACCGTGGCAAAAGGCACCGTCATCACCGAATGCGCCATGGCGACGCCGAGCCAGGTGTCGTAGCCGAAGAACGAGGTCAGGCCGGAGACCGAGGTGAGCAGGAAATAGAGCGTCACCGCAGAGACCACCGGCGGCACCACCATCGGCAACAGCACGAAGCCGACCAGGGCGGCGGTGAAGCGCGGCTGGAACATCCAGACGCCGAGGCTGAAGGTGAGGGCAAGCGCCGTGGAGAGGATACTGCTGACGACGCCGATCCTGAGCGAAAGCAGGATCGAGTCCAGCCAGCGCGGATCCTCGATCAGCGAGCGGTAGTGGCGCAGCGACAGTTCGCCCGTCGGCATGGTCAGCATGCGGCTCGGCGTCAGCGACACCGGGATGACGGCAAGCAGCGGCATCAAAAGGAACAGCGCCACCAGCACGGCGAGGATGAGCGAGACGGGGCCGGGGCGATAGGTCGGCATCGCGCTACACCAATTGCTTCGGTTTGACGTAGCGGAACAGCAGCGCCATCAGCGCGCCGACGAACACCACCAGCACGACGCTGATCGCCGCGCCTAGCCCCCAGTCGGGGCTCTGGAAGATGCGCAGGTAGATCAGCTCCGCGATCATGACGGAGCGGCCGCCGCCGAGGATTGCCGGCGTGACGAAGAAGCCCAGCGAGAACACGAAGGTGATCAGCGCCGAACCGATGATGCCGGAGCGCGTCATCGGCACGAACACCGTCCAGAAGGTGCGCATGCGGCTGGAGCCAAGCCCGCGCGCCGCGAGCAACACGCGCTCGTCCAGGCTGCGCATGGCGGACGCCAGCGGGAACACCGCGAAGGGGATCAAAAAATGCGACATGCCGACGATGACGCCGAATTCGTTGCGCACCAGGGTCAGCGGCTCCGAGATGAAGCCGATCGATTGCAGCCAGGTGTTGATCAGGCCGCGATTGGAAAGCAGCGCCACCCAGCCGAAGGCGCGCGTCAGCACCGAGATCCAGAACGGCACCAGGATGCAGAATTCGGCAAGCACGCGCTGCACCGGTGAGCCGCGCACCCACACGACGGTGATGGCATAGGCGGCGGTGACGGAAACCACGGTGACGATCGCCGCGATGCGCAGCGTGCGGATGAACACCGACTGCACCAGATCGTCGGTGAGCAAGGCGTGGTACTGGCCGAGCCCGGGCGTCGGCAGGGTAAAGCTCCATTTCACCACGCCGAGGAACGGCCATGCATAGGCAAGGATCAGGAACAGGAGCAGCGGCGCCATCAGCAGCGCCGCGCCCGTCCTGTCGGAGAGGGTGCCTCTCATCGGTCTGAAAATCTCGGCAGAGCATTTTGCAGCCAAGTGAAATCACTTGGCGTCGCACAAATGCGACCAACAAAAAGACAGAGCGGGATGCCCCAATCCATCAAAATGCATCCCGCTCTCAGGCCGAGATGATCTTGGTGTATTCGTCGAGCGCTGCGCCGTAATTCTTCGCGTACCACTCCATGTCGAGCGGGATCTGCTTCGACATGTTCGCCGGATCGACAGGGTTGATGCGCTTCTTGTCGGCCGGGATCAGCGCGTCCGCCGCTGGATTGGCCGGACCCTGTCCGAGCTTGTCGAACATCACCAGTTCCTTCTGCGGGTCCTGGGTGCTGGCGATGAATTTCATYGCCGCTTCCTTGCCGCCGGGATTGTTCTTCAAGACGGCCAGCGCGCCGGGCGAGATCAGGCCCTGATCCCAGATGAACTTGATCTGGCCGCCCGAGTCCTGCTCGATCAGCGAGGCGCGGGTCGACCACACGATCGCCATCGAGGCCTCGCCGTTGAGCAGAACGCTCTGGCTCTCGGCGCCGCCGCCCCAATAGGAGACGACGTTTTCCTTGAAGGCGGCGATCTTGTCATGCGCGCGCTTGAGGTCGAGCGGATAGAGCGACGCCGGCGCGACGCCGTCGGCAAGAAGGGCGGCTTCCCAACTCGACACGCCCCATTTGTAGAGCGAGCGCTTGCCCGGGAATTTCTTCACGTCGAAGAAGTCGGCCATGCCGGTCGGCGCGTTGGAGCCGAATTTCTGCGAGTCGTAGGCGATGACATAGGAGAAGAAATAGGTGGACGCGGCATATTCCCAGCCGAAGCCCGGCCGCATCTTGCTCTTGTCGACGATCTTGTAGTCGATCGGCTCGAGCATGCCCTGGCCGCCGAGCGTGATGGCCGAGAACGGATCGACGTCGACCAGGTCCCAGGTCGGCGCGCCGCTCTTGAACTGCGCGGCGATCGCGCCTTCGGTCGGGCCCGAGCCGTCCATCTTGACCGGGATGCCGGTGTCCTTGGTGAAGGCCTGGCCGTAGGCTGCGTCATAGGCGGTGATGGCGTCGCCGCCCCAGTTGACCAGCACCAGCCCTTTGGTTTCGGCATGGGCGCCGGTCGAACGCAGCAGCATCGGCGTGCCGGCAAGCACGAGGCCGGCGAGCTGCGCGAACTGCCGGCGTGAGATCTCGCCGCGCTTGGTCCGCTCGGCCAGCGATTCGATCATTTGTTTCTTCGTGTCGTTCATGTCAGTTCCCCTTGTTGTCGTTGATTGAACCGAAAGCCGATGCGGCGCTTTCAGGCCGCAGCGGCAGTGCTTACTGTCCTCCGTCCGGAAGGAGGAAGCCCTTTTCCGCTGGCCAGGTCAGCCAGACCGAATTGCCTTTGCTGAGTGCCGCCGCAGCCACCTCGTTCGGCACCGAGACGGTGACCTTGGCGCCCTGGCGGGTGGTAAGGTCGAGCTTGGTTGCAGCACCCAGGTAAGTTGAGGCGACAGCCGTCGCGGCGATGCCGTTCTGATTGACCGACGCTTCCGGCGCGATCGACATGTCCTCGGGACGGATGGCGAGGATCGCGTCGCCTTTGATCGTTTCCGCCTTGCAGCGCATGTTGACCGCGCGGTCTTCGCACAGCCCGGTGGCGCCATTGTCGGCGGGGCGCACGCCCTTCACCGGAAGCATGTTGATCTCGCCCAGGAACTCGGCGACGAAACGGTTGGCGGGGCGGTCGTAGACCTCGTCCGGCTTGCCGACCTGCAACAGCTTGCCGTGATTGAAGATGGCGACGCGCGACGACAGCGCCAGCGCCTCGCTCTGGTCATGGGTGACGAAGACGAAGGTGGTGCCGGTCTCCTGGTGCAGCCGCTTCATCTCGGCCTGCATCTGGCCGCGCAGGCTCTTGTCCAGCGCCGAGAACGGCTCGTCGAGGAGCAGCACGCCCGGCTCGAACACCAGAGCGCGGGCCAGCGCCACGCGCTGCTGCTGACCGCCGGAAAGCTGCGCCGGCAGCTTTTTCTCATGCCCTTTGAGGCCGACGCGCTCGATCATCTCGCCGACGCGTTGCTTGATTTCGGACGTGGACTTCTTACGCACCTTGAGCGGGAAGGCGATGTTCTGCTCCACGCTCATATGAGGGAACAGCGCATAGCCCTGGAACACCATGCCCGCGGCGCGCTGCTCGGCCGGCCGATTGGTGATGTCGACGCCGTCGCTGAAAAGCTTGCCTTCGCTCGGCTGCACAAAGCCGGCCAGGATCATCAGGAAGGTGGTCTTGCCGGAGCCTGAGGGCCCAAGCAGCGTCAGGAACTCGCCGCGGCCGATATCGAGCGACAGATTGTCGAGCGCCCGGAACGAGCCGAAGCTCTTGCCGATCCCGTTCGCCTTGATTTCTGCGGCCCGGCCGGGTTGCTGCATCCTGGCTCTTTCCTCAGTTCCCAATGAAATCGTAGGCATGGCTGCGGCTCACCGCAACCGAATAGTTTTCGCCTGATCGGCAAATTTGATTCACGGGTGGAGGGAGAGGGGCGTCGCTGGAACTGCAAATCTCCCCCCTTGCGGGGGAGATGCCCGGCAGGGCAGAGGGGGGTGCTGTCCCGCCAGCGTAGAAACTGGAAAGCGCTGAATTTTCGGAAGATGGCAATCGCCACCCGGGGTATCCGGAAATGTCGGCGTTCCGTCACACCCCCCTCTGTCCTGCCGGACATCTCCCCCGCAAGGGGGGAGATCAGCTCTCCGTCGCCCCACTCAATCCGCCTAAACCCTGCTCTCCGACAGCTTCGCCCTCAGCCAGTCGCCGAAGGCGTTGAGCACCGGGTGCCCCGCCTTGGCGTGTTCGAAGACGAGAAAATAGGAGCGCGGCGATGGGACGGTCGCCTCGAAAGGCTTGACCAGCCGGCCTTCGCTCAGCGCCTGGCGGCCGGTCAGCTCGTCGCCGAGCGCAATCCCTTGGCCGGCGATAGCCGCCGAGAAGACGAGGTTCATGTCGGAAAAGAAGATGCCGCCTTCGGTGTCAGGATTTTCCACCTTGGACAGCGCCAGCCAGCGCGCCCAGTCCTCTGTGTCGGAAAGATGCAGCAGGCTGGCGCGCAGCACGTCGGCGGGCTTGGAAAAGCCGCCGACCTTGTTGAGCAGTCTCGGGCTGCAGAGCGGCGTGAAAGAGACTTCGCAGAGCAGCTCCACGGCCCGGTTCGGCCAATTGCCGACGCCGAAGGCGATGAAGGCGTCGGCATCCGGATTGCTGACATCGTCGAGCCGCCGCGGCGTGAGCACGGAGAGCGTTACGTCCGGATACATCTGCTGGAATTCGCCGATATGGGTGCAGAGGAACATTGAGGCAAAGCCCGGCGGGCAAGAGATGGCGAAAGAACCGCCGACGCCGGCGCCGCTGTTCTGGGTTCTGGCATCGCCGAGCACGGTCAGCGCCTTGCGGACATCCGCCGCGTAGCGCTGGCCGCGCGGCGTCAGCGCCACGCCCTTGCCGATGCGCTGCAACAGATCGAAACCGAGGTCGCGTTCGAGCAGCCGTAGCTGATGCGAAACGGCGCTGCGGGTGAGATGGAGCTCGTCGGCGGCGCGCCACACGCTGCCGTGACGGGCAAAACTGTCGAGGGCGCGCAGCGCCTGCGTGGACGGTATTCGCAAGAGGCCTCAGGTGAACCGAATTTGCACGAACCGGGAAAACATATCACTTTTTGATGAGCCGCTTCACTGCTTTTCTTGGACCATGGACAAACCGGCGACGAGTTCCGCGCAAGAAACCGCGCTTGCCACGATCGACAGCATCCAGCCGCTGCTGTCGGCCTGGACGCGCACCATCTTCGATTTCGGCGAGACCGCCTGGCGCGAGTACCAATCGGCCGCCTGGTATGTGGAGCGGCTGAAGCGCGAAGGCTTTTCGGTCGAGGAAGGCTCGGGCGGCATGCCGACCGCCTTCTGCGCCCATTGGACGAATGGCGACGGGCCGACGATCGGCATGTATGGCGAGTACGACGCCGTGCCCGGCAATTGCCAGGACGCCGCGACGGTGAAGCGGCCGCGGTCCGGTCTGGGCTTTGAGGCAGGCGGCCACACCGATCCGCATTCGGGTCTCGGCATCGGCAGCCTCGGTGGTCTTCTGGCCACCAAGGCGGCAATGCTGGAGCACGGCATCAAGGGTACGCTGCGCTTCACCGGCGAGCCGGCGGAGAAGGTGAGGGGCTCGAAGCCGATCCACGCGGCAAAGGGCTATTATGACGGCCTCGCCGGCATGATCTCCTTCCATCCCTTCTATATGCTGCCGCTCTGCAATACGGCGCGCTGGGATACGCATTGCGGCGCCGGCTATTCGATGATCTACCGCTTCGTCTGCGACGAGCCCGAGAACTGGACCCGCGCGGCAAGCGACGCAGCACCCATCCCGCAGGCGCATTCGGCGGTCAGGGCGCCCGGCGCCAACGACGCGCTGATGATGATGTATATGGCCTCCAAGGCGCTGCGCGATTCCATGCTCACCCATCAAGGCGGCTGGTCGATCAGCGAGGCGATCCTGACGGCAGGCCAGGCGACCGCCGACAATCTCCCGGCCGGCCTGGCTGAAATCCAGTACATGATCCGCGTGCCGACCATTGGCATGGCCGAGCAAGTCACTGCCGTGCTCGACCGCAACGCCGAAGCCGCCGCCCGTATGAGCGGCTGCCGCTACGAGCGCCACTGGGTGTCGAAGTCGCGGCCCGGTCTCGCCAACCACGCCATGGCCGACATCACCTATCAGGCGCTTTCCGCCGTCGGCGCGCCGCAATGGAGCGAGGAGGCGAGGGCGATTGCCCGCGAGGTCCAGGTCAATGCCGGCGGCGAGGCGACCGAGAACCCCTTCGTCGACGAGCTGGAGCGGCTGATTTCGCCTCAAGAGGCCGAAGCGATCCTGCGCCGCGACCTGCCGCCCTCGCAGGTGAATTCGACCTCGGACGACTACACCGACATGAGCTGGCACGCGCCGACGTCGCGCTTCTACATAGCCCGTCCGGCGCTGCGCGCGGTCAAGGGCCATACTTATCCGTCCTGGGCGATGAACGCGCTGGGCGGCATCTCCGCCACCATCGATCCGATGGTCACCTGCGCAGCCAAGACCGTCGCGTTGACCGCGCTGCGCCTGCTGGAAGACAAGGCTGCGCGCGACGCCGCCATGGATGAGTTCGTAGAGCGAACCGGCGGCGGCGTCGGCGGCTCGAACTGGATCGCGCCGCTTTGCGACTACGAACCGCCGATCAATTTCCGCTGGCCGGAATATGTCACCACGCCGCGCGGGCGCGACTGGTGGATTCCGGCCGCTTCCACCGCATGACAACAAAACCGATCGAGGAGAACACCATGACCGTCCATGACCGCATCGTCGCCGAGCCGTTCTCACTGCAGCGCCGCAACCCCAATGGCGGCACCAAGCCGCTCACCGCCTGGGGCTTCGCCAACGAAACCGACGTGTTGACCGACGTGCTGCTCGGCTCCCCCAATTTCCTCAGGCATTTGTCGACCAGCTCGCTGTCCAGAAAACATCTGCGCGAGGCGCCCTGCAACGTCCAGATCGCCCAGGCGCAGCACAAGGACCTCGTCGCGGCCTACGAGCATTTCGGCGTCAACATCCACTGGCACGAGCCGACGCCGGAACTGCCGATGCAGGTCTATTCGCGCGACTCCAGCGTCATGACCCCCTACGGCGCCTTCATCACCGCCATGGCCAATTGGTGGCGGCGCGGCGAGAACTACGCCGCCATCCGCACCTATGAGAAGCTCGGCATCCCGATCTACGACATGGTGACGGCCGGCACCTTCGAGGGCGGCGACTTCAACGTCATCGAGGAGGGCGTGGTGCTGATCGGCTGCGGCGGCGCGCGCACGCAGGAAGAAGGCGCCCGCCAGGTGCAGGACTGGTTCGAGAAGGAAGGCTGGGAGACGCGGCTTGCCTTCATCGACGAATATTACGTCCATATCGACCTGATGGTCGTGCCGATCGCCGAAAAGCTCACCGCCGTCTGCCTCGCCTGCACCGAGCCCGGCATCGTCGACTGGCTGAAGGGCAAGGGCCACGAGATCATCGACGTGCCCTTCCAGGACACGATGGCGCTCGGCTGCAACTTCATGTCGCTCGGCAAGGACAGGGTGATCGCGCCGACCTCCAGCAAGACGCTGATCGAGAAGCTGAAGGCGCAAGGCTTCGAGGTCGCGGCCGTCGACATGAGCGAGATCTCCAAGACCGGCGGCGGCATCCACTGCATGGCGCAGGCGCTGAAGCGCGTGCCGGCGTAACGGGCTTTCAAGTCCGAGACCACCGAAGGGGAACACCTATCCCCCTGGCCGTCGGCCCTGGGGGATTTTCTATTTGCAGGTCCGGCCTGTCAGGAGACTTCGCCATATCCGTTCCGATCATCCTTGCCCTGCGCTAGGCTCCGGCTAGCCGAAACAGGATTGCCGCAAAGATGATCGTCCAGGCCTGCATCAACGGCGCTCGCCCCGCCGATTTCCACCCCGCTTTGCCGCTCGATCCTGATGCCATGGCGCGCGACGCAGCCGCCTCGATCGCTGCGGGCGCGGCCGAGCTGCATGTCCATGTGCGCGGCGCCGATGGCCGGGAAAGCCTGGCGCCGGAAGCGATGGACAGGACGGTCGCAGCGCTCCGCCGCGCCTGCCCGGGCACGCTGATCGGCGTCTCCACCGGCGCCTGGATCGAGAGGGATGATCTGCGCACGCTGGTCGCCATCTCCGGCTGGCGCGAGCTGCCCGACTATGCCTCGGTCAATCTCAGCGAGACGGCGGCACCTGTGGTCATGGAAAGCCTGCGCCAGCGTGGCATCGGCATCGAGGCCGGCCTTGCGTCCGTCGCCGACGCCGAGCGCTTGGTCGGGCTCGACCATGGCGGCCGGGTGCTGCGCGTGCTGATCGAGATTTCCGAACAGGCGCTGGGCGAAGCCTTTGCAGTGGCCGACGGCATCGAGACGGTCTTGCAGCGCGCCGGCATTCGCCGCTCGATCCTGCTGCATGGCGAGAACGCGACGGTCTGGCCCTTCGTGGAAAGGGCGGCGGCAAGGAAGTTGTCGACGCGGGTCGGGCTGGAGGATGGGAAGGCGTTGCCGGACGGCAGCGTGGCCGATGGGAATGCAGCGCTGGTGGCTGCGGCGGTGGGGATTTATCGCGGAGCATGACCCGGGTTCCTCGCCCCACGAAGTGGGTACGAAGTGGGGAGAGGTGGCTCGGCGAAGCCGAGACGGAGAGGGGAGCGCGCTACGAAGACCCCCTCTCCGTCCGCTTCGCGGACACCTCTCCCCCGCTTTCAGCGGGGGCGAGGAAGCGCTACTGCGTATCCGCGTTGGCCCTCAGCTCGGCGCGTTTCTCGTCCGACACCACGGCAAGGTCCAGCACCTTCTGCAAGCCGGCCGCGTGGCGGAAGGTCGGCTCGGTCTGCACGCCGCTCTTCACCGCCTCGACGAAGCGCTGGTAGTTGGTCGGCACGGTGCCGGCATCGAGCTCTTCCCATTTGGCATTCTCGACATTTGCGCCAGCGCAAGTCTTGAGGAGCGAGTCGTCGAGATTGTGCACCACCTCGATGCCACCCTTGTCGCCATAAATCCGCAGCCTGAGTTCGTTGATATGGCCGGTGGCCCAGCGGCTGGCATGCACCACGCCGAAGGCGCCGTTGGAAAAATCGAGCGTCATGGCGAAGCTGTCATTGGCGTCGAGCTGGTATTCGCCGATGCGGTTGCCCGGCGCCTTGTCGAAGGCGCGCAGCCGGCAGAACACATGGTCGATGTCGAGCGCCGCGCCATAGCTGGCGAAATCGAGGATGTGGATGCCGACGTCGCCGAGCACGCCGTTGGAGCCGTGGCCGCGCGACAGCCGCCACAGCCATTTCGGATCGGTGCGCCAGTCGCCCCAGAATTTCGATACCAGCCAGCTCTGCAGATAGGACGCCTCGACATGGCGCACCGTGCCGATCTCGCCGGCCTGCACCATCTGGCGTGCCTTCTGCAGCGCGGCGACGTTGCGATAGGTGAGGTTGACCATGTTGACGATGCCGGCGGCTTCCGCCGCATCGGCCATTTCGTTCGCCTTGCCGAAATTCTCGGCCAGCGGCTTCTCGCACAGCACCGGCTTGCCGGCGGCGACCAGCGCCATGGTGGTTGGGTGGTGGATGCGGTCGGGCGTGACATTGGCGACCGCGTCGAAATCGCCCCAGTCGAGCGCCGCCTCCAGCGAGGTGAAGCGCTTCGGGATTTTGTAGGCGTCGGCGTACTCGCCGACGCGAACCGCATCGACGTCGACCGCGCCGACGATGTCGACGCCCTCGATGGCGCCGAAGCGGCGGGCATGTTCCTGCGCCATCCAGCCGGTGCCGAGTATCAGAAGCCGCATTTTCTGCTCCTTTGAGCGGTTTGGTTCGATTCAATACTGTGAGGCGAATGTGACCCAGGCACTGTTTCCGCGCAATCCCAGCCGAAGCCGAGAGGGCCTTTTTTAGCGGAAGCCGGCCTCGCCATGCGCATGCAGCTTAGGCCCGCGCTCCTCGATCGGCTCCAGCGCCTTCTCGACCGGCACGTTCGGCGCATTGAGGACGGCGTGATTCGACCCTTGTGGGTTCACCGCCCACTTCACTGCGTTGCGCAGCACCTTCTGTACGGTAGCGTCGTGATAGGTCGGATAAGTCTCGTGTCCGGGGCGGAAGTAGAAGACATTGCCGGCGCCGCGCCGGTAGGTCAGCCCGGAGCGGAACACCTCGCCGCCCTGGAACCAGGATATGAAGACGGTCTCCAGCGGCTCCGGCACGGCGAATTGCTCGCCATACATCTCCTCGTTCTCCAGTTCGAAATAGTCGCCGACGCCTTCGGCGATCGGATGGCTGGGGCTCGTCACCCACAGCCGCTCGCGCTCGCCGGCCTCGCGCCATTTCAGCGTGCAGGGCGTGCCCATCAGCCGCTTGAAGATCTTSGAGAAGTGCCCGGAATGGAGCACGATCAGCCCCATGCCTTCCCAGACGCGCTTTGCGACACGCTCGACCACCTCGTCGGCCACCGCGCCATGGTCCTTGTGGCCCCACCAGACCAGCACGTCGGTTTCCGCAAGGCGGGCTTCCGGCAGGCCGTGCTCCGGCTGCTCCAGCGTTGCGGTCGAAGCGGAGATTGCCTTATCGGCGTTCAGGGCCTTGGCGATGGTCGCGTGCATGCCTTCCGGATAGATGCCGGCCACCACCTCATTGGTCCGCTCATGGATGTTCTCGCCCCAGACGACAGCGCGAATTGTCATGGATTGCCTCGTGATGATTGGGGTGGAGCCGCCCGACGGCCATTCATAAAGCGTTCGGGGTATATTGGAAGGCCTTTCACCTCATCCTGTCCGCCAGCCATTTCGCCGCGGCATCGGCTCCATTCGCGCGAACCTTGYCGGCAAGGGCACGGGCACGCGCCGGAACCTTCGGCGCCAATGCCATCTCCAGCGCCGCTGACAGCGAGGCCGCCGTAGGCCCCGCGCCGTCATGCGCGGCGCCGATGCCCAACTCCGCCACCCGCCGCGCCCAATAGGGCTGGTCGCCGATCTGCGGCACGATCACCTGCGGCGCTCCCGCCCGAGCGGCGGCAATGGTCGTGCCTGCGCCGCMATGGTGGATGACTGCGGCGACTCGGCCGAACAGCGCCTGCTGGTTGACCTCGCCGACGGCGAAGCAATCATCGCCATCGTCGACGGGGGCCAACTCTGCCCAGCCCTGCGCGAGCACCGTGCGGAAGCCCTTGGCGCGGATCGCCGCGATGGCGGCGCTGCCGGCTTCTTTGGCCACCGCTATCGAGCCGAAGCCGACATGGACCGGCGGCGGGCCTGCATTCAGGAAAGCCTCCAGCCCGTCGGGGAGGGGCCGTTCATCCGGCAGGATGAAGGCCCCGGTCTGCACCGCATCGATCAGGTCCGAGGGCAGCCACGGTCCCAGTGTCGGATCGCAGGCGAGCAGGACGGGATTGCCATAGACATAGTCCCGGACATTTTGCACCGGGGATAATCCCAGCGAGGCGCGACGGCCGTTGACCGCCTCGCCGAAGAGGGCGTTCTTGGTCCGGATGTCGATGTCCCACAAAAGCCGGTTGTCGGTCACGCCAGCCGGGAGCGGATGTCCAGGATATTCATGCGGCCGGTTGTGCTGCGACGGCAGCCAGATGGGGCAGAACGTGCCGAGCATGTAACGCGTGCCGCGTTGTTCCGCGACCAGCCGCGCGGCGGCGCAGGACGGGAAGAGGCCGAACGCCACCACGGCGTCGCAGCCTTCGGCAGCCGCGCTCAGCGCCTCATATTGCCTGGCGACGATCTCGGCCGCCTGGCCGGAAATGAGCCTGGCCCGGTCCTCGGGCGAGGCCGATCGCGACCGGTTGATCATTTCCTTCGCCCATTCGCGCACCGGCGCGAAGGCCGGCGCCAGCGGTACGCCCGCGCGGGCGAGAAGCGCGGCAAATTCCGCGTCGGCCGGCGCGCTCACCCTGGCCTGGACGCCATGCGCCTGCAAGGCCGCGCCCAGCGCCGCCAGCGGCTCCACGTCGCCGCGCGAGCCGTAAGTCGATAACAAGATCCGCATTCCATGCTCCGTCGGGGTTTTTCGGAGCAGCGTTGATACGCCATGTCCAGGGGCTTGCCGCAAGCCCGGGCTGCGCCATATCTACATTCTGGGAAGGGTCGCTATCGCTTCCTCGGGTGAGGTTGCGACCATCGCTGTGCTCGAAACGGCGACGGCAAATGCTCCGGCGCGTCTTGGCGCCAAGCCCTTCCGATCAGCAAGTGGGGATCGACAAAGCCGGCGGTCAGCGCGCCGGCTCGGGTGGGACTTAACCCTGGCGGCCTTCCTGGGCGACCTGGGTGGGGGACCTTGTGAGCCGCGGGACGACGACGAGGCGCTTGATCTTGCCCTTTTTGTAGGCGGCAAGGAAGCGGTGGTAGTCCTTGAAGACGACGCAGCCATTCGACTCGGCGCGGCCGCCGCGCAGCATATAGGTGTGCGCGAGCAGGCCGTTGCGGCCGTATTTGTTCCGGCCGCTGGTCGGCGTCAGGCGTATCGCCTCGACGCCATGGAAGCGCGATTCACGGATCGACAGATTGTAGGTGTCGGGCGGCGTCGGGCCGACATTCTTGCGGTCGACGAAACGCGGCTGGTCGACCATCGAACCCAGGCCCGAATGCGCCTCCAGCTTCGAGCCGTCGGGCATGTAGACGGTTCTCGCCGAGATATCGTAGACGGCGACGCCATTGCCCGTGGAAGGACCGTTGAAAAGGTTGCGGAAGGCGCTGCCGAGACCGCCGCTCTCCGGCGTGTCGGGCTTGGCATAGGCCAGCATCTCGGATGTCTGCGCCTTGCGCTTGCCGAGTTTGGACTCGGCAACCATCGGTTTCGAGCCCGCCACGCCCGGCAGGGCCTGGTCGCCGCTTCTCGGCGAGACTGCCGTCGGCGTGCTTTGCGCAGTGTCGGCCGCGGCCGGCTGCGGCTTGGCCTTGGCGGCCTGCGGCTTCGCGGCTTCGGGCTTCTGCGGCTTGGCCGCGTTCTGCTCGGGCGCCTCGGTAGCGCGCTCTAGCATGGTGCGCGGACGAAGGCCGGGCACAGCGATCGTGTCGGGCAAACCGTCCTGCGGCGGCAGCGAGGCGACCTGGTACGCGCCATCCTGGCCATTGTCGGGCTTGTCGGCGACATTCGGCGCGTCACTGTTTTGAAGCGCGACGGCGGTCGGAACGTCGGCCGTCTCCTCTGGCGATATGTTGGCGAGCGCGAGCGCCAACTCGGAAGCGCCAGCGATTTCGGCTGGCTGCGAACCGAACCGCGCTTCCGCCGGGGCGCCCGGCAGCGCGCCGCCGAAGCGGTTCGCCGAGGGCAGGCTGGCCAGCAGGAACGGCGCCTTCTCGGCGCGGGCAAAGGCATCGGCAAGCTTTTGCGGCGAAAGCGCCGCACGCTTCACCACGCCGTCGAAACGGTCGGCGGCCCCGGCGGCCGAAGCCACCACCGCGACCTTTTCCTGCGCGACGCTGTCGGGCGCCGGCAGCTTGAGGCGCGCCATCTTGCCGTCGCGGCCTTCATTCTTCTGTTTTTCAAAAGCTTGGCCGTTATGCCTGAAGCTTGTCGCGAGGTTGAAGCAGCCAGCGTCGCAGCCGCCGATAAGCGAGCCCGCCTTGTAGCCGCCATTGGCGGCAAGGCGTGGCGCCCATGCGTTGGCGATCTGGCGGCGCTGGTCGCCAAGCGCGATGTTGCGTGGCGAAAGCAGACCTTGCGGCAATCCCTTGGAAGCGGCGGTCAGCGAGGTGCTTACCGAATAGAGCCCCGCCAAAGTGGCGATGGACCATAGGGCAAGAGCGGCGCCGACAGCAGGCACCACAACCCAACGATGACCAGACTTTTTCGAAGTTACCCCCCCGTGAGGAGCGTCACCCCGGTTTTTCAAACGCAAAAACGCCATACGACCACTCTCAATCGGCATGCCGGTTTGCGGACCTGGCACCCGTCACGATCACAGTTCGCTGGTGCCCCCTGCACCTTCACGCGTCTGTTGCCGATTGATTCAAAAGATGGACAAAGATGGTTAACCAATCCCTCCACCAATCGCCGATTTGGCGACGGTCCATACGAAAAAAGAGCTTTTCCACGGTCTTCGCCACGGTAAAAATGCTCTTTCCACCTGCTTTGCTGCCCGTTTTTCCGGCCTCTGTCAAGAAACCGTGAAGACCGGAACCGCAGTAATCCTGGCCGCCTATCGGGCGATTAGGGTCAAAATGCGGCCTACGCGCCTGGCGCTGGAACAAGCCGGCCAAAGATGCGGTGGACCAGCCGGTCAAGCCGAGGGGAAGACATTGGGGCGCCAGAACACCCCGAAAAAGTCACCTCCGCCGCAGGGCGGAGGTGACATGAAGGGAGGAAACTAGGGGAAACAGAGCTTTTCGACCGGCGGCAGCATTTCGGACGCTCCTGGCCTGGCTGGCCGCGACCACGCTGGTGTCTTCAACGCGTTTCGTCCGTTGCGTCGGCGACACCGACGTGACGCCGATAGACCATTCCCCAGCCTTTCCAGCCGGTGAACAGAAGAATGAGAACGACGATCAGCGACAGGACCAGGCCGACCGGCACCACGGCCGCCTCCGCGTGGGCATATCGCGAATACCAATTGTAAAGTTCGATCAGGACGACAATCACGTTGCCGCCGGCGTGAAGCCATACGTCGCTAAGACTACGGATTTGGGCATCGCCCAAGACATCGGTCAGGCCGGCCAGGGCGGCCAGCGCGGCCATTATCAGACCCGCCCCAAGAAGCCAGAGCGAAGCGGAGACCCAAATCGGATTGCCGGTTCGCCAGAAGATGAGGTCGCAAACGAAGGTCGCGACGAAGAAGGCGATCGGGAATGGTATCAGCATTGCATGGATGGGATGGCCGGCAATGCTTGCGGTGCTGTGCGGATTGTGGGGGATCGTGTGCTGGACCATGGTGATGTCTCCCGCAGGCGTGGCGAGCGCCGCCTCATGCCACGTCGCGACATAGGCTCGGCGGCGGCAGGAGCCGTATCGCATACCAACCCCGATCTCCCCTGAATGTTCCATAACCCGAGGCGTGCTCGTCGAGCCACGCACTCCGTCAGCCAAAACCCGGCGCCGCTCTCGTCTTGCCGCTGAGCCGCGCGCCCATGGTCAATACTTGCGGAAAATTGCGGACAACAGCTCTCATCATGGCGCCGCCGCCGGGGCCAATGGCGATGCGCGCGATGGCTTCCGCAGCGAGGACACGGGTCGAGAATAATTCTCTCCAGGCCGCCTCGTAACGTCTGCCGACCGCTTCGCGTTTCGCCTGCCCACATCCTGCCGTGCCGAGTTCCCGGGCCAGGAGCCAGCCGGATTGAAGCGCCATCGATATGCCCTCTGCGATGATCGGATGCGACTCGCCGGCGATGTTGCCGACGCGAAAGATGTCCCCGTCGTAGCCGGTGCGGATGCCTGGTCGGATCGGGCCGGCGGCAAGCCACGGACCGTCGAGGCTGGCTTCCTGCAGCGCCTTCCGCGCACCCTCGCACGTCGCCCTGAGATGATGCTCGACAGCTTCGGCCGCCGAGACCTGGCCACCATGTTTGCGGGCAAGGTTGCCGCGCAACCGGGCGAGCATATCGCGCCTTATGCAGCAGGAGAGGGACATGCGGCCATGGTCTGCTAGCACCATGCCGCCATAGCCGCCGGGAAACGTCAGCAGCGGCATCAGGTCGGGCGGCAGCGTCGATCCTGAAAAATGCGCCTTGAAGCCGAGCAGGTCCGAGGGATGCCCTTTCTTCCCTAGCTGGCTCGGCAAAGGTCCCGGTTCCCACGAGCCATGCGCGGCGACAATTACCGGTGCCCGTAGGATCGTCGCCTCGTCGCGGGAATTCCGGGCTCCTGCCTGGATCCGCACCGCTTGGCAGACGCCATTGCGTTCGATGGCGACGGCGCGGCAAGGCTGAAAGACGTCCGCGCCGGCCGATCGGGCCGCATCCAACAGCAGCGAGTCCAGCACGTCGCGGCCGAGCGCCCGGCCGAAACCGTCTCCTGTCGCCGGCACGGACTTCGCACGCGGCATCGGCGCCTCGACGCTGGTATCGCCGGAAAAGAAGCCGATCCGGCGAATTTCGGGACCCGCCTCGGCCCGCCACGCATCGACGATCTCCAGTCGCTCGAGGAGCGCGAGATTGCTTGCCGAGATATATTCGCCGCACACCTTGCGACGCGGAAACGCGCTCTTTTCCACGATCGCCACAGTCCAGCCGCGCCGGGCCAGCGCCAGCGCCGCCGACGTGCCTGCCGGGCCGGCGCCGATGACGATCGCATCGTGGGTCGATGCCGGTCTCATGGCACAGCCTCGTCAGGCATCGGCGCGGCGCCGGCAAAGACATGGGAGAAGGGGCCGACGCTCCGCTCATCGAGTGGCCGGCCGCCGGCAGCGCTCCAGAGATCGGAAAGCTCGCTGCCGCGAAAACCGGCGCGCACGCTCTGAGCGGCGTCATGCCTAGTGACTTCATTGGCGCCGATCACCGGCAGAAGGCGAGTCGTCGCGAGCGCCAAGCCTGCCCTCAGCGGTTCCGTCGCCAGGAGCAATGGCGCCTTGCGAACCAGCAGCGAAAACAGACGCAGCAGTCCGGCCTCGTCGAAATGATGCAGAAACAGGTTGACCGTGATCACATCGAAAGCCCCGCCATCCGTCCTCTGCGCCCAGTCGAAGACATCGCCGGTGAAGGTTTCGAGTTTCCATCCCAGACCGGCGAAATCCGCCGTGAGCTCGGGCGTGACGAGACCGACGCGATCGAGCATCGTCAGCTCCACCTCCGGCCAGTCTCTTGTCATGCGCCAGGCGACTTTCAGCATGAAGGTGCCGTCGCCGGCGCCGATCTCAAGGATGCGGCGGGGCGCCGTGGCCACGAATTTTCTCATGAGCGATGCCATGATCGGCGCCTGGAACATCAGCGCGTTAATCCTGCGCAGATCGCGCCGCGAGTGGAGCGCCCGCGGATCGTCCGCGGCGAGGCGATCGAGGATTTCCGGGACGAGCGTCCGTCGATCGAGCGCGTTCATGGGGCGGTCCGGAACAACATGGTCTCGGCCGTCAGCCCGGGTCCGAACGACATGCCGCAGCCGAGCTGTCCGCCCGGCGCCTTCAGCATCTCTTCCATGACGAACATCACCGTCGCCGACGACATGTTGCCGTAGCGGCGCAGCACCTCGCGCGACGGCCCGAGCGCGGCCGGCGCGAGGTCGAGCGCCCTCTCGACGGCATCAAGAATACTGCGCCCACCGGGATGCACGGCCCAGAGGTCGATTGCCTCCGGCGGCCGGCCACCGAGGATAGCGTCCTGGTTGCTTCGCAGTGTTTCATGGACCGCCGCAGGCACCTTGCCCGAGAGGAACATATCGAAGCCGTGATCGCGGATATCCCAGGTCATCAACTCCCGCCGCTCCTCAGCGACGGTGCAGCGGAAGGAGTCGAGTTCGATACCGGACGGCTCGGCGGTTACGAGCGTCGCCGCGCAGCCGTCGCCCCAAAGGCAGAAGGACAGCAGCTTTTCCAGCTCGGTGGTTTCCCTCAGATGCAGGGTGCAGACCTCGATATTGACGACGAGGACCCTGGCCCGTGCGTCGGAGCGGACGATATGGCGGGCAAGCTTGAGGGCATTGACCGCGGCGTAGCAGCCCATGAACCCGATCATCGTGCGTTCGATACCGTCTGAGAGGCCGCATCGCGCGGCAAGGTCGAGGTCGATGCCCGGAGCGGAGAATCCGGTGCAGGTGGTGACGATGAGATGGGTGATGCGCGATGCCTCATCGCCAAGCTGCAATCCGTCGACGGCCTTTTGCGCCAGAATGGGTGCTGCTTGGCTGAACATAACCATCCTGGCGGCTGTTCCCGGAAAGGCGCCGCGCCTGAAGGTCCCGGCAAGGTCGGCCGACGGCCCTTCGGGGTCGAGAGCGGGCGCAAAGCAGGAAAAGCGGTGCTCGATGCCGGCAAGGCCGGCCATGCGCTGGAATATCCTCCTGCGGTCGGCGGTCAGCATGGAGGCCGCGTAGCGCAGGTAGAACTGGTGGACTTCATGCTCCGGAACCGCTGTCGCGATCCGGTTGATATAGGCGTTGGCGGACATCTACTGTCTCCCTGGGCCTCGGGCGCGGAGCGCGCTGTTGCCGGAGGGTTTCATTGCTCGCGAGCGCCTTTGTCGGGCGCCAGACGCTGAGCGTTGCCTGTTCGATAAACGTTTCGGGAAACCTGTTTCTTCCCTGGCGCGTGATCCCGAGCCTAAAAGATTTGGGAGGGAATAGTAGGCAAAATCAAACCGTTACAGCCTTTCCCTGCCTCTGGAAACAAGGACTGCGGGCCGATCACTTATTGCCTTGCGTCGCTCCGGGCACGATCAATGCTCCCTGGTCGTGCTCCGAATATCTGAAGCCGATAAAGAACAAGGCGATGATGATGAGGCAGATCGCCAGTACGGTGGCGAGAATCCTTCCCGGGTTTTCGGCAGGCGGTTTGTCTTCCATGGCGGTTCGCCTCGCATATAAACCCCGCGAGAGGATGAAGAGTTCCAAACTCGACGGCGCGGCCGCGGGGGTCGCCGGCGCGTAAGCGACGCGGCTTTGCTATCGCGAGAATTCACGGCTCGACGCCTTCGCCACGAAGATTCTCTGAACGCTCCCAGGGCGATGGGTGAGCGCATCACAAAAGTGACGCGCTCATGTCGCTATATGCCAGGCTCCCGCCGCCAAAACAGGGTTCATCGTTATGGATGCCAGCGAATTGCAGGCCATAGGTGATACGCTGATGCGCGTTGTCACCCCCGATATGAAACCGAAAGACCTGCTCAAGGCGGTGCGAAAACGGCATCCGGATGCCAAGAAGAAGGATATCGCCCGGGCGGCCTTCCACGCCATCATCGCCAACGCCGACCAGGACCCCGGCAAGTCGCGCAACCTCCAGGCCTTCGCGCTTGCCGAGCGTACCCAGCAATCGGAATAAATTGCCGCGAATTGTAGCGTGGGGCTTGCCGGAAACTTAATAAGCAGTTTCTAATTTAATGGCTCAACCGGCAGCTAGCCCCCAACCGGTAATGAGCTCATGACCAAAAACCTCGGCAATGCCAAACCCAGCGCTCCCGCCAAGGAGATAAACCCCTCGCTGTTCGGCAAGGCCGCGCCGGCGCTGTTTCCGCTGGTCGTCGCGGCGCTCGGCTATCTCGTCGGCCGGCATTTCTTCGGCTTTTGACGCGGCCGGCGGTCGTGAGGGCCATGCCCTTGCAGCTTTGGTCCTAGGGCCTAGGTCGTTCTTGTCCTTGGCTGGGCCCGAGCGCATGCTTATGACAGCCGGCGGCCTCGCAAACTCCGGTCAGGCCCGGCCGCCGAACCCAGTATCACCCCCCAAGGCTGCCGGGCCGCCGCCGCGGCGAATTCGTCCGCATCCACGCACCGCCAGGCGCCAGGCTGCGCGATCCGCAGCCCATCCGAACGCTTTCGAAATCCAGTGCCACGCCGTTTCGCAGACCGGACGTGGTAGCGAAGTCGGATTCCGCTGGGCAAAGTTGCAACGGCATGCATGCTCCACCATAATCGTCTTTATTCGCGGTGCCCCGCAATTGTGATGAATAACGGTGAGCTGGTTAGAACTAAACGCCGATAAGCCACCACTTTTCGACAAATCCAGGCGCGCTAGATCATATTGGGAATGAAATAGGCAGTTCTTCGAGCAAAGAGCAGGGGCTGTATATGGTAACGAGCGAGCCAGACAGTGTCCGCGTAAAAGCCATCAATGGTCAATGGATCGTGCGCGTCGTCGATGGCGGCAGGCTGACGCAGCAGGTGTTCGACATTCACGCGCAGGCCGAGATCTTCGCCGAGGAGGAGCGGCTGCGATTGGGGCTGCCCGGGGAACCGCCGACCGAGGAGCCGGTCGGGCCGCTGCGACGCGGGCGGGCCCGCTGAGGCATCTTCCACACGAGGGAGATTGGCAGCCCTACTACCCCAGATGCTCCGCCCTGAGCCTCTCTTTCATCCGCTGGAGCGCCGGCTCACCGCCGGCCGCGAGCTCATCCGCTATCTGCGCGAGCTTGTCGTCGGCATTGCGATGTTTGCTGCCCCAGGCGCCCAGCGTCGCCAGCACCGGTAAAAGGTCGATGCCGGCTTCCGTCAGCCGGTAGATCGCCTTCAGCGCATGCGTCGGGTCGCCGCTGCGGGTGACGATGCCTTCGTCCTGCAGCGTCTGCAGCCGCTCGGCGAGCGTCCGCGACGAGATGCCTTCATCGGATTGCAGGAACTCGCGAAAATGCCTTTTCCCGGCGAAGACCAGGTCGCGGATGATGAGCAGCGTCCAGCGGTCGCCGACGAGTTCGAGCGAGAGGTTGATCGGGCAGCCGGATCGTCCCTTGGTCGACATCGGTACGGTTCCATTTTAAAATCACTCTACTATTGACATCGCTCCTGCCCTGCGTCAAATGGTTTTAAAAGTAAATCATTTGAGCAGAGAGGAGAACGTGATGAACCAGCAAGCCAACCGTACGATCGTGGTCGTCGGCGCGACCAGCGAAGTCGGCGCCGAGGTTTCGGTCAGGCTGACCAGGGCAGGGCATAAGGTGCGCGGCATCGCCCGCAGCCTGGGCGTTGCGCTTGACGACCAGGCGGCGCTCGACGTTGCCTTCTCGGGCGCCGACAGCGCTTACGTGATGATCCCATTCGATGTCACCGCGCCCGATCTGCACCGCTTTGAGGACGAGGTCGGCGCACGGCTGGTATCCTCCATCGGCAAGGCGGGCTTGCGTCGGATCGTACTGCTCAGCGGCCTTAACGCCCATCTCAGAATGGGTACCTCGCTTGGCGCTGCGCTGATGGAAGAGCGGCTCGCCGCGCTGGGCCTGGAGGAACTCGTCTATCTGCGCGCTGCCTTCTTCATGGAGAATTTCATCAAGGGCATGGGCTTCCTCGAGCAGGCGGCGTCCGGAGTCTTCGCCTCGCCCTTCCGTGGCGACCTGCCGATGCCGCTGATTGCCGCCAAGGACATTGGCGAGCGCGCCGCCGCGCTATTGAGTGCCGAACATTTCCCGGCCCGACGCGTTGTCGAATTGCATGGCGGCGGTTCCTACACGCTCGAACAGGCCACCACGATCCTGGGCCGGGCCATCGGCAAGGACGTCGCCTACCATGAAGCGCCGTTCGCCGAAGCGCGGGCCGGCATGGTCGCCAATGGCATATCGGCGAGTTTTGCCGATGCGCTTGGCGAGACGGCGGCAAGTTTCAACAGAGGCGAGCGCTGGGCGCTGGAAGCCCCCACGGCCGAAAACGCCACGCCGACCAGCTTCGAAGCCTGGGCACGGGCTATCGCCCGTTCGCACGCTGCGGCCTGAGCTTTCACAGGGAGACCGGACATGAAAAAGCTCATCCTGCAAATGCAGATGTCGGTTGACGGTTTTGTCGGCTCCGACGAGGACCGCCGCTGGCAGCTCTGGGAATGGGGCGACGACAGCGCATGGGACGAGGAGCTCAAGCGGGACTTCAACGCTGTTTTCACGGCGATCGACACCATCCTGTTGAGCCGCAAGATGGCTGAGGAGGGGTATCTGACCCATTGGGGCAACGCGGCGAGGAAATATCCGAAGGACCCGTTCTACGCCTTCGCGCAACGCATCGTCGAGATTGAGAAGGTTGTGGCGAGCGACAAGCTCGAAGCATCGCGCTGGGAGCGCACGCGGGTCGTGAGCGGCGATCTGCCGCGCGAGGTGCGCAGGCTGAAGCAAGGCGCGGGCGGCGATATCGCCGTGTTCGGCGGTGCGGGCTTTGCGTCCGCGCTGATCGCCGCGGGCCTGGTCGACGAATTCCAGCTCTTCATCAATCCGGCGGTGCTGGGCAGCGGCCGCCGCATCTTCGACCAGGGTGGTTTTTCAAGCCTGAAGCTTCTCAGCTCGAAGGCCTATGCCTGCGGCATGGTGGTGAGCCGTTACGCGCCGGCGCAATGAGAGGTGCAACCGCGGCCGCGCTGCCTTGAATCAATCTGGCAGCGCGCCTTCTCAACCGCCTGTTTGGCCGTGCCTTTCCCGGATCGGCTGCGAGCCGCCTCCGCTGACGAGCCGCAGTTGCCCCGCTGGCCGGCCGGGCCGCGGCCAGGCTGCATGGTCATTGCCCGCGGCGACGAACCAGCGGGCCTCACGCCATGTCAGGCCGATAAGCACCCGCCCGGCATATTCCGCCGGCGACCCATTGCCCGCGTCGAACACCGCCCAGCTGCTCCCGGGCGGCTCCTGCACCGCGACGAACCTCATCGGAGACTCCATCTGTGAAGAGATGGGCAACATAGCAGGCGCGACTTGGCGTTCCTATGACGTGGCTCACATTGGCACACATTTATGGTGGATATCCGGACCTCGGCTGCAATCAGGCCGTGCGTCTACCGATCTCCGTAGCCATTGGCCCTACTGCCCCGCCTGGTCGGCATCGGTCAGCGTGCCGAGGAAGGCGACGATGTCGTCGATCTCTGCGTCGGTCAGCGCCGGCTTGTCGCCGGGTTTCCTGCCGTTGAACGGTGGGTCGGTGTTGAGGTTCGGCCAGTAGGCTTTCGGCAGGTCGTCGAATTTGTCGACCATGCCATCGGCCTTCTTCGGATACCAGCGCGCGGGATCGCTGTCGCGGCTGGCGTAGAAGGCGACCGCCTCGCGCAGCGTGTGGAAATAGCCATTGTGGAAGAAGCTTTTGCGCAAGGCCACGTTGCGCAAGGTCGGCGTCTTGAACAGCCCACAATATTCCGTCCGCCCTTTGAAGTCGGTGCGCAGCGGACCGCACAGGCCGAGGTCGACATAATTAGGATCCGCATTGGCGGGGATCGCCGGATTGCGCGGCACTGCGATCGCGATCAGGCCGTAATCGGTGAATTGCGGCGGCTCGCCGTCATTGGCGGGCTCGCTCAAATGGCAGCTCGCGCAATTGCCCTTCGCCTCGTCCTCGAACAGCATGCGGCCGCGCAGCTCCTGCGCCGAGAGCTGCGCCTTGCCGGCAAGGAAGGCGTCGTAGCGGCTGGAATAGGGATAGAAATCGGTGCTGCTCTGCTCGAAGGTGCCGAGCGCCTCCACCGCGGCGTCGAAGGCGTCCTGCGGATGGTCGAAGACATCGGCGCCGAAGGCAGCCTTGAAGGCGTCGGCATAGGGCGCTTTGCGCAGACTGGCGACCACCTGGGCCTCGTCCTTGTTGCCCATCTCGAAGGGCGACAGCAGCGGGATCCTCGCCTGATCCTTGCCATGGTCGGCACGGCCGTCCCAGGTCAGGCCGCCGGTCGGGCCGTTGTCGACGCTCTCGTCGCCTTCATCCTCGGAGTCGTAGAAATGCTCGGTGAAGGCGGGCGCGGCCTGCAGGTAGCGCAGCGACGGCACGGCGCGAATGCCGGGCCGGTCGAGGTTAGGTCCGCCCATCTCGACGGGTGCCGCCGATGCCGGTCCGAAGGCGTGGTTGGGATCATGGCAGGACGAGCAGGCCTGCTTGCCCGAGGCCGAGAGCGACGGATCGAAGAACATCTGCCGCCCCAACGCCGTCAGCGCCTCGGCGCGGGCGAAGGCGTCCTGGCGTGACATCGGGCCGGGATGGACGCCGGAAGGCTGCGCGGTGTTGGCAGGCGCGGTCAAGACGATCATCGCGGCCGCGCCAATGGCGATCCCCTGATTTCTCCAACGTCCCATCATCTTCGGCGACATCCCTGGGTTCTTTGGCGAAGTAGGAGGCTAGTACAACGGATTGATGACTGGCTTCCTCGCTCACGAAACCGTGTTCGGACGCTGCGGAACTGTCACATGGGTGACAAGGCGTCGAAGTAGCTGGGCATTGATGCAGCTGCGTCCCTGCATTGCCGTCCTCCAGCCATTCCCAAGCCACGAGGCATTTCCCGATGACCCGAACCTTTCTCTCCCTTTGCCTCGCCTCCACAGCGCTGGCATCGCTCTCCGCTGCTGCCCACGCGGCACCTCCCGGCTATGACAAGATCGACACCGTCGTCGTCATCTACGCCGAGAACCGCAGCTTCGATAACCTCTATGGCGGCTTCCCCGGCGCCAACGGCCTGGCCAACGTCTCGCCCGGCCAGGCGCGCCAGCTCGACCGCGACGGCACGCCGCTTTCCGAACTGCCGCCGGCTTGGGGCGGGCTGACCGGCAAGGGCGTCACGCCGGCGGTGACGGAGGCGCAGAGCGCGCATCTGGCCAACGCGACATTCGCGATCGACGATCCCAAGGGCTTCAACGAGGGCACCAACGTCGTCACGCACGATCTCTGGCACCGCTTCTACCAGGAGCAGATGCAGATCGACGGCGGCAAGAACGACAAGTTCGTCGCCTGGGCCGATTCCGGCTCGCTGGTGATGGGCCACTATGACGGCTCGGTCCTGCCAATGTGGAACATCGCCAAGAAATACGTGCTGGCGGACAATTTCTTCCAGGGCGCCTTCGGCGGCTCCTTCCTCAACCACTTCATGCTCGCCTGCGCCTGCGCGCCTTATTACCCGAACGCCGCCACCAGCCCGGTGAAGGGCCAGATCGCCGTCGTCGAACCGGACGGCGTGACGCTGAAGCCGGCCGACAATTCACCGGCCTCCGCACTTGGCGGCGTGCCGAAATTCGCCAATGACGGCGCCATCACGCCCGACTTCTACGCCGTCAACACCATGCAGCCGCCTTACCAGCCGAGCGCCAACAAGCCGGCCGAGGGCGGCGACAAGGCGCTGGCCGATCCGGCGCAGCCGACCACGCTGCCGCCGCAGCACGAGATCACCATCGGTGACCTGTTGTCGCTGAAGGGCATTTCCTGGGCCTGGTACTCGGGCGCCTGGCAGGCCGCGCTCGACGGCAAGAACGCGACGCCGGTGCCGAATTTCCAGTTCCACCACCAGCCCTTCAACTATTTCGCGGCCTATGCGCCGGGCACGGCCGCGCGGGCCGAGCACATCAAGGATGGCGGCCTCGACGGCGTCGAGTTCATCAAGGCGATCGACGACGGCAAACTGCCGGCCGTCACCTTCTACAAGCCGCAGGGCAACCTCAACGAACATGCCGGCTATGCCGATGTGACCTCCGGCGACCAGCACCTGACCGACCTCGTTTCGCATCTGGAGAAGAGCCCGCAATGGGCTCACATGCTGGTCGTCATCACCTATGACGAGAATGGCGGCTTCTGGGACCACGTCGCGCCGCCCAAGGCCGACCGCTGGGGCCCGGGCAACCGCATCCCGGCCTTCATCATCTCGCCCTATGCCAAGATGGGTATCGTCGACCACACCCAGTACGACACCACCTCGATCCTGCGCTTCATCACCAACCGCTACGACCTGCCGGTGCTGCCCGGCATCGTCGCCCGCGACAAGGCGCTGCGCAACAACGACCAGCCGCCGATGGGCGATCTGACGGCGGCGCTCGACCTGACGAAGTAGCGTTTCCTCGCCCCGCCAAAGGCGGGGAGCCGCGAAGCGGACGGAGAGGGGCCTTCGTAGGGCGCGATGCCAGTTGGCCGTCGCCGCGCTGCCCCTCATCCGCCCCTCGGGCACCTTCTCCCCGTATAGTGACGGGGAGAAGGAAATGGCCGCGACGCCGGCGACAAGCCCTTTCCTCCCGTCACTATACGGGGAGAAATGTCCGGCAGGACAATGAGGGGCAGCGCCGACCTTGCTGGTTGTCCTCAGCAATTCCCCTCCGCTATCAATGTCTCCAAAATTGGAGACTTCACGATGGCAGAATTGAAGGTCAGAACCCGAAATGTCGGCGCGCTCGCCGTCCTGCCGCCGGGCGGCCTGCCCACGGTCACGACTCCGACCGGCGGTGCGGTCGATGTCGTCACGCAGGTGAGCGCTCCGGGCTTCAGCCCGCTTGACCTGCTCTATGCTTCTTTGGCCGCCTGCATGGTGCTCAGCGCCCGCATCGCTGCCACGCGCCTCGGCGTCGCCGACCGGCTTGGCGAGGTAAGGGCGGATGTCACCGGCGACAAGGCGAAGGACGAGCCATCGCGGGTCGAGACATTCACCGTCAAGCTCGAGATCACCGGCGACCTCGATACGGCAACGAAGCAGCGCATCCTCGCCGACGCCGAGGGCATCTGCACTGTCTCCAACACTCTACGCGGCGCGCCGGCGCTGCACGCGACGCTAGGATGATCGCGATGGCGCATCTCTCGCCGATCGACTACGCGACCGCTTCCGACGAGATCCGTGCCGAGCACGACCGCGAGCTTGCGCTGCGCGGCCGCATGACCAACATGAAGCGCATCCTGCTGCATTCGCCGGCCGCCCACCGCATCTACGCCGAATGGTTCACGCTGCGCGACCTGCTGAAGCCGACGCTCGACGACCGCGCCATCTGGCTGTTCTCGAAGGCGATTGCCGAGACGATGCGCGCCGAGATCCCCGTGACCTTCTTCCGCCGCGCGCTGATCGACAGCGGGTTCGAACCCGAGGGGATTGCGCCTTCGGCCGACGAGGCGCTGCTGATAAAGTTTGGTAAGGCGGTCGCCGCCGATGCCAACGCCGTTCCGGACGAAACCTGGGCCGCGCTCAAGGCGCGCTATGACGAGACGCTGCTGGTAAACCTCACCGCCTTCGCCGGCATCATGGTGGCGACCTGCGTGTTCACCAATGCGGTGAGGGTGGATCTCGACCCGGAGTTGGAGAAGTATCGCAGAAAAGGTTGAGGCCGAGATCCTTCGCGCCCCCCTCTGTCCTGCCGGACATCTCCCCCACAAGGGGGGAGATCAGCTGCCGTCGCCGCTTTCGCCAATCTCCAGCGTCGCAAGAAAGAGCGCCGCCGCCCAAGCTGCCAATCTCCCCCCAAGTGGGGGAGATGTCCGGCAGGACAGAGGGGGGCGCTGTCCCTCCAGCTTCTCCGATGGATCTCACTCACCTCCGCAGGAATCGGGTGGCCGAGGCGCGTCCTTCTCCCCACTTTGGTCGCATCGAAGGAGCCGACCCATGACCATTCATTCCCTCAGCACCAAGCGCGTCAGCCGGTCCTCCGAATCCCGCGTCGCGGCGCAAGACTGGCAGGGCATCGTCTCAGACCTTAACGCCCATGGCTGCGCCGTCATGCCCGGCCTGCTGTCGGCC
Source organism: Mesorhizobium sp. LCM 4577 (assembly GCF_001854795.2). Taxonomy (NCBI): domain Bacteria; kingdom Pseudomonadati; phylum Pseudomonadota; class Alphaproteobacteria; order Hyphomicrobiales; family Phyllobacteriaceae; genus Mesorhizobium; species Mesorhizobium sp. LCM 4577. The sequence goes on along the minus strand of NZ_MDDU01000054.1, from coordinate 1,334 downwards.
GAGGAGTGCGCCGACCTCGCCGGCCTCTATCCGCATGAGGAGCATTTCCGCAGCCATGTCGTGATGGCGCGCCATGGCTTCGGCAAGGGCGAATATCGCTACTTCAAATATCCGCTGCCGGACCTGATCGACGGGCTGCGCACCGCCCTCTACCCGCGCCTCGCAACCGTCGCCAACGACTGGAACGAGAAAATGGGCGTGGCGCAGCGCTATCCGGCTGAGCACGCTGCTTTCCTGGAGCGCTGCCACGACGAGGGCCAGACGAGGCCGACACCGCTTCTCTTGCAATACGGCCCTGGCGACTTCAACTGCCTGCATCAGGACCTCTACGGCGCGCTCGCCTTTCCGCTGCAGGTGGYGATCCTGTTGTCCGAACCTGGCGAGGATTTCACCGGCGGCGAATTCGTGCTCACCGAGCAGCGCCCGCGCATGCRAAGCCGCGCCGAGGTGGTGCCGCTCAAGCGCGGTGACGCGGTGATCTTTGCGGTGCATAACCGGCCGGTGCAGGGCACCAAGGGATATTACCGGGTGAATCTCAGACACGGGGTCAGCCGACTGAGATCAGGACGGCGACATACAGTCGGAATTATCTTCCACGACGCGAAGTAGGCGCAGCGCTGTTCCTCGCCCCCGCCGAGGCGGGGGAGAGGTGTCCGCGAAGCGGACGGAGAGGGGGCCTTCGTAGGGTGCTCCCCTCTCCGTCTCGGCTTCGCCGAGCCACCTCTCCCCACATTCGTCTAGGGGATGCACACATCTTTTGAAGTGAATGACTCGCTTTTGATTGGCGATCTTGTGTTGGGCTGTGATTCCGTCTGCGATGCGTTGATGGAGATGTGTCGCGATGTCAGCCCATGAGATCGGATTAGGAGCGTTCGGCGACGAGCGCTTGCAAAAAAGGGGGCCCAGCTGCTGGGGCTCATGGTGGATCGTCAGAGCGTTTGCGTTCGACGGCTTGYGGGAGGATCGCGGGGACGGATCATTGGCTTTGGCCGGTTCCTGGCGAACAAGCGGGTGACGACGCAGAGCCTGATCGAAGGCTGGGGGCTGACGAGTTCGCAGGCCTGCGCTGGCCGTCACGTGCTGGCGGTCCAAGACACCAGTGAGATCAACTTTACGACCACGGCGCAGCACCGGCGGGGCCTGGGCGAGATCGGCAAGGGCGGCAACGTCCGAGGCGCGCTGCTGCATGCAATGTTGGCGTTGGATGCGGGAACGGGCGAGGTGCTCGGACTGGTATCGGGCCAGATCTGGACGCGCGATGGCCGGGTGGAAACGCCACATAGTCAACGGTTATTGGCCGACAAGGAATCGCAGCGCTGGCTGGCCACGGCCGA
>NZ_MDDU01000053.1:0-305723 GCF_001854795.2 Mesorhizobium sp. LCM 4577 | reverse complement strand
GCAACCGGCTGATCGCCAAGGTGCGGGCGGCGGTCGAGCGGCCGTTTGCGGTGTTCAAGGAGCGCTACGGCATGCGGCGCGTGCGCTTCTTCAACCTCGCCGCCAACCGCACGCAGTGCATGCTGGCGGCCTGCGCCTACAATCTAAGGACYATGMTCGGCGCCATCCATCCGCTTCGCGGGAGGTGGGCATGAGCAAAGGTGCGCCTACAATCCGCCGGGGCTGCCTGCCAGAACCGCCAAATGCCCCACAAGACCGCCGAAAACCGATCCGCCGGCCTTTTAAAAAGCTCTATTAACACACCGAACCCGACTTCGCTTCCCGTGCAAAGCCCTCCACCGGGGAGAGGTCGGATTGCCCCGAATTGCCCTTCGCAATTCGGTTGGCAATCCGGGTGAGGGGGACGCCTCGCGCCTTACGACGCAAGCATCGCCAGCTCCTCACTCGTCAGATGCCGCGCCTGACCCTTGGCAAGCTCGCCAAGCTCAAGACCGCCGATCGCCACCCTGATCAGCCTCAGCACTTCGATGTCAAAAACGCCGAGCAGCCGGCGGATCTGCCGGTTGCGACCCTCGTCGAGCACGATCTCCAGCCAGGCCGTCCGCCCGCCGCTGCGCAACAGTGCGATCGAGCTTGCCGTGAGCAACTCGCCATCGACGACGGCGCCCTGACGAAAGCGCTCGAGCATTCCCTCGTCGGGCGCAGCGGCGATCTGCACATGATAGGTCTTGGCGACATGCGAGGCAGGGTCGAGCAAACCGTTCGCCCAGCGCGTGTCGTTGCTGAGCAAAAGCAGCCCTTCGCTGGCCTTGTCGAGCCGGCCGACTGGCGACACGAACGGCAGGTCGAGCCCTTCCAGGCAGTCATAGACCGTGCCGCGGCCTTCGGGGTCGTCACGGGTCGTGACCAGCCCGCGCGGCTTGTTGAGCATCAGATAGACCTTGCGCTCCGCGACCACGCGCTCGCCGTCGACGGTGATGCGGTCGCGGCCGAGGTCGACCCGAAGCGAAGGGTCGCGCGCCACCTTGCCGCCCACCCGTACGCGCCCCTCGGCGATCAAAAGCTCGGCCTGCTTGCGCGAGCAGAAGCCGAGCTTCGACAACGCCCGGTCAAGGCTGGCCTTGGCGACGACGGGTCGCGGCTGTGTCATGACGCAATTCGGTTCCACAGGTAAGTCAGGAAAGGTGCCACATATGACCAAGACCTCGCAATCTCGGACAATTCTGCCGGCCTGCGCTTCGATACGGAAGGCCGAGCCGGTTTGAGCGGTGTAAGCATTTTGAGTTGGACCGACGGTGCATTGTCCTCTATGTCCTCACATTGGGTCTTGCTTGGGGGTGGCGACGTGGCAGGGGAGCCGGTTTCGCTCGAGTCCGAAACGATTCCGGTCGGCAATCTCGGCAACGGCGATCGCGACGAGATGTTTCGCCTTTACGAGAGGTACTACGAGGCGACCGACCAGGGCCGCTTCGAACGAGATCTCTCGGAGAAAAATGCCGTCGTCGTTATTCGGCGCAATAGTGACATTGTCGGATTCTCGACCTTGGCGGTTGGCAGCCTGATCGTCGACGGCGAAACAGTGCATTACCTGTTTTCGGGTGACACGGTGCTCGATGCGTCGCGCTGGGGCGACCCGGTTCTCCTGCGTGCATGGTTCCGCGCGGCTGGCGCGGTGAAAGCCAAGGTAGGCGAGGAAAGATTGTTCTGGTTCTCGATCATGATGGGCCATCGCACTTTCAGAATTCTACCCAACTTCTTTCGTGAATTTGTCCCGGCCATCGACGGGAAAGACAGGAGTGATTTGCGGCTGATCCGCAATCAAATAGCGGCGGCGCGCTACGGCCGTTTTTTCGATGCCACAAGCGGACTGATCGATTTTGGCCATTCGCAGGGTCATCTCCGACGAGAATGGGCAAGCGTCGAGAAGACGGCGGAACGAAACCGCTTTGCAGCATTTTTTCTGAGTGCCAATCCAGCATATTACCGCGGCGTCGAGCTCGCTTGTCTGGCCGAATTCAATTCCGCAAATCTGAAGCGATATGGAGCGACCAGCTTTGCCGAAGGTCTCAGCGATGGTCGCTGACGCCTGGGCAGGAATCGCCGGTGCCACCGTTGCGGCCGGGGCACAATTCCGCGCCGGGCTTGGAGACGTTGAGGTAGCGCAGCGCCATAGCCTTGCAAGTCTGATCAAGGCCAATCGCCTCACCGCCTTCGGGCGTGCCAACCGATTCATCGACATCACGTCCGCTGAGTCGTTCCGCTCGCTTGTCCCGATCGGTGACTATGCGGCGTTTCAGCCCTACATCGACCGTATCATCGGAGGCGACGACGCCGTGCTGACGGCAGAACCGGTCCGGTTCTTCGAGCAGACCGGCGGGAGTTCGGGCGGAGCTAAGAATATCCCTTATACCGATACCGCGCTCAAATCCTTCACCGATTGTCTTTATCCTTGGCTCGGGGATCTCATAGCGCGCCGTCCCGCCGTCACGCAGGGCCGTAGCTATTTTGCCTTGAGCCCGGTGGGTCGCTCGCTCGATCAGCGCATCGGCGCCTATCCATTGGGCAGTCCTTTGCCCTTCGCTTATTTCGGTGCTTTGCGCAGCAGTCTGATCGAGCTTTCGGCTGTGCCGATGGAACTCAGGCTTCTTGCCGATTTCGACACCTGGCAGAGAGAAACCTGTCTTTATCTGCTGCAGGCGGAAGATCTGGCTCTGATCTGGGTCTGGAGCCCGACCTACCTTACCGAGATTCTGCGTGCGATGCGGCGCGACGCGCTGAATCTGTTACCGACTTTGGCCTCCAGACTGGCGATATCGCAGGACAGGAATTCGGTTAACCGCCGCATCGAGACGCTTGAAAGCACGCTTTGCGGGTCGTCGAACGATCTCTCCGCGATCTGGCCCCGACTCGACACCATCAGCTGCTGGACGGATGCGTCGAGCAAAGGCTTCGCAGCCGAGCTGCAGGCGCTTTTCCCCCAGGCTTTCATGCAATCGAAGGGCTTGATGTCGACCGAGGCCGCCGTTTCCTTTCCTTTTGGCGACGGGCCGGGCTCGGTGCTTGCGGCGCACAGCGGCTTCTTCGAATTCATCGATGAAGCCGGCGATTGCCGTTTCGCTTGGCAGCTTGAAATCGGCCGCATATATCGTGTCGTCGTTTCGACGGGCTCCGGTCTCTATCGTTACGACACACATGACATGGTGGAGGTTGTCGGTTTCAGCGGCGACACGCCCCGTCTGCGATTCTGCGGCCGCGCCGGTGTCACCGTCGACATGTGTGGCGAGAAGCTGAGCGAGGCATTTGTTGCAAGCTGCCTCGAAAGGATCTCCGTGCCGTCCTATGCGCTGCTTGCTGCCAGGACGACTCCTCGACCGCACTACCAGCTTCTCGTCGAGGCCTGCTCGGACAATCCTCTGGATGGCGCCATCGCCGAGAGGCTCGACCGCGCCCTGACCGCCAACCCCCAATACGAATATGCTCGCCGAATCGGCCAACTCGACTTCGTGCGGTTGACATCGATCGACGATCTCTACGGCCGTTGGAAGCGTCACCGCATGCAAAGCGGCGCAAGCATCGCTGGCATGAAGGCGCCTGTCCTGCTTAGAGAGGTGGACAGTGTATTTCTGGCCGGACTGGGCGTTGCGGAGCGTTGATCGCGGTCAGCTCAATCGCAAGGACAACCGCTCCAATCCGCGTATCGAAGAATTATCCGTCCACTTCGCGCCGTCGATCGTTGGCTCAAGGCTTCTCCAGCGTCGAAGGACGGCTTCCAGCAACAGCCTTCCTTCCATTTCCGCCAGCGTCCTGCCGATGCAGACATGGGCGCCGCGACCGAAGGCGAGATTCTGCCTGCCATGTCGGGTGATGTCGAACACTTGCGGCTGGGGAAACTGTTCTGGATCTCGGTTGGCGGCCCCAATCAGCAGGACAATCAACTGATCTTCATCGATAGGCTGGCCGGCCAACTCAGTCGGTTTCACGGGCCACCGGCAAATCTTCTGCACCGGGCTCTCCAGGCGCAAGGTTTCGGCAACGGCGCTGGCAGCAAGCCGTCGATCGGCCAGCAAGCTGGCCCATTGAGAAGGGGCGTGAGCCAGATGGAACAGCATGTTGCCGATCAGGTGTACGGTCGTTTCATGGCCGGCAAAGGCCAGGAAAGCTATATTGCGGCCAGCGGTCTCGAGTCCCAGCTTGTCGACCAGAGGCGGCAATCCGACAAGCAGTGGCGGCATCTCTCCGCGCGCCAGCAGGTCGCGCAACAGGTCGGTGAAATAGGCCGACATCTCCTCCGCTGCATTTGACACCGGTCCGAAGGCGTCGTCGAACCCCGAGTCGAGAATGACGCGGATCGATGCCGACCAGGCCCGCAATCTTGGCATGTCCTCAACGGGTACGCCAAGCAGGCGGCCAATCACCCGTTCAGGAACAGCGCGGGTGAAAGCGGCGACCACGTCGACGACACCTGCAAGGTCAGCCTTCGAGACCAGCAGATCGACGGCTTCTGCGACGAAAGGCTCCAGCGCGGTCGCCCCCTTGCCGACAAAGGGTTGCTGCAGGGCCTGGCGGATGGCGGCGTGCGCATGCCCCTCCTGATACATCAGCCATTCGTTGATGGCCGATCGTTGGTCGCTTGCATGATTTCGATCATTTGGGGGAACATGCGACAGCTGGCGATTGACAAGGCAGGCCGAAACGAGGTCGTATCTCGTTACGAACACGTCGCCCCAGGGCGACCGCCAGACGGGGGCCTGGTCGCGCATTTCATCATGAATAGAATAGATGTCGATAGAGCCGTGGAAGCAGCCGGCCCGCACGCCATGCCAATAGTGATTGGCGCAGTGCTCCTCCCGAGCTGGATATTGTCCCTGCATCGCTGCGTAATAAATCTCCGCCCTGCCCAACAGAGTGCCCAACCAACTCACCTCCGCTCGGCCGGGTCATGCTTTCCATGACCACGGCTGGAGCATCAGGTCCGATCTACTACCTCTGTACCCAGCGCCATGCTTACACGATCGGGGTGTTCCTTGGCTATTACCGCCATGGGTTGGACGACTTTTTGCGAATAATACCCTATGAGAAGATCGATCGGCTTGGCCGTCTCCCCACCGGCAACTTCATTTTCACGGATTTCGAAAGACTGTCCGCCGCCCAGTTGCAGGCCGCTTCGGAGCTTTGCCACCGCATTTCAGCACAGGACCCCGCCGCGCTGATGTTGAACAATCCGGCGAAAGTCCCGAATCGCTTCGATCTTCTGAAAAGGTTGAAGGCAGCGGGACTCAATACCTTCGACGTGCATCGTCTTGACGATTTCCGCGCGGTCCAGCGGTTCCCGGTCTTCGTGCGCTGGGAAAGCCGGCACGATCCACCCTTGACCGGGTTGCTGGAAAGCCCGGGCGCGCTGGATGCAGCGATAGCCGGCCTGCCGCCGAAAATTCGACGCGACCCGGACCTGATGATCGTCGAATATGGAGCGGCGGCGTCATCGGACGGCCGCTTTCGCAAATATTCAGCCTACAGGGTTGGGCCGACGATCTATCCGCAGCATTGTTTCATCAATGAAAACTGGTACATCAAATTTCCCAGCACCCGCTTCACCGAGGCGGACAGGGCGGAAAGCCGGACCTACGTCGCTGAAAATCCGCATGCCTCTCAAATCGAGCGCGTGTTTGATCTGGCTGGCATCGACTATGGCCGGATCGACTATGGCATTGTCGACGGGCGCATCCAGACTTTCGAGATAAACAACAATCCAACTGTCCTGGCACGGCCGCCCAACTGGGACGCCACAGTGAACTACAGCCGCTATGCCGAGATGCATGCGCATGCGCTGCGAGCAATCTTGCGGCCACCGTCCGATGTCGTTTTGGAAATCGGCCGCGGTAACCGGAACGTCGATGCGATCCACGCCAGCGCAATGCGTCGCGTGCGGCGCCGCATAGGATGGTTCCATCTCAGGCGAACCCTCTCGTTGCGCAGACTGAGGAAACGTCTTGCAAACCCGTCCGAGCAGCCAAGAAGCTGAGTTGATCGGACGGGTTTGATGCATGCGATTGAGCGTTCACGGCGCGCTCAGCCGCCGGTAGGAGACGCCGTCGAATGTTGCCGTCACGAAGCTCTTGACCGACATCTTGCGCTTGCGCCCGTCGCTGCAGGCATAGAGCGGCCAGCCGGCTTCGCTGCACTCGCTGGCCATGCAGATGCGGCTCACGCAGTTGCCTGTGGTCAGCCGGAAACCGCCCTTGCCGGCAAAGCCCTGCAGCAGGCTGCCGTCCGCCGAGCGCCATGTCCGTTGCTGGAATTCAGGCCGCAGCAGCCGAGGCTCGAGCGGCGCGGCCAGACCGGTCTGGGCCCCTTGGCCCGAATATTGAAGCCGGTAGCGCGCCATGCCAGTCGTATATGCGGTGACGAGATCGGATTGGCCGGAATAGGCCGCCGCGAGGTCGGGACGGTCGAAAAGATGGGACACGCGCGGCTCCGCCGCCGACGGCCTGGTCAAGGCGGCGATGGCGACAAAGGCCAAGCATACGCGCAGCATCCCGATTTCCAGCAGCCACCCCGGTCCGGCACGCCGGCTTGCCCGGCTGCCCGCGCATACAATCTTTCCAATCGGATTTTCGCGCAAGCGCCCGTTTTAAGGCATGTCTCCCGAAAGTGGGAACCGGTTTCGGGATGAAGACATGCGTAAAATCGAAAACCTAAAGCGCATGGAGCGAATCTGAAAGATCGCGACGCGCTTTAGGGGCGGCCACGCTTTGTCAGCCATTGGCGGCCGGAGGCAGCTCGAACAGGGTGGCGCCGTTCTCCCGCCCTCGGTCGATATAGCCGATCACGCGGAACCATTTCGCGACGTCGGGCCTGTCCAGCCAGCTGCGCGAATGCACGGGCAGATTGCCGGCAAGCGCCTGGACGTGCCGGATGTGCCGCTTGCAGAAGCGGACCGTCGCGGCGTTGAAGAAATCCTCCTGCGCTGCAAACAGCGTATCGGCGGCGTCCGCATGCTCGTGCCAGGCGATGATTGCGACGGTCCTGTCGCCTTCGACGAGCGCATGCGCCCGGCCTTCCTTCAGGTTCATCATCAGATTGTCATAGGCGCTTTTGCTGTCCTTGCCGGCCGCCACATACTCGTCCGACATTCGCTTGGACAGGTCTCGGAAAACACCTTCCAGGTCTCCGACCGTCGCCGCGCGTGCTCTCATTTCTCCTCCTGACAGCCCGCTGGCAGTTTGCCCCAAGGAAGGGGGATCACCAAGAAAACCAAATCCCCGATCCGGGACATGCGCGCAATCTCATTTCGCACGGAAGGGCTCGACCGCTGATCACGCTCGCATATCAGCGTCGGCTTGAGATCGCATTTCCATTGTCGGATACTGGTGGTCTTCCGGGCCTGCCCGGCCCGCAGCGTTGTCTCCGCACCGTTCCCAATGGCGCCCATGATCGACCTGATTGAAACCATATACGAGGCGGCCTTCGTCCCGGAGCGATGGAACGCGGTGCTCCAGAAGGCGAGCGGCCTGTCGAACGCGGCCAGCGCTCAGGTCTTCTTCTTCAGCGACGACGGCCCGCCGCGCGGAACCACGCTCGACAATCTGCGGCCGCTGTTCGACGAATTCATCAAGGGCGATTTCTGGAAGTTCTGCGACAGCGTGCAGAAGATGTGCGGCTTGCAGCCGGCCAGCTTCGTGCGCGTCGACGACTTTTTGAGCCCCGGTGAGATCAAGCGCGATCCGGCCCGCATCATGCTGAGGGAATTCGGCATCGGCGCGCATCTGTGCACGGCGATCCCGATGCCGACAGGAGAGCTGGCGACTTTCGTCTTCCAGAAATGGATCAGGGATGGCGGCTTCGCGCAACCGGAGATCGACGGACTCGATGCGTTACGGCCGCATCTGGCCCGTGCCAGTCTTGTCGCCGGCCGGCTGCGGGTCGAGCGGGCGGTGGCCGCCACTTCGGCCCTCGATCTGCTTGGGTTGCCGGCCGCTGTGCTGTCGGCCAATGGGCGTGTCATGGCGACCAACCGGCATCTGGATCGTCTCGACACGGCCTTTCTGCCCGTGGCCTATGGCGGCCTGGCAATCGCCGACCGCGACGCCAACCGGCTGTTCCAGCTGGCCGTGACCGGCATGAGCCGCGCCGACAATGCGATCGGATCGATCCCCGTTCCGGGCATCGGCGGCGAGGCGCCTTTCGTCGTCCATCTGTTGCCGCTGCGACGCTCCGCGCACGACATATTCGGCAATGCCGACATCCTGGTGCTGGCGACGCCCATCAAGCCGAGCGCGCTTGTGCCTTCGGCGAGCCTGCTCAACGCCTTGTTCGATCTGACGCCGGCGGAGGCGCGGCTGGCGGCCGATCTTGCCGCCGGCTTCACCTTGGCGGAAACGGCCGCACGGGGCGGTGTCACCGTCAAATCCGCCCGCACCTATCTCGAGCGTGTCTTCCAGAAAACCGGTACCCACCGGCAGAGCCAGTTGGTCGCCATGTTGAAGACGCTGCAGCCGCTGGCCTCACTGCCGCCGCAATAACAGGGAGGGCTGCGTCGCGGCGGTCCGAGACAGGTGCGTTGAATTCGGCGGCCATCTGCCATAAAAAGCTGGGATATCCAGACGTTCCCGAACCTGCGGCCATGACAGGTTTGGGCTGCGTTGGCCGGCGGGCCGTCGGCAAGCAGTCGGTCCGTAGAGGGGCGGGCTACAGCATTTGGGGCATGTATTGACGTCGAGCAGGCCTATCCTGATCACCGGCGCGGCCGGCTTCATCGGTTTTCACCTCTGCCACCGGCTGCTCGCCGAAGGCCGGCAGGTTGTCGGCCTCGACTCCATGAACGAGTATTACGACATCGCCCTGAAACAGGCGCGGCTCGAACGGCTGAAAACGTTCGCGAACTTTCGTTTCGAGCATGTCGATCTCGCCGATCGCGATGGCATCTCGGCGGTCTTTGCCTCGGCCGCGCCGGAGATCGTCGTCAATCTCGCCGCGCAGGCGGGCGTGCGCTATTCGCTGATCAATCCGCACGTCTACGCGCAAAGCAATCTCAACGGCTTCCTCAACATCCTGGAAGGGTGCCGGCAGGCCTCCGTCGGGCATCTCGTCTACGCGTCGTCCAGCTCGATCTATGGCGGCAGCATGCGCATGCCGTTTTCGGTGCATGATTCCGCCGACCACCCCTTGAGCCTCTATGCCGCCAGCAAGAAGGCGAACGAGCTGATGGCTCACACCTACAGCCACCTGTTCGGGCTGCCGACGACGGGCTTGCGTTTCTTCACCGTCTACGGTCCGTGGGGAAGGCCCGACATGGCCTTGTTCATCTTCACCAAGGCCATCCTCGCCGGCCAGCCGATCGACGTTTTCAATTTTGGCAACATGCAGCGCGACTTCACCTATATCGACGACATCGTCGAAGGGGTGGTCCGCATCATGGGACATCCCGCGACGCCCAACCCAGACTGGACGAGCGCGGCGCCGGATCCCGCGACGAGCAGTGCGCCGTTCAGGATCCACAATATCGGCGACAGCTCGCCCGTTCAGCTGAGCCGGCTGATCGACGTGCTCGAAGACGCGCTTGGGAAGAAGGCAATCCGCAACCTGATGCCCCTCCAGCCGGGCGACGTGCCGGCGACCTATGCCGACGTCACGTCGCTCGAAGAGGTGACCGGCTTCAAGCCCGAGATTCCGATCGAGATCGGCATCCCGCGCTTCGTCGAATGGTACCGGGCTTTCTACCAGGTCTGATTGGACGTTTGCCGTTGACTTATCGGCCGGCCGTCGAGGCCTGCCTGTCGATCCAGAGCGCGATCAGCGTGCAGGCGGCGCCCGAAAGCAGATAGGCGCCGGCGGCGATGAGGCCGAAAGTGCCGGCCAGCAACAGCGCCGCGAGCGGCGCGAAGCCGGCGCCGAACATCCAGGCGAGGTCCGACGTCACCGCCGAACCGGTATAGCGATGCCGGCGCGAGAAGCTCGTCGCGACGACGCCCGAGGACTGCCCGAAGCTTAAGCCCAGCAGGATGAAGCCCAGCACCATGAACACCGTCTCGCCGACGGTGCCGCCGTTGAGAAGCTGCGGGGCAAAGCCGCTGAATGCGGCGATGGCAACGGCGCCGCCGCCGAGCAGGGCGCGGCGCCCGACACGGTCGGCCAGCGGACCTGATGCGACGATCGCCGCGATGCCGAACAGCGCGCTCACCGCTTCGATGACCAGGAACCGCTCCGGCCCTTCATTGGTGAACAGGAACACCCAGGACAGCGGAAACACCGTCACCATGTGGAACAGGGCGAAGCTCGCCAGCGGCGCGAAGGCGCCGACGACGACGTTGCGGCCTTCCATGCGGATCATGTCCCTGATGCGGGTCGGCTGCAGGTCGCCGCTCTCGTAGAGTTTCGAGAACTCGGGCGTCACCACGATGCGCAGCCTGGCAAACAGCGCCACGACATTGATGGCGAAGGCGACGAAGAAAGGGTAGCGCCAGCCCCAGGCGAAGAAGTCGTCGGCCGACAGGTTGGCGACGAAGAAGGCAAACAGCGAGCTTGCCACGATGAGCCCGATCGGGGCACCGAGCTGCGGGATCATCGCGTAGATGCCGCGCCGGTTCTGCGGCGCGTTCAGCGCCAGAAGCGAGGGCAGTCCGTCCCACGTCCCGCCAAGCGCAAGGCCCTGCAGGAAGCGGGTCAGCGCCAGYAGCCAGGCGGCGACCGCGCCGACATCCTCATAGGAGGGCAGGAACGCCATCGCGACCGTCGAGGTACCGAGCAGGAACAGCGCGATCGTCAGCTTGGCGCCGCGGCCATAGGCGCGGTCGACCGCCATGAACAGCACGGTGCCGAACGGGCGCGCGATGAAGGCCAGAGCGAAGATGGCGAAGGAATAGAGCGTCCCGACCAGCGGATCGTGCGTCGGAAACACAAGTTTGGGGAACACGATCACGGAAGCGATCGCATAGACGAAGAAATCGAAGAATTCCGACGTCCTGCCGATAATTACGCCGACCGCGATATCACCGGCGCTGACCTGGCCGTGATGCGAGCCGATCAGCCTGCTGTCCGTTCCGGCAGTCGAAGTTTCAGCCATCTTGTCCGTTGCCACCGAGCTCGGTCCGGGACGCGCCCGGTCCGAGATACGATTGTCATCCCATAATGCATGGCCAGTTTCGCCAAAGCCACCCCGGCTGGGCATTGGACAAATTGTCCAATGTCGTCGCGATGCCGGCGGCAGTAGCCGTTAGGCCCTATCGCATCGCAACCTGCAATATCCGTGCAGGGCCATCGAGGGCAGCGTTTGATGAAACGATCCGGAGCCTTGCTTCTCCTTCCGCTCGCCGTGCTGCTGAGCGGCTGCGACTTCGTCGTGCTGGCGCCTGCGGGCGATGTCGCGGCGCAGCAGCGCGACCTGCTCGTCGTCTCGACCCTGCTGATGCTGCTCATCATCGTGCCTGTCATGGCGCTGACAGTGCTGTTCGCCTGGCGCTACCGGCAATCCAGCACCACCGCGACCTATACGCCGGACTGGGACCATTCGACCAAGCTGGAGCTGGTGATCTGGGCCRCTCCCCTGCTCGTCATCATCTGCCTCGGCGCGCTCACCTGGCTCGGCACACACCTGCTCGATCCCTATCGGCGCATCGACCGGATCGAGCCGGGGCAGCTGGTCACGCAGGCCCATAAGCCGCTCAGGGTCGACGTTGTCGCGCTCGATTGGAAGTGGCTCTTCATCTATCCGGACTACGGCATCGCCTCGGTCAACGAGCTGGCCGCGCCGGTCAACCAGCCGATCGACTTCCGCATCACCTCGTCCACGGTGATGAACTCCTTCTACATCCCAGCCCTTGCCGGCCAGATCTACGCCATGCCTGCCATGGAGACGAAGCTGCACGCGGTCATCAACCGTCCGGGCACCTATACCGGCTTCTCGGCCAACTACAGCGGCGCCGGCTTCTCCGGCATGCGCTTTGCGTTCCACGGCCTCACCGACCAGGCCTTCGCTGACTGGGTGGCCCAGACCAAGAGCGCTGAGGCCACGCTCAACCGCGAGACCTATCTCGCGCTCGAACGTCCGAGCGAGAACGAGCCGGTCCGCCACTATGCCTCCGTCGATCTCGACCTCTATGGCGCGATCCTCAATCTGTGCGTCGAACCGGGCAAGATGTGCATGAACGAGATGATGTCGATCGACGCCAAGGGCGGCCTTGGCCTTGCCGGCGTGCGCAACACCTTGCCGCTGCAATACGACAAGCTTGCCCGGCGCGGAGCGGTGTTCGGCAACGACCCGTCCTATGTCGCAAGCATCTGCACGGCGGAGGAGGCGGCCGCCGCTTCCCGCGCGGCGCGGGATGCCGATGATAAGGCTTGGCCGCTCAGGGACCTGTCCCCGCTGCGCGGCGTTGGCCTGCTTGCGCCCGGCGCAGGCAGCCGCCGCGCCGATGCCGAGACGCCGTCGCTCGGCCTGCTGCGCTTCGAATTGTGAGGGATGGCGAATGCCTGAGACGCTGACCAAATTCATCTTCGGCCGCCTCACCCTGGAGTCGCTGCCGCTGCACGAGCCGATCGTCGTCGGCACCTTCGTCGTGGTGGCGCTCGGCGGTTTGGCTCTTCTCGGCGCGGTCACCTATTTCAAGCTCTGGGGCTACCTGTGGCGCGAGTGGTTCACCAGCGTCGACCACAAGAAGATCGGCATCATGTACATGGTGCTGGGCCTCGTCATGCTTTTGCGCGGCTTCTCCGACGCCATCATGATGCGCCTGCAGCAGGCCATCGCCTTCAACGGTTCGGAAGGCTATCTCAACGCCCATCACTACGACCAGATCTTCACCGCGCATGGCGTGATCATGATCTTCTTCGTGGCGATGCCCTTCGTCACCGGACTGATGAACTTCGTCGTGCCGCTGCAGATCGGCGCGCGCGACGTCTCCTTCCCCTTCCTCAACAATTTCAGCTTCTGGATGACGGTCGGCGGCGCCATCCTGGTCATGGCCTCGCTGTTCGTCGGCGAGTTCGCCCGCACCGGCTGGCTGGCCTATCCGCCTCTCTCGGGCATCAACTACAGTCCCGATGTCGGCGTCGATTATTACATATGGGCGCTGCAGGTCGCGGGCGTCGGCACGACACTGTCCGGCATCAACCTGATCTGCACCATCATCAAGATGCGGGCGCCGGGCATGACCATGATGCGCATGCCCGTCTTCACCTGGACCTCGCTCTGCACCAACGTGCTGATCGTGGCGTCCTTCCCGGTGCTGACGGCTGTGCTGACGCTTCTCGCGCTCGACCGCTATGTCGGCACCAACTTCTTCACCAACGACTTCGGCGGCAACCCGATGATGTATGTGAACCTCATCTGGATATGGGGTCACCCGGAGGTCTACATCCTCATCCTGCCGCTGTTCGGGGTCTTCTCCGAGGTCACTTCGACCTTCTCCGGCAAGCGCCTGTTCGGCTACACCTCGATGGTCTATGCCACGGTGGTCATCACCATCCTGTCCTATCTGGTCTGGCTGCACCACTTCTTCACCATGGGCTCCGGCGCCAGCGTCAATTCCTTCTTCGGCATCACCACGATGATCATCTCGATCCCGACCGGGGCGAAGATCTTCAACTGGCTGTTCACGATGTATCGCGGCCGCATCCGCTTCGAGCTGCCGATGATGTGGACGGTGGCCTTCATGCTCACCTTCGTCGTCGGCGGCATGACCGGAGTGCTGCTTGCCGTGCCGCCGGCCGACTTCGTATTGCACAACAGCCTGTTCCTGATCGCGCATTTCCACAACGTCATCATCGGCGGCGTGCTGTTCGGCCTGTTCGCCGCCATCGCCTACTGGTGGCCCAAGGCCTTCGGCTTCAAGCTCGATCCGTTCTGGGGCAAGGTCTCGTTCTGGTGCTGGGTGGTCGGCTTCTGGTTCGCCTTCATGCCGCTCTACATCCTCGGCCTGATGGGCGTGACGCGCCGCATGCGCGTCTTCGACGATCCCTCGCTGCAGATATGGTTCGTCATCGCCGCCTTCGGCGCGGTGCTGATCGCCGCCGGCATCGCCGCCTTCCTGGTCCAGATCTTCGTCTCGATCCGCAAGCGCGCGGACCTGGTCGATGTCACCGGCGATCCCTGGGATGGCCGTACGCTCGAATGGTCGACCTCCTCGCCGCCGCCGGCCTACAACTTCGCCTTCACCCCCATCATCCGCGACAACGACGCCTGGTGGGACATGAAGAAGGCCGGCTACCGGCGCCCGCTTACCGGCTTCAAGCCGATCCACATGCCGAAGAACACCGGCACCGGCGTCATCCTGGCCTTGTTCAGCATGGCGCTCGGCTTCGGCCTGATCTGGTACATGTGGTGGCTGGCGACGCTGAGCTTCGTCTGCCTGATCGCCACGGCGATCGGCCACACCTTCAACTACCACCGCGACTTCGACATCCCGGCGGCCGAGGTCGCGCAAACGGAAGAGGCGAGGACGACGCTCCTCGCCGCTCAGGGGGCTAGGGCTTGAGCATGGCATCGACGGCAATCACGGCCGGCGCCGAACCGGTCTTCCACCTGGAAGAGGAGCATGCGCACGCCGAAGGCGGCAGCACCATGCTCGGCTTCTGGCTCTATCTGATGAGCGACTGCCTGATCTTCGCCATGCTGTTCGCAGCCTTTGGCGTGCTCGGCGGCAACTACGCGGCCGGTCCGGCGCCGAAGGACCTGTTCGATCTCGGCCTGGTGGCGGTCAATACCACCATGCTGCTGCTCTCCTCGATCACCTATGGCTTCGCCATGCTGACCATGGACAAGGGCCGCGTCGGCGCGACGCAAGCCTGGCTTGGCGTGACCATGCTGTTCGGCCTGGCGTTCCTGTCGATCGAGTTCTACGAATTCGCGCATATGATCCACGAGGGCGCGACGCCGCAGCGCAGCGCCTTCCTGTCGTCCTTCTTCACGCTGGTGGGCACGCACGGCCTGCATGTCACCTTCGGCATCGTCTGGATGGTGACGCTGATGGTGCAGGTCGCCCGATACGGCCTCATCGAGGCCAACCGCCGCCGGCTGATGTGCCTTTCGATGTTCTGGCACTTCCTCGACGTCGTCTGGATCGGCGTCTTCACCTTCGTCTACCTGATGGGGATGCTCAGATGAGCGCTCATGATCATACCGATCACGACCACACGCATGGCGGCGCCGCGCACGGGTCGCTGAAGGGCTATCTGATCGGCTTCGTCCTGTCGGTGGTGCTCACGGCCATCCCGTTCTGGATGGTCATGACGGGCGCCATCGACAACAAGCAGGCCACGGCCATCATCATTATGGCCTTCGCGGTGGTGCAGATCGTGGTGCACATGGTCTTCTTCCTGCACATGACCCCCGCCTCGGAAGGCGGATGGTCGATGCTGGCGCTCATCTTCACGGTGATCCTCGTCGTCATCGTGCTGAGCGGCTCGCTCTGGGTGATGTACCACCTCAACGCCAACATGATGCCGGGACTCCACGAGATGCGGGAGATGCCATGAACCCCATTTTGGGCGTGGGCGTGTCGCGCGCGGGGAGGGCCAGTTTCGAGGCAAAAGACGTGATCGGCCGGGCAGACATTGCCTCTCACGCCGAGCCGTCAAAGGGCTCCGCGTCACGGTTTTTGCTTGTGCTGCTCGGGCTTCTCGGCGTTCTGGTGTTTCTCGGGCTCGGCCTCTGGCAGCTGGAAAGGCGGGTCTGGAAGCTTGACCTCATCGCCCGCGTCGACCAGCGCATCCATGCTTCCGTCGTCGATGCGCCTGGCCCCGCGACATGGGCCGATATCAACGCGGCCGGCTATGAATACCGCCATGTGCGGCTGGCCGGGCGGTTCCAAGGCGCCAACGCGCTGGTGCAGGCGGTGACCGAGCTTGGCGCCGGCTATTGGGTGCTGACGCCGATGCGCGACGACCGCGGTTTCACGGTCCTCGTCAACCGCGGCTTCGTTCCGCAGGAGCGCAAGGCCGAGTTCGAGCGGGAGAATGCCGCGCTCACCGCGCCGGCGATGGTCGACGGGCTGCTGCGCATCAGCGAGCCCGGCGGCGGTTTCCTGCGCAGCAACGATCCGGCCACGAACCGCTGGTACTCGCGCGACGTCGCGGCAATCGCCAAGGCCCGCGGCCTGACCGACGTCGCGCCCTATTTCATCGATGCCGGGGCCTCCGGCCCCGACAGCTGGCCGCGCGGCGGGCTCACCGTCGTCAAGTTTCGCAACGCGCATCTTGTCTACGCTTTGACCTGGTTCGCCCTGGCCGCGATGCTGGCGGTGGCCCTTGTCAGGCCGATCTTCGCCGGCCGCGATCAGCGGGACGCGCCAAGATGAACATTTCGATCGCGCGGCTTCATCACGACAAGCCGTTCCTGACGGTTCCTCCGGCCGGCCAGGGAGGCTCGGCCCCGAACACCGACGCCACGAACAGGAAGAACCTGCTGCTCCTCATCCAGTTGCGCTGGCTGGCGGTGGCCGGGCAGGTGCTGACCATCCTGGTGACGCAATACTGGTTCGCCATCCAGCTGCCGCTCGCCGAGATGGCCGGCGTGGTGCTTTTCCTCATAGGGCTCAACATCTTCAGCCTGCTCGCCCTGCGCGGCAATCGCCGCATCTCCAACGCGCAGCTCTTCGTCGCGCTGATCTTCGACATGGCGGCGCTGACGACGCAGCTCTATCTGAGCGGCGGCGCCTCGAATCCGTTCGTGTCGCTCTACCTCCTGCAGATCACGCTCGGCGCCGCGCTGCTGGCGCCATGGTCGACCTGGATCCTGGTAGTGGCGGCCTCCGCCTGCTTCGTCTTCCTCATCTTCGCCTTCCAACCGATCGCTCTCCCGCATCACGGCGGCAGCGATCTCCTGGCGCTGCATCTGCGCGGCATGTTCATCTGCTTCGTGTTGGCGGCCGGCCTGATCGTGATCTTCATGACGCGCATCAACCGCAACCTGCGCGAACGCGATGCCTATCTTGCCGACCTGCGCCAGCGTTCCGCCGAGGAAGACCACATCGTGCGCATGGGCCTGCTGGCCTCAGGTGCCGCGCACGAGTTGGGCACGCCGCTCTCGACCATTTCGGTCATCCTGTCCGACTGGCGCCAGATGCGCGGCGTCAAACGCAGCCGCGAGCTTTCCGAGGACGTGGCCGAGATGCAGGCGCAGATCGAGCGCTGCAAAAGCATCGTCACCGGTATCCTCATGTCTTCCGGCCATGCGCGGGGCGAGGGCACGATCCGCACCACGATCCGCCAGTTCCTCGACGATCTCGTGCAGGAGTGGCGCCTCAGCCGCCAGCCTATCAAGCTGGATTACAGCAACGGTTTCGAGCCGGACGAGCAGATCGTGTCCGACACGGCGCTGAAACAAGTGATCTTCAACGTGCTCGACAATGCGCAGGAAGCATCGCACCATTGGGTCGGCATCACTGCCGAGCGGCAGGATGAGAAGCTGGTGCTCTCCGTCAGGGATCGCGGACCGGGCTTCGACAAGGATATTCTGGCCGGGCTCGGCCAGCCCTATATGTCGAGCAAGGGGCGCCCAGGCGGCGGCTTGGGCCTCTTCCTGGTGTTCAATGTCGTGCGCAAGCTCGGAGGTGACGTTTCGGCGCGCAACATGGCGGAGGGCGCCTGCGTTACCCTTTCGCTGCCGCTGGCGGCGCTGACCGATGGAGGCGATCGTGAAATCTGATCGATCCTTGTTTGTCGTCGAGGACGACGTGACCTTCGYGCGGACGCTCAAACGCTCCTTTGAAAAGCGCGACTACGACGTCGTGGTCTCCCACGACCGGGAGGCGCTGCTGGTCGCGCTGGAAAAGACTGTTCCGGCCTATGCCGTCGTCGATCTCAAGCTCGGAGCGGGATCCGGGCTCGAATGCGTCAAGCTGCTCAGCGCCCGAAACCCGTCGATGCGGATCGTCGTATTGACGGGATTTGCCAGCATCGCCACGGCGGTCGAGGCGATCAAGCTCGGCGCCTGCCATTATCTGGCCAAGCCCGCCAACACCGACGACATCGAAGCCGCCTTCGGCCGCGCCGAGGGCGACGTCTCGGTGCCGCTCACCAGCCGCCCCACTTCGATCAAGAACCTCGAATGGGAGCGCATCCACGAAACGCTGGTCGAGACCGGCTTCAACATCTCCGAGACCGCGCGCCGGCTTGGTCTGCACCGGCGCACGCTCGCCCGCAAGCTCGAGAAGCGCGTGGTGCAGTAGGGCAATTCCAGGAAAAGTGTGAGCGCTTTTCCGTCCGGAATTGCGTAAAAGCAAGGAGATAGAGCATGTCACCGTTTCTGTGAAACGGTGACATGCTCTGGGGTAATTTCCTCGATTGCTCAGTAGGTGGTGCGCCCGCCTGACAGGTCGAATGTCGAGGCGGTGGTGAAGCTGTTTTCCTTCGAGACCAGCCACGCGACCATCGCGGCGGCTTCGTCGACCTCAAGCAGCCGGCCGCGCGGAATGCGCGAGCGCATGTACTCGATATGCTCGGGCGTCAGCTGGTCGAGGATGCGCGTCTGGGCGGTTGCCGGCGAGATGCAGTTCACGGCGATGTCGTATTGCGCCAGCTCCTTGCCGAGCGACTTCGTCAGGCCGATGACGGCCGCCTTCGATGCCGAATAGGCGGCGGCGTTGGGATTGCCCTCCTTGCCGGCCACGGAGGCGATGTTGACGATGCGGCCGTAATTGCGCTCCTTCATGCCGGGCACGACAGCGCGATTGACGTGGAAGGTGCCGTTGACGTTGATGTCGATGATCTTCTTCCACATGTCGACGTCGTAGACGTCGAGCGGCGCCGCCGGGCCGGCGATGCCTGCGGAGTTCACCACGATGGAGATCTTGTCGGCGATTTCCTCGGTCCTGGCGCGGGCTGCATCGACCGCGTCCCAGTCGGCGATATCGACCACCAGCGTCGTGGCGGCCTTGCCGAGCTCCTGCCGGGCGGCGTCGAGGCGCGCCTCGTCGAGATCCCAAAGCGTGACCGTGGCGCCCGAGGCGACAAAGCGCTTGGCCATGGCGAAGCCGAGGCCCTGGGCGCCGCCGGTCACCACCGCGTGCTGGCCGTCCAGATCGATCCTGTTCATATCGGGCGTTTCCTCCAGTCCAATTTTCCTGCTGATATTCCGGCTATTGGCCGCAATGCGTGATCCGCACGGGCTTCCGGCCCGGTATCGCGACGCTACATGGTGGCGCCGAGGCTCCACGGCACGAATTCGTTGTCGCCATAGCCAAGCACCTCCGACCTGGTGCGCCCGCCGGACGCCACCCGCAGGATCTCCGCGAAGATTTCCTCGCCCTTCTCAGCCAGCGTCACGCCGTCCAGTATGTCGCCGCAGTTGATGTCCATGTCGTCGCGCATCTGCTCGAAGATGAACGAGTTGGAGGCGAGCTTGATCGAAGGCGTCGGCTTGCAGCCGAAGGCCGAGCCGCGCCCCGTGGTGAAGCACAGTATGTTGGCGCCGCCGGCGACCTGGCCGGTGGCCGAGACCGGGTCGTAGCCGGGCGTGTCCATGAAGACGAGGCCGCGCTCGTTGATCGGCTCGGCATATTCCAGCACCGCGCGCAAATTGGTGGTGCCGCCCTTGGCCGATGCGCCGAGCGACTTCTCCAGGATGGTCGTCAATCCCCCCAGCTTGTTGCCGGGCGAGGGATTGTTGTTCATCTCCATGTCGTGCCTGGCGGTGTAGTCCTCCCACCAGCGGATGCGCTCGACCAGCTTTTCGCCGACCGCCCGGCTTTCGGCGCGGCGGGTCAGGAGATGTTCCGCGCCGTAGATCTCGGGTGTCTCCGAAAGAACGGCGGTGCCGCCCTGCGCGACGAGCAGGTCCACCGCCGCGCCGAGCGCCGGATTGGCGCTGATGCCGGAGTAGCCGTCCGAGCCGCCGCATTGCAGCGCCAGCACCAGCTCGGAGGCCGGTTGCGGCGTGCGCCGCGCGGCGTTGACGATCGGCAGCATCTCGACGATCGCCTTCACCCCGGCATCGACCGTCTTGCGCGTGCCGCCGGTCTCCTGGATCGTCATCGTGCGGAAGGTGGTGTTCTCCTCGATGCCGTAGGATTGCATCCAGCGCGGGATCTGGAAGGCCTCGCAGCCGAGCCCGACCATCAGCACGCCGCCGACATTGGGATTGGTGGCGAAGCCCCATTGCGTGCGCTTCAGAAGATCGTAGGCCGGGCCCTTGGTGTCGATGCCGCAGCCGGTGCCGTGGACGAGCGAGATGATGCCGTCGACATTGGGATAGTCGCGCAGGATGCCGGAGCGGTTGACTTCCTCTGCGATGAAACGCGCGACGCTGGCCGAGCAGTTCACCGAGGTCAGCGTGGCGATGTAGTTGCGCGTGCCGACTTTGCCGTTCGGCCTGCGATAACCCATGAAGGTCGCCCGTTCGCCGTCGGGAACGACCGGCGTTTGCCTGGCGTCCGCGCCATAGCCGTAATCCCGCTCGAAATCGCGCAGGTAGACATTGTGCTCGTGCACCCAATCCCCGGCCGCGATCGGTCCGCGCGCGAAGCCGATGGTCTGGCCGTATTTCACGATGGGCTCGTCCACCGCGATGTCGCGCATGGCCATCTTGTGTCCGCGCGGGATTCGGGTCCGAGCCGCAATATCGCCGGCCTTCTCGCCAGCCGCCAACGGATCGACCGCGAGCAGGATGTTGTCCGCATGCGAAAGCTTGATGAAGCGTGCCATTGCCCAAGACTCTGAAGAAAATTCTCACCGGCGCGGCCGCGAGATTTGATGAGTCGGAATACTAATATAATAGAATGTCAGCGGTCAAGCGACAGCCGATCGTGTTTCAGTGGAACCGCCGTTGCGGGATATCCTTCGCAGGGCTCGACAGAGCGGGATCGCCGCCTGCGCGCACAGATCCTTGCTCTACCTGCTGCCGTCAGCGGCTCAGTCCAGATGGAAGACTTCCTCCATCGCCGCCCACCATTCGCCTTGCGCGCGGGTGGCCAAGGGTTGCTGCATCGGGTCGCACAATTCCCACCATTTGCGCATCGCGGCCGATTCGCCCATCCGCGCGGCGTCCGATGCGAAATCGTCGCCGTGATATTCCCAATAGGCGAACAGCAGGTTCTCCGGCTCGCGCAGGAAGATGGAGTAGTTCCTTATATTGGCGCGGCTGATGACATCGAGCACCTCGGGCCAGACCTCGGCGTGCACGCGCTTGTAGTCCTCGATCGCCTCGGCCTTCAGGCCGATGCAAAACCCCATTCTCTTCATCATGGTCTCGTCTGGTTCGACTGGATCGTTAGTCGAGAAGCTCGGCGGCGACTTCGAGCGTGTTGCGGAAGGACGTCTCCAGATGGCTCTCCATCGCCTGCGCGGCGCCCTCCGCATCTTGGCGCTTCAGGGCGTCGAGGATGGCTTCGTGCTGCTCGATCGTCTGCTCGCCATAGCCAGGCTTGGGGATCGCCAGATAGCGGCCGCGGTCCATCTGCGCCTTGGAGATGTCGACCGCCCGCCAGATCATTGGCATGCCGCAGATCTCGGCTATGCTGCGGTGGAAGACGTCGTCGAGCTGGATCGCCACGGCATAGCGTCCACGCGAAATGGCGAGCTTGTGAGCGGCCATGTTGTCTTCCAGGAGCTCGGCCGCTTGCGGCGTCATCTTGGCCGCGGCGCGCCTTGCGCTTTCCATCTCCAGCGCCCGGCGGATGACATAGGCTTCCTCGAGATCGGCGCGGCTGATCGGCGCCACATAGGTGCCGCTCTGCGCCAGGATCTTGACCAGCCCTTCGTCGCTGATGCGCTTGACCGCCTCCCGCACCGGCGTGCGCGATACGCCGAGCGCCTCGGCAATCGCCACCTCGTTGATGATCTCCCCGGGCTTCAGTCGCCCGACGACGATCAGGTTGCGGACCTTGTTGTAGATCTGGTCGCGCAGCGGCAGGGCCCGATTGAGGGTCGAAGGGTCCAGATCCATGAAAAATCCCATCGCTCGTCCACGCCAATGGATGAATTATATTAGAATGCCAACCGGAATGCACGCATGCGCAAAACCGATTGCCTCCCTTGTCGAAAGCCTCTGAAAACCAGCTTGCCAGAACTGTTATATTAGTGCAATAGTGCCGGCCGTCGCGATTATCGGCGTCGCGGCGGAAGCGTTTCGGGGGCCTCAAGCGTGGTTTTCGCGAGGGCTTTCGTGGTCGGTTTGAGGGGCCGGCCATGCGCTTGATGACCGATGAACCCGCGCCGGGGAGCGCCGGGCCGCTTGCCAGGGAGGACCAAGCCAGAAATGACTGTCGTGGCGGATTGTGCCCTGGACATGCGGGGCATCAGCAAGACGTTTCCGGGCGTGAAGGCGCTATCGAACGTCAATTTCGCCGTGAAATTCGGCACCGTCCACGCGGTCGTCGGCGAGAACGGCGCCGGCAAGTCGACCCTGATGAAAGTGCTCAACGGCTCATACGCGCCGACCAGCGGCACGATCAAGGTCGGCGGCAATGAGGTGCGCATGCGCAAGCCGGCGGACGCGCAGGCGCTCGGCATCCGCATGGTCCATCAGGAGATCAATCTGGTCCCCGACCTGACCGTCGCCGAGAATGTCTATCTTGGCCGCATGCCCGGCAAATGGACCTGGCTGCGCAAGGGCGAGATGATCAGGAAGGCCGCGGCCATCCTCAAGGAACTGGGCGCCGCGATCAATCCGCGCGAGCGGCTGGGGAACCTCTCGATCAGCCAGCAGCAACTGGTCGAGATCGCCAAGGCATACGCAGCCCAGCCCCGCATCATCGTCCTTGATGAACCGACATCGTCGCTCAGCGAGCACGAGACGGCGGCGCTCTTCCGCATCCTGCGCAAGATGCGCGGCGAGGGCATCGCCATCATCTATATCAGCCACCGGCTGAAGGAGGTGCTCGAGATCGCCGACGAGGTCACCGTGCTGYGTGACGGCTCGATGATCGAGACGCGGCCCATCGAGGGGATTACCGCGGCCGAGATGATCAGGCTGATGGTTGGCCGCGAGGTGAGCAATGTCTTCCCCAAGAGCCCGGCCGAGATCGGCGCGTCGGTGCTGCGCGTCGAGCGCATCGGCGACGGCGCGAGCTTCCGCGATGTCAGCTTCGATGTGCGGGCCGGCGAGATCCTTGGGTTGACCGGCCTCGTCGGCGCCGGCCGCACCGAAGTCGCGCGCGCCGTCTTCGGCCTGTCGCGGCTCGTCGAGGGCAGCGTCAGCGTCAATGGCCGCAAGGTCGTCATCAACTCGCCATCCGAGGCGGTGCGCGCCGGCATCGCCTACGTCCCGGAGGACCGCAAGGGCGACGGCATCGTGCCCGGCATGTCGGTGCGCGAGAACATAAGCCTGCCCATCCTGCGCCGCCTGACCAGCTTCGGGCGCATCAGGCGCAGTGCCGACCGCTCGCTGTCGGCCATTTACGTCAAGCAGTTCTCCATCTCGCCGCCGGATGGCGAGCGGCGCATCAGCCTGCTTTCGGGCGGCAACCAGCAGAAGGCGGTCATCGCCAAATGGCTGGCGGCGAAACCCGCCGTTCTGATCCTCGACGAGCCGACGCGCGGCGTCGATGTCGGCGCCAAGGCGGAGATACATCACATCATCGGCCAACTCGTCGCCGACGGCATGGCGGTGGTGATGATCTCGTCGGAACTGCCCGAGATCCTCGGCGTGTGCGATCGCGTGGTGGTGATGCGCGACGGCCGCGCATCGGCGCCGCTGACCCGCGCCGAGCTCAGCGAGGAGCGCATCATGGCGCTCGCGACCGGCGAGGAAGCGGCGTGACGGACGCGGCCATGGAGATCAGCTGCGTGAACCGCAACGACCGTTTTACGCGCGGCAGCAGGCTCGTCGGTGTGCTGTCCAAGGCAGGCCTTGTGCTGGCCATCCTCGCCGTCGTCCTCTACGGCTCGTTTGCCAGCCCGGCCTTCTTCACCGCAGGCAATCTGCTCAACGTGCTGACCTCGATGTCGATCGTCGGCATCGTCGTGGTCGGCATGACCTTCGTGCTGGTGGTCGGCGGCCTGGCGGACCTTTCGGTGCCCGCCACCATCGCCTGCGGCGCGATCCTCTCGCTGGGGCTGCAGCCGCTGATCGGTCCCGTGCCCGCCTTCGCCCTGGCGGTTGCGCTTGCCGGGCTGATCGGCCTGCTCAACGGCGTTCTCGTCGGCTACGTCGGCATCAATCCGATCATCGCCACGCTGGGCGTCGGAACCATCGGCCTCGGCATTGTCCAGGCGGCGGTCGGCGGCGTCATCGTCTACGGTTCGAACGCGGCCTCGGCCGAATTCGCCAAGGGCCGGCTGCTCGGCATCCCGGTCGTGGTGCTGATCTTCCTGGCCATCGCGCTCATCGGCCATTTCGTGCTGTCCAGGTCCTTCTGGGGACGCTGGACATTGGCGACCGGCGGCAATTACAGCGCCGCCGAAGCCAGCGCCGTCCCCGTCAAGGCCGTCAAGGCCGGAGCCTTCGTGATCACCGCGCTCGCGTCCGGCATCAGCGGCGGCCTGCTCGGGCTGACGCTGCAGAGCGCACGGCCGCTGATCGGCTCCGGCTACGAATTCAGCGCCATCACCGCGGTCGTCGTCGGCGGCGTCTCGATCATCGGCGGCTTCGGCTCGGTGCCGAGGGCCGTCGCCGGCCTCATCTTCGTGCAACTCCTGACCAACGTCATGGTGCTGCAAGGGGTGCGCACGCCGGTCCAGGGCTTCGTGCTGGGCATCCTGATCGTCGGCGCCGTCGGCATGGACGCCGCGCTGCGCAAGCGGGGAGTCGCGTGATGCGCCTCCTGGTCCTCGCCTCGCAATATCGCGTCCTCATCATCCTCGGTCTGACGCTTGTCGTCTCGGCGCTGGTCGTGCCTGGCTATCTGGCGCCGTCGACGCTCGGCCTCGGCCTCGACAGGGCCGCGACCATCGGCCTGATCGCCATCGGCCTGACCGTGCTTTTGATCGCCGGTCAGATCGATCTCTCCGGCGGTGCGGTGTTCGCGCTGGCCGGCATCGTCTCGGTCATCCTGCAGCGCGAGATCGGCATCCTGCCCGCGGCGGCCGTCGGCATTCTTGTCGGCGCCGTCGCCGGCGCGATCAATGGCGCCCTGGTCGTCGGACTGAAGGTCAATTCGCTGGTGCTCACCCTGGCCACGATGCTGATCTTCCGCTCGCTCGCGCACTGGATCACCAACAGCCAGCCGGTGACCGGCACCGACATCATGCTGTCGCTGGCGCTGGCCAAGACCTATCTCGAGATATTCACCATCCGCAGCGCGCTGTTCATCGTGCTGATCGTGCTGCTGCATGTCTGGCTGACGCGCACCATCCCGGGCCGCAACGTCTTTGCCGTCGGCTCCAATCCAGCCGCCGCCAAGGAAAGCGGCATTGCCTCGGACCGCATCGTCTTTCTCGGCTTCGTCCTCGCCGGCACGCTGGCCGGCCTTGCCGGCGTCCTCCAGAGCCTCGTCACCAACACCGGCTCGCCCGTCTTCGGCTCGGAACTGACGGTTGCCGTCATTGCCGCCGTCGTCGTCGGCGGAACCCGCCTCGAAGGCGGCAGGGGATCCGCGCTCGGCACGCTGGGCGGCGTGCTGACGATCGGCTCGCTGACCATCGCGATGGAGTTCCAGTCCATACCCGCATACGTCCAGCAGGTCGTGTCCGGGCTGATCCTGATCCTGCTCGTCGTGCTCGATCGGGCCGTTACCACCAAGGGGAGGGCTCCGGGCACGCGCCCGGCGCTCGTTCGCGACAATCCAATCACTCAAGGAGAAAACGTATGATTGGGAGGAAACTTATGATTGGCAAGAAAAGCATGCTCCAACTCGCCGCCGTGGCGCTCCTGGCCTCGACCGGATGGGCAAGCGCCAAGACCGTCTGCTACGTGACGGCGGCGGATTCGCATGCCTATGCGACGCCGGCCAACAAGGCGCTCGAGGCCCGCGCCAAGGAGCTTGGCGTCGAGATACTCAGCCTCAGCCAGGACTTCGACGTGCAGAAGGGCACCGAGCAGCTCAACACCTGCGTGGCGCGCAAGGTCGACGGCATCATCCTGTGGCCGCTCGATCCGCAGGCCTATATTCCGGGCCTTGCCCGCGCGCAGCAGGCGAACATCCCGGCGATCCTCATCAACTCGCCGATGAGCGACGACGCCAAGCCCTTCATAAAGTCCTTCACGGGACCGGACGTCTACGAGGAAGGCAAGCTGGCCGCGGATTCGCTGAGCAAGGCGCTGGGCGGCAAGGGCTCGGTGGTCATCATCGCCGGCCAGGCCGGCAACGGCACCACCATCGGCCGTGTCAACGGGTTCACCGACCGGCTCAAGGAAACGAACGCCGATATCAAGGTGCTCGACACCGTCAACGCCGACTTCGACCAGCAGAAGGCGCTGGTCGTCAGCCGCGACCTGATCACCCGCTTCGGCGACCAGATCACCGGCGTCTACGCCAATGACGACACCATGGCGCGCGGCTTCATCGACGCCTGGAAGGAAGCCAATCCGTCCAAGCCGACACCACCGATCGTCGGCATCAACGGCCAGAAGGACGCGTTCGAATCGATCAAGAGCGGCGAGATGTACTCGACCATCGTGCAGTCGCCGGTCGAGGACGGCCGCCTGGCGATCAACACCATGGCGGAGATCATCGACGGCAAGGAGGTCAAGGACAGGCTGCCGATCCCGCTGACGGTCGTCACCAAGGACAATGTCGGCTCGGTCGAACCGGCGTTCTGATCACATGGCCGGCCCGGTTTGACCGGGCCGGCCTATACCCTATCCGATGCCCGGCACCAGTCGGACGCCGCGCCGGGGCAATTACCGAACGGCCACGCCCAGCACCGAGACGCAGTCGCCCGCCTTGACCAGGCCGGGGAAGTGACGTGCGGCGAGCAGCCCCGACATCCTGGCCGTGATCTCCTGCGGCGCCTGGCCGGTGCGGCCGACCGGATGGACGCGCGCGACCACCTGGCCCTCTTCCACGGATTCGCCGAGATCGACCATGGTCTCGATCATGCCGTCATCCTCGGCGAAGGCGAAGCAGTCGCCCGACGGCATGTCGAGCCATTGGGTTCTGCCCTTCTCGACCGCACCATCGGCGATACCTGCATGGCGCAGCACGTTGAGGATACCGCGCCGGGCAATCCGCACGGTTTCGGCGCGAGAGGTTCCGCCGCCGCCGAGCTCGGTGGTGACGAAGACCTTGCCCATCTCCTCGGCGGCCGTGTCATACATGCCGACCGCGTCGATCTCGGTCATGCGCATCGAGAACGGCGCCGAGAAGGCTTCGACGGCGGCGAAAGCCTTTTTCTCCTGCGCCTTGTCCGGCAACGTATGCGCGGCGCAGAACGGCACGAAGTCCAGCGTCTTGCCGCCGGAATGGAAGTCGAACACGATGTCCGCGCGCGGCAGCAATTCACGCTGGAAATAGTCGGCGATCTTCTCCGTCACCGTGCCGTCCGGGCGGCCGGGGAAAGAGCGGTTCATGTTGCCTTTGTCGATCGGCGAGGTGCGGGTGCCGGCACGGAAGGCCGGATAGTTCATCGCCGGCACGATGATCACCGTGCCGGAAACATTTTTCGGATCGAGCGTGCGGGCGAGATCGTAGAGCGCCAGAGGCCCCTCATACTCGTCGCCGTGATTGCCGCCGGTGAGCAGCGCCGTCGAGCCCTTGCCGTTGCGGACGACGCAGACCGGGATCATCACAGAGCCCCAGGCGGAATCGTMACGGCTGTAGGGCAGGCGCAGGAAGCCGTGCTGGACGCCGTCGCGCTCGAAGTCGACGGTCGGCGTGATCGGCGATGGACGCAAAGCGGACATCGGCTTAGTCCTTCACGAACAGCTTGCGCGGCACATTGGCCAGGCATTCGACGCCGGTGTCGGTGATCAGGATCGACTCGGTGATCTCCAGCCCCATCGTCTCCAGCCACAGGCCGGTCATGAAATGGAAGGTCATGCCGGGCTTGAGCTCGGTGCGGTCGCCGGGGCGCAGGCTCATCGTGCGCTCGCCCCAGTCCGGCGGATAGGAGATGCCGATCGGGTAGCCGGTGCGGTTGTCCTTGACGATGCCGTATTTCTTGAGCACCGCGAAGAAGGCATTGGCGATGTCCTCGCAGGTGTTGCCGGGCTTGGCGGCGGCAAGACCTGCTTCCATGCCTTCCAGCGTCGCCTTCTCGGCGTCGAGGAAGGCCTGTGTCGGCTTGCCGAGGAACACGGTACGCGACAGCGGACAATGATAGCGGTTGTAGCAGCCGGCGATCTCGAAGAACGTGCCTTCGTTGACCTTCATCGGCTTGTCGTCCCAGGTGAGATGTGGCGCCGAGGCATCCGCGCCCGACGGCAGCAGCGGCACGATCGCCGGATAGTCGCCGCCGATGCCCTCAACGCCGCGCGTGCCGGCATCGTAGATCTCGGCGACGAGATCGCATTTGCGCATGCCGACCTCTATCTTGTCGACGATGCGCTTATGCATCGCCTCGACGATGCGGGCGGCGTTGCGCATATACTCGATCTCGGTCGGGCTTTTCACCGAGCGCTGCCAGTTGACCAGCGCGGTGGCGTCGGCAAAACGTGCATTGGGCAAATGCTTCTGCAGCGAGGCGAAGGCAGCGGCGGAGAACCAGTAATTGTCCATCTCGACGCCGATGGAGAGCTTGTCCCAGCCCCGCTCGGCAAGCACGCTGGCGAGGTAATCCATCGGATGCCGCTCGGTCGACTGCACATAGTGGTCGGCGTAGCCGATGATGTTGTCATGCGCGAGATAAGCGGTGCGCTTGGCGCCGTTGGCGTCCTGGCCGCGGCCGTACCAGACCGGTTCGCCGGAAGGCGGCACGATGACCGCCTGATGCACATAGAAGGACCAGCCATCATAGCCGGTCAGCCAGGCCATGTTGGAGGGATCGCTGACGATCAGCAGATCGACGCCTTTGGCCTCCATGGCCTTCCGCGTCTTGGCGAGGCGCTCCGCATATTCGCCGCGCGAGAATTTCAGATTTGGTTGCATTGTTCTTGGTCCTCGTTTGTTGGGCCTTGCGGCCGGTACTAGCTCTCGAAAATCGTTCCGGCATTCGCCGCCTGCGCGCGGTCGCGGGTGAGCGTGGCGATCGCGGTGTCCTGCACGCCGGTGCCGGTGAGGTCGGCGATCGTGATCTCGCTTGCTGAACGCCGGCCGGGTTTATTGCCGGCAATGATCTCCCCCAGTTCGGTGACCTCAGCGTCGGCGGYGAAGACCGCCGCCTCGATGGCGTGATGGAGTTCGCCGAGGCGCCGCGTCTGTTTGGCGCTGTCGGCGACATAGAGGTCGGCCATGCGCAGGATGGCCGGCGCGATCTCGTTCTTGTGCTCGGCATCCGAGCCCATGGCGGTGATGTGCTGGCCGGCGGTGACGAAACCGGGCTTGATCAGCGGTTCGGTCGAAGGCGTCGTGGTGACGATGATGTCGGCGCCGGCTGCCGCGTTCGCCGCATCCGGCTCTGCCCGCACGAGGATACCGAGCTTCTCGCGCAAGCGCGCGGCTGTAGCCTCCGCCTTGGCGGCGTCGCGCGCCCAGATACGCGCTTCCGCGATCGGCCGCACGAGGCGCAGCGCCTCTAGCTGCAGCCCGGCCTGCACGCCGGCGCCGAAGATCGCCGCTACCTTGGAATCTTTGCGCGACAGATGTCTGGCCGCGACCGCGCCGGCGGCGGCCGTGCGGATATCGGTGAGATAGCCATTGTCGAGCAGCAGCGCTTCGATCAGGCCCGTCTTCGCCGACAGCAGCACCATCATGCCGTTGACGCTGGGCAAGCCAAGCTTCGGATTGTCGAAGAAGCCGGGGCTGATCTTGATCGCGAAACCGTCGATACCCGGCACATAGGCGGTCTTCACGTCGACCTCGCCGCGATGCTCGGGTATGTCGAGCCGCAAGATTGGCGGCATCGCTACCGGCAGCGTGGCCAAGGCGCGAAAGGCGTTCTCGACGCAGGCGACCGCTTCCAGGTCGAGCGTCACGATCTTGCGCAGTTCCGCCTCGGTGAGGATGGTCATCCGGCTCATGCTGCACGCTCCGCGATTGCCTCGCCGCAGACGATGCGGCGGTGCAGGTCCATGTCGATGTTGCGGCCGGAGAGGATGAGCACCATTGGGCCGTTCACGCCGACCTTCCCGGCAAGCAGCGCGCCTATGCCGACGGCGCCAGCGCCTTCGACGATCTCGCGCTCCTCCTCATAGGCATGGCGGATGCCGGCGGCGATCTCGTCCTCGGCAAGCAGGATCACGTCGTCGAGCAGGCCACGGCACATGGCGAAGGTCAGCCGGTTGTCGAGGCCGATGCCGCCGCCGAGCGAGTCCGCCAGCGTCGGCAGTTCCTCGACCTGCACTGGACGGCCGGCGTCGAGGCTGGCTTTCATCGCGGCACCCCGCGCCATCGAGATGCCGATGACTTTGGTGCGCGGGCTCACGCCTTTGACCGCCGACGCCACGCCAGCCGCCAGCCCGCCGCCGGACAGCGGCACCAGCACCGCCGCGGTATCCGGAACCTGCTCCATGATCTCCAGGCCAAGCGTGCCCTGACCGGCGACGATATCGGGATGGTCGAAGGGCGGCAGCATGACCAGCCCTTCCTCCGCCACCAGCCTGTCGACTTCCTGCTGTGCGTCATCCTGGCTGTTGCCGATGATGCGGATATCCGCGCCGAGGCGGCGGATGGCATCGAGCTTGTTTTCCGGCACCAGCCGCGACATGCAGATCACCGCGCGGATGCCTTCGAGCTTCGCCGCATGCGCCAGCGCGCGGCCGTGATTACCGGTCGAGGCGGCGACGACGCCGCGCGATTTTTCGTCCGCGCTCAATGCTGCGATCGCATTGGAAGCACCGCGCAGCTTGAAGGCACCGGTGGTCTGGTGATGCTCCAGCTTGAGATGAACAGTATGGCCAGCGCGGTCCGACAGGCTTTGCGACACCACACAGGGTGTCCGCTCGACCTTGCCGGCAATGCGTTCGCGCGCGGCGCGAATATGCTGAAGCTCGACAGTCATTTCGATCACGGACTTTCGTTCACTGCGCCAGCGGCTTCGTCCACAGCCGGCCGAACTCGGGTCGCGGCGTGTCGTCGCCGCAAAGCCGCAGGCAGTTCCAGGCGCTGGCCTGGTTGCTGGTGACCACCGGACGCCCGATCGCTTCCTCCATGCCAGGAACCGCGAGCGCGGCGCGCAGCGCAGTGCACGACACGAACAGCGCATCGGCCTGCGGATGCGTGACCTTGCGCGCCAGCTCGACAAGGGACGCCGGCGTGATCCGCGCCATCTCGCGGTCGTCCTCGAAACCGAGGCAGGAGAAGCTCTGGATGTCGAAGCCATGCGCGGCGAAATAGGCGGCCATCGGTCGGCTGGTGTCGACCGTATAGGGGGTCAGGATGCTGATGCGCTTCACGCCGAAGGCGTTCAGGCCGCGCATGCCGGCCATCGGCGGCGTGACCACGGGCACACCGGGCTTGGCTGCCTGGATCGCCTGCTCGATCTCGGCGTCGCCGATCACCACCGAAGCGGACGTGCAGGAGTAGCAGACGGCATCGAGCGTCTCGTCCGGCAGGATCAGCGCCGCGCCCACCGAAAGCGAAGGCTGCATCTTGCGCAAATTCTCCGGCGTCGTCGGATTGGCGTAGGGGATGCGCGCGACATAGACGCCGATCCGCTCGCTCGCCACCATGCGGCGGAAGTCCACCTCGCTGGTGTGGTCGGTCGCAAGCGCAATCAGTCCGACGCGCTTTTTCAGCGGACGCGCGTCGAGCGTTGGGCGCGCCGTTTCGAGGCGGATGTCGGGCAATGCTTTCATGCTTCTCATCTTTCGATCCTGCCGTAGCGATGCTCCAGCCAGCGCAAGAGCACGACGGAGCAGAGGCTGATGACGAGGAAGAAGGCGCCGACCAGCGTCATCGGTTCGATATAGCGGTAGTAGGTGTTGGCGACGCTCTTGGCCTGGTTCATCAGCTCGAGCACGGTGATCGCCGAGAGCAGCGGCGTCTCCTTGAACATGGCGATGAAATAATTGGCCAAGGCAGGGATCATCGGCGGGATCGCCTGCGGCAGGATGATATGCGTCCAGGTGTGGCGGCCGTTGAGATTGCAGGCCTTGGCAGCCTCCCATTGGCCGCGCGGCACATTGTCGATGCCGGCGCGATAGACCTCGGCCGTGTAGGTGCCGTAGTGCAGGCCAAGCCCGATGACGCCCGCCACCAGCGGCGGCAGCAGGATGCCGATATCGGGCAGCACGTAGAAGATGAAATAGAGCTGCACCAGCAATGGCGTGCCGCGGATGAACTCGGCGAACCAGCCGACGCTGCGCGCGACGATCCTGTTCTCCGAGCGCCGCGCCAGCGCGATCGCGAGCCCCACGATCGCCGCCAGGATGGAACCCAGAATAGTCGCCAGGATGGTGATCTTCACGCCCTGGATCAGGGTCGGCATGATCTCCCGGACGAAGTTCCAATCCCAATCCATTATTTGGCCCATTCCATCAGACACGCACTCCGTCGAGACCGCGCGCCATCCGGCGCTCCAGCGTGCGAACGCCCCAGGAGATGATCAGCGCCAGCGCGAAATAGATGATGAGGACCGACAGGAACGGCATCAGCGTGCTGCCGGTCTGCGAGCGCACCACTTGCGCCTGGAAGGTCAAGTCGGCGAGCGAGATCAGCGAGACGACCGACGTCGCTTTGAGCAGCTCGATCGCATTGTTGCCGAACGTCGGCAGCATGACCAGCAGCGCCTGCGGCAGGATCACATGGCGCATGCCTTGCCAGCGGCCGAGGTTGAGCGCCGTGCAGGCCTCATATTGCTCGCGGCCGACCGACAGGATGGCGCCGCGCACGACTTCCGCCGCATAGGCGCCCACATTCAAGCCCAGCGCCAGCACGCCGGCCTGCAGTGGCGTCAGCGACAGCCCGGCGAAAGGCAGCACGAAATAGGCCCAGAACAGCTGCACGAAGATCGAGGTGCCGCGGAAGAATTCGATATAGGCGGTTGCGATCGCGCGCAGGATGAAAAAGCGCGACACGCGGCCCATGCCGGCCAGGAAGGCCATGATCAGCGCAAGCACCGACCCCATCAGCGTCAGCTCGATGGTGACAAGCGCACCTTGCAATATCAGGCCGAGATAGCCGGACCACTGGGTCATGGGGTTCCAACGTTTGCGGTTAGCTTTCTTCTCCCCGTTAACGGGGAGAAGATGCCGGCAGGCAGATGAGGGGCAGCGCGAACTTATTGAGCTATGGCGCCGCCCCTCATCCGGCCCTTCGGGCCACCTTCTCCCCGTGAACGGGGAGAAGGCAGGATTCGCGCCTTACTTCGCCGAGCAGAGCTTCTCGCGCGTCGTCGACATGGCGGCCGCGGCCGAAAAGCCGTAGGGCTCGATGATCTTGGCGAACTCGCCGGACTTCTTCATCTTGGCGAGTTCGACGTCATAGGCATCGCGCAGCGCCTCGTCGCCCTTCTTGAAGGCGGCGCCGTCGCAATAGACCGGCGCGCCCTGCACCGGCGCGATCACTTCGAGATTCGGGTCGTTGGCCTTCTTGATCAGGTCGTTGATCGACAGCACCGGCAGCGAATAGGCGTCGATGCGGCCGTCCTGCACCATCTTCAGCCCGCTCTGGCCGTCCGGCACGACGATGACGCGATCGCGCGGCACGCCCGCGTTGAGCGCCAGCTTCTCCTCGGTGCCGCCGCCCGGCGCGCCGATGGTCGCCGAGGTGTCCTTGGCGATATCCGCATAGCTCTTGAAGCCCTTCGGGTTGCCCTTCTTCACCAGCAGCGCCTCGGCATCGCAAAGCACCGGCTCGGAATAGGCGACCGCCGCRCAGCGTTCCGGCTTCATGAACAGGCCGGCGGTGACCACGTCGAAGCGTCCCGCCTGCAGGCCGGGGATCATGGCGCCATATTCGGAGATCGAGGCGACGATGTCGTTGACGCCGAGACGCTTGAAGATCTCGCGCGCCACGTCGGGCGCTGCGCCTGACACCTTGCCGTCGGCCGCGACCGCCGTATAGGGCGGCTCGTTGGCGATGGCGACGCGCGCGAAACCCTGCTGCTTGAGCTGCTCCAGCTTGGCGTCGTCCGCCGATCGCGCGCCAGAGGCGAACAGTATCGTGGTGATCGCGAGGCCGGCGACGCCAGCCAGAATGCCAAGTTTCTTCATCGTTCCCAACTCCTTGTTTCTGCTTCTTGGTTTGCTCGGTTCGGGACGGCCTTTGGCCGCCCGTGGACGACTTGCATCGCCCGTTCGCATTGCGGTCAGACGCGATGTCCGGCCGCGATGATCTTCTTCAGGAAGCTCTGCGTTCTTTCCTGTTTGGGATGGCGGAAAATCTCATCGGGCTTGCC
This sequence comes from Mesorhizobium sp. LCM 4577, assembly GCF_001854795.2. NCBI lineage: Bacteria > Pseudomonadati > Pseudomonadota > Alphaproteobacteria > Hyphomicrobiales > Phyllobacteriaceae > Mesorhizobium > Mesorhizobium sp. LCM 4577. The sequence continues at coordinate 271,475 of NZ_MDDU01000053.1, read as the reverse complement.
CTCCTCGACGATGCGGCCGCGGTCGAAGAACAGCACGCGGTCGGCGAAGTCGTGGGCGAAACCCATCTCGTGGGTGACGAGCAGCATCGTCATGTCGGTCTCGGCGGCGAGCTTGCGCATGACGTTGAGCACTTCCTCGACGAGTTCGGGGTCGAGCGCCGAGGTGACCTCGTCGAACAGCATGATCTTGGGCGACAGCGCCAAGGCGCGCGCGATCGCCACGCGCTGCTTCTGGCCGCCGGACAGCTGCGCCGGCATTGCCTTCGCCTTGTCGGCGAGGCCGACCATATCGAGCAGTTCCATCGCCCGCTTCTCGGCGGCGGCGCGCGCGACGCCCTTGGTCAGCATCGGCGCCAGGGTCACATTGTCCATGACGCATTTGTGCGGGAAGAGATTGAAGAGCTGGAAGACCATGCCGATCTTCTGGCGCATCCTGGCCAGGTGCCGCTCGTCGGCCGCCAGCAGCTGGCCGTTGCGCTCCACGTGGTAGAGCTGTTCGCCATCGACCTGGATATGGCCGCCGTCGATCTTTTCCAGCGTCATCAGGATGCGCAGGATTGTCGTCTTGCCGGAGCCGGACGGACCGATCAGCGCCAGCTTCTCGCCCGGCATCACCTGCATCGACAAACCGTCCAGCACCTTGAAGGCGCCGAAGCTCTTCGAAATCGCATCGACCTTGATGATGGGCGCGGGCAATCCATTTTCCCCGTTCTGGAGAAGTCTATGCCCTTAACGATGCGAAACGTGCCAAATCATGTCAATCGGGAAAATAATATCATGACAATATTTCCGGCGCGGCACAATTTCAGGGCAATCTGCGCTCCCTTTGTGCATCAGATGGCGAGCAGGAGATGCTCCGGTTCGCCGAGCAGCAGCTTGGCGACAACGCTCAAGCCCGCGCGCAGTTCCCCCTCGGTGGTCGACCCGAGCGAGATGCGGATCGCAGGATGCCAGGACGTGTCGGCGATGCGGAACGAAGTGCCCGGCGCGATCGCCACTCCGCGCAGGCGCGCCTGCGCGACAAAGCTCTCCTCGGCCCGGTCGCCCGGCAGCTCGAGCCACAGATGCAGCCCGTCGCGATGACAGCGATAGTCGACGCCCGTGAGCACTTCCGCAGCGATCTCCTGCCGGCGTCTCAGCGCGCCGCGCTGCCAGTTGACCAGTTCCATCGCCGTGCCGTCATTCACCCAGCGTGTCGCGATCTCCGCCACCATCGGTGTCGCCATCCAGTTCGAGACGAGGTGACGGTTGGCGACGGCCGCGACATAGCGATCCGGGACCGCCAGATAGCCGATGCGCAGCCCTGGCACGACAATCTTGGTGAAGGAAGTGACGTAGAGCGTCCGCTCCGGCGCGAAGGCGGCGACGGCCGGCGGCCGGCCTTCGACCAGCGGCCCGAGCACGTCGTTCTCGATGATGGCGATATCGTGCTTACGGGCAACGGCGGCGATCTGCTCGCGCCGGGTGGCGTCCATCAACGTCGCCGTCGGGTTGATCACTGACGGCTGGACGAAGACGGCACGAATGTCCGAGAGGCGGCAGGCCTCGTCGAGCGCTTCGGGGATCAGCCCGTTGGCATCGATCGGCAAGCCTTCGAGGTTGAAGCCGAGATAGCGGGCAAGCGGCACCAGCGTGTGATGGCCGATCGCCTCGGTGGCGACCGTCGAGCCGGGCGGCGCCACGCTCATCAGCGCCACCGTCATGCCGGCGGTGGCGCCGTTGGTGAGGCTGATGTTCTGCGGGGACGCCTCCAGCCCGCAGAGCTTCAGCCATTCGACCGCGACCGCGCGGTGGCGCGGGAAAACCATGTTCGGCCGGAACGACAGCGCCGAGCTCGACGGCAGGTTCTCGGCGAGCCAGCCCAGCGCCTGCTTTAGTTTTTCCAGATGCATCGGCTCGCAGACCGGCTTCAGGATGGAGAGGTCGATGACCTCGCCCAGCCGTTCCGGAAGGTAGGGCGGCTCCGGCTCGCGGCGCTGCGTCTGCACGAAGCTGCCGCGGCCGACCTCGCCGGAGATCAGGCCGCGGCGGATCAATTCCTCATAGGCGCGGCTGACGGTCTGCACCGAAAGCTTCAGGTCATCCGCCAGCCGGCGGTGCGTAGGCAGCCGCGTGCCGTTGGCCAGCCGCCCGTCATGGATGGCGCGCGCGAACTGGTCGGCCAGCGAGAGATAGGCCGGGCGGCGGATGAGAGCAGGATCAGGCTGCCATAATGTCATGACTTATTAGAGATCGAAATCAGTGCAATTGACAATCGAAATAATGCATCGTCATGGTGTCTCCAACGAAAGGCGGATCCCGAATGGCGGCAGCGAAACTCGACCCGATCGACCTCAGGATTCTCGACGCCATCCAGCGCGACGGGCGCATCACCAAGCTGGCGCTGGCCGAGAAGGTCGGCCTGTCGCCGACGCCGTGCTGGATGCGGCTGCGCAAGCTGGAAAAGGCCGGCATCGTCTCCGGCTATCACGCCGCGATCGCCATGCGCGCCATCGCGCCGGTGGCGACGGTGCTGATGGAAGTCACCCTGGCCAATCACCGCCAGGCTGACTTCGACCGTTTCGAGCGTGTGGTGCGCGATGTTCCCGAGATCGTCGCCTGCTGGTCGGTAGGCGGCGGCGTCGACTACGTGCTGAAGGTGATGGCGCGCGACATCGATGCCTATCAGCGGCTGGTCGACAGCCTGCTCGAACGTGAGATCGGCATCGACCGCTACTTCACCTACATCGTCACCAAGACGGTCAAGGACGAGACCGTGCTGCCGGTGGCCGATCTGCTGCCGGAGCAACTTTGAGGAGGTAGAGAGATTGCCTGTGGCAGCTGGCTAATAGAGACAATCTCTCTCTGTCAGCTTGCCGAAACAGCCTCTTTGTCTCGATCGCGCGGCTAGTCTCTCCATATCGCCTCGGCACCGGGAGATCCGACTGATGTCCGCGCATTTTGCCCGCACGAACCACCATGAAGCGCTTGACCGCCTCGCCGATCGCCGGCTGTTGCGCGCGCTCGCCTATGTCGATGGCCACTGGACGGCGAGCGAAGCGGCGGCAAGTTTTGAGGTTACCGATCCGGCGACCGGAGCCACCGTCGCCTTCGTGGCGGCACTCGATGCCGCCCAGACGACGAAAGCGATCAACGCCGCGTCCCGTGCGTTTCCCGCCTGGCGCTCGGCGCTGCCGCAGGAACGCTCGAAGATCCTGCGAAAATGGTTCGATCTGATCATCGCGGCCAGGGACGATCTGGCGCTGCTGATGACGCTGGAACAGGGCAAGCCGCTGAAGGAGTCGCTGGGCGAGATCGATTACGCAGCCTCCTTCGTCGAGTGGTATGCCGAGGAAGCGAAACGCCTCAACGCCGAAAGCGTCACTAGCCATCTGCCGAACGCCGAGATGTCGGTGCGCCGCGAACCGCTCGGCGTGGTCGGCGTCGTCACGCCCTGGAATTTTCCATCGGCCATGCTCACCCGCAAGGCCGCGGCCGCGCTTGCCGCCGGCTGCACGGTGGTGGCGCATCCGTCCTCCGAAACACCGCTGTCGGCCCTGGCGCTGGCCGAGCTCGGCGAGCGCGCCGGCCTGCCGGCCGGGGTCTTCAACGTCGTCACCGGCGATGCGCACACCATCGTCGGCGCGATGTGCGCCGACGCCAGGGTTCGCGCCATGAGCTTCACCGGCTCGACCGAGGTCGGTCGGCTGATAGCCGCGCAGAGTGCGCCGACAATGAAACGCTTGGTCATGGAGCTCGGCGGGCATGCGCCGCTGATCGTCTTCGACGACGCAGACATCGACAAGGCGGTGACGATCGCGCTCGACGCCAAATTCGCCACCTCCGGCCAGGACTGTCTCGCCGCCAACCGCATCTATGTGCAGCGGCCTATCTATGACCGCTTCTGCGCCGCTTTCGCGCGCCGCATCGAGCAGCTCCGCGTCGGCAACGGCCTGTCCGCGGACGCCGATATCGGGCCGCTGATGCATGAGCGCGCGGTCAAGAAGGTCGAGGAGCAAGTCACCGATGCGCTTACCCACGGCGCGCGATGCCTGACCGGCGGCAAGCGCCACGCTGCCGGCCCGCTGTTCCACCAGCCGACCCTGCTTGTCGACGTGCCGGACGAAGCTCTGATCATGCATGAGGAAACCTTTGGTCCTGTCGCCGCCGTCACGCCGTTCGACGACGAGGCGGAAGTCGTCGCCCGAGCCAATGCTACCGAATATGGCCTGGTCGCCTATGTCGTCACCGAGAATGGCGCGCGGCAGGCGCGCATAGGCGGCGCCTTGGCGTACGGCATGGTCGCGATCAACCGCGTCAAGATCACCGGCGCGCCGATCCCGTTCGGCGGCGTCAAGCAGTCCGGCATCGGCCGCGAAGGCTCGCGCCACGGGCTCGAAGCTTTTACGGATCTCAAATACCTCTGCCTCGATGTAGCCTAAGCTACGCAGGCCTCATTCTCGTCAGGAGTCAAAAAATGCTCGAACAGTCCAACGAACTCTCCGCCTGGGATCGCGACCACTTCTTCCATCCCTCGACGCACATGGGCACGCACGCGCGGGGTGAGTCGCCAGCCAGGATCATGGCCGGCGGCGAAGGCGTCACCGTCTGGGACAACACCGGCAAGAAGAGCATCGATGCCTTCGCCGGCCTCTATTGCGTCAATGTCGGTTATGGCCGCCAGAAGATCGCCGATGCCATCGCCGAGCAGGCGAAGAACCTCGCCTACTACCACGCCTATGTCGGGCACGGCACCGAGGCCTCGATCACACTGGCCAAGATGATCATCGACCGCGCGCCGAAAGGCATGTCGAGGGTCTATTTCGGCCTCTCCGGCTCCGACGCCAACGAGACCAACATCAAGCTGATCTGGTACTACAACAACGTCCTCGGGCGGCCGGAGAAGAAGAAGATCATCTCGCGCTGGCGCGGCTATCACGGTTCCGGCGTCATGACCGGATCGCTGACCGGGCTCGAGTTGTTCCACAACGCTTTCGACCTGCCGCGCGCGCCGATCTTGCATACCGAGGCGCCGTATTATTTCCGCCGCGCCGATCGTTCGATGAGCGAGGAGCAGTTCTCGCAATATTGCGCCGACAAGCTGGAAGAGATGATCCTTGCCGAAGGCCCCGACACGGTCGCGGCCTTCATCGGCGAGCCGATCCTCGGCACTGGCGGCATCGTGCCGCCGCCGGCCGGTTACTGGCAGAAAATCCAGGCCGTCCTGAACAAATACGACGTGCTGCTCGTCGCCGATGAGGTGGTGACAGGCTTCGGTCGTCTCGGCACCATGTTCGGATCCGATCATTACGGCATCAAGCCGGACCTGATCACCATCGCCAAGGGGTTGACCTCGGCCTACGCGCCGCTTTCCGGCGTCATCGTTTCCGACAAGGTCTGGCAGGTGCTGGTCAAGGGCTCCGACAAGCTTGGCTCGCTCGGCCATGGCTGGACCTATTCGGCGCATCCGATCTGCGTTGCCGCGGGCGTCGCCAATCTTGAGCTGATCGACGAGATGGACCTGGTGCGGAACGCCGGCGAGACCGGCGCTTACTTCCGCACAGAGTTGGCCAAGGCCGTCGGCGGCCACCGGAATGTCGGCGAGGTGCGTGGCGACGGCATGCTGGCCGCGATCGAGTTCGTCAAGGACCGCGACGACCGAGTCTTCTTCGATCCGGCGCTGAAGGTCGGGCCGCAGATCGCCACGGCGCTGGCCGCCAGCGGCGTGATCGGCCGCGCCATGCCGCAGGGCGATATCCTCGGCTTCGCGCCGCCCCTTTGCCTGACGCGCGAGGAGGCCGACATCGTCGTCGCCAAGACCGCCGACGCGGTGAACAGCGTGTTGGCAAGCATCTGAGAAGTGACATGAATGCGATGACCGTAACCGTACCCGCCACCATGGCCGCCGTGCAGCTCACCGGCCATGGCGGCCTGGAGAAGCTCGTCTACCGCACCGATGTGAAGGTGCCCGCGCCGGCCGCCGGCGAGGTGCTGGTCAAGGTCAGCGCCTGTGGCATGAACAACACCGACGTCTGGGTGCGCCAGGGCGCCTATGGCACGGAGGAGGATGCCGCCGCCGTGTCGACCTGGCGCCGGCAAGGCAACACGCTCACCTTCCCGCGCATCCAGGGCACCGACACGGTGGGCACCATCGTCGCGGTCGGTAACGGCGTATCCAACGACCGCATCGGCGAGCGCGTCATGGTCGATTTCTCCATCTACAACCGCGACGACGATTCGCTGGCCGACATCGACTATATGGGCCATGGCCGCGATGGCGGTTACGCCGAATATCAGGCGCTGCCGGCCGAGAATGCGCATGTTGTCGACACCGGGCTCAGCGATGTCGAGCTGGCTACCTTCTGCTGCGCCTATCTCACCGGCGAGCAGATGCTGGAGCGCGCGGCGCTGAAGGCCGGCGAACGGGTGCTGGTCACCGGGGCCTCCGGCGGCGTCGGCTCCGGYATCGTGCAACTGGCGCGGGCCCGCGGCGCCGTTCCTTACGCCRTCGTCGGCAAGGGCAAGGAGCGGGCCGTGCTCGACATCGGCGCCGAGAAGGTGATCACGCGCGGCGTGCCCGACCTGCCCGCCGCCGTCAACGAAGCGACGGGCGGCCAGCCCATAGACGTGGTCGCCGACCTCATCGGCGGCRCCATCTTCAATGACTTGCTGCGCATTCTCCGGCCCGAGGGCCGCTACACGACTGCCGGAGCGATCGCCGGACCGGTCGTGCAGCTCGATCTTCGCACCATGTATCTGAAGCAACTACAGCTCCACGGCTCAAGCCAGGGCACGCGCGCCGATTTCCGCCGCATCGTGCGCTACATCGAGGAAGGAAAGATCAAGCCGCTGGTCGGCGGCGTCTACAGACTGTCGGATTTCCATCGCGCCCAGACCGATTTCATGGGCAAGGACTTCGTCGGCAAGCTGGTGGTGGTGCCGGACGCGATGTGGAGCGGCGCTTGAGCGCGGGACAGATCTGACGGGTCAGCCGAGGTTCGCGCCACTGTCGCCMCAATCGTCGAGAGCCTCGGATAGATCACGATGGCGCTGCCAGCCGGAGTGGCGCCGTGTGGTGGGGCACCGCCGACACGCCGGACGTCGTTGCCGCTCTTGACCTCTTCGGCTAGAGCATAATCCCGAAATTGGGAACCGGTTTCGGGGAAGATCATGCTTCAACATCCAGGGTGCAACGAACGCACGGCCGACTGTGCCGTTTCGCTATACCTCCCATTACAAAACGCTATTTGACGGAGGGGACCCTTCCGGTGCGATGGTGTAGCAAAAGCAGGATAAGGAGCGAGCCATGCCAGGCGCGCTGGAGGGAACGACCGTCGTCTCGCTGGAGCAAGCCGTGGCTGCGCCCCTGGCGACGTCACGGCTGGCCGACGCCGGCGCGCGCGTCATCAAGCTCGAGCGCCTCGAGGGCGATTTCGCCCGCGGCTATGACGACTATGTCCACGGCCTGTCGAGCTATTTCATCTGGAACAACCGCGGCAAGCAGTCCTGCACCGTCGACCTGAAGCAGCCGGACGATCTGGCGCTGGTCGAGGCGATGCTCGCCTCAGCCGACGTGTTCGTCCAGAACCTTGTGCCCGGCGCCACCGACAGGCTGGGCATCGGCAGCGCAGACCTCAGGCGGCGGTTCCCGAGGCTGATCGTGTGCGACATCGGCGGCTACGCGCCAGGAACGCCGGATCACGAACGGAAAGCCTATGACCTGCTCATCCAGGCGGAAGCCGGTCTGGCGGGCATCACGGGATCGGCGACGTCGGGTCCGACGCGCGTCGGCGTATCGATATCCGATATCGCCACGGGACAGGCCGCCTATGCCGCCATCCTCGAAGCCCTGATCATGCGCGAGCGGACCGGGGAAGGGGCCCACCTGCAGGTCTTCTTGTTCGACACCCTCGCCGAATACATGAATGTGCCGTATCTGGCGCGCTATTACGGCGGCAAGGAGCCCAGCCGGCTTGGCCTCGCCCACCCCTCGATAGCTCCTTACGGGCTGTTTCGCGTCAGCGACGGGGAAATCCTGATCGCCGTCCAGAACGAACGCGAATGGGCCGTCTTCTGCGAGAGCGTCCTGCGCTGGCCGTCGGTGGCGACGGATCCGAGATTCGAACGCAACGTGCTGCGCATCAAGAATCGCGAGCCGCTCGACGCTTGTGTGCAGGCGATCCTGGCGCCCTACACGATGGCCGCCTTGTGCGAACTGCTGGACCAGGTGCGCATCGGCTATGGCCGCGTGTCGACCATGGCGGACCTGGCTGTGCATCGCAGCGCGACCAGGGTCGCGGTCGAGACCGCGGTTGGTCCGATAGAGCTTTTCGCGCCGCCCGTCACGGTCGATGGCAAGCGCCCCGAATTGGGCAGGGTGCCCTCGCTCGGCGAACACGATGTGGCCTTGCGACGGGAATTCGGTCCGCCGGATACGGCGGCATCCCAACGGATAGGGAATGGAACGTCATGAGTCTCACCCGCGACCTGACCCGGTTGATCCGCGAAAAGCCGGTGACCGAACGCGATCTTGAATGGGCATCGCTGTTCGTCCTGGATACGCTCGGCTGTGCGCTCGGCGCGTTGCCGACCGAACCTGCCCGCATGCTCAAGGCGGTTGCGCCGCCGGCGCAGGCGGACACGGCCCGCAAGGCATTCTATCTCGGCGGTCTGTCCCATATCCTGGAGATGGACGACCTGCACCGGGATTCGGTGACCCATCCAGGCAGCGTCGTCATTCCCGCGGCCTGGGCCGTGGCCCATGATCACGACCTTGGCGGCGAAGCGTTCCTGCGCGCGGTTCTGGCGGGATATGAAGCCTGTTGCCGCGTCGGCATGTCCGTCGGCAAGAAGCATTACCGGATCTGGCACAACACCTCGACCTGCGGGCCGTTCGGCGCGGCTTTTGCCGTGGCCGAGCTCATCGGCCTCGACGACGACAGGACCGTCTGGGCGCTCGGTAACGCCGGGACCCAGTCGTCGGGGCTTTGGGAGTTCCTGGCCGAGGGCGCCATGAGCAAGCATCTTCACACGGCCCGGGCCGCGGAATCGGGCGTCCTTGCATCGTTCCTGGCCAGGGAAGGGTTCACGGGCGCGCAAAACATCCTCCAGGGCGAAAAGGGATTCTATGCGGGCCTGTGCCCCGACCCGATCCCGGAGGCCGTGACGGCTGGGCCCGATCGGGCCTGGCAGCTGATCAACACCTCGATCAAGCCCTGGCCCTGCTGCCGCCATACCCATCCGGCGATCGACGGCGCCATTGCCTTGCACGCAGAGATAGCCGGCGAAGCCATCGCCAAGGTGAAGGTCGGAGCTTACCGGGCCGCGCTGGACGTGTGCGACCGGCCCTTCCCGGAGGATCCCTACAGCGCCAAATTCTCGCTCCAGCACACGGTGGCGATCGCGCTCGCGGACGGCCGCGTCGACCAGGCAAGTTTCGATGCCGATGCCCGGCAGCGTATGGCCGGCGAACGCAAGAAAGTCGACGTCGAGCTGGCGCCTGGGATCGAGGCTGCGTACCCCGAATCGTGGGGCGCCGAGATCGTGGTGGAGACGGCTTCCGGTCGGCGTCTTTCCGCCGCGCGACACGACGCCAAGGGAGATCCCGGCAATCCGGTGACGGCGACCGAGCTCTCCGAGAAAGCGCGCGCGCAGCTCATCGCCGGCGGCAGTTCGCCAGCCCGCGCCGACGAACTGATCGGCGCCATCCTTGCACTGCCCGGCAACCGCCCGGTGCGCTCGCTGGGTTTGTTTGAACTCGCTGGAGACGCGCGTCCCCAGGCACGTGCCGCGGGGAGCGCTTGATGTTCAAGGATGTCGACAACGAGGAGATCCGCGAGGCCGTGCGTCGGCTCTGCGAGCGGTTTCCGGGCGAATACTGGCGCAAGCTCGACGCCGCCCGCGCTTACCCGCTGGATTTCGTCAACGCGCTGACGGAGGCGGGCTACCTCGCGACGCTGATCCCCGAGGAGTATGGCGGGGCGGGCCTGACGCTTTCGGCGGCGGCGGCCGTGCTCGAGGAGATCCAGCGCGCCGGCTGCAACGGCGCCGCCTGCCACGCGCAGATGTACGTCATGGGCACGCTGCTGCGGCATGGCAATGAGCAGCAGAAGCAGCGTTATCTTCCGAAGATCGCTTCCGGCGAATTGAGACTGCAGGCGTTCGGCGTCACCGAGCCCGGCAGCGGAACCGACACGACCTCCATCCGCACGTTCGCCCGCAGGGACGGCGATCATTACGTCGTCAGCGGCCAGAAGATCTGGACAAGCCGGGCCGAATATTCCGACCTGATGCTGCTGCTTGCCCGCACGACCCCGAAAGACCAGGTATCCAAGCGCACCGAAGGCCTTTCGGTGTTCATCCTCGACATGCGCGAGGCGCTCAAGCAGGGGCTTTCGATCCGGCCCATCCGCACCATGATGAACCACTCCACGACCGAGGTCTTCTTCGACAATGTCGAGGTCCCTGTCGAAAACCTGGTTGGGGAGGAGGGCAAGGGGTTCCGCTATATCCTTTCCGGCATGAATGCCGAGYGGATCCTGATCGCCGCCGAATGTATCGGCGATGCCAAATGGTTGATCAGGAAGGCCTCCGCCTATGCCTGCGAGCGCAACGTCTTCGGCCGGCCGATCGGCGCCAACCAGGGCATCCAGTTCCCGATCGCCAGGGCCTACGCCAACACGCGCGCCGCCGAGCTGATGGTCCGTGAGGCGACGCGCCTCTACGAGGCCGGCCTCGACTGCGGCGCCGAAGCCAACATGGCCAAGATGCTGGCCGCCGATGCCTCGAACGAGGCCGCCAATGCGTGCATCCAGACGCATGGCGGTTTCGGCTTCGCCGAGGAATACGATGTCGAGCGCAAGTTCCGCGAAACCCGGCTCTACCAGGTGGCGCCGATCTCGACCAACCTCATCCTGTCCTACCTCTCCGAGCATGTGCTCGGAATGCCACGTTCCTACTGACGGACAAGGCCAGTGGACACGACAGGGAAGAAACCGTTCGCCGACTGGATTGGCCGTCAAAGCGAAAGCTTCGATGTCGTTTCGCAGCGCCTCGTGCAGAGCTTCAGAGCGATATTCGAGCCCAATCTCGCACCGTTGGCCGCCGGCCACGCGCCATTGGGGATCCACTGGTGCCTGTCGCCGGCGATCGTCGCAATGGACCAGTTGGGAGCCGATGGCCATCCGGCCAGAAACCTGTCCTTGCCGCCGGTGCCRCAGCCGCGCCGCATGTGGGCGGGTGGTGAATTGCAGATGCACGATGCCTTGCGGATCGGCGATGAGGTCCGTCGGGTCTCCACGATCCGCGACGTCGTACGCAAGCAAGGCAGGTCTGGTGAACTCTGGTTCGTCGCGGTCGACCACCGCTATCACACCGCACGCGGCATCGCGCTGAGCGAACGGCACGATATCGTCTATCGCGAGGCCGCGACGCCGAAGCACGCCGCATCGGGCCGCGAGAAGACCGCTCCGATGCCAGGCCGCCCGGTCGGCGCATCGTGGGCCCTGGTCCCGTCGTCCACGCTGCTGTTCCGCTATTCGGCCATCACCTTCAACGGCCACCGCATCCACTATGACCTGCCTTACGCCACCGAAACGGAAGGCTATGAGGGCCTTGTGGTCCATGGCCCGCTGCAGGCCACGCTGATGTTCAACCTCGCGGCGGCTCGCGGCACCGGAATCCCGGCGACCTTCCGCTACCGGGGCGTCGCGCCGGCGATCGCGGGCCGCAGCCTCACCATCGCCGCTTCCCCTGACGCTCAGCGGTTCTGGACCCAAGGCGACGGCGGTGTAGTCCATATGGAAGCCGATGTCGGTCGGGATCCGGCGCCATAAGCCCGCACGGCACTCAATGCCGGCCTGGATGACTTTCTCGAGCTGATACCTGTGCTTCGGCGGGCTCGCGAGCTAATGCATGTCGCCCAGAAGTGCGCAGCGGTTCTGGGACAACGACATGCATCAAAACAAGGACTTAAAGCGCGTCGCCTGAATCCGTTTCAGCGCGACGCGCTTTAAGCGAAGCTGCCTGTTGCGCATTGCCGTTTTCAAGTTATGATGGAAATCGTCAATATTGGAAACGATATGAAAAAAAACTTCAAGCTTGAACCGGCAACCGCCGGCGACGCCTCCGACATCATCAACCTTCTGAGCTGGGCTTTCGGCTTCAGCAAGGTCCGGTCTGAGGAATACATCGCCAATGCCGGGCTGGCTTCGCTGAGGCTCCTGCGCGACGAGGACGGGCTTCCGATGGCTTGCGCGGCCTTGCTCGAAACCGCGCATGTCTTCCACCGCAGGCCGGTGCGGGCCGTCAACATCGCCCATGTGGCGATCGCGCCGGAGCGGCGTGGGCAGGGCCTAGCGGTTCCCTTGGTCGACGCGCTTTGCGAGGAGGCAAAGGCAAATGGCGCGGCGGTCGCGACGCTGTTTGCCTCGACCCGGCCGGTCTATCGCAAGGCGGGCTTCGAGCTCGCCGGCCACGAGATCGTCTACGAGGCCGAGACCGCGGCGTTGCCCTCCGCCAGCCGGCTTGGCTTCGAGCGCGTCGAACTCGACGATCAGCGGCTGGCCGGCGCCTATGCCGAAAAGACGTTGCGCGAATCCGGGCTGCTCGTGCGCGGCACGGCGCACTGGAACGAGTTGCGCCGCGCGCCGACCGATGCGCTCGCCGCCTATTTGGCCGAGGGCGAGGCCGCCTATCTGATCCTCGACATGGGCAACGAGGCGCGTCTTGAGGTCCGGGACTGGTTTGCCGCTTCGCCCGAGGCGGCGCTTGGCCTGCTCTCCTTCCTCGCCCGCTTCCGCTCGGTCTATCCGGCCGTGCGCTGGCACGGCGCTCCGCAGGACGATCTGGTGGCGGCCATGCCGGACAAGGGCTGGCGGCTTGCGCATCAGGAGGAGTGGCTGCTGCGCGTGCTCGACCCCCCAGCCGCGCTGCGCCAGCGCGGCTACCATGTCGACGCAGCCCGGCTCGCGTTGCGCATCGGCGAGGCGCCGCCGCTGGAGATCGACATCCGCGCCGGCAAGGCGGAGGTAGGCGAGGCGGCCGGCGCGTTGGGCGGGGCGGTGTCACTGCAACCGACCGCCTTCGCCCAGCTCTTCACGGGCTTTCGCAGCGCCTCGAAACTGGCGCAGTATCGCCTCGTTTCCGGCGACTCGGCTGACATACGCCGCTGTGACCAGCTCTTTGCCGGATCGCCGCCCTGGGTGGCGGAACATTTCTGAGCATGATCCCGAAAAGGTGGGAACCGGTTTTGGACAGGATCATGCTCACACCAGGAAGCTTTTGAGGGATATTGCATGACACACGCGCTGATAGCCTCGCTGAGAGCGGCGGCGGGCGACATGACGCCAGCGCTGGCGCGGGTCGCCGAGACGGTGCTGGCGCAACCCGACGCCACGCTTCGCCAGAGCATCACCGAGCTTGCCGAAACGTCCGGATCGTCTGAGGCGAGCGTCATGCGCTTTTGCCGCGACCAAGGCTTTTCCGGCTTCCAGGATTTCAAGCTGGCGCTGGCCAAGGAATTGGCGACCGACGAACGGGCGCGCGATAACGGCTCTCCTTCCGACGACATCCAGCGGCTGGTCGAAACCGCGATCACCTCGCTGCGCGAGACCGAGCAGCTGATCGTTCGCGAAGACGTCGCCGTCGCGTCGCGAAAACTCCTCGACGCTTCCGTGGTCGAGTGTTTCGGCATCGCCGCCTCCGCCGTCACGGCGCAGTATCTCGCCTACAAGATGACCCGCATCGGCAAGTTCAGCCGCGCGCTGGGCGATGCGCATCTGGCGGTTATGGCGGCGGGAACCGCGCAGCCGGGGACGGTGCAGGTGGTGATCTCGAGCTCCGGCTCGACCATCGACGCCGTGCGTGTCGCCGAGCTCGCCCGCTCCAAGGGCGCTTTCGTCATCGGTATCTCCAACCGTTCGAAGAGCCCGCTGATCGCCGTCTGCGACCTGGCTTTGATTGCCTCCTGGCCGGAGACGCCGCTCACTGGCGGCGCCTTCCCGTCGAAGATCAGCCAACTGCTCATCGTCGATGCGCTGGTCGCCGAGATGACCAGGCAGGATCCGAAGCGGCTGGTCGAGCTCAGCCGCACGGCGGAGGTCGTGAGTGACCGCAGCTTCTGATTTGCCGGTGCTCGCCATCGATATCGGCGGCACCAAGATCGCGACAGCCGAAGTGCGTGGCGGCATGATCGCCAACCGCCGCCAGGCGCCGACGCCACGCACCGGCAGGGGTGACGACCTGATCGCGGCCATCGCTGGGCTTGCGCCGAAAAGCGGTTTTGGCGCGGTGGCCGTCGCCACCACCGGCATCGTGCGCGACGGCGCGTTGACGGCGCTGAACCCCGAAACCCTGCCGATCGAGGACGGTTATCCGATTGCCTCGGCGATCGAGCGCGCTTTCGGCATGCCGCCGTTCGTCGTCAATGACGCGCAGGCCGCTGCCTGGGCCGAATTCACGATCGGCGCCGGCGAGGGTTTTCGCAACTTCGCCTTCTTCACCGTCTCCACCGGCATCGGCTGCGGGCTGGTGATAGATGGCCGGCTGGAAAGCGGCGCGACCGGGCTCGCCGGCCATGTCGGGCACACGCGCTCCGAGCCCGGCGGCATCCTGTGCGGCTGCGGCCGGCGCGGCTGCCTGGAGACGGTCGCCTCGGGTACGGCGCTGGCGCGGCTGGGCAGCGCGCGCCTGGGCCGCAAGGTTACGGCGCCGGAGCTGTTTGCGGCGGCGGAACAAGGCAACGGTAATGCCGCGGAAATCATCGCCGGCGCGGTCGCAGCACTGGTCAACGCCTTTGCTGACCTGACGGCCTCGGTTGATGTCGACTGCTTTGCCGTCGGCGGCGGAGTCGGCCTCGCCGGCGGCTTCATCGAGGCACTGCACGCGCGCTCGCTCGACCTGCCCCGCGTCTACCGGCGTCCCATCCTCGCCGCGCGTGCGGGCGCCGATGCCGGCCTGCTTGGCGCGGCGACGCTGGCACGCTCGAAAGTGCCTGACGGAAATTTTCATCTTATATAACTTCTTGACAAAAACTTTCATCTACGCTTGGTTAGAGAGGTGATGCTCTTCCAGGAGATGCCCCGGTGCAGGCCAAGCAGGGCGATTTGCTCGCCACACTCGATGGAACGCTGGTCGTGTCGTGCCAGGCCGAATCCGGCCTGCCGCTCGACGCTCCCGGCCACATCGCCGCGATGGCGCGCTCCGTCGTGTTGGGCGGCGCCACCGGCGTCCGCATCGAGGGGGTGGCCAACATCGCCGCCGTCCGCGCGGCGGTCGACGTGCCGCTCATCGGCCTGATCAAGTCCAGGCGCGACGACACCGAGGTCTACATCACACCGACGCTCGACGACGTCGCCGCCGTCGTCGAGGCCGGCGCCGATGTCGTCGCGATCGACGCCACCGCCCGGCCGCGCCCCGCCGAGCTGAAGGCGATGTTCGCCAGCATCGCGACGAGGGGGCGGCTCTCCATGGGCGACGTCGCCACGCTCGATGAAGGCCGGCGCGCGCTCGATGCCGGCGCTGACCTCATCAGCACCACCATGGCCGGCTACACAAACTATTCCAGCGACCAGCGCGGCCCCGCCTTCGCCCTGATGGAGGAACTCGCCCGTGCCGGCCTTCCTTTCGTTGCCGAGGGGCGCATATGGTCGCCGCACGAGGCCGTCCGTTGCTTCGAGCTCGGCGCCCGCTTCATCGTCGTCGGCGGCGCCATCACCCGGCCCGACGCCATCACCCGCCGTTTCGCCGACGAGGTCGCCGCCTCGAGTGCCCGTCCGCAACTGAGAAGGAACCCGACATGATCAAGCGCCGTCGCGTCGCCGTCATTGGTGCAGGCTTCATGGGCTCCATGCATGCCGGCATCTTCGCCAGTATGATGGGCTCCGAGCTCGCGGCCATCGTCGATCCCAACCGCGCGTTGGCCGAGGCCGTGGCGGCCAAGGCGCCGGGCTGCAAGGTCTATGACAGCCATCAGGCGCTGCTCGGCTCGGAACGCGATCTCGATCTCGTCTCGATCTGCACGCCGGACAATCTGCATCTGGCGCCGGCCGTTGCAGTTGCCGAAGCCGGCATCAACGTCTTCGTCGAGAAGCCGATCTCCTCCAAGGTCGACGACGCCCAGGCCATCATCGCGGCTTGCGAGGCGGCGGGCGTAAAGCTCGGCGTCGGCTACCTGCTGCGCTTCGATCCGCGCTACGCCGCCGCCAAGGAGCTGATGGCATCGGGCAAGATCGGTGAGCCGATCCACATCTATGCCCGCCGCAACAGCGCCCGCACCGAGGGCCCGAAGCGCTATGGCGGCAAGCTGCCGCTGGCACTGCATGTCACCGTCCACGACGTCGACATGGTGTTGTGGATGCTCGAGGGCCAGCAGCCGGTGTCGGTCTATGCGCAGCAGACCGATAAGCTGCTGGGCAGCTCCGGCACACAGGACAGCATCGCGGCCATCGTGCGCTTTTCCGGCGGCACAGTCGTCAATTTCGAGAGCGCCTGGTCGCTGCCGTCCGGCGCGCGCCACATGATCGACGCGCGCATGGAACTTATCGGCACCGACGGATCCTTCGAGGTCCAGTGCGGCGACAGCGGGCTCTATTTCGCCAGCAACGAGACGTCGCGCGAGATCGACACCCAGCACTGGCCCCAGCTCAACGGCCGTATCGACGGCGACCTCGCGCGCCAGCTCGGCGGCCTCATCGACTGGCTGGACGGCGCGGCGATGCCGATCGCCACCGGCCGGGAAGCCCTTCGTTCGCTCGAACTCACCCTTGCCATGATGCAGTCGGCACAGAGCGGCGAAATCGTGCGCCTCGGTTGAGCTCAGTCAAACGGACGGCGCTGTTGCAACGAGGCCAGACGGCCCAAGAATGGGAGACGAAAACATGCTGAACAGACGCAATCTACTGATGCTTGGCGCGGCCGCCGCCGCGCTCTCGCTGGCCGCGCCGGCCTCGGCCGAAGACAAGCCGTTCAACGGCGTGCAGATATCGGTGCTGCTCGAGGGCCATCCGACCACCGACGCCATCCAGAAGATGGTGCCCGAATTCAAGGAGAAGACCGGCATCGACGTGGCGATCGAGGTCGTGCCCGAGGCCGACATCACCGCGAAGGAGCTGCTCGAGTTCTCGTCCAAGTCCGGCCGCTACGATGTCGTCCAGAACAACATCATCTACCTGCCGGGCTTCGTGAAGTCGGGCTACATCGTGCCGCTCGACGATTTCCTGGCCAAGCACAAGGAGAATTTCGACAAGGCCGATTTCGTGCCTGGCTATTTCAATACCAACGTCCTCGACGGCAAGGTCTACGGCCTGCCGGTCTATGGCGAGAGCACCTTCGTCATGTACCGCAAGGACCTGTTCGAACAGTACGGGCTGGCGGCGCCGAAGTCCTTCGAGGACATCGAGAACGCGGCGAAAACCATCTCGGAAAAGACCAACAAGCAGATCGCCGGCATCACCATGCGCGGCCAGCAGGGCATCCAGGGCGTCTATGTCTGGGCGGCCTATCTGTGGGGCTTCGGCGGCTCCTTCTTCGACGCCAGCGGCAAGTCGGCGCTGGCGACACCTGAAGGCATCGCCGCGCTCGACGCCTTCACCAAGGTGCTGAAGGACTACGGTCCGGTCGGCGTCGCCAATTTCGGCTGGGAAGAAAACCGGCTGCTCTTCCAGCAGGGCAAGGCGGCAATCACGCTCGATGCGACCGTCAACGGCGCCTACAATGAAGATCCGGCCGTCTCGACGGTGGTCGGCAAGGTCGGCTATGTGCCGGTGCCGATGAAGTCGGCTTCGCCGAAGGGCGGCTCGTCCTCGCTCGCCGTGCATTCCATGTATGTCTCGGCCGAGTCGAAGAACCAGGAAGCGGCGGMCCTCTTCGCCGCCTGGGCAACCGCAAAGGAGCAGCAGCTGAAATCGATCGAGACCGATCCCAACTCCGGCGTGACCTCGCTCTCGGCGCTCAACAGCGACAGTTTCGGCAAACGCTACGGCGCCTTCAAGGAAGGCATGATCGCGGCCATCAACGCCGGCAACCCGCAATATCTGCCGACGGTCGAGCAGGCGAACGAGATCATCAACAACACTGGCATCGCCGTCTCCAAGGCGCTCGCCGGAACCGCAAGCGCGGCCGACGCCCTGAAGGAAGCCGACGAAGCCAACAACGCCGCGCTCGCCCGCTAGGTCGAGAGGCGTGCCCTGCCGCGTGCGCTCCCTGTGCGCGGCAGGGTGAATTTCCCTGCATTCATGGATTGATGATGAGACCCGTGGCCGCAGCGTCCGATCCTACAAGGCATTTCTTCCAGCCGATCATCGTCTGCCTGACGGTAGCATCGGTGGCGCTGACGCTGTTTGTCATCTGGATTTCCCTGCACGACCTCTCGCTGATGCGGGCAGGGCGCGAGAAGTTCGTCGGGCTCGACAACTATATCCGCTTCCTCGGCGATCCGCGCGCCATGGCCGCGCTCTGGCGCACGGTGCTCTTCACCGTGCTGGCCACCGTGATCGAGATCGCGCTCGGCCTTGCCGTCGTGCTCTTCCTCGACCGCGACTTCGCCATGAAGCGGCTGGTGCGGACGTTGCTTCTGGTGCCGATCATCATGACGCCTGTTGTCGTCGGCCTCACCTGGCGCTTCCTCTTCGACCCGGCCACCGGCATGGCGAACTATCTTCTGTCGCTGGTGGGCATCGCCCAGGTCGACTGGCTTGGCAGCCCGCGGATCGCGCTGTTTTCGGTACTGGTCGCCGACATCTGGCAGTGGACGCCCTTCGTCATCCTGCTTGTGATGGCCGCGCTTGAATCGGCGCCCACMGATCCGCTCAACGCCGCCCGCGTCGACGGCGCACGCGAATGGCAGGTCACCTGGTACGTGCTCCTTCCCATGCTGCGCCGGGCGCTTGCCATCGTCGCGCTGATCAGGGCGATCGACAGCATCAAGGCCTTCGACCTCTTCTACATCATGACGCGCGGCGGGCCGGCGTTGTCGACCGAGACGCTGAACTATTACGGCTATATCGTCGCCTTCWCCAATTTCGACATCTCCTACGCCTTGGCTATCGCCATCATCCTGACCGTGTTCACCAATGTCGCGCTGCTCACCATGTACAGCGTGCTCTTCCCGAAGACCGGGAACCGCTGATGGCCAGGCGCGCGCTGTTCTATGTTGGTCTGGCCCTGCTTCTGCTTGCGGTGCTGTTCCCGCTCTATTGGGTCGTCGTCACCTCCTTCAAGACGACGCGCGACGCCTTCGCCATTCCGCCCGTCTGGCTGTTCAGCCCGACGCTCGACAACTATCGGACGGTGTTCGCCAATCGCGGCTTCCTTAGCGCCTTCGCCAATTCCTTCATCGTCTCGATCCTCTCCAGCGCGCTTGCCGTCGCCGTCGGCTCGCTCGCGGCTTATGGTCTGGCGCAGCAGCCGGCGGAGCTGCGCCGCGCCCGGGAGAAATTCATCCTCAGCCTGCGCATCGCGCCGGCGCTGCTCTTCGTCATCCCCATGTATTACCTGGCGACCCGCATCGGCGCGCTGAACAAACACTGGCTGCTGATCGCCGCCTATGCCTTCGTCAACGTACCCTTCACCATCTCGCTGCTCATCACCTTCTTCGACGACATCCCGAAGGAGTTGCGCGATGCGGCGCGTGTCGACGGGGCGCGCGAGTTTTCGATCTTCTGGCACGTCTATTTGCCGGCCGCCCGCGGCGGCATCATAGCCACGCTCATCCTGTGCGTGCTGTTCACCTGGAACGAGTTCTTCGTGGCGCTCGTGCTGACCGGCCGAGACACTCAGACGCTGCCGGTCTCGATCACCTCGTTCCTGACATTCCAGGGCATCCAGTGGGGCGCGCTGACCGCCGCCGCCACCCTCATCATGCTGCCGATGATCGTGCTCGGCGTCCTGGTGCAGGGACAGGTGGTGCGCGGCATGACGCTTGGCAGCGTGAAGGGCTGAACATCCGATGGCGCAACTCTCGATACGGTCGGTCTCGAAATCCTACGGAGCGGTCCAGGTGCTGGACGACGTCTCGGTCGAGGTCGAGGAGGGCTCCTTCGTCGTGCTGCTCGGCCCGTCCGGCTGCGGGAAGTCGACGCTGCTCCACGCCGTGGCCGGTCTCAACCCGATCGATTCCGGCAGCATCGTCATCGGCGACCGCAACGTCACCAACCTGCCCGCGCGGGAACGCGATGTCGCGATGGTCTTTCAGTCCTACGCGCTCTATCCGACGATGACGGTGGCGCAGAACATCGCCTTCCCGCTCAAGATGCGCGGGCTCGACCGCAGGACTTCGGACGAGAAGGTCGCCGGCGTCGCGCGCCTGCTGCAGATCGAGCCGCTGCTATCGCGTCTGCCGCGCGAGCTTTCCGGCGGCCAGCGTCAGCGCGTCGCCATCGGCCGGGCGCTGGTGCGCGACCCCCGCCTCTTCTTGTTCGACGAGCCGCTGTCCAATCTGGACGCCGCACTGCGCACCGAGCTCAGGGCCGAGATCAAGCGCCTGCACCAGTCGATCCGCCGCACCATGGTCTATGTCACGCACGACCAGACCGAGGCGCTGACGCTCGCCGACAAGATCGTCATCCTGAAGGCCGGCAAGATCGAGCAGACCGGAACGCCGCTCTCGCTCTATGACGATCCCGACAATGTCTTCGTCGCTGGTTTTATCGGCACGCCGCGCATGAACTTCCTCAAGGCGACGGTGGTCGATGACGGCAAGGCGCTCACGGCCGGCGAAGCGAGAGTGGACATTACGCATCTCAAGGCTCGGCTAGATAACGGCCGCACCGTCACGCTCGGCATCCGCCCGGAACATCTCGACGAGAAGGAAGGCGTGACGCTTTCTCTGGCTGTCGACGTCACCGAGCGGCTGGGTTCGACCTCATACGTCCACGGCGCGCTGCCCTCCGGCGAAACGGTCGTCRCCGAACGCCGCGAGGATCAACCGCGCTTCGGCGAGACGATAACGCTGCGTTTCCAGCCCACCCGCGCCCGTATCTTCGACGCCGAGGGCAACCGCATCCGCTAGCGAGGCGTCCACTGCTGACCGATCCCTGCCGGCAGCCTTCCTGGTTCAAGCGCCGCCGCCATGGCTTGGCGCATCGGCTGCGGCCATCCAGGATTTCAGGCGTTCGAGCATAGGCTCCGTCAGCGGGGTGGATTTCCGTTCCGCAAGATTGAAGAAAACCGTTTTGGCGGCGAGCTTCGCCGCGAGTTCGCCGCCATGCAGCCTGCGCATCTCGTAGTCCGTCTGGATGGAGGTGCGGCCGACACTGCGGACCGTGCCGTAGATTTCCACGATGACCCCCGATGGCACCTCGCCGACGAAGTCGATCTCATGCCGGACGTCGGCCCACCCCCTGTCGGCCCATTCGGGCGTCGTCGGCGCCCAGCCGGTCGCCTGTCCCAGCAGGATGTTGATGGCGTCGTCGAAGAAGGCGACGTAGAACCGCGTCGTCATGTGGCCCATCATGTCGCAATTCCAGGGTTGAACCACAGCTCTCGTCAGTAAGATCATCTTTGCTCCCGATAATTTATCCGATGCGACCCACATCTAGACCAGCGGGGATCGGTTGTCTCCGTGGAGAGCCTAAAGCGCGTCGCGATCTTTCAGATTTGCTCCATGCGCGTTAGGTTTTTGATTTTACGCATGCCTTATCCCGAAACCGGTTCCCRCTTTCGGGAGACATGCTTTGATCGATTGCCGGATCTCTGACGGGTCGATTTTACAGCGACGGCAGGATGCCCCGAATGTGGCTGGCGAACRCCTCGACGGCCGGCGATCTCGTGGTTTCGGCGAAGGCGATCAGGACGCCGAGCCGGGACAGTCTCGGAAGCGGCGCGTTGAGGATGAACAGGTCCGGCGGGACGGCCTTCTGCGTCATTACGCTTATCGCAAGGCCGGAGCGCGCCACGGCTATCAGGCCGGTGAGGCTGTTGCTGGCGTAGGCTATCTTGTAGCGCAGCCCGGCACGGGACATGGCATCGCAGGCCGCCTTGTGGTCCATGGCGTTCGAGGCCGGCAGGGCCAGCGGCACGGTCTCGCCGAACTCGTGCAGCTCCAGTGTCGGCTTGCTGCCGACCCAGACCATCGCTTCCGTGCGCACGACCTCCCTGGACGCGCTCGCGTCCGGAATGGAGACGAGCGCCAGATCGACCTGGCGCGCATGCAGCAGGCTGTGAAGCTCGACGGTCGGCGCGGCCACGACCTTGATCTCGATGTCCGGATAGAGGGTCCCGAAACTTCTCAAGAGCGTGGGAAAGAAGGCGCTCAGATAGTCTTCCGGGCTGCCGAAGATGATCGAGCCCCGCAGGCCCTTGCCGGAAAAAGCCGAAACCGCTTCGTCGTGGATCTTGAGGATGCGCTCGGCATAGGCAAGGAAGCGCTCGCCGCTGCCGGTTAGGCGCACGCCGCTGCCGCTGCGATGGAACAGGCTCTGGCCGCCGAGCRCATCCTCGAGCCGCTGTATCTGCATCGTCACCGCCGATTGCGTGCGCCCGACCTGCACGGCCGTGGCGCTGAGCGTTCCCGAATGCGCCGCGCGCACGAAGGTTGACAGCAATTTGAGATCGAGGGGTGCAGCCATATCAATTCCATTGATATCGGAGTTCGATATCTATCAATTTTACTGCTGTTGCGCCAGCCGCTAATCTTCGGGTCTGCATTCTTGGCGAGGCTGTGAGATGTCGAGAAATCTGGACAATGCCTTCTGGTCGGCGGCGCGAAAGCACCTCATCCGTTATGGCGGCGCCTTCGAGCCCGCCATCATCGAGCGCGCCGAAGGCTCGTTCGTCTACGACGCCGACGATCGGCCGATACTCGACTTCACCTCAGGCCAGATGAGCGCGCTGCTCGGGCATGCGCATCCGCGGATCGTCGCGACGGTGCGCCGCCAGGTCGAAACCGTGGCGCATCTCTTCAGCGGCATGCTGTCCCGCCCGGTCGTCGAGCTTGCTGAGCGCCTCGCCGCGCTGGCGCCCGGCCTCGACAGGGCGCTCCTGCTTTCGACGGGCGCGGAGTCGAACGAGGCGGCCATCCGCATGGCCAAGCTGGTGACGGGCAAGCACGAGATCGTCGCCTTCTCCAAGAGCTGGCACGGTATGACCGGGGTCGCCGCTTCCGCCACCTACAGCGCCGGGCGCAAGGGCTACGGGCCTGCGGCGGTCGGTTCGATCGCGATTCCCGCGCCGAACAGTTTTCGCCCGCGCTTCAAGAAGGCAGACGGCTCGCTCGACTGGGCGGCCGAGCTCGACGATGCCTTCGCCTTGGTCGACAGCCAGTCGACCGGCAGTCTGGCTGCCTTCATCGCCGAGCCGATCCTGTCGAGCGGCGGCATGCTGGAGCTGCCGCCGGGCTACCTCGCGGCGCTGAAGCAGAAATGCCGCGAACGCGGCATGCTGCTCATCCTCGACGAGGCGCAGACCGGCGTCGGCCGCACCGGCGACATGTTCGCCTTCCAGCGCGACGGCGTCACGCCCGACATCCTCACTTTGTCGAAAACCATCGGCGCCGGCCTTCCGCTGGCGGCCGTCATGACGAGCGCCGAGATCGAGGAAACCGCGCATGAGCGCGGCTTCCTGTTCTACACCACCCATGTCTCCGATCCACTGCCGGCCGCCGTTGGCGTGGCCGTGCTCGATGTCGTCGAAGGGGAGCGCCTCGTCGAGCGCGCACGCCATCTCGGCAAAAGGCTTTTCGACGGACTGTTCGAACTGAAGCAACGCTATGAATGCGTCGGCGACGTGCGCGGCCGCGGCCTGATGCTGGGCGTCGAGATCGTCAAGAACGGAGAGAGCCGCGAGCCCGACCACGAGCTCGGCGCGAAGATTGCCGCGGAGGCATTCAGGCGCGGGCTCAGCATGAACATCGTCAAGCTTCCCGGCATGGGCGGCGTGTTCCGCATCGCGCCGCCGCTGACGATCTCCGAGGACGAGCTCGATCTCGGATTGCGCACGATCTCCGACGCCATCGAGGCGGTGCTGTCCGCCGGCGCCGGCCGCCCAGRCATCGCCGCCGAGTGACGGGCAGGGGCCTATGAACGAAGCGAGCATGACTGAACAGGCCTCGGGCGACACGCCGGACCGGGACGYGGCGGCCGGCACCATCCGCGTGCTTGTCGCCAAGCTGGGGCTGGACGGGCACGACCGGGGCGCCAAGGTGGTGGCGCGGATCCTGCGCGATGCCGGCATGGAAGTCGTCTATACCGGCCTCTACAAGTCGCCGGGCGAAGTCGTGGCGGCGGCGGTCCAGGAGGACGTCGACGTCATCGGCGTCAGCCTCCTTTCCGGATCGCATGTTCCGCTGTTCCGGGAACTTGGGCGCTGCCTGCGCGAAGAGAAGGCCGATCACATCTTCGTCGTCGCCGGCGGCGTCATTCCCGAGCAGGACTATGCCGCTTTGTGGGATAGCGGCGTCGACGCGATCGTGCCGCAGGAGGCGCGGGCCGAGCTGATCGTGATGACGATCAGGGACCTGATCGCCGCTCGTGGCCGGGTATGACCGTCTTCACGCCTTCGAGGCCGGTGAGGCGTGCGGCATACAGGCCCTCGATCGAGCTGGTGCCCGAGATACTCGCCGGCAATGTTGCGGCCATCGCCCGCATGATCACGCGCGCCGAGGCGGGCTATCCGGAAGCCACGTCCGCGCTGGCGCAGATCTACCGCCACACCGGCAAGGCGCATGTCGTCGGCATCACCGGCGTTCCGGGGGCGGGCAAGTCCACGCTCGTGTCTTCCCTCGTCCGAGCGTTCGCGTCGGAGGGGCGCAAGGTCGGCGTCGTCGCCGTCGATCCGAGCAGCCCGTTCTCCGGCGGCGCGATCCTCGGTGACAGGGTGCGCATGAGCGAGGCGGCTTCGTCCTCGCAGGCCTTCGTCCGCAGCATGGCGACACGCGGTCATCTCGGCGGCCTTGCCCGCTCTACGTTGCAGACGGTCGACGTCCTCGACGCCGCCGGCTACTCGCCCATCATCATCGAGACCGTCGGCGTCGGCCAGGACGAGGTGGAAGTGGTGACGGCGGCGCACAGCATCGTCGTTCTCTCGGCGCCGGGGCTCGGCGACGACATACAGGCGATCAAGGCCGGCATATTGGAGATCGCCGATATCCATGCCGTCAGCAAGGCCGACAAGCCGGAAGCGGCGGCAACCGTCTCGGCCCTGCGTGGTATGATGACCCTCGGGTCGCAAAGGGCGCGGTCGAAATGGACGCCGCCGGTGCTTCCGGTCAGCGCCGTCTCGGGCGAGCGGATCGGCGAGCTGAAGGATGCCATTTCCAGGCATTGGGGGCATCTGCGCGACAGCGGCGAGCTGGCYGAGCGGCAGCGCGGCATTTGCCGGACGCGGATCCTCGGCGCGGCCAAATATCTTTTCCAGCGCAAATTCGATGAGCGGGCCGGCGAGATCGGAGAGCACATCCAGGCGGTCGTGAACAGGGATATGGACCCTGCCGGCGCGGCTCGCCTTCTGCTCGGCTGGACGGACGAGGGGCAAGCGACATGAATCTGTTCTCTGAGACCGCGATCGAGGACATCCGCGAGAAACAGGCCGCGTGGGAGGAGAAGGAACTCGCCGCCGCGCTCGGCAGCCGGCCGGAGGAAAAGCCGGCCTACGAGACGGAATGCGGCATTCCGCTGAAGCGCGTCTACACGGCCGCCGACATCGCCGACATTCCGGCCGACGAGCTCGGTTTCCCCGGCGCCTATCCCTTCACCCGCGGCGCCTATCCGACGATGTATCGCGGGCGGCCCTGGACGATCCGGCAGGTCGCCGGCTTCGGCAATCCCGAGGCCACGAACCAGCGCTACAAATACATGATCCAGACCGGCCAGACCGGGCTCTCGACCGACTTCGACTTGCCGACGCTGCTTGGTCTCGACTCGGACGATCCGCGGGCGTTCGGCGAGGTCGGGCGCGTCGGCGTCGCCATCGACACGGTCGACGACGTCGACCGGCTGTTCGACGGGATCGACCTGGAAAAGATCTCGGTCTCGCTCACCATCAATCCGTCGGCCTGGGTGGTCTATGCCATGTATGTCGCCGTCGCGGAGCGGCGCGGCTACGACCTCCACAAGTTGGCGGGCACGCTGCAGGCCGACCCGCTGAAGGAATATGTCGCGCAAAAGGAGTGGATCTACCCGGTGCGTCCCGCCGTGAGGCTGTTGCGCGACCTCATCATGCACAGCGCCAAGGCGACGCCGAAGATCAATCCGATCAGCCTCAGCGGCTATCACCTCTCGGATGTCGGCGGCAACGCTCTGCAGGAGATCGCCTTCATCATGGCCTTCACCATCGCCTATTGCGAGGAGGTCACCGGCGCCGGCATGGACATCGACGACTTCGCGCCCCGGCTGTCCTTCTTCTTCATCAGCCACCAGGATTTCTTCGAGCAGATCTGCAAGTTCAGGGCGGCGAGGCGGGTCTACGCCAAGATCATGGCGCAGCGCTTCAAGGCCAGGAAGCCGGAATCCATGCGGCTGCGGGTGCATGTGCAGACCGCGGCGATGAGCCTGACCAAGGTCGAGCACCACAACAACCTCATGCGCACGGCGATCCAGGCGCTCGGCGCCGTGTTGGGCGGCTGCCAGAGCATGCACACCAACGGCCTCGACGAGGCCTTTGCCATCCCGACCGAAGAGGCCATGAAGCTGGCCATCCGCACCCAGCAGATCATCCGCGACGAGATCAACGTGACTTCCGTGATCGACCCGCTCGGCGGCTCCTATTTCATCGAGCGCCTCACCCGCGACATGGAGACCGAGATCTGGAAACTGCTGGACGAGGTGGATGAGCGCGGCGGCGCCGTGAAGCTGGTCGAGGAAGGCTGGTTCCAGCAGAAGCTCGCGGACTCGGCCTACGCGACATTCCAGAAGATCGATGCCGGCGAGAAGATCTCGGTTGGCGTCAACCGCTATGTCGACGAGGCCAGCCGCTCGGCCGAAGTGCACATCCATCCCTATGACGAAGCGTGCACGCAGCTGCAGATCGACCGCCTACAGGCGGTGCGGGCGAGCCGCGACAATGCCCGCGTCCGGGAACTGCTGAAGGACCTCGCCGAACAGGCGAGGTCTGACGACATCAATCTTTTGCCGAAGACCATCGAGGCCGTGAAGGCGAAGGCGACGCTTGGCGAGATCTGCGCCGCGCTGCGCGAGGTCTGGGGCGCTTATGCCGAACCAATGATCGTTTGAGGAGGATGCCCAAGGTGGGAGACGACAAGATGGGGAGCGTCAAGATGGGCGCAGTCATTTCCAGGCATGATGGTGCCATCGCCTGGGTCAAGCTCAACCGTCCCGAGCGGCTGAACGCCATGAACAGGCAGCTCGTCGACGGGCTGTCCGAGGCGCTGGCGCGCGCCGAAGCGGACCCGTCGATCCGCGCCGTCATCCTGCATGGCGAAGGGCGCGCCTTCTGTTCGGGCGACGACCTCAAGGACCTCGACGAGCAGACCACCTCCGAGGCGACGACACGAGGCTGGGTCGACGCCATCCAGAACATCACCCTGCAGATCATGCAGTCGCGCAAGATCGTCATCGCAGCAGTGCATGGCTGGTGCGTGGGCGGCGCGCTCGAATGGGCGGTGAATTGCGATTTCACGCTCTTCGCCGACAGTGCGCGCTGGTTCTTCCCCGAAGTCACCTATGGGCTGTTCGTCACCGGTGGCGTCACTGCGCTGCTTACCAAGCAGACCGGGCCGCAGGTCGCCAAGGAGCTGATGATCCTGGGCGAGAAGCATGACGCCAGGAAGGCGCTCGAAGTCGGCATCGCGTGGAAGCTTTTTCCCGAGGCGCAATTGCTGGACGAGGCAAGGAAACTGGCCTTGGCGATAGCGGAGCGTCCGGAAAGCGCCGTGGCCGAAATCAAGCATGCCATCAACAACGGCTTCCACTCTTCCCTCGCCGATGCAATGGCGCTGGAGACCAGGGCCACGGTGAGCGGTTTCCTCTCCCCGGAAGCGCAAGCGCGGGCAAAGAATTTTTGATCCATGACCATGCTCGAACTCGCCCCTTCCTTCTACATCCCCGGCCAGCACGACGACGATTTGGAGAATCGGGTGTTGCCGAAGATCCTGCGCACGCAGGCCGAACGCCTCGGCGATAGCCCGTTCATCGACATTTGCGGACGCTCCGCCAGCTTCGAGGAGATGCAGGTCGCTTCAGCGCGGCTGGCGCGCGGCCTGCGCGGCCTCGGCATCGGCAAGTC
Organism: Mesorhizobium sp. LCM 4577; assembly: GCF_001854795.2. Classification (NCBI taxonomy): domain Bacteria; kingdom Pseudomonadati; phylum Pseudomonadota; class Alphaproteobacteria; order Hyphomicrobiales; family Phyllobacteriaceae; genus Mesorhizobium; species Mesorhizobium sp. LCM 4577. Next base: position 243,320 of record NZ_MDDU01000053.1, on the reverse strand, counting down.
CGACCGGGTGGCGATGCTCTTGCCCAATTGTTTCGAGCTGGTTGCGACGTGGTTCGCCGTGTCGAGCCTGGGCGCCATCGAGGTGCCCAGCAATCCGGGGCTCAAGGGCGACCTGCTCTRCCACAACCTGAACAATTGTGGCGCCGAGGTCCTCGTCGCCGACGCCAACGCGCTTGAGGAGCTCGCCAGGGTCCAGGACCGGCTGCCGGACCTGCGCACTCTCGTCCTCGTCGGCGTCGATCCGGGCGAGGCCCGGGCGGCCGGCATCCGGATCGGCCGCATCGTCTCCTTCGAGGAATGCATGGCCGGGCAGCCGGATTTCGACCTCGCCGACATCCATTATTCCGACCCGATGGCGATCCTCTACACCTCGGGCACCACCGGCCCGGCCAAGGGCGCATTGATGTCGCACCATCACTGCTATTCCTGGGCTGCGGGAATGGCGCTCAATCTCGGCTACACGACCGGCGACAGCTATTTCTCGGCATTGCCGCTGTTTCACACCGACGCGCAGATGTTCGGCGTCTACCTGCCGCTGATCTACGGCACCCGCGCGACGCTGGTCGACGGCTTCAGCGCTTCGCGCTTCTGGGAGCAGGTCCGCGCCAGCGGCGCCACGGCCACGAACCTGCTCGGCGCCATGGCGGTCATCCTGTCGCGCCAGTCGCCGTCCGACGGCGACGGCGCCAATCCGGTGCGCATATGCCAGTGCATTCCAATGGTGCCGGACAAGCAAGCGTTCGAGCGACGCTTCGGCATGCGGCTTGTCACCGGCTACGGACAGACGGAGACGGGTTTCGTCACGCTCGATACCGTGGATGACACGAAGGAAGGTTCCTGCGGCCGTCCGCACCCTGACTGGGAAGTCGCGATCGTCGACGACAAGGACCGGCCTTTGCCGCATGGGTGCGTCGGCGAGATCGTATCGCGCCCGCGCAAGAGCTGGAGCATGTTTTCCGGCTATTACCGGGCGGACGCCAAGACGGTGCAGACGCTCCGGAACCTCTGGTACCACTCCGGCGACGCCGGCTGCCTGGACGCGGATGGCTGGCTCTATTTCAAGCACCGCCTGAACGAGGCGATCCGGCGGCGCGGCGAGAATATATCCGCCTACGAAGTGGAAACCGTCGCCGAGAAGCATCCCGAGATCGTTGAAAGCGCGGCGTTCGGGATCCCGTCGGAGTTCACCGAGGAAGACATCATGGTCGTGGCCCAGCGGCGGGCGGGCTCGACCCTGGAGGCGGCCGAGCTGCTGGCGCATTTCAGGGCGCTGGCGCCGCGCCACATGGTGCCGCGCTACATCGAGATCACCGACATGCCGCTGCCGCGAACGCCGACGGAAAAAATCGCCAGGACAGCGCTGCGGCAGCAGGGTGTCGGCGCCGCCACATTCGATCGGGGCGAGCGCTAGCAAGGCGCAGGCAGAAGGAGGACGGAGCCCCACGCGATGCAGCGCCGGATGATCGCTCCCTGTTTCATGGACGACACGCTCGAATGCCTTCGCCGCCACAATGTCGAGGTCGAGCCTTTGCTGGCGAGCGTCGGGCTGCCGCCGGTGATTTCCGAGCCGATCTCGGCCGAACAATATGGCGCGCTCTGGCATGCCGTCGCGCAGGCGATGGACGACGAGTTCTTCGGCGAAGGCGCCCGGCCGATGCGGGCCGGCAGCTTCGCGCTGCTCTGCCAGGCGCTGCTTACCACCGAGACGCTGGAGCACGCCCTGCGCAGGGGCCTGCGCTTCCTGCGCGCCGTGCTCGACGATCCGCATGGCGAGCTGACCGTCGGCGACGGGCTCGCCGAAGTCAGGCTGAGCGATTCCGGGCCGTTGCGGTCGGCCTTCGCCTACCGCACCTTCTGGATCATCGTTCATGGCGTGAACTGCTGGCTGGTGGGCCGGCGCCTTCCCATCCGCTGGGTGGATTTCAAATGCAGCATTCCACCGACGGGGAGCGATTACCGGCTGTTCTTCGGCGCGCCGGTGCGGTTCGACCAGCCCGAAAGCCGCCTTGTCTTCGACGCCGAATTCCTGAAGCTGCCGGTCATCCGCGATGCCTGCGCGTTGCGCGAATTCCTGCGCAAGGCGCCGGCCAACATCCTGGTGCGCTACCGCCATGACGAGGGGCTCTCGGCGGCCATACGCGGACGCCTTCATGCCACCGCGCCCGCGTCATGGCCGAGCTTCGAGCGGCTTGCCGCAGGCATGCGCATGCAGGCGCCGACCTTGCGCCGCAGGCTTCAGTCGGAAGGCCAGAGCTATCGTTCGATCAAGGACGAGATGCGCAGGGCTTTGGCGATGGAGGCCCTGCTCAATGGCAGCCGCAGCGTCGCCGATCTCGCCGCCGACATCGGCTTTTCCGAGCCGAGCGCCTTCCACCGCGCCTTCCACAAATGGACCGGCAAGAGCCCGGCTTTGTTCCGCCGCGAGGCGTCTTCCGAGGTCGATGCCTGCGACAACGCGTCGGCGAACTGACCGCTGAGCGACGCATTCCCGAAACATTGCAAAATCGATCACCAAATCTGGGTCCTACGGTCATCGCATGCCACTTCGCTTGCATCCAATATGCCCCGAAGGCGGGGCATTTCGGATGCGGATCGAGAGCAAGACATCTTTGGTGACGGGAGCCTGCTCCGGCCTCATGACCTGACCCGCCCGCCTGGGCCTGATCTTGCCCAACGGCAAACCCGGCCCGCCCAATTCAAGTCAGCTCGATGCGCGGGACGTGGGCATCGCATCGAAGCTTCAATCAGTGCCCGCCACGAAATGGGAGCCTAATATGAAGAAACATCTCTTGTCGGCGGTGGCGGCGGCCGCGCTTGTCGCCTTCGCGGGCAATGCCAGGGCGGACATCGTCATCGGCGTCGCCGGGCCGATCACCGGTCCGAACGCGGCTTTCGGCGCCCAGTTCCAGAAAGGCGCCGAGCAGGCCGCCGCCGACATCAATGCGGCCGGCGGCGTGCTCGGCCAGAAGATCAAGATCGAGATCGGCGACGATGTCTCCGATCCGAAGCAGGGCATTTCGGTCGCCAACAAATTCGTCGCGGACGGCGTGAAATATGTGGTCGGCCACTTCAACTCGGGCGTGTCGATCCCCGCCTCGGAAGTCTATGCCGAGAACGGCGTGCTCGAGATATCGCCGGCATCGACCAATCCGCAATACACCGAGCGCGGCCTGTGGAACACCTTCCGCACCTGCGGCCGCGACGACCAGCAAGGAAAGGTTGCCGGTGACTATATCGCCGCGAACTTCAAGGACGCCAAGATCGCCATCATCCACGACAAGACGCCCTACGGCCAGGGCCTCGTCGATGTCGCCAGGAAGGATCTGAACGCCGACGGCATCACCGAGGTGATGTATGAAGGCATCAATGTCGGCGACAAGGACTTCTCCGCGCTCATCGCCAAGATGAAGGCCGCGGGCGTCACGCTGATTTATTTCGGCGGCCTCCACACAGAGGCCGGCCTGATCATGCGCCAGTCGGCGGACCAGGGTCTGAAGGCGACGCTGTTTTCGGGCGACGGAATGGTCTCGAACGAGCTTGCCTCGATCGCCGGCGATTCGGTCATCGGCACCTTGAACACCTTCTCGCCGGACCCGCGCAAGAACCCCGCCGCCAAGGACATCGTCGAAAAGTTCCGTGCCGCTGGTTTCGAGCCGGAAGCCTACACGCTCTACTCTTACGCRGCGGTCCAGATCGTCGCCGCCGCGATCGACAAGACCGGCTCGGCCGACGACGCGCAGAAGGTCGGCGCGACCATCAAGGCAGGCGGCCCGTGGAAGACGGCGATCGGCGACATCGGCTATGACGAGAAGGGCGACATCACGCGTCCCGACTATGTCATCTACGAATGGAAGAAGGGCGCGGACGGCAAGCCGACATACGCCGAGAAGTAAACGCCGCCCACGCTTGCATATCTCAGGATGCCCGGATGAGCCGGGCGTCCTCGCCTCGATACGCCTGCCCGAGGTCATTGCGGCGACCGGGCCTCTGAGTTATTTTAGCAGTTTATTGGATACGCGACCTGCCTTGCCATCGCAGGCGCGTTTCCTTGCCGTCTTGGCAGATTGTGAAGTCTTTAACAGACCACGATGTCGCAAGCTGCGTTCTTGTGGCCGACGAGCAGTTAGGGATTTTGCCATGCTGCGGTGCTGCGCGCTGATTGCAGCCTTGATCCTCGTGGGCCTCACGACGGTGCAGGCGTGCGCCGATCGAAGGGTTGCCCTTGTCATCGGCAATTCCGAATACCGCGAGATCCCGGCCCTGAAGAATCCCGACAAGGATGCCGAGGACGTGTCGAACACCTTCCGGCTGGCCGGTTTCGACGTGTTCGTCGCCAAGGACCTGACGAAGCTCCAGTTCGAGAAGGAGTTCCGCAACTATCTCGCGGCGGCCGACGGCGCCGATCTGGCGGTCGTCTATTATTCGGGCCACGGCTTTCAGATTGGCGGCGAGAATTTCCTGATCCCGGTCGACGCGTCGCTCAAGGCTGCGGCCGACATCGAGGTCCAGGCGGTCAAGCTGGACGATGTCCTGCAGCAATTGCGCGCCAAATCGAAGATCCAGGTGATCATCCTCGACGCCTGCCGCAACAACCCGTTTCCGCGCAAGGACTACTGGCTGCGCGACCAGTTGATCGCGGCCGGCGGCACCGGCCTGGCGCAGGTGAAAAGTTCGTTGAACACGCTGATAGCGTTTGCCACCGAGCCGGGTGCGGTGGCCTATGACGGCTCCGGCGATCTCAGCCCGTTTTCATCCGCCTTCTCGCGCCGCGCGCTGGCGCCGAACCAGGAGATACGCTCGGTCATGGCGGCCGTGCGCCGCGACGTGGTCGAGGCCACCAAGGGGGCGCAGGTTCCGTGGGAGAATTCCTCGCTGATCGACGAGGTGGTGCTGATGCGTCGCGCCAACCGGCCGGCTTTGCCGCCGGTGCTGGAAAAGACCGTGCCGTCGGGCGTCGGGCCTGTCGTGCTCGACCTGCCGGTGCCGGTCGAGGTCGATGGCGGCGCGGTCACCGTCAGCATCGAACGACCGCCGGCGCTGGGGCGTCTGATCCTGGACGGCAAGCCGGTCGCGACAGGCGAGCCGATAGAGGGCAAGGATCTGCCGCGGCTCGCTATGGATGTGCCGAAGGGCGCCGACGCCGAGGACCAGGTCGACATGCTGGCCTACGCCACGCATGACGAGTGGGGCGGCGGATCGCAGGGTATTCTGGTGTTCCGGGTCAAGAATGGCGACGGTGCCGCGGGCAAGCAGCTCGTGGCCTCGCTGGAGTCCGACCAGAAGCAGGAGGTGGCGGAGCGCGGCATCCACATCGCCGGCGCCGCCGAGGCGATCGAGAACCGCGACGTCAAGATTCCCGTCGGTGTCGGCCCCGTGCCGCTGAAGCTGGATGTCCCGACCAAGGATCCGGGCGTCAGCCTGAAGCTCGCGAGTTATCCGGCGACCGGGACGCTGTCCCTTCCGGACCGGACCTTGTCGCCGCAATCGAGCCTGATGGCCAATGAAATCGATCAGCTGCGCTACGAACCGCAGATCGGCGCCGCAAAACCGTTGATCGTCGGCTTCGAGATCACGGCTGACAATACCTCGTCCAAGCCGGCGACGATGAAGCTCTCGCCAAGTGTCGATCCATGCGACACGCAGGCAGGCGAGCCCTTGGACCTGCAGGGCGTCGTCCCCGGCCTGTTGCCGAACGAGATCGGCGCCGGCGCGGTGGAGGCCTGTCGGACGGCGGTGAAGGCCTATCCCGATGTCGCCCGCTTCCACTACGAGCTCGGGCGCGCGCTGCTCGCCGCCGGCAAGGTCGACGAGGCGAAGAAAGCTATCCAGGACGCTGCCGACAAGGGACATGTCCGCGCGGTGTTCGAGCTTGGCTACATTGCCTCTTCAGGAATTGGGACGGCCGTTGATCCCAAGAAAGCCAATGGTTTCTACGCGAAGGCATCCGACAAGGGCGATCCCTATGGGATGACCGCCTGGGGCCGCGCTCTGTTCAACGGTCTTGGCGTCGAGCGAGATACCGGCAAGGGCCTGGACCTGCTGCTCAAGGCAGCGGCCATGGGTCATACATATGCCATGAACGATCTCGCCGCGATCTTCACCGAAGGTCGCAATGGCGTGCCCGCCGACCCGGCTCGCGCCGTTGCTTTTCTCAAGGCGGGCGTGGAACGCCAGGACATGTATTCGATGAACATTCTCGGCCGCAATTATCTCAGCGGGCGCGGCGTCGAGAAGGACACCAAGCAGGCGCAGGCGCTGTTCCAGAAGGCGATGGATCTTGGCCAGCCTTATGCGCCCGGCAGCCTTGCGCGCATGTACCGGGACGGCGATGGCGTGGACCGGAATCTTGCCGAGGCGCAGCGGCTGTTCGAACTGGCGACGGACCGTGGCGACTACTCGGCGGCATACGACCGCGCGGCCATCGAAATGCAGAAAGGCGACAAATCCGATCAGGTCGTCGCCGTCCGCTATCTGGCGTTTGCCGCCGGGCTCGACCTCCGCAACGAGTTGCCCGGCGCGCGCACCACGCTGGCGCAGTTTGGAGACAAGCCGAAGTCGGTTGCGCTCAAGCAACTGCGTTCCGAACTCAAATCGAAAATCCCGGCGGGCGGCTCGGTCGACGACCAACTGATCAAGACGGCCAGAGCGGTTTGGGAGCAAGCCAATCCGCGTCGGGACCTGTTCTGATCAACAAGGAGGCAATGGTGGGCAGGGCATTGAAGCAGGCGGTCATCGCAACATTCCTATCCTTTGCGGTTGCTGGGTGCACGACCATCGCGCCTAGGCTCGAACCGGCGCCGACAACGAAACATCGTACCAAGCACGTTCGCGTGACGACGACGCCGAAGGTGGTCAAGCAGAAGAAGGTGACCGCCAAGAAAGTGATCAAACCGGTCAAGAACGAAACCCCACCCACCATTGCGCCTCTGGGTGGCGGCGGCAATGGTGGTGGCGGTGGCGGCGGGTGGTGATAACGCCCCCGACCCCATGCTTTCCGATGCATGGCGATGGGGGTCGCTTTTCTGCAGCCCGACGTAACCGCTCGCCAAGCCGGGGCAAGTGCTCTATGCTCCGGCCACGTGCCGGTATCGAGATCGGGTTGTCCTGGCGGGGGCGTTCCATGTTCGAAGTCGCATTCTGGCGCAAAGCGCGAGCCGAGGCCGTAGCCTTTTGCCTGATCCTTGCCACGCTGCTGGTCCTCGGATCGCAGGCTGCGGGCGCCGCGCCGAACTGGACGCTCGATCCGTCCGCCTCGGTGCTCACCTACCAGTCGGTCAAGAAGAACACGATCGTCGAGACCAACAAGATCAGGAACATCACCGGCACGCTGAGTCCCGCCGGCGATGCGAAGATCAGCTTCGACCTCAATTCCGTCGATACCGGTGTCGACCTGCGCAACGTCCGCATGCGCTTCTTGTTCTTCGAGACATTCACCTATCCGACGGCCGAGGTGACGGCCAAGGTGGACCCGGCGGCGTTCGCCGACCTGCCGGCCAAGCGCCGGGTGAAGACGACCTTGCCGTTCCACCTCAACCTGCATGGCGTCAGCAAGGATCTCGAGGCGAGCGTCGTCGTCACCATGATCAGCGACACCCAGGTCTCCGTCGCCTCGGAAGCGCCCGTCGCTGTCCATGTCGAGGATTTCGGCCTCCTGCCCAACATCGACAAATTGCAGCAGGCCGCCAATGTGACCAACATCGTGCCGATCGCTTCGGTGTCCTTCGATTTCGTCTTCAACGCTGACGGCGGCAAGCCGGCCGCCGTGCAGACCGTTGCGGCCTCGACCGCCGAGGTCGGTCCCGTCGCCACCGATGCGGCGAAGGCCAATTTCAGCGACGAGGAGTGCCTCAACAGGTTTGCCGTGCTCTCGCGCACCGGCGCCATCTATTTCCGCCAGGCAAGCGCCCGGCTCGACGCGAAGAGTCGCCCGCTGCTGGCCGAGGTCGAAGGCGTCGTCGGCAAATGCCCGACCCTCAAGGTCGAGGTGTCCGGCTACACCGATTCCGACGGATCGCCCGAGGCGAACAAGGCGCTCTCTGAACGGCGGGCCAAGGCGGTCGCGGATGCGCTGATTGCCGACGGCGTTCCGCGCAACCAGCTGAGCTCCGCCGGCTATGGCGAGGACAAGCCGGTCGCCGCCAACGACACGCCCAAGAACAAGGCGCTCAACCGGCGGATCGAATTCTCCGCCACGAAGCTCGCCAACTGAGGTGGCGGTGAGTTCCGCTCCGATCGCCTTTTGCGGTGGCATGTTTCGCGCCGCTGGACTTGTGGCGCTGACCCTGCTCCTGACCTTGACGGCCGCGAGCGCCGAGCGGCGCGTCGCGCTGGTGCTCGGCAACTCGCAATATCAGCACGCGGCGGCCCTCGCCAATCCGGCGCGGGATGGGCAGGCCATGGCCGGGCGGCTCAAGGACCTCGGCTTCCAGGTGGTTTCCGGCTTCGACCTCACCAAGCAGCAGACGCAGGCTACCGTCGCGCAGTTCGCCAGAGAGGTGCGCGGCGCCGACATCGCGCTTTTCTTCTATGCCGGCCATGGCCTGCAGGTCTCCGGCAAGAACTATCTGCTGCCGGTCGATGCCGCGCTCGAGGACGAGACCTCGCTTGACTTCGAGGCCGTCTCGGTCGATTTCATCCTGCGCCAGATGTCGCGCGAGACCAGCATAAGGCTGGTGTTCCTTGACGCCTGCCGGGACAACCCGCTTGCCGACGTGCTGGCGAAGGCCACCGGCATCAAGGGCGCAAGCAGCGGCCTTGCCGAGATCCCGATCGAGAATGGCGGCGCCGGCACGCTGGTCGCTTTCGCCGCCAGCCCGAACCAGCTTGCCTATGACGGGTCGGGCGACCACTCGCCTTTCACCACGGCGCTGCTCCAGCATATCGGCGAATCCAACGTCTCCGTCACCGAAGCCATGAACAGGGTGACCAGCGACGTCTTCAAGGCGACCGCCGGCAAGCAGCGCCCCTGGATCAATGTCTCGCTGACCACCGAGGTCGTGCTGCACAAGGTCGACCTCAACGCGCCGCTGATCGTCGGCGAGGCGAACCCGCCGCAGGCCGAAGCCGGTTCCGGGACGCGCAACACCGGTGCGGCGCCCGGCCAGGCCGATGACCAGCTTGCGCTCAACGCGCTGCGGGAGAAGATCCCGAAGCTGGCGACGGATGGGCCGATCTTTTTCGATCGCCCGGTCAAGTTCGGCGACCCGGTGATCGACGGCAAGAGCATAGCCCAGTTGATCAAGAGTGAGCCGATTTTCAGCCCGGTCGAAGGCCTCGACAAATCGGTCTGGCAGGGCAAGCACTGCGACGGCTGTCACGAGTGGAATGAGACCCGCCTCTGCGAGCAGGCGAAGAATTTCGCCGCCAATGACGTTTCCGTCCTGCGCCTGCAGCATCCGCTCGGCACCCGATTCAAGGTCGCGCTCGCCCGGTGGGCGCAAGGCGGCTGCAAATGATTGCTGAACTGCTCTAATACGCGTCGACCGATGGTCGTTGCGCCTCGATCTTCACCATCTGGATGCCCATTTCGACGAAGGCGGAAAGCACGTCAAAGCGATCCGCGGTCGAGACACGGGCCAGCCCCGCCAGGATCCCGGCGTTGACGGCGTGGGCGGCGGGAAATCCGGTCGATAGCATGTCGAAGGCCGGGTCGCGCCACGCTGCCGACAGCGCGATCCATGCGGCCGGCGTCGCCGGCGACGGATCGACGGCGCTGCTCAGCGCCGCGCGATGGCGAGGATTGCCGGGTTCGCCCACCCAGTCATTGACGAGCGCCAGCAATTCGAGATCCCCTTCGGCAAGGAGCTCGGCGAGATTGCTCAGGCATTCATGCCCCCACCAGACCGCGGCGCGCTCGGGCAGGAGATAGGCGCAGAACGTGACGGCTTCCTCCGGCACGCGCCCGGCGAGCAAAGCGCGGCAGAATTCCAGCGGGGGTTGGGCGGCGGCCGGCGATTTCATGTCCCGGGCGATCGCGGGACAGGCAAGAAACAGATCCCTCGCCGTTCTGTATCCGAGTTCATTGGCCATGGCCGCCACACCCCGAGCACCGGCAGAACAACACTCAAGCCCGCGGCTGAGTGCCGGTCAAGCCTCCCCCTTTATCAGGCGGAAGCCACTGGCAACGTGCGCTTGTTCACAGACAATCGTTTCGGGATTTGATATAGTGCGCGCCAGCGAAAACCCGTTCAAACAGGCCCGTTCTAACAGGAGTGACGGTCATGCGGTGGGGCAGCTCAGCCTTGGCATTGGCGGCCGTGCTTTTTTCAACGCACGTTTACGCCGATCCGCTTCAGAAATCGGAAGACATCGTGAAATTCTTCGCCGGCCAAGGCAATCTTGGCGCCTCGCGCGGCATCTGCGTCGGCACCGAGGAAGAGTGCAAGAGCAAGGCCGAGAAGAACGAGGCGCCGCCTCAGAAGGCCGGCCTCGACATGATKATCAATTTTGCCCTGGATTCGGCCCAGCTCGACCAGACCGCGCGCACGGAGCTGGACGAGTTTGCCAAGGCGCTGAAGGACAATAGGCTGAGCACGTTCAGCTTCGTCGTCGAAGGCCACACCGATGCGACAGGCACGGATCGCTACAATCAGGACCTGTCGCAGCGACGGGCGCAATCGGTGGCCGCCTTCCTCGAAGCCAACGGCGTTGAATCGGCGCGGCTCGAAGCGATAGGCCTCGGCAAGTCGCACCCGCGCGTCGCCAACCCCTACGACCCGGTCAACCGCCGGGTGGAAATGCGGATCCGGACGGAATAGGCCGCCGGCCGGCTCATTGCGACGCAACGGACGGCAGCGCTCCCTACGGGGCTAGCCAGGCTCCAGCGTGTCCTGGATGGAGCCTATCAGCGCAGTGATCGCCTGCTTGTATTTTTCGAATTCCGGCGAGGTCTGCCGGACTTCGGTCGTGGTCGTCGTCGGCTGGCCCTGATCGGTCACCACGCGCGGCGCTTTCTGCCCCATCTTCCGCTCGGCCCAATCGACGACGTAACTGGCGGTCTTGCCAGTGAGGAACGGGTTGGCCTGGATGACGGCCGACCCGAGCACCGCGCTCAACTGCGTCGAGCCGGGGGCCGCCAGAACCTGGGCAGCGCCTTCCATGCCGAGGAAATGGCAAAGATAGAGGCGGCCGGCAGTAATCTGGTGGCCGCGGGCGCGCAGATAGGCCTCGCCCTCGCGCGCCAGGTTGCGCACCATTTCGCGCGACAGCGTCGCGTCGTAGCGAAGCGCAAGCAGGTCGGCCGTCGACAGCGAGCGGGCGAGGTCGGGCCGATAGGTGTTCATCATCCGGATCCAGGTCTTGGAGATGAACTGGCCGGCGCCGGTCGCCGAGGAAAGCGGGTTCTTGGCCCGCGCGCTGCCGCCGCTTTCGACATGCACGATCCGGTCCGTCAGCGTTTCGACGGCGGTATCGCCGGAACCGCCGGAACTGACGGCAACGGCGGTAGCCACCGTGGTGACCGTCCCCAGCGGGTCGATCGCCTCGCCATTCTGGTAGAGTTCGAAATGCAGATGCGGACCGGTCGAAAGCCCGGTGGTGCCGATATAGCCGATGACGTCGCCGGCCTTCACCTTGGTGCCGACGCCGCTGGCGATGGCGAATTTCTGCATATGCGCGTAACGCGTCTCGCGGCCGTTGGCATGCGTGATCTTCACCAGATTGCCGTAGCTGCCGCCATCGCCCTGGAAAGAGATCTCGCCGTCGAAGGCGGCCATGATCGGCGTGCCGACCGGCGCCGCCCAGTCGACGCCCTTGTGGATACGGACCGTGCCGAGGATCGGATGCTTGCGCGGGCCGAAGGTGGAGGTCATCACCCCGGCGACCGGCGTGACCATGCCGTTGGTGACGGTGAGCGAGCGCACCTGGTCGTCGCCGGTCACGCAGGCATACTGGCCGTCGCTCTGCTGGAAGACGAAACAGTCGAGGCTCCTGTCCGCGCCCTGGACGCCGACATAGAGCACCCGCCCGGAGATCTCGCCTTGGCCGCGCGGCGTCTGCGAATAGATCAGCACCAGGCGCTGGTCCTCGCTGGCGAAGGCGTCGAGGTCCTGCCCCCGCGACAGATACATGATCGCCTCGCCGATGACGCTGGTCGGCACCTTGTTGCGCGCCGCCGTCGAATAGATCGCGTCGAGCAGGCGGTACTGACGCTTGGGCCCGCCCTGGTCGGAAGCGCCGGAATAGTTGAACAGATCCTCGCGCACCCAGGGGTCGACGCCCGACACGAAGGCCCCGGCCGCATTGCGCGTCAGCGTGCCGACATAGACGTTCCTCGCATAGACGGAGACCTGCATCAGCGACATGGTCGTCGTCTCGCGGTTCGGCCGGAACCCGCGCATGGCCACGACAAAGCCGGCCTCCAGCCTGTCGCGGTTGAACAGCGTCTTCAGCGCCTCGCCCGCAAGCTTCGCGTCGTCGGCGGAGAAATGCGCATCGAGCGCCACGCTGTCCAGGCTGCGGTCGTTGAGGATCTTCACGAAGGTGTCTTCGGTCGCCTCGAAGCGCTGATATTCGCTGGTGACGGTCGCGACGGTCGTGTTGTTCTCGATCGCGGTTTTCTTGAAGGCCGGCAGTGCCGCTTCCCCCTGGTCGATAGTCTCGCCCCACCCGGCCTCGGGGTCGTCGGCGTCGGCCTTGGGCGCCGAGCCGGCGTCGCTCTCGTCCGGCGCCGCCTGGAGGTCGTTCGCCAGATCGCCTTGCGGATCGCCCTGTTGATCGCTCGGCGCCGCGGCGGGGGTGGGCGGGGCCGGCTGGCGGTCGTCGGGCGCCGTTGTCGAAGGTTTCGGAGCGGCTTGCCGCTGCGCCTGGAAGAAGGCGAAATCCTCCTGCGTCGACGGGATCGTCGTCATGAACTTTTCGCTGGCGCTCAGCATCACGTCGGAGAGGATTTCGATCTGCGGCGAAGCGCCTGAACTGTCGAGCTCGGCCGGACGCGCGACGGTCTTGCCCTTCGTTGCGGTGTCGGCATCGGGCGCCAGCGTGATCCACATCGGATCGCCGGCCAGATCGATGATCGCCGGCACATAGACCGAGGCGTCGGGGGGCACGTCTTCCATGCCCTCGACCGGATGCAGCTCTTCATCTTCGTCGCCGAACGACCAATAGTCCTTGGTCAGGTAGAAGCCGGTGGCTAAAGCGACGACGGCGAGCGTTGCGGCCCCTGCAAGGATTCCGCGCCAGAGCTTGCGCCGGCGCTCGGCCAAGCGCGCCAGCTTCTTCTGTTTGAAGCTCGTGTCGATCGCGTGCGTCACGGGCTGTTTCCGGTCAGGAAATAGGTCCAGCGCACCTGCTCGAGCGTATCGACCTCGACGAAGCGCGCCGCGATATGGCCGCGCTGCCAGCACTCCTCGATGCCGCGGATCGAGAAGCGCCGCCGGTCGATGCACATCTCGGTCGTCCCGTTGAGGATCGCGTGGCCGAAGACGTCCGTCGCGTAGAGATAGATGTAGCGGTTGGTCAGCTCCTCGCGGATGACATTGACGCACTGGTTGGCGCCGATCGTCCACCAGCCGTCCGTCTGGTCGGCATTGTCGACCTTCTGTCCCACCGCGAGATTGACGACGTCGAGCGTCTGGTTGCAGACGGTGAATTCGGCATGCGCCTTGCCCGGCGAAAGGATCGAGAGGAGCGCCGCGCCGAGCAGCGCCGCAAGCGTCATGCGGCCCGGCAAGAGTGAGCGAAGCCAGTTACGCTGCTTGCGTGGCGAGGGCTGGTACAGGGAGCGCAGGGTGCGAAAGTCCATCGGCGTTCATGCTATCCGCCAAGCCGGAAATAGGTGGCCGTGGCCGAGAACTGCGATCCGCCGGCCTCGATCTCCTCGAGGATTTTTGGCAACAGCTCCGAGGCCGGCGTCGGCCTGGAGAACATCGCGGCCTGGATGTCCTTGGGCCCGGTGATCACCAGCATGATCTGCGGCACCGCCTTGCCGGCCGCCTTGTCCGCGGCGGCGAGGCCGATCGGGATGTTGAAGGTCACCTTGTCGGTCTGCGGCACCATGCGATCGTCGAGGTTGAAGGCGACGCCCTTGTGGTCGATCAGCATGATGTTCGAGACGAGCCCACCGCCAGTATAGAGCGCGCCGCTGACCGGCGAGCCGTCCGGGACCGATGTCCGGTCCAGCACAAGCTGCGGCTTCGCGGCCGAGCTCCGGTCGAGGAAGCGCAGGAAAGTGGGCACGCCGCACTGGGAGAGCGTGATGAGGCGCACGCTGATGTCCGGCTCGACATGGAACCTGGACTGGAAATCGCTGAGCAATTGCTCGAAGGGCTGGACCACCGTTCCGTAGCCCTCGATCGTGGGGGCGGCGCCGGGTCCCGACGTCACGTTCGCGTAGAAACAGCTGCCGCCGCTGAAATCGCGCACCCAGGAGCGCTGGTCGTTCCACTTGGCCATATCATCTTCCGGTGTCGGAACCGCTGGCTTTGGCACATTGATGGCGACATCGATGTCGGGCTGCTTGGCCGCCGGTGTTTGCGGTTGTTGCGCCGGTTCTACCGGTGTTTCCGGCTGGCTGGCTGTCGGGGTCTGCGCCTTCGGCTCGGCCGGCGGAGGGGTTGGCTGCGCCGCCGCCTGGTTTTGCGAGGTCGGCGGCGGGGACGCGTTCGGCTTGGGCAGCTTGGAAAGCATGTCCACGAGGTCTTTCACGCTGGGCTTGGCCGCCGGCGGATTTGCCTCTTGTGTGGACTTGTTCTCAGCCGCCTGGCTCGGCTCCGGCGTCTTGGCCGCCGGCTCGCTCGGCGGCTGCGCCGGCGGGCTTTCCGCGGCCGTTGGCGCGGGAGCCGGCGCAGCCGTTGACGACTGTTGTGCCGAGGGTTGCACCGGTTTGGTCTCGACCTGCGGGAGACGCGCCTGGCTGTTGGTCTCGCTCTCCGGCTGGGTGGCTGGCGGCGCCGGTTGCTCGACGGGCGTCTTAGCCTCCGCATTGGATTGGGCGGGCGGCTTCGCCGTATCAGGTTTCGGCGCCTCCGGCTGAGGCGCGACCGGCGCTTGCGGCTGTGGTTTCTGCGCCTCCGGCTGCTGCGCTTCGGCCACTGGTTTGGCGGCTTCGGCGACCGGCTTCGGCGTCAGCGGCTTGGATGTTTCCGCCACTGGGGTGGGCGCCAGGGCGCCGCTGAAATAGAGGCCGCCTGCCGCCACGACAGCGAGCGCCGCGACGCCGCCGGCGATGGCCGGCATCCGCGAAGCCTTTTTGGGCGCAGCCGGTGCGGGCGCGCTGGGGGGAGCGGCAGGTGGCGCGGGTCGTTGCTCTGATAGATATGCCGGGCGCACATGCTCGACGAAGCGCGGCTCGCCGGGAGGCGCCGGAGGCTGGGGCTTCGGGTCCGGCGGCGCCGTCCAGCCGGCCCGCGGCAGGCCCGAACGTTCGCGCGCGCCGAACGGCACCGGCGGCGGCAATGTCGGCTCGAGATCCTCGCCGCGCGTCGCCCGGGCGATCTCGGCCATGCTCGCCGGCCGGTCGCGCGGATCCGGTTGCAGCATGGCTTCGAGGAGCTCGCGGAAATCGGGATCGATATCCGACAGGTCCGGCACGGTCCGGCGTTTCTCGATGACGTCATATTGCGACCCGCTCATGTCGAGCGGCTTTCCGCGCAGCGCCGCAGCGAGCACCAGCCCGAGGCTGTAAATATCGGATTGCTCGCTGACCTCGCCGCCATAGAGGCCGAGCTGTTCCGGCGAAACGTAATTGTATTTGCCGGCGAATTTGCCGCCGATCAGCGTCTCGCCGCCGACGGTGGCCGACCGGGCGATGCCGAAATCGATGATCTTCGCGCGCTCGACCCGGCCGCCGGGCAGGATGATGTTGTCCGGCGAGAGGTCGCGGTGCACGGCGCCCGCCTGGTGCACCGCGGCGAGGCCCGATGCGAGCCGATGGCACAGCCGGCGCACGTCCTCCCCCGGCATGGGCCCGCGCCGCATGACGTCGAACAGCGATTGGCCGTCCACGAACTCCATCGCGAGATAGGGGCGGCCGATACCCGTATCGATTGTGAACACGTGGTAGCGCACCACCGCGTCGTGCGACAAATGATTGAGGATCGACGCTTCCTTGCGGAACAGCGACAGGATTGTCTGGTCGCGGGCGAATTCGGGCAGCACGATCTTGATCGCCACATGGTCGCCGGTCTGGATGTTGTGGCCGCGATAGACTTCGCCCATGCCGCCCGACGCGATCCTCTCGTCGAGCTCGTAGATGCCGCTGAGCTGGGTGCCGACGCCGGCATAGGTGACGTTCGCCGCTATCCGTGTCTTGTCGTCGTCGCTCATCTGGCCAGGCCCTCCACTGCGGACCGATCCGAATGGTGCGCGCCGCTATGCCCGCTGCCGATCTTCACGAGTACGATGGTCACATTGTCGGTGCCGCCGCGCGCCAGCACCATGTCCAAGAGGGCCTGGCAGGCCGCCCGCGGCGTGGCGGACCTCACTGCGGCCTCGATCTCGGCGTCGCTGACATGCGCGGTCAGTCCGTCGGTGCCCAGCACGAAGACGTCGCCCGCCATCAGCTCGCCCTGCTGGAAATCGATCTCGAGTTCGTCGCTGACGCCGACCGCATGGGTGATCACGTTGCGGCGCGGCCAGGTCAGCGCTTCCTCCGCGCTGATCATGCCGCGGTCGAGCAGTTCCTGCACCTCGGTGTGGTCCTTCGAGACCTGGAAGATCGAGCCGTTGCGGACAAGGTAGATGCGGCTGTCGCCGGCCCACAGGCAGGCGAAGCGCCCATCCATGGCAAGCAGGGCCGCGAAAGTGGAGCCGATAGTGATGCCGCGCGAGCGCGATATGTCGCGGATCTCGGCGTTGGCGCGGCTGAGCCGGTCCTCGAAGCGGGCGCGGAGGTCCGGCGCCGAACTCGCAATGCCGATTGTCGCGAGGTGATCGACGATACTGGCCGAGGCGACTTCGCCGGCCTCATGCCCGCCCATGCCGTCGGCCACCACCCAGAGCCCGGTCTGCGGTTCGATGAGGTAGTTGTCCTCGTTGTGGTCGCGCACGCAGCCCTGGTGGCTGACGCCGAAGCTGTCGATGGGGAGGGCGACAGTGCTCAATTTGCCACCAAGCGCTCAGCGAGCGTCCTCTGTGACCGGCCATGGGCCGTGTGCCCAAGCCACTCTGCCACAAGCGTGTACATTAGAGTATCGAAATGAAGGCGCGATCCAGCCATGTCAGAACGCCTTCGGACAGCTGAAGCCGGACAAGGCCGGCAGCAGCAAGGGATTGGCCCCCGAGCCGGCCTGGATCGTGTAGGCGACATCGCGTCCGCCGATCACGAAACGCGCCTCGATGTTGGCGCCGTCGCCGGTGATGGTCGCCTTGTCGAACAGTCGCTTCAACGCCCACGGTCCTTCGAATTTGAGCTCGGACTCGCGTCCAGGCATTTCCGGCACGAGGCTGAGGCTCGCCGACCCGGAAGCGGCGCCGCTCGGCCATGTCACGATGCTCGGCGCGTTGCCGGTCTGGGCGCTCTGGACCGTCTGCCCGTCGACGTCGAGCACGGCGCTGTCGACTTCACTGTTCATCGAGGTGGGGGTGATGGTGATCGAGACCGAGGGCACCGAACCGCCGGAAGGGAAGAAGGCGTTGCGGATTTCCGCGGCCGCCTGGAACGCCTTCAAGGTCGATTTTGCAAGGTCCTTGCTGGAACGCGCATCCTGTTTCCAGGTCCATTCCTGGCCGGTCATGTCGATCAGCGGCGCAAGGTTCTGTGCGAAGAAGCGGTCCATCAGGCCGCCCGGCGCGAACAGCTTGGTGAAATCCGCCATCGAGATCTCGTCGGCGCCGTCGCGGGTGAAGGGATAGCGGCCGTTGACGGCCTCCTCGCAGGCGCGCGTCACCGTCTGGTCGAGGCTCTGGTTGAGGTTGGCGACTGAAGCCTCGGCGACATTGCCTTCGAATTCGTCGGCCGCCGCGTTGACCATGCGCGCCAGCGGCTTGGGCAGGCGCGAGACATTGGCGCGCAATGTCGAGATCTGGAGCTGCAGATTGGCGTTGACGCGTTCGGTCTGCGTGGGGACATCGGCCGCGAGCTTCAGGCTCTGGAAGATGTCGTGGAAGTTCTGCGTCAGCGCATCGAGCGGCCGGCGCCCGGCGGCTCCGCCGACCAGCGCCTGGAACGAACGGAACTGCGCCTCGACGCTCGCGCCGGCATTCTGCGCAACGGCCGGGCTTGCGCCGGCGCGGCTTTGCGACTTCCCCCCGGCGACCTGCAGGCCGATGCGGGCGAGGCCCTTGGCCATGCCGGCTGGATCCTGCTGCGCCATGCCGGTGTCGCCCTCGGCGGTGCTGTCCTTCGTCAATGCGGTCTCATCGGCGATTGCGGTGAAGAGCTGGTCGAGAGGTGAGTCCGGCGCGGCGACGGCGGAGAGCGCGAGATATTGCGGCTTGTCCTTCAGCATCGCCTTGAGCTTCAATTGGTCGAGCGCGCCGTTCCAGGCGGCGGCGAATTCCTTGCCGTAACGGTCGATGAGTTCGGGACCGAGCTTGGGCAGGTCCTGGTCGATGCCGCCCTGCTCACCGCCGCCGCCGAGCACCCATTGGTCGTCGACGAGCATCTGCGCGATGCGCGAGAGCTGCGGCAGGAAGAAGCGGTTGAACCCGGCGCGTGTATAAAGGCCGGGGACCTGAAGATCGGCAAGTTCGCTGCCGTCCGTGCGCTCGAACAGCAGCTGCGCTTCCGGACCGGCTTTCGCGGCGATGGAGAAATCCTGCAGCCTTGCCGCGTAGACCGCCGACTTGATCTGCGCCGAGGCGCGGTCGGCGAGGCTCATGCGTCCGAGCGAGCGCTGCGCGGCCTCGACCAGCGGCTGGTTGAGCGCGAAGGTTGGATCGTAGGCGTCGTCGAGCGAAAGCATCGCGCGCAGGTGCTTTTCGAGTTGTGCGCGGCCCTCGCGGTTGTTCTCGCCGGGGTAGCGGTTCTCTTCCCAGTCCTGCTTCATCCACGAGACGATCAGCTCGTCATCGACCTTCGGCGCCTTGCCGCCCAGCATCAGGTAGATCTTCAGTGGCTCGTAGAGCGCGATCGGATCGGCCATCCTGGCCTGGATCGTCCGCTCCGCCTGCACCAGCAGCCGCGAGCGGAAGGTCCGCTCCAGTGCCTGCCGGTAGGCGGTCTTGGAGGCCGACAGCAGCCGCGCGCGCTGGCTGAGCCCGAACGTCTCCTCGATCGGCTTTGCCTGGTCGCCATTTTCGAAACCGGCCGGCAGGTTGCGCAACTGGTCGAGCGGACCGATGACGTTTTCGAGGTCGACGTCGGTCACCGTGGTGCTCTTGAGCAGCGCATCGGCGCTGTCACGATAATGCGCCACGGCTTGCCTTGTGGAGGCGATCAGCTCTCTGTTGGCGAAGAAGCTGAGGCCCAGCGCGCCGAGTGCCGCCAAGGCCGCCAGCGCGATCGCGGCCAGGCCGCCGAACCTGGCCAGCCTGGCGCGCCGTTCGGCGGCCCGGTCGAACGACACCCAGCCCGATTCCGGGAAGATCACCTTGGTCAGCAGGTCATGCAGGAAGAAGCTCTTGCCGGCGCCGGAAAGATGCGCTTGCGAAGCACTGCCGAAACTGCGGCCGATCGCGCCAAGCACCTGGTCGAAAGGCGTCCCTTCCTGGGTGCCCGACGAGAAATAGAGCCCGCGCAGGCTGACATTGACCTGTGACCGCGAGGCATCGAACAGGCTGCCGATAAATTGGGTTATCCGGTTCCTCAGCGCGCCGAACTGTGCCGGAAAACCGAACAGCGCGATCCGCGCTACAGGGTCGGTCTCTTCCTGCAGGCGGTCGGCGACGTCTTCGGCGAGCCGCTTGGCCAGTCCGTCGAATTCTGCCGGCGCGTCGCCCGTCATGTTTTTGGTGCGGTCGGCCGTCTGGAATGTCGCGCCCCACACCTTGCGCCTGCGCGTCTCGTCAAGGTTGCCGAAATAATCCATGAAGCCGGTGACGAGATCGGCCTTGGTGAAGAGCAGATAGACCGGGAACTGGATCTTCAGCGTCTCGTGCAGTTCGCGCAGGCGGCTCCTGATCTCGCTGACATGCGCGTCGAGCTGCCGGTCGTCGAAGCCGACCAGGTCGGCAAGGCTGATGGCGAGGATGACGCCGTTGATCGGTTGCCGGGTGCGCTGTTTCTTGAGCAGCCCCAGGAAGGCGAGCCAGCTCGCTCTGTCGCGCTCGCGGTCCGATTCCTGCGTCGTATAGCGGCCGGCCGTATCGATCAGCACCGCCTCGTCGGTGAACCACCAGTCGCAGGACCGCGTGCCGCCGACGCCGGCCACCGGCTGCGCGCTGCCGGAGCCGGCAAGCGGGAATTTCAGCCCGGAATTGACCAGCGCCGTCGTCTTGCCGGCGCCGGGCGGGCCGATGATGATGTACCAGGGGATGTCATAGAGGAAATTGCGCTTGCCGCTCATCCGCTTCAGCGTCGCGATCGCTTCGCCCATGCGCGCTTCGAGCACCTGTGAATCGTCGTCGCGCTCGTCGCTGCGCGCGATGGCCGTTTCGAGCGCCTTTTGCGCCTTGCGGCGCTGCCAGAATCGGATCCCGTAGAACAGCGCGAGCACCGCGACGCTGACGCCGATGATCGTGGCCCTGAGCCACACGGGACCAAGCGGGTGCGTGTCTTCAAAGCGGATCAGCGGCCCGGCATACCAGACCGCCGCCGAGAAACCGGCAAGCGCAGCCAGGCTGAAGATCCGCAGCAGCCAGCGCATCAGTCGCCGTTCTCCGCCACGCCGGTCTGCAAACTCTCCTGTTTCGGAACCATCACGTCGACGCGGCGGTTCCTGGCGCGGCCGTCGGCCGTGCCGTTGTCGGCGATCGGTTCGTCCTCGCCCTTGCCGTCGGCACTGAGCCGCGTCGGGTCCTTCAATTGCTTGGCCATCAATGCCTGGACGGCTTTGGCGCGGGCGACGGAAAGGTCGAAATTCGATTTGAACTGGCTCGACTTCTTCGGCTTCACATTGTCGGTATGGCCGATGATGTTGATCGGTCCGGGTTCGGCGTCGAGCGCGGTGGCGATGTCGGCGGCGACTGGCTTGAACTGAGCCTTCAACTCTGCCTGGCCGGAGGCGAACAAGAGCTGGTTGTTGATCTCGACGACGATGAATTCGCCTTTCTCGCCGACGCTCAGTCCGCCGCCGGCGATCTCCTTGGCAAGTGCGGCGCGGATGCGATCGATCTGGGTGGTATCTGGAACCACGGGCGGTGGCGGGCTGGCTTGCGCCGGCTCAGTGGGCGCCACGCTGGCGCGCTCGATGGTGACGGGCGTCGAGGGATTGAGCGCCAGCAACTCGCCGGCGGTAGCGTCGCCTTCGTCGGTGATGAGCACCCGCAGTCCGAAGAAGGCTGCCGTCACCAGCGTCGCCGCGGCGGCCGCGACCGCCCAGAGCGGCAGCCGCGCCCTCGGCTTCGGCAACGCCGCCGCCATGCCTTGCCAGCGCGGCGAGATGTCGTCGCCGGCGCGCGGCTTGAAGTAGCGCAGCGTGTCGTAGACATCGCGCCGGACGCGTTCGAGCGTGTTTCGTTGTTGGGCCAGACCCCGATACTGGCCCTCGAAACCCAGCGACAGGCAGGCATGCATCAGTTCGAGCAGGTCGTAATGCGCTTCCGGCCTGGCGAGGATGTTGTTCAGCGCTTCGTAGAAGCCGGCGCCCGTCGGTTGGGTGTGGAAGAACCGGGTCACCAGGCTGTGCGGTAGCCAGCTGTCCTTGCTTGGCCAGGGCAGGTTGCCGACGAGGTCGTCGGCGGTTTCGCAAAGGGCGAATTTGGCGATCCGCGCATCTTCCTCGGCCACGCCGGCTTTGGCGATCGCACGGTCGAAACTCTCGATCGCGTCGGCGATATGCTCGGCCAAGGGCGCGGCTTGCCGTTCGACCGGCATCAGCCGCAACTGGCCGAAGAGCATCAGCAGCGGCGCCGCAGCGGCGAGGATTGGATTGGCCGCGGCGTATCGCACGCCATTGGCCGCGTCGATCAGGGCATTCTGCGGCAGCCCCGGCGCCGCATTTGCGGCCGCTCCGGGACTTGGCCCCTGAAAGAGCACGGTTCCGGACGACCAGCCGGTTGGCATCTGCCGGCCGCCGCCGGGGTCGAACACTGTCGCTTCGCGGGCAGGGGATGGAGCAGGCCGTGCGCTTTCCGGGCCGGAATTCGCGGCAGCCGCAAGCGGCTTCTGCTTCGGCCGTGGCGCGCGGATGACGGTCTTGTCCGCCGGCCTGGAAGGATCGTCTTTCGAGCTCATCGGCGGCGCCCCACCGTCGCGGCGCGACGAACATGCCTTCGCCGGAGGAAACTTGCTTCAGGCTGAGCCTCGGCGGCGGGCCGCATGGAAAGGCTCATCTCGCCGAAACATGACATTGCTGCACACGCCCCAAGCCGCGCCGCTTTGCCCGCCGGGCAAGCGTCCATGCGCATTCTAGTCGCCCGGATACCCAATTGAAACGGGGCCGCCGATTGAAATCAGGAAGCAACATGCTCGAAGAGGTGGCTTCTTCTATGAGGCCGGTCACATACGGCGGGCGCGGTTCGAGCAATTCCAGAAAAAGTGTGAGCGGTTTTCCGTCCGGAATTGCGTGAAAACAAGAAGACTGGGCATTTCACCGTTTCCGTGAAACGGTGAAATGCCCTAGTGCCCCTGCGGCTATTTCTGCTTGTCGGCCTTGGCGTAGGCTTCGGCGAAATAGGCGAGGAAGACATCGAGCATGCCGTTCTCGTGCTTGTCTTCCATCGTCCGCCAGGTCGCGACGAGCGCATCCCAGGCCTGGCTCTTCCTGGACGAGAAGGACGCAGGCGGGATCTTCCTGGCGATCGCCTCCGGCGACAGGTCGTCGAGCAGCCGCGACAGCGCGGCCTGCATGGCGGCATAGGTTGCGATCTCATGCGCCTTCAGGTCGCGGAACGCGTCCTCGACGCTGTGCCTGGCATCGAGATAGCCGGCCCTGCGCTTGGCGAACATGATCTCCAATATGTCGTCGGTGCCCGGCACGAATTTCAGCGGGTTGTTGTCCTCGGCGCCGATCATCGTGCGGTGGGCGCTCTTGGCGAGCACCTTCGCCGCCGCGCGCGCCTTGAGCAGAAGCGACAGTTGCTCGACCGTGATCCTCAGCACCGCGCCGATCTCGGCCGCGATCTCGTGCGGGTCGCGCGATTGCAGCAAGTCCGGCGCGATGCCAGCCGCCCTGGCGATCTGCCGCAATATCGCGTCCGCCTCCGCGGGTCGATTGGGTGGGGCTGCCAGCCCCGGCTGTTGCAACGCCGACGATGTCGACACCGCCGCCGCCCCGGTGGAGCGCTGTTCCGCCGGACTGAAGAACGGCTCATGGCCGGGATCCGCGGGCCGGCCGGTCGAAGGCGGCAGCTCGCGCTGTGTTGACCCGGCCCTGGTCTGCGGATGCCCGGTCGCGGCCCGTTCGTCTTCGATCGAAACGGTGACGACATAGCGGCCGATCAGCAGCCGGTCGCCTTGGGCCAGCCGGTGCGGCCCGGCCATGCGCTGGCTCGAACCGTTGATGAAAGTGCCGTTGCGCGAAAGGTCGTAGAGCCAGAACGAACCCGCCTGGTAGCGGACCTCGCAATGCCGGCCCGAGATGAACTTGTCCGGATCGGACAGCGTCCAGTCGCAATTCTCGCGGCCGATCTCGAAGCTGCGGTCGCGGGCGGCATAGCTGGCGGCGGTCCCGGCCGGCAGCCTGTCGGCATTGCTGATCTGGAGAGAGATGAACATCCGGAAGCGTCGCCGAACTTGGTCAACAAATGCTTATCTTTGGCGCAACTCCGGACGGAAACCGCTACGCGCTGTCCCGAAATTGCCTCGGTATTCTAGCAGCTTGCACGCTGAGTGGGAGAGGAGCGTTTCACACCGGTGCGCGGGCGCGCTTTAGCCATCGCTGTTATTTGGCCTCCTCCAAACATGTGCTAGGCTGGCCTCGGTACGGTGCGGTGAACTCGAACGCTCCCGAATGTGATGCAGTTAATAGAGCGGGGGCTTCAAACCATCACACTGGCGGCCGCGTCGAGGAGGGGCACGACCCATGCCGAACGAACGTGCCACGGTAGTACAGACGCCGGCTGGCGCCGACCTGACCTTCACCCATCTCATCGGCCGAGATGAGATCAGCCGTTGTTTCGCCTATACGGTCGGCTTCGTCTCGAAGAACCGCGACATCGACCCGTTGAAGATGCTGGGCGGTGTCGTTTCGGTCGAGGGCGAATCCGATCCTAAGCGCTGGTTCAGCGGCCTCGTGTCGGATTTCAAGCTGACCCGCATCGAGGACCGGCTGGCCTTCTACGAGGCGACCGTCAGGCCGTGGCTCTGGTTCCTAGGCAACACCACCGACTGCCGCATCTTCCAGAACATGACGGCGGTGGAGATCGTCGAGAAGATCTTCTCGAAATACGGCATCGCCAAGTTCGAGAAGCGGCTGCAGGGATCCTATCCCCAGCGCGAATACTGCGTGCAGTATGACGAGAGCGATCTCGATTTCGTGCAGCGGCTGCTCGAGCACGAAGGCATCTTCTATTTCTTCGAGCACGACGAGGGCAAGCACACGCTCATCCTCTGCGATGCGATGAGCAAGCTGAAGCCGGCGCCCGGCTACGAGAAGGTGCTCTACAACTTCGAGGGCCAGGCCTCGCGGCGCGATGTCGAATACATCACCGAATGGATCCCTGGCAGCGCGGTGCGGCCGGGCGCTTATGCGCATACGGACTATGATTTCGAGAAGCCCGGCGCCGATCTGATGGCGAAATCCGCCCAGCCCTTCGCCCATAAGGAAGCCTCTGGCGAGAACTATCGCCAGCCGGGCGCCCATCTCGATGTCGGGCGCGGCGACAAGATCGCCGGGATCCGCCGCGAGGAACTTCAGGCCGTGCACCAGCACAGCACGGCGGTTGGCACGGTGCGCGGCCTTTTTTCCGGCTGCAAGTTCACGCTCGAAAGTTTTCCGCGCGACGACCAGAACCAGGACTATCTGGTGGTCAGCGCCGAATACCGGCTGTTCGATCCCGGCTACCGGACCCAGAACGAGGCCCACAGCGAGAATTTCAAGGTGGTGCTTGGCGTTGCGCCCACCAAATTGCCCTACCGGCCGCCGCGCATCACGCCGCGGCCGATCATGCGCGGGCCGCAGACCGCGACCGTCGTCGGCCCTTCGGGTGAGGAGATATTCACCGACAAATATGCCCGCGTGAAGGTGCAGTTCCACTGGGACCGGCTCGGCAAGAAGGACCAGAACTCATCCTGCTTCGTGCGCGTCTCGCAGACCTGGGCCGGCAGCAATTGGGGCTTCATCCAGATCCCGCGCATCGGCCAGGAGGTCATCGTCGATTTCATCGAGGGCGATCCGGACCTGCCGATCATCACCGGCCGCGTCTACAACGCCTCGCAGATGCCGCCCTACGGGCTGCCGGGCAACGCCACGCAATCCGGATGGAAGTCGAATTCCTCGAAAGGTGGCGGCGGCTACAACGAACTGATGTTCGAGGACAAGGCCGGCTCCGAGCTGGTCAATTTCCAGGCTCAGAAGGACCACCACCTGCTGATCAAGCACGACCGCAACAAGACGGTCCAGCACGACCAGTCCGACCGCATCGACCACGACGCCAAGCACTCCGTCGGCCACAACCTCGATGAGGACGTGGGCAACAACAAGACGGTCAAGATCGGCGTCGACCAGACCACCAACATCGGCTCGAACGACACCGAGACGGTGGGCGCGAACCGGTCGCTGACGGTTATGGCCAACGAGACGATCCACGTCGTCGCCAACTCGACCGAGAACATCGACGCCAACCATTCGCAGACCGTGGGGCTCAATCAGACGGTCACGGTGGGTGTCGCGCGCGTCGATACGGTGGGGGCAGCGGAAGCGCGATCGGTCGGCGCCTCGCAGACGAACACGATTGGTGCGACACGGTCGGTGAGCGTGGGGATCAACCAAAGCCACAGCATTGGCGCCGCGGACAGCTGGGACATCGGTGCCTCGCAAACCGTCAATGTCGGCGCCAATCAAAGTGTAGCCGTCGGAAGCGCTCAGTCGTTCAGCGTTGGCGCGGCGCGCAGCGCCAGCATTGGTGCCGATGACTCCACGAGCGTTGGAGGCGCCCACACGCTGGGCATTGCAAAAGGCAGCGCAATCAGCGTCGGCGAGGACAGCTCGATCAAGGTCGGCAAGAAGCTGGTGATCGATGCCGGCGACGAAATACTGATCCAGACCGGATCGGCGAAGATCATGATGAAGAAGGACGGCACGATCGCGATCGAAGGCAAGGACATTTCGGTCAAGGGGTCGGGCAAGATCAGCATCAAGGCGTCGAGCGACGTGGTCATCAAGGGCTCGACCATCAGTGAGAATTGAGGGATCGGCGATGAGCGACGTTCGCGAGCGCATCGATGGTGTGGTGATCGGCATCTTCCTCGGTTTCGACGATGCGGCTTCGCCGCTGGTGGTCTTCCCCGGCAATCCGGAAGAAGCCGCCTTGCCCGCGCGCAGCCTGACCGAACTGACCGCCGACATGATCGGCCAGGAGGTTGCCTTGCTGTTTCAGGAAGGCAACGCGATGAAGCCGCTGATCGTCGGCCGCATCGTCGAGCCTGCGCGCAAGAGCGCAGCGCCGCAGGTCGTTCGTGACGGCGAGTGTGTTCGCATCATCGGCGAAGAACGCATCGAGCTGCGCTGCGGCAAGGCGACGATCCTCATGGAAAAGGATGGCCGCATAACCATTCGCGGCACCTATGTCACCAGCCACGCAAGCGCCGCCAACCGCATCCGCGGCGGATCCATCGATCTCAACTGACGATGGCTGCCGCTCGCAATCAAGCGGCCAAAGGCCCGTCGGAACGGCCGATCGTTGCCGGCATCGTCAGGCAGCACGCCGAACAGGCCGCGTTCCTCTGGGCGCAGCGCGATACGTTGATGCTGGCCGATCCGCCGGATCTTGCCGCCGTCTCGGGCGTCGAGCGCCGTCTGGAAACCAACCTCGATGGTCTGCGCATCGCCGGTCCCGCGGCCTGGCCGTTTGTCGCCGCCGCTTATGAGGATTTCCCCGAGAAGGGCGAGCTCTTCCTCTACGCCTGGATGGCGATCGAGCAGAGCAACGGCAGCCGTTTGGCCGAAGCCATCGAACTCGGCCGCCAAAGTCAGGATGACGCGCGCGGACTGATCGGCGCGTTGGCTTGGCACAAGCCGCGGGCAATCGCCGCCGAGGTGCGTAACTGGATCGGCGCGCCGGACGCGTTCAAGCGCTTTCTCGGGGTTTCGGCCTGCCTTGGACACGGCGTCGACCCCAAGGAGATGCTGTCGCGGCTCGTGCGCGATCCCGATGCGCGCGTCCGCGCCGTCAGCCTGCGCCTGGCCGGCCAACTGCGGCGAACCGACCTCGCCAACGAATTGCGGACGGCTCTCGAGGATGGCCAGGAACAGCCGCGGTTCTGGGCCGCCTGGGCATTGACGGAGCTCGGCTCGGGTGACCTCGCCGGAGCCGAATTGCG
Organism: Mesorhizobium sp. LCM 4577; assembly: GCF_001854795.2. NCBI lineage: Bacteria > Pseudomonadati > Pseudomonadota > Alphaproteobacteria > Hyphomicrobiales > Phyllobacteriaceae > Mesorhizobium > Mesorhizobium sp. LCM 4577. The sequence continues at coordinate 215,860 of NZ_MDDU01000053.1, read as the reverse complement.
CAGGGTGGCGGTCGGCGGCGGTCCGGACGCCATCACGGCGCTGYGCGCCGCCATCAAGGCAGCGCCCGAAAAGGATGCGAGAGCCTGGATGGGCGGGCTGCTGAAATCGCCCGAGACGGCGCCCCTTGCGGTGCGCGGCGCCGGCATGTTGGGAGACCGCATGGTTCTCCACTGGTTGATCCACCAAATGCGGACGCCGGCTTTTGCGCCAGCTGCCGGCGCGGCATTGCTCGAGCTGTTTCCCGAAGCACGCGAGGCGGAGGACTTGTTCACTCTCGATCCGACGGAGCTCGGTCAGGCGTTCGAGGACCGGTTTGGAGATTTTGCGGTCAAAGTGCCGGTGGCGGCCAATGTCAAGGCATGGAGCGACAGCAGATTTCCAGGCCTCCGGTCAGCCGCGCCGTGATCGAGCGGCCTGCTTGTCGCCCCGTCGCGGCGGTTCGCGGACCATGTTATGGCTCCCAGTCGATGCCCCTTGCGATCGATCGCGAAAGCTTTTCCAGGGACAGGATAAGCGGGCGGTCCAGCTTCAATATCTCGTGCGATTTCAGGATGTAGGCCACAGCTTCGCCGAGCGCTTCCTTGCAATTTTGCGACAGGTAAGGCCGGATGTCGGACCAGGTTCTAGGCAGGCTGAGCAGCGACAGGACGCTCCCGCGCACCATCGGCTCGGAGAAGAAGCCCATGTCTTCCTGGAATGCCAGATCCTCGAAGAAGGTCATCAGATACGGCCCAAGATATGCCGCCGTGGCACGCGGCGACATCTCTGCCAGCACGTCTGCCACCAGAAACCGCGAATCGTCGCGATCGACATCGACTGGCTTTACATCAAGAAACAGGTGTCGCTCGCCCTTTCCCCAGCCTGTGATGAAGTACGCCATATCCTCATGTGGTGGGGGTTCGACAGACGACCACGCCTTTTTGATCTTCTCCGCGATTTCGAGTGCTGTCGTCATTTTCAGGGTCCCATCTTGGCGTCGGCAAGCTCCGCCTTGTTGTTCTTGATGGCCTGCTCCACCTTGCTGTGCGCGTCATAGTGACCATCGAGGCGCTCCTGCTTCGTGGGTTTGCCTCCGTCCCAGGGGATGTCATCGCAATCTTCCACGATGTAGACGGCTCTTTCATGCGCCAGCTTCTCGAAAATCGCGTTCTGGTCCTCAAGGAATTTCTTGTAGTTTGCCTTCTCCTGCGGAGTTGCTCGCCCTGACCAGATCTTGCCCTTCGTCAAGCTCGGCTTCTCTCCGTTAGCCGCCTTGTAGTCGTTGGAAAGCTTCTCATTCTCCTTCTTGATATCATCGTACTTGTCGTGCTGCTCGACGCATTTCTTCCAGATCGATATCTGATACGCATTCAATCCAGGCTGCGGCACGTTGGGATCGAAATTGCCGGCCAGGTCGACCGTATTCTTGTCATTGTGAAATTTCTTGTCGGTATGGCGACAGGCGTTCTTGCCGTCCATCTTGACGTCGAACGAATAGGTGATCCAGTCCGTCGCCTTCTTGAAGACGCCGGATTTGACGCCTCCGACGGTACCGGGCTCGTCGCCCGAGCTCATGCTGTATTGCGAGCCCTTGATGGCGATCATCTTGCCGCCCTTGGCAAAGACCGTCGTGGTGCCGTTTTGCAAAGTGCTTTGGTCTGCGATGTTCGGATAGGGCAGCGGAACGGGGCCGCCCGGACTGGGCGTTTTGCAGACATCCGGGATGGTCGCCATCGAAAGGCCTACCGTGCTCTTGTAGGTCAGGCCAAGGCCGTTGACGGTGATGTGCGTTGGCATCAGCTTCTCTTTCCCGGCGCGCCCAGCAGCACCGTTGCGCGCGCGCCGTTCTCGGAACTCGTCCAGATCAGCGACAGCGGACCTTTCTGATAGTCGCGCGCCACGGCCTCGCTGACCAGGCTGACGAACAGCGGCCCCGAAGCGGCCCCGACATCGCCCCAGCAGTCCGCCGGCGTCTCGAAATCTGCGGCATCCCTGAAGCGCCCCGGATTTCGCAGAACCGCAAAGCCATATTCGTTGCCGCGATAGCGCTCGCCGTTCATGTCGCAGATGATACGGTCGACAGGATCGATCGGTCCGTCTCGAAACAGGAACTGAAAGGCGGCACCGAGCCCTTCTCCCAGGACGACGGACTTGGTTTTGATCCGGTTCTCTTCGGCGGCAGTGGAGGTCCCAACGATTTCAAGCAACGGCGTCAATCCGAATTCCCGCGCTGTGGGGAGTGTCGCCAGCAGGCAGAAACCCGCCGCCTCGCCGGGACAGAAGCCGAATACGTTCCCCTCGGAGTGAAGCTGCTCGTTGTCGTCCAGCCACTCCAGCGTTTCCAGATCGAAATAGCTGTCCGCCCCACCGGCGAGGCAGAACCTTGCCTTGCCTTCGCGAAGCGATTTGCAGGCGTGATGGATCGCAAGCAGTCCGCCGGCATGGCCGCCAGCGGTAGAGCCGCCACCTTCCAGCATGACGTGCTGTGACAGCTGCTTGCGCAACGCGGCGCTGACCTTCGAGGCGAAGCCTTCCGGTTGGCCGGGCCGGGGTTCGCCGGTTGAAAGGATCAGCGATATCGGCGCCGTGTAACCGGAGCCGAGCAACGGCCGCAACGCTTCGAGAGCCGACGAAAACGCGATCTCAACCACACGGCCCGCGCCTTGAAGCTCCGCCGGCACGCCGGCATCGCGGGTCACCTTCATCAGCTGGCCAAATCGATCGGTCAGATAGGGATGATCCTGGATGGCGGAAATTCCGGCCCGCACGGCCGCCGCGCTGGATGCCGCATCGAATCCCAGGGGCGTTCTCGCTCCCACGCCCACCACGACGATGGCGTCGGCCTTGGCCATCACGCGTCTTCCCCAAGCCAGACACCGGTCGCCGCCACAGCTGGCGACACGCCGGAACGCTCACGGATCCTCACATAGCTGCCTTTCAGCCTTTCCTCGTCATAAGGGACGGACAATGTCGACATCCAGGTGATCGAGAATTGGCGCAGATCCGGCTTGATGCGCACCGTGTGGATCACCGGCTCATTGTTCTTGCGGTCGGGACGGTTGTAGAACTGGGTGGTGATGTTGAAGGTCACGCGGGGCAGCAGGAACTCCCAGAAGCCGTCTTGTGTGAAATTGCCGAGCCGCGCGACTTCGTAGCCCATGAGCGGGGTCTTGGTCTGCTGATCTTCCGGCGCGCACTGGTAATACAGTCGGTTGAAATCGCGCGGCAAAAGCGGATCGCGCGTCCTTTGCCATTCTTCGCCATAGGTGCCGCCATGTTTCATACGCGGCTGCCAGTGTCGCGCCACTGGGCCGAACCCGGCCGGCTTGCCACTGCGGTGGTCGCGGTAAGGCGCGTCGGGATATTCGAAGTTGGGTCCGGTTTTGCTGACCAGTCGCTGCGGCGAGACCGCAAATCCCGTTCCCACCGGATTGCGTTGGTCCCAATCCGGCTTTGAAGCCTCCATATCCGTGCCGCCATAGGTGCGGCGCCAGGTGATCGGCATTTTCGTGAACGGCTCGGCCCGGCTCAGCCTCGCCGAAACTGCGCCGGGAACAAACACGCGATCCCCTATGACATTAAGGGTCTTGTCCACGTCGCCGACCTTTATGCGCGCCGTGCTCTCGGTGCCCGGACGCCTGCCGGGTGCATAGACATGTCCTTCGACCAGAATGTCGGTATGCTTCTTCTCGAGATTGAAATCTGTGTCGTCGAGAAGTTCGTTTGCGTCCGCGGCATGGAGGGGCGCCAGATTTATCGGCGTCTGTTCTTTGAGGAGCCGCTGTTTCCCGTCGGGGTCGATCTCGAAGGAAGCCTTGATCGCAATCAGCCAGACCTCGTGTCCCTGCTCGTCGCGCGTCCAGCCCTGCTGGGCGGCAAATGGCGTCTGGTTCAACAGCATCCACATCTGAAGCCACATCCTCAGCCGATGATGATCAGCGAGGTTTCAGCCGCCCGGCTGAAGCCGAGCGTTGATAGCGGACTGAAGACCTCTTCGAACACGGCCATCAGCTGGTCTCCCAACTCGCGGCGAAGATCTGTTCCAGTGTCGGCTGCGGCGCCTGCGGATCGACGTCGAAAATGTCCGTATGCGCGGTCCATATGACCAGGTCGTCGACGACATCGCTTTCGCCACCGACATGCGGAACCGGCAGCGCGGCTAGCGCCGCGTCCAGTTCGTCTGGCGTGAGCTCCCCCCGCTGCGCGGCGAAGGCCGCGCCCTCGATGCCGTCGAACCAGCTATCGCAATAGGCCAGCTTCAGCGGCGCCTCCGGAAGCCGAGCGACGACGCTGAGCGGGAACCGCCGGCCGACCCTGTCGGCGCTTTGCAACACGATGCCCGCCGAGGCGCCGAAGGCGCCAGGACCGCTGAGGAAGCGCAAGGCCGTACCCGTTGGCCAGGTTTCGAGTCCAAACAGCGGCACGATGTGCTGAGCCAGCCAGCGGTCCCACACGCGCACGAAATCGCCCGGCAAACGGCGCGTCACGAAATCGCCGGCGGCGGGCATCTTGCCGTAGAAGCCGGGCAGGATCAGATCTGCGGCGGACATGTGAACTTCTTGAACATTTCGAGCGTATAGGGGTTCTCGACGCTGGCCGCCTTGAGCTCGAAATCGGCCCACATCCCCTTGGTGCCGAGCCGCAGGCTGTAGACGTCGGTGAGCTTGGTCGCATTGAAGCGGCCGCCGCGCAGCATTCTGAGCCACGCCCAGCTGCCGGTCTCGTTGAGCATCACCTCGGGCGAGCCGTCGACCGGCTGGAAGGCGAGCGATATCACGCCGGTGCCGTCCTTGCCGGGCCATGTCATCGGCTGCGGCCTCGTCGCGTTGTTGTAATAGACGAGGTTCTGGCCATCGAGGTTGAGCGTCACCCGCGCCACGTTGGGCGACAGGTCCTTCGGCTCCAGGGTGAAATTCATCACCGGCCCGGTGCCGCCGGGGAAGAGATCGTCGCGGATGTGGCGCGCCTGCTCGAAGGCCGCCAGCGCCGCCGGATCGAGACCGAAATCGGCGCGCCATTTCCACGGCTCGCTGGCGGTGTCGACATAGTTGATCAGATGGTCGTTGGTGAAGGCATCGATCAACCCGGTCGGTCCGAACAGGCGCTGGAAGTCGCGCACATTGACGTCGACCGCGCTGTCCGGGCTGAACGGATAGCGGTTGTTGAGCGCTGCCTGGCAGAAGGGCAGGATATCGGCGCGCCAGATGGCGTTGAGCTCGTTGGTGACGGCCTTCTGCGACAGGCCGCTGGTGTCGCCGGCAATGCCGCCCAGCCAGTCGTTGATCGGCGAAGGCAGGATCTGCGCTTGCCTGGCGACAGCGCCGGTCAATTCGGCCAGCCCGCCCTGCTTCTTGATGGCGTCCTGCGGATCGGGATTAGCCGTGACGGTCTGCAGCACGTTGGACAGCGCCGTCAGCGCCACCACGGCGGCGTCGAGCGCCGGCGGCTGGCCGTCGACCTGCGCGATCGTGCCTTTGAGCTGCTTGAAATGCTCGGCCACCAGGCTGCCGGTCATGTCGACCTGATCGGCCGAGCCCGCGCGGGGCAGCAATTTCGCGCCCGTCTTCACCACCTTGCCCAATTTGCCGAGCTTGCTGAGCAGCTTCGAACCGGTCTTGGCGGCGCCGCTCTTGTCGTCGGCCGCCGCGTCGTCCGAACGGGTCAGGTCGGTTTCCTGCACCACTGCGGTCAGCAGGCGCTTCAGCGCCGAGTCGGCGCTGGAAAGATCCTTGAGGTTCTCGCTGGCGACGTTGAGGTCGGTCAGCGGCGCCAGCCGCATGTCGCGCAGGAAACTATCCCACTGCGAAATGTAGTCGTCGTAATAGAGCTTCAGGATGTCTTCCGACAGCGCCGAGACCGACGTCTCCGCATTCTCCGAACAGCCGCCGGCAAACACGGCGCGGTCGAGCGCCGCCTGGCCGGCGACGTCCTCGACGCGGTCGAGGATCGCGTCATGGAAGCCGGCATAGGTGTAGGGGCCCGGCACGCCGACGCGCAGCGTCTTGTCGGAACGGCGCGCGAACACCTTGGCGCCGTTCGGTCCGGCGAAATTGGCCGGCACCCATTCCTTGACCGCCGCCACTTCCGGGTCAGTCAGAAGCTGCTTATAGGCGCGCTCCGGGAGCGAGATCGTGCATACCGTCTTCAGCGCCTCGGCGACCAGTTCCTTGTCCGGCGCGATATAGCTGTCGTCGACAGCCATGCGGCGGATCGCGGCGAGCTGGTGCTCTTCGGCGTCCGCGGTCGGGAAGGGCGCGGCCGGCGCGAATTGCGGCAGGTTGTTCACCCACCAGTTCTGCACGAAGTCGGTGTCCATCTGCGACAGGCCGGTCATCATCCGATAGGTCTTGAGCGCGCCGAGCATGAAATCCGGATCGCGGATCTGCCGCCACATCGTCGCCTCCAGCAACGCGACCATGTGCGGCTCCAGCACGTTGCGCAGCGCATGGTCGTAGGTGTCGGTCTGCGCGCGCACCAGCTCGGCCGAAGCGGTCGGGCCGAGCAGGTTGTGGATCGCGTCCGGCGGCGCGGTGCGGGCCGCCGCCACCGCGTCCATCGCCGCCAGCGCGCCATCCATGGTCGGCTGCTCGACCGCGACCGGTATCGCGGCGACATCCGTCAGCGGCTGTTGCAGGGCCTCGAACTGGCCGGCCTGTTCGGTGATTGCATTGCGGTTGTCGAGATAGGACCAGGTGAACAGGCCGCCGGCGAGCAGGGCGGCGAGAGCGCAGGCGGCGGCAGCACCGCGCCAGATCCAGGCGCGCCGGCGCTGCGCCAGCGGATCGAATGTGCCGAGGCCGGCTTCCTTGAAGATCACTTCGGTGAGCAGGTTCCTGAGGAAGAAGCTGCGCTTCTCGACACGCGCCGCCGGCATGGCGCGGCGGGGCGGCAATCCGAAGGACGAGGAAAGGGCGGCGGTCAGCCGGTCGATGGGCGCGCCTTCCTGTGTCGCCGAGGTCAGATAAAGGCCGCGCAGCCAGGCGGCCTCCTCGTAGCGGCTTTCGCCGAACATTGCTTCGACCAGCACCTGGATCGGCTCGGAGAGGCTCGCCAACTGCGCCGGGAAACGGAAGATCTCGGCGCGCTGGCCAAGCTTGTCTTCGTCTTCCAGCCGCGGCACCAGCCGCCGCTCCAGCTCGGAGGCCAGCCTGGCAAGTTCTGTCTGGATTGTGCCGGCGTTGACGCGAGCGTCGAGCGGAAAAGTCGTTCCCCACACCTGTTCGCGCGCCGTCGTCGACAAGCCGCCGAAGAAGGCCTCGAAGCCTTTGATCAGGTCGGCCTTGGTCAGCATCAGGTAGACGGGCAGGCGGATCTCGAGCCGATCGTTCAGCTCCGCCAGCCGGCGGCGGATTTTCCGGCCATGCGCCTTGATCGCCTCGTCGCCTTCGGAGAGCGCATCGATCGACAGCGCGACGATGACGCCGTTGAGCGCGCGGCGGCCCCGATGCTTCTTCAAGAGGTCGAGGAAGCCGAGCCACTCCGCCGCGTCGACATCCGGCTGGCTTTCCTGCTGGACATAGCGGCCCGCTGTGTCGATCAGCACCGCGTTCTCGGAGAAGAACCAGTCGCAATTGCGCGTGCCGCCGACGCCCTGCAGATCGTCGGTGAGGTCGATCGGGAAATTGAGCCCGGATTGGCGCAAGGCCGTCGTCTTGCCGGTGGCCGGCGGCCCGACGATCACATACCAGGGCATTTCGCGCAGGAATTTGCGGCCGCCGAGCTTGCGGCGCTTGAGCTCGGCCATCACCTCGCCGAACTTGGCGCCGACGGCCGCGACGCTCTCCTCGCCGGGCGTGAGCTGCTTTTCCTGAACAGGCGCCGCGATCTCGGCGACGAACATGCGGTTGGCGCGGATCGCGCGGCGCTGCGCGATGATCAGCCAGATCAGCCACAGGATGATCAACCCGGCGATGATGGCGATGCGCACATTGTCGGATTCGAACGGCGCGTAAGGGCCGACCTGCACGATCGGGCCGAACACCCAGATCAGCAGCGAAAGCAGCGCGATGCCGATCAGCGTCCACAGGAATCGCGAGGTGATGACGGCCCAGAGGAAGCGCAGGATGAACATCTCAGAGCCTCTTCTCGACCAGGACCTCGACGCGCCGGTTGAGCGCGCGGCCCTCGCGTGTCGAGTTGTCCGCCACCGGATCGGTTTCGGCGTGGCCCTCGGAAGAGATGCTCTCCGCCGACACACCGGCCTGCACCAGAAGCTTGGCTATGGTTTCGGCGCGCGCTTCCGACAGGCGCTGGTTGCTGGCAAACGGATTGGATTTTTGCAGCCGCACATTGTCGGTATGGCCGACGACGGTGATTTTCCCGATCAGCTCCTTGTTGTCCAGGATCACCTTGGCGATCGACGCGATCAGCGGCTCGTAGCCTTCCGTCAGCGTCGGCCGCGCGGACTGGAAGAGCTCGGGATTGGACGACTGGATGATCAGTTTGGCCAGCGAGACGCTCTCGGTGCCGCTGAGCGCCCCTTTGAGATCGTCCGGCGCTTCGGCCTTGAATTCCGGCAGCAGCGCGAAATCGACCGGCTGCGGCTCAGGCGCGGGCGCATCCTGCTTGGGCGCGGCGCGGGTGACGTCGCCGCGCGAAGCGGGCGGCAGCGTGCGCACCAGCGCCGAGAGCTCGACCGCCTGGCTGCTCAAGCCCATCGACAGGCCGATATAGGCGGCGGCGGCGACGACGACCGCGGCAAGCGCCATCACCCAGATCGGCACGATGAAGCGCTGCGGCTCGTCGGAGGCGATAACGCCTTTCCAGTTCGGCGACAGCGGCGCGTCCTCGGCATCTGCGTTGCGCAGGAAGCGCGCCGCCGCCACGCGCACCGCATTGAGCGAACGGTCGCCGGCCCGCCCGGGCACCCGGTACTTGCCGCGGAAGCCGAGCGCCAGGCAGTAATATTGCAGCTCCAGCATTTCGCGGTCGCGGTTGGGATGCCGCTCCAGCTCGTCGAGGCGGGTGAAGAACTGGGTGCCGGCATCGACGTCGCCGCGCAGCATGACCACCAGCGGCTGGCGCGGCCAGGCGCTGGCCCCGCCCCATGGCGTGTTGAGCGCGAGGTCGTCGAGCAGCGCCGCCACCGCCCATGCGGCCTGGTCGGCGCGCTCCAGCGACGAGCCCGCGGCAACAGCGGCGTCGCGCGCCCGCACCAGCTCGTCGAGCAGGCGCGTGCGCATCACTTCCGGGTTCTCCGGCGCCAGCGCGCTTTCGAGCTCCGGCGCGAATTCGAGCAGCGGCGCGAAGATGTTGATGAGCGTGTTTGGGTGCGCACGCGCGCGTTTGACTGGCGCGCCCGGCGCCAGCGGCGCCAGCGGCCGGGGCGCGGCACCCGTCAGCCGGATGCGGGTGCGCTCGCGATCCTCCGACAGTCCGAAAGGATCATCCCGGCTCATGGCCTCACCTGTTCACCGAATAGCAGTCGACCTGCGGCTCGCTGGGCAGCACGCCGGACACCCCGATGACGAAGCCCGGAGCGTCGAGCAGCGAGGCCCAGTGCTCGCTCTTCTGGTCGAGCTCCAGGCAGAGCCGATCGCCGTCATAGGGGATCTCGCGCGGCTGCGAATGCAGCGGCTTCAGCGGGATGCCCGGCAGGCGCGACTTCCACAGGCCCTCGAACTGGTCGGCCGAGCCGACCGTCGCCTGGTTGACGAAGATCTTGCGCAGCGCGTCTTCCGAAAGCTCGGAGCCGACGCGGATGACGATGCGGCTGGCGACGAGCAGCTTCGGGTTGTCGATGCGCACTTTCCAGACATTGGTGGCGTGCCGCATGACCGGCAGCGCGCGCGATTTCGGCTCGATGTAACGCAGGCTGAGGATGAGCGAACGCAAGGCGTCCGCCAGCGCCATATAGGCAGGGCCGGGCGCCATGTGGTCGTAGGCCGGCAATTCGCCGAGCCGCCGCGAGCTCGAGCCGTAGGTGGCCATCTCGCCGGCGAGGCCGGCAAGCTCGAGATAGAGCTCGGCCGGATGGAAGACATCCTGCGCCAGCATATGCGCAAGGCGCGGCCGCGCGGCGTTAGCGAGGTGCAGCATCAGCAAGTCTTCGACGCTGCGGCCTGCCCCGCCCATCACCATCTTGCCGTGCGCCTCGGCGATCTGGTCGAGGCCGGTGACGACCTCCTGCAGCAATTGCCGGTACCAGTGGACGGCGCCGGTGATCAGCGTCGGCGGCAGGAAGGCCGGGTCGAGCGAGACGCCGCCATCGGCGCGCACGCCCGTGATGTCGGCGACCGGCAGCGCGGTGTAGCCGCCAACCGACTTGCCGGGCGCCAGCAGCACCGCTTGCGGCCGGGCGACCTCGATCTCTTCCGGATCGGCGCCGCCCTGCACGGCATCGCGCACCGGGACGATCTTGCCGTGGTAGCGCGCCCCCGTCGATGCCGCATGCGCCGGATCGAAGCCGACGCCGCCGGGCGGCTCCAGCGGCAGCGCGATGAGCACCGGCCCGGCGCCGGTGTCGGCCGTGACCGGCAGCGGCTTGGGCGCATCCATCAGCTCCGGGATGGAGAAGGGCGTGCCGTCCGGGAAGATGCCCCGGGCGGATACGATCGACACCTGGCCGGCGTCGAGCAGCGACTGGTCGAGCGTCAGCTGCTGGAAGCCGAACGTATGGAGCTGGCCGGCCTGCAAGGCGCCGCGCACCATCCCTTCGAAGAACCGGTCCTGCTGCTGGAAATGCTGGGTCCTGAGAAACAGGCCCTCCGACCACAGCACCCTGTTTGCGTCGCTCATGCTGCCACTCTCTGCACTGCCGTGGTTGTCTCGCCGTCAGGCGGAAATGCCGCCCTTGCCGAGGCTGACATTGATGGTGAACTTCGATCCTGGCGAAACCGACTTGGTCGTGCGCCAGTTGCGTCCGCCCGGTTCGCGGATCAGCGCGACGAAGCCGAGCGCGGTCGCGTTCGGCTCGACCGTGATGGTCTTGGCCGCCGTTTTGCCCGGCGCGACCGAGATCGCGTCCGAGCCGATCAGGTCGGCGCCTAGCGCCGAGCCGGCATCGCCCTGCAGCGCGAAGTAATCGGCCGAATTGAACTTGCCGGTGCTGGCAAGCCGCATCACCAGAACCGTCACCGGCCGGTCGCCGCCGCCCGGTCCCGGATTCATGCCGGCGCCGCCGGTCACGTTGACCGAGATCACCGATGGTTTCGGCGGACCGCTCTGGCAAGCCGCAAGCAGCCCCGTGGCGCCGAGGGCAACGATGAATTCGCGTCTGTCGATCATGCTTCACTCCTCTTCGTAAGCATCCCTGAAGTCTGCGCCGATCTCGCCAAGGAAGCTCGATTCCGCGCTCTGGGCGATGTCGCGATGGCGTTTCTGGTAGAGCTCCCACAGCTTGGCGTTGCGCCCGCCGGCGAGCAGATTGCCGATCGCGGAATTGGACTTGAGCTCTTCCTCGATGGCGGCCGGATCGAAACGGTCGATCATGCGCCGAAGCGCTGCCTGCACACCGCGCCAGGCGCGCACGTGATGTTGCGCGAGATCCTTGACCGCATCGCTGATCGCGGCCTCGCCGGAGAGAAAGCCCGGGCTGCGTTCCGCGATGATGGTGACGATGACATCCTCGACCGTCGGCAGGAATTTGAGCGGGTTGACTTCCGAAGATCCGACGACCGTCTGTGCGACGCGCGCGCTGCCCTTCTCCTCGGCGCGCTTGCGCAGGAGCTGCATCAGGCCGTCGAGCATCAGCCGGTATTCCCGCCCGAACTTTTCCATCTCGGCGATCGGATCGCGCCCGGGAAAATCAGCCTCCTCCACCCCCATGCCGCGCAGGAAAGCGGCGCGCAGCGCCGCTTCGCTGGCCGCCGGCTGCGTCGGACGTGATGGCTTGGACACCGGTGCGGGGCGCTGCGGCGGAGCAGGGGGAGCGGCCAACTGCGCTGGGACCTCCCATGGGCGGGCAGCCTTCGGCTTCTCGGCGGGCCGCTCTTCGCGACCGGCCGCACCGGCGCTGGTGCTGGATGCAGGCGTCTCGGCCGGCCCGAAGCCGAAATCGTCGAAAGCGGACGGTCTCGACACGGGCTCGGGCGTGTCGTTGCGCGATGGCATGTCGCCGAAACCGAACGGGTCCGGCCCACCGGCGGCGGGCTCGCCGTTCGAGGCCGGCGTCGCCACCGGATCGAGGCTGAACGGGTCGTCGAAGGCGGGCGAGCTGCGTTGGCTCGAGGCGCGATCATAGGCTCCGGGCACAGGCTGCTCGAACGGATCGGGCAATCCTGCTGGGCGCGGCCGCTGCGGTTCCTCCTCGACCTTGGCCGAGAAGAAGTCGTCGCCTCCGATGCTGGGCGGCGTGCGCGATTGCGGCGGCGGCCACGCCGGCGTGGCGTTGGCGACCGGCGCCTGGCCGATCGAAGTGCGGCCGCCGCTGGGTTGCACCTCGACATGAAGCACATAGTCGCCCATGCGCAGCCGCATGCCGCTTTGCAGCCGCGTCGACCTGCCGGTGCCGAGCGGGCTGTCGGAATCGTCGATGAACAATCCGCTGCTCGACGTGTCGGTGACGTAATAGCCGTCGCGGCCGCCGCTGATCTTGCAGTGCGCCCGCGAGACGAACATGTCTGGATCGTCGATCTGCCAGCCGGCATCGGCGCTGCGGCCGATCACCAGCTCGCCCTCGTCCAGCCGGGTCTGCCTGACCGCCTGCGAGCGCGGGCCTTGTTCGAGCGTCAGCAGCAGGCTCATGCGGCCGCCTCCGCCATGTCCGGCCGCCAGCCGACGATGGTGCGCAGCCTGAGATCGTCGGCGTCCCCCTTTTCGGCGGGGCGTGAAAGCCAGGAGGTCCGGCCGAGCTGGATGGTTCCCATTTTCGGCGCAGGCACCGCGTCGCGCGCGAGCACGATCCTGAGATCGACGTCGAGCGCTTCGCCGATCATGTCGCGCACCGCCTTCTTGAACAGGGCAACGCGCCGTTCGCCGGGCAGGAACGACTTGAAGTCGTCGAGGCCGAGCGGGCCGACGCGCAGCTCGATCCGGCTTTGGCGGCTGAAGACGCGCGGGCCGATCGTTGCGCCGCCGCCGAGCGCCGCATAGGCCTTGCCGATGCGGCTCTGAAGCGCCTTCGGAACGGTGATCCAGGCGGCAACAAATTCCTTGATCTCAACCGGCACCTTAAAGGCGGTGGCGAGGAACAGCGTCAGCCGCTCGGCGCCGTCGACCTGGTTGGCCAGCGACCCGGCCTGGCGCAGCCGCACGGTGTCGAGCTCCGGATCCTGGGTGCCGGGAAGGCCGATGCCGGCCATGGCTTCCAGCATGGCGTGCACGCGCCCGCCCACCGAACGTTCAACCTGCACCGCCGGATGCGCGTCCGCCCATGCGCGATAATAGAGCGCGATCATGCGGTGCTGCAGGATGTTGACGAAGTCGACGAAGGTCGTGTCGCTGGTCTGCTCGGCGTCGGCGCCGGTGAACCAGCGCTGCGACAGCCGGTCGAGCACCCAGCGCGTCAGATGCAGCGGCATCGGCCCTTCCGGTCCGAGCAGGCCGAGATTGGCGACGGTCACCCGCGCCGGCGCCTTGTCGCCCGCGTCCTGGAATTTTACGACATCCCGGGCAGAGAAGCTCAGGCGCACATGCTGGCCGAGCCTTGCCGGCTCGCGCTCCGCCGTCCCGGAATGCCCGAACAGTCCGCGCCGCTGCTCCAGCCGGCGCAGCAGCTCGAAGAAGTCATACCCCTCCGACAGCGGGTCGGCCGCTGGCGTTGCGGGCGCCGCTAGATCAGGTAGCGATTGCCGGGCGTCATCGGCCATGGCACATCCTCCTGCTTCTGCAGCAGCCGCGTACGCGTCCGCACGAAACCATTTATCCCGGCATGGCGGGCAAAAAGCCGCGCCAGCAGGGCCGAAAGCAAAAGCGAGCTCTGGCCCGCCAGGACCGACTGGTCGACATGCAGCGTCACCTCGGTGCCCCGGCCGAAGCACATCGGCCCGTCGATCTTGAGCCGCTCGATCACCGGGCGCGAGTCGATGCGGGTGATCGAGTGCACATTGCGGGCAAGGCTCGGATCGCCGCGATCGGCGTAGAGGTCGAGCAAGGCATGAAGCGGATCGACGCCGCGGCCTTCCTTGGCAAGGCTGAGGAAATTGAGCGAGAGCTGCGCCACCAGCCGCCAGGCGAGATTATCGGCGCGGGATTCGCCTCCGGCGCCCGCCGGCAGCGCTGCCGGGATCGCCGGCTGCGGCGGCCGCAGCGCGCCGAGCAGCCGCACCGCTTCCACCGGATCGGCGGTCTCCAGCGTCAGCGTCGGCGTGTCGTCCAGGATCGGCAGGTCGCGGTTGGTGCAGAGCGCCATGACGTCGAGCCGCTTGAGCGGCCGGTTAGCCGGGCTTCCCGCGGGCCGCGAGATCGCGATAAAGACATCGTCGCCGGTATAGGAGGTGCGGGTCAGGCCGTCGCGCCGCTCGTCCTCCGTCGCCCGGCGCGGGCGCCGCTCCGTCGAGTAGACCCAGCCGCTGCCGCGGTTCTGCCCGAGGCTGAACAATTCGGGAATGACCGCTTCGCTGCCTTCGGCGTCGGCGTCCTCGACCCGGGTGACGCGGAAGATCTCGAAGTCGCGCGCCCGGGTGCGATCGGCATGCAGGACCTGCCGGGTCCGGCGCGGATCGATCTCGATGACGTTGCACTCGCGTTCGAACAGATTGATGATCGGCGTCGCGAACAGCTCGAAATCGGCCGCCGTCACATCGGCGAGCTCCGGAACCGGCCGCCGGAACAGAAAGATGATCTCCATTCCCGCATCGCACTTGCGCACCACCGGTTGCAGGCCGGCGACCCGCACATAGTGGAAGCGCTCCGGGATCATGAAATATTCGCGCAGCAGCCGGTATCCCTCGAAGGTCGGGCGGGTGCGCGGCATCAGCGCTTCGTCGTCGTGGATCCCGATCATTTCGGGCTCGGGCAGCGCCGTGAGCGGATTGGTCTTGCCTTCCGCACGCGCGCCGACGGCCGAGCAGGCGCCGAAGATCGCGTCGAAGAGGAGCGGCGCCTTGGCGCGCCCGGCGAAATAGAGGTCGAGACGGTCGAGCGACAATTCGCTGAGCTTGCCTTTTCCGGTTCGCGCGAACGCGATGCGGAACGCCGCTTCGCCGCGCACGCCGCCGACCGGCGCGATGCCGGCGGCGGCCAGCGCGCTGCGGTCCTGAAAATAGCTGACCGAAGTGATCGCGATCGGCCACAGCGTGACCTCTTGCGCGGTTGTGAAGGTCGAACGCGTCGACAACCCCGGATGCAGGCCGGAAACCAGCCGCGTGCCGCGCGCGACGGCGTGGCCGGCGATCATCGACTGCACCTGCTGTCCGGGTTTCAGCACGGCCATCGCCGTCGCCGGCGCCGGCGTCACCAGGTCCGGATAGAGCACGTCGAGCACGGCGCGCGAGAAGCGCGAGCGCTCCGCGTCGACCTTGAGCCGGGTGCGCGCGGCAAGAAAAGCCACGCCGTCGAGCAGCCGTTCGACGTAGGGGTCGGGGCAGGGGACGGTATCGAGGGAAAGGTTGCGCGCGACCGCCGGATGCATGTCGGCGAATTCCGCGGCCAGCGCCCGGATATGGGTCAGTTCCTCTTCGTAATACTCCACGAAGACCCGATCCATCTCAGGTCTCCCGGAATTCGGTTCGCGCCAGGCCGTTGTCGAGATTGATCGTGGTGCGCAGCCGCATGCGTTCCGGCGTCGGCGTCATGATCAGCACCGCGTCGATCTCGATCCTGAGGCCGACGCTCTTGTCGCCGAGCGTGACGTTGACGGTCGTCGCGCTTTCCTTGAGACGCGGCTCGAAGGTGGCGAGCACCGCGCGGATCTCGCGCGCCAGGGTATCGCGGTCGAAATCCCGCGACGAACGGCCCGAAAAGGACGGCACACCATAGTTGACGACGCTGCGGCGCACTTCCGGAAAATCGGCGAGCGGCGGCAATTCGTCCAGGGGCTGCTCATGTTCGGCATCGGAAAGCATCGGTACGGACTCGAAACGCTCGGTGTTGAAGAGGGCCTCGATGTCACGCCGGACCGCTTCCCTGAGCACCCGCGCCGACACCACCACGCCGCGGTTTTCGATTTCGGCGCGATGCTCGGTCTGGAAGACCAGCCGGTGCAGTCGCCGTTTCTGCTCGGGCGTCAATTCCGCATCGGCATCGATGACACGCGCGCTGCCGGCAAGAAGAGCCTCGACGCGCTCGGCGCCGAGTTCTTCGTCCAGCAGACGGCGCAGCCCGTCGATCTCCGACGTCAGCCCGGGCAGATCGTTGACGAGGCGATCCCAGAGGGAGGGCTGGACCGCCTCGCGTTTTGCCCGGGAGCTGCCGGCCAGCTGCGCTTTCGCGCCAGGCCGTTTGGCCTCACTTGCCGACATAGACGTCCATTTCGATCTCGTCGTCCTTGTCGTAGACGAACTTGATCTTCTTGTAGGCGAAGCTGACCTCTTCCTCGATCAGATCCGCCTCGTCACGGGCCTGCCGCATGTCGTATTCCATGATCGAGGCATCGGTGAGCGTGACGACCAGATAGTCGCTGGTCTCGCCGTCGATGGTGCGGCGTGCCGAAAACACCACCTCGTCCAGCGCCTTGTTCTCGAACAGGGCCTTCTTCAGGTAGGGCGACGACTTGTCGTAATGCTTGAAGAATTTGATCATTCCCATCGACACGCGGCCGCGCCGCGAGAGCGAATTCGGGTCGTAGGGCGCGATCATCTTGTAATCGACGCCATGGATCTCGATCTCGTCCTCATGGCCGTCGCGCTTGCTCGGGCCCTTGATGTCCGGGACTTTCAGGAAGCCGTCGATCTTCATCGAAGGCGCATCGGTTCTGTCTGGCATTGTCTTTCTCCACCGCTACGAAACAAGATGACTTTACGATTTCAGCCCTTCACCGACGGCAGTTCCGACACCAGCCGGAGCGAGGCGTTGATGCCTTCCAGCTGGTAGTGCGGACGCAGATAGAAACGGGCATTGTAGTAACCGGGCCGGCCTTCGACGCTGTCGACCTGGACCTCGGCGGCGGCAAGCGGACGCTTGGCGCGCGCCTTGTCGTCGGCAAAGGCTGGATTGGCCAGCACGTACCGGTTGATCCATTCGGTCAACCAGATCTCCATGTCGGTGCGTTCCTTGAACGAGCCGATCTTATCGCGCGCGATCGCCTTGAGGTAGTGCGCGAAGCGCGAGACCGGGAAGAGGTAGGGCAGGTTGGCGCTGAGCCGCTCGTTCGACTGCGCGTCCGGATCGACCAGGCGTCCGGCGCGCGTCTCGTCGTCCTGCAGCGAATGCGCGCCGATGAAGGCCGCAAGGTCGGTGTTCTTGCGGTGCAGGATAGGCATCAGGCCGAGCTTCGCCAGTTCCGCCTCGCGCCGGTCGTCGATGGCGACCTCGGTCGGGCATTTCATCGCGATCGACCCGTCGTCGGTCGGGAAGGCGTGCACCGGCAGGTTGAGCACCGTGCCGCCGTTCTCGACGCCGCGGATCTGCGTGCCCCAGCCATAGAGCTTGTGGCTGCGGTTGATGTTGACGCCCATCGGGAAGGCGGCGTTCATCCAGACATATTTGTTGTGGTCGCCGCCCACCTCTTCCTCGAAGGTGAAGCCCTTCACCGGAACGGTTTCCGAGCCGTAGGGCAGGCGCGCCAAGACGCGCGGCATGGTCAGCCCGATATAGCGGGCATCCTCGCTTTCGCGCAGCGACTGCCATGAGGCATAGGCCGGGTTGTTGACGATCATCTGCAGGTCCTGCGGGTTCGGCAGTTCCTGCCAGCTGTCCATGCGGAACAGCCGCGGCGAGGCGGCGGCGATGAACGGCGTGTGCGCCGAGGCGCACACGCCGGAGATGTTGCGCAGCAGGCCGACGTCGCGCGGATGGTTCGAGAACTCGTAGGCGCCGATGATGCAGCCGATCGGCTCGCCGCCCAGCATCGAATACTCGTCCGTGTAGACCTTCTTGAAGATCGGGCTCTGGTCCCACATCTGGCCTTCATAGTCTTCCAGCGTGTCGGCCAGCTGCTCCTTGGAGATGTTCATCACCCGGATCTTCAGCTTGCTATCCGTCTCGGTGTTGTTGATCAGGTACCAGAGGCCGCGCCAGGTGCCTTCCATCTCGCGCACTTCCGGCGCATGCAGGATCTCGTTGACCTGGTTCGTCAGCATCTTGTCGATGCCGGCGATCAGCGACTTGATCGACTTGATCGCGTTGGACGAGATGGTCGTCGTCTCGGAGCGGGACTGGGCCGCCAGTGCCAGGTTGCGCACCAGTTGCTGCAGCTTCTCGCTGTCGTCCTTCTTGACCTTGAAATCCTTTTCAAGGAGCCCGCTGAATTCGCCGAGATCGATGGCTTCCGCCTCGGCGGTGGCGGCTGCGGTCTTTTGCTGTTCGGCCATGACTTACTCCTCGCCCTTGCCGTCATCCATCGCCTGGCTGGCGATCTTGCTCAGCAGCGGCTCGTTGTTCAGAAGCTGCGCGATGCGCTTTTCGGCGTCGACGCGGCCGTCCATGAAGCCCAGCAGCTCCTCGAGCTGCCGGCGCATCTTCAGGATCTCGGCCAGTTGCGGGACCTGCTCGGCGATCTTGTCCGGCGCGAAATCGCCCATCTTGGAGAAGGTGAGGTCGATGGCGAGCTCTTCGTCCCGCTCCTGGCCCTCGGCCTGCGGCAGGGTGTTCTTTACTCTGGCCTTCACGCGCGGCCCCATCGCTTCCATGAATTTGGGGAAGCGGTTGGCGTCGGTTTCGACGAAGTTGCGGTCGAGGACCGACTTCGACGCTTCCTTGGTCTGCGACGCGCCGGCAAGGTCGGCCATCACGGCCATGACGAACGGCAGTTCGATCGTCGTCGGGCTGCCGTAAGTTTCGACGTCGTAGGCGATCTGCACGCGCGGCGCGCGGTTTCTTTCGATGACCTTCGCTTTGCTCTCTGCTGGCATGCTGGTTACCTTTCATCCTTCTGGGCCGGCTTCTTGGGATCGGCGACACCGGCAAGCAGCCGGAATTCCTTCAGCCCCGACGGGGCGAGATCTTCCATCAGTTCCACGAAATCCATGTGCACCATCCGGCGCACGCGCCGGGCGAGATGCGGGATGGGGCTGGACGGCTCGGTACGGTCATAGAAGGCGACGACCAGGTCGAGGCATTTGACGACTTCGTCGCGCGAGTTGATCCGGTCCGGTAGACCGGCGCTCGCTTCCACGGGGCTTGCCACACTTGCCATCGTCTCGGCTCCATGACCGTTGCGGGCGGGCGTTGCTGGCTCCGCTGCCGCCTGCGGCGCGGGCTTCACGGCGCCGTTGGCTGTCGCGCCGGCGCCGGAATTCCGCTCCAGGGTCGTCAGCAAACGCTGCAGGAACTTCTTCAATTCCGGGACGGTGGCGCCATGGCCTTCGATGCGTGCGTTGAGCGCGGCGTCCACGGCGTCGAGGGCGGCGATCGCGGCATGCGCGTCGGCCAGGAGCGACGTCATCGCCTCGCCGGCCTGATCGATTTGCGCCGCGCATCCGGCGCGCACCCGGTTCAGCAACTGGTTGTGCGCGCTTACCAATGCCGCCTTCTCGGCGGCGTTCAATCCCGAGGCCGCTTCCTGCAGCATGACGCGCTCGTCGAGCGCGCCCTGTTCCAGGTCGCGTCCGCTGATCGGCCCGACCTGGCGCGGCGAGAAGAAGACGGTTCCACGCAGGTTCGCCAGCAGGCCTTCCTGGGCATTCTGGAGATCGAGYAGCGCGTTGATGCGGCGCAAGGCGGCGTCGCGCGGCGGCGCGTTCGCCCGCAATGCCGGATGCATCGTGTCCCAATGCTGGTCGAAGGTCCTGGCGATGAGCGTCAGGCCCTGGGCGAGGCCGGCCAGCCCTTCTTCGTTGGCTAAGGCCCGTGCGACGATGACCAGCAGGCGTAGGTCCCGGCCGCGGGAGCGCAGCTCTTCGGCCCTTTCGAGCACCGCCGTCCAGTCGACCGGACTGGACTGCGATATGGGCTTGCCGTTGCCGTCATGGACAACTTTGAGCTGAGGTTCGGTCAGGCGCTCCAGCTCATGAAAGGCCGGGTCGTTGCGCAAGTCCTCTCCCGACGGATTCTCACCGTTCAGAGGATTCAGCCAGAGTGCGAGATCAATCACACTAACCCCCAGCCAGCGGCCCTGAGACCCCTATGTGACGTAACGTTATCACTGGCCTCATGCGACGACAATTGAGCATCTGCGCAAAAACTAACGGAAGCTAAACGCGACCGTTCTCTTCGGCGAAACCCATTGCGCGATTGCCGGGCCCGGTATGTGAAATGGCTCGCATAGCCTGGACAGCAATCGTGTTTGTTGGCCGCGAGTTTGCAAGGCTTGTGTAACCGGGCGGTGCCGCCCGGATAATTTCAAAAAGCCCTGTCCGTCACGCGGCTTTGTCAAGCAGCCGCTTATATGGCAGGGTACGGTCGGCAGGTTGCGGGAGCAGGTTCGATGGAACAGCGCCGGTCATCGCAGAGCTTCAAGCGTAAGGAACTGGTCGCCAAGCTCAACGCCACGGGGGTGCGCGCCTTCAAGGCCGCGGCCGACACGGCCAAGCTGCGCGGCAACCCCTATGTCGAGCTCGCCCATTTCATCCAGCAGCTGGTGCTGTCCGAGCGCTCGGATGTGCAGATGATCGTCGCTGACGCCGGGCTGGATGTCAGCCGGCTGACGGCCGACATGACGCGCGCCATCGACAAGCTGCCCTATGGCGCCACCTCGGTGGAGGAATTCTCCGACCATATTTTTCACGCCATCCAGGAGGGTTGGAATCTGGCGACGCTGGAATTCGGCGTCGAAGAGGTGCGCAGCGCTCATATCCTGCTTGCCTGCCTGAAGACGCCGGCGCTGGAAGGCCTTGTGTCCAAGATCAGCGCGGAGTTCGACAAGATCGACGCCGACGGTGTCATTTCCCGCTTCGCCGATGTCACCGAAGGCTCGCTCGAAGCCGGCTCACCTCCTGCTGCCGCTGCTGCCGAGACGCCGATGAAGCGCGGTCCGGGCGGGGATTCGGCGTTAGCCAAGTACGCCACAGATCTCACCCAGCGCGCCCGCGACGGCAAGATCGATCCGGTCGTCGGCCGCGATCCGGAGATCAGGCAGATCGTCGACATCCTGATGCGACGCCGGCAAAACAACCCGATCCTCACCGGCGAGGCCGGCGTCGGCAAGACGGCGGCGGTCGAGGGCTTTGCGCTGCGCATCGCCCAGGGCGACGTGCCGCCGACATTGCAGAATGTCAGCGTGCGCATGCTCGATGTCGGGCTGATGCAGGCGGGCGCCAGCGTCAAGGGCGAGTTCGAGAAGCGCTTGAAGGCCGTCATCGACGAGGTCCAGGCCTCGGAGGTGCCGATCATCCTCTTCATCGACGAGGCGCACACGCTGATCGGCGCCGGCGGCGCGGCCGGCACCGGCGATGCCGCCAATCTCTTGAAGCCGGCGTTGGCGCGCGGCGAGCTTCGCACCATCGCCGCTACGACCTGGGCCGAGTACAAGCAGCACATCGAGAAGGACCCGGCGCTCACCCGTCGCTTTCAGGTGGTCAAGATCGATGAGCCCTCGGAAGCGGTGGCCGTGCTGATGCTGCGCGGCGTCGCGGGCGTCCTGGAGCAGCACCACAAGGTGCAGATCCTGGACGAAGCGATCGAGGCGGCCGTCTCGCTGTCGCATCGCTATATCCCGGCCAGGCAATTGCCGGACAAGGCGGTCAGCCTGCTCGACACGGCCTGCGCCCGCGTCGCCGTCTCGCAGCATGCGACGCCGGCCGAGGTCGAGGATATCCTGCGCCGCCGCCAGGCGCTCGAAGTGGAGGGCGGCATCATCGCCCGCGAGGCGGCGATCGGCATCGACGTCGCCGACCGCCGGGCCCGTGTCGATGCCGGGCTGGCGGAAACCGAGACAAGTCTGGCCGCAGCCCAGGGGCGCTGGGACCGGGAAAAAGCGCTGGTGAGCGAGATACTCGACCTGCGCGCCAAACTACGCGGCGAAGGCGTGCCGCTCGACGAGGCAGCGGGCGAAGAGGCCGCTGCGGAGACGGCGAGTGCGGAGGGCGCGGCAAAGGCGCCCGAGCAAAAGCTCCCCGAAAGCAAGATCAGCGAGAGCAAGGCTGACGAGACCAAGAGGACCAAAGCCTCCAAAGCCAAGCCGGCCAAGACTGCGAAGGCCGAAACGGCTTCCGCCGAGCCGGCCGGTGACCTCGCGCGGCTGCGCGAGCTGATGGCCGAACTTGCCGCGGCGCAAGGCGAGACACCGCTCATCCTGCCGTCGGTCGATCGCAATGCGGTCGCCGCCGTGGTGCAGGATTGGACCGGCATCCCGACCGGACGCATGCTCTCCAGCCAGACCGAAAAGGCGCTCAAGCTCGCCGCCACCTTGTCAGAGCGCGTGGTCGGCCAGGACCACGCGATGGAGATGATCGCCCGGCGCGTGCAGACCAGCCGCGCCGGTCTCGGCGCGCCGGAAAAGCCGGTCGGCGTCTTCCTGCTTTGCGGTCCCTCCGGCGTCGGCAAGACCGAGACCGCGCTGGCGCTGGCCGAGACGCTTTATGGCGGCGAGCAGAACCTGATCTCGATCAACATGTCGGAGTTCCAGGAAGCGCACACCGTCTCGACGCTGAAGGGCGCGCCGCCCGGTTATGTCGGCTACGGCAAGGGCGGCATCCTGACCGAGGCGGTGCGCAGGAAACCCTATTCGGTGATCCTGCTCGACGAGGTCGAGAAGGCGCACCCCGACGTGCACGAGATCTTCTTCCAGGTCTTCGACAAGGGCATGATGGACGACAGCGAAGGCCGCCGGATCGACTTCAAGAACACGCTGATCCTGCTCACCTCGAATGTCGGCTCCGACGTCATCATGGATCGCACGAAGAACGGCACGGTGCGAACCGGCATCGACGATCTGGACACCGCGCTGCGCGCCCCGCTGCTGAAGGTCTTCCCGGCCGCCTTCCTCGGTCGCGTGGTGACCATTCCCTACTATCCGCTGTCGGACGCGATGATCGAGGCGATCGCCCGGCATCAGTTCGGCAAGATCGCCAAGCGCCTCAAGGCCACGAACGACGCCGAACTGGTGATCGGGGACGGCGTGATGGATCTGGTCAAGGCGCGCTGCACCGAAATCGAATCCGGCGGCCGCATGATCGACGCCATCCTCACCAACACGCTGCTGCCGGAACTCAGCCGCGGYGTGCTCAACCGCTCGCTCGAGGGCAAGAAGATGGCGAAAGTCACCGTGGGTGCGTCGCCGGAAGGATTTACCTATTCGTTCGAATAGACCTCGACCGTGAGGGAACGACGCCCTCAGATCGACCACAGCGCGCCGCCGTCGCAGGCGACGGCCTGGCCGGTGATGTAGGAGGCGCGGTCGGAGGCGAGGAAGGCTGCCAGCGCCGCGAACTCCTCGGGACGGCCGATGCGCCTGGCGGGTATCGCCTGGCTCACCTTTTCCAGGTCGAGCTTCGCATCCGCCAGCCTCTCGGTCAGCGTATAGCCCGGCATCAGCGCGTTGAAGGTGATGCCGTTGGCTCCTTCTTCCTTGCTCAGCGTGTTGATCAGTCCGTGGATGCCGGCGCGCAGCGAGTTGGAGAGCGCGAAGCGGTTGATCGGCTCCTTCGCGGCGATGGAGGTCACGAACAGCACGCGGCCCCATTTCTTCTCGCGCATCGAAGGCAGCACCGCCCGCACGATCTCCACCGCGCTCATGAACAGATTGTCGAAGGCGGCGCGCCATTGCTCGATGGTGATCTCGTCGAAGGGCGCGGTGGGCGGGCCGCCGGTGTTGACCACCACGATGTCCGGCGCGCCGAGCGTCGCCTTGGCCCGCTCGACCAGCTCCGTCGCAGCGCCCGGCTTCGCGAGGTCGCAGACGAGCGCCGTCGCGCCGATCTCGCGGGCGGTCTGCTCCAGCGCGGCGGCGGTGCGGGCGCAGATCGCCACGCGCGCGCCCTCGTCCAGCAACTCCTTGGCCACGGCGCGGCCTAATCCTTTGGAAGCGCCCAGCACGAGCGCGTTCCTGCCCTTCAATCCAAGATCCATCCGTTCTCTCCGATGATGCGGCGGCTCAGGCGCCGCTGACCTCGACGCTGCCAAGACCCGCAATGTCGAACCGATAGGAAAAAGCCTTGTCGGGGAAGCGCGTGCGCACGATGCTGCCCGTCATGACGATGTCGCCCGCCTTCATGCCCCTGCCGGAAGCGCCGAGATGGTCGGCCAGCCAGGCCAGCGGCTCATAGGGGTGACCGAGCGCATCGGCGCCCACCCCTCTGCCGATCTCGACACCGTCCTGGTAGACGACCGCTTCGACTTTCTCCAGCGCTGCCGGCGGGGCGACGAAATCGCCCAGCACCACGCCGGCATTCCACGAATTATCGGCCACCAGCGAGCGGACATCCAATACCGAATAATCGGCATGGCGATCATCCACCACCTCGACCGCCGCGCAGACGCCGTCGACCGCGGCGGCGACCTCGTCGCGGGTATAGGGTGCGGCGCGCGGCGCAAGATCTCGGCCGAGCCGGGCGCAGATCTCGAATTCCACGCCGAGATGGCCGTAGCCTGTCAGCGAGAGCTTTGCTCCGCTGTGCATGACCCGCCGCCCGAAGATTGCGCCGGCGACGGGATGGTCGATCCCGCACATGCTCTGCATGCTGCGCGAGGTCAGGCCGATCTTGTAACCGGCTATGCGATCGTCGCCGATGATCGTGCCGACATAGGCATCCTGGACCTTGTAGGCGGAGGCAAGGTCCGACAATCCCTCGATCGTCACGAACTGCGTGTTGTCGCGATGGCCGCGCACCAGCGCTTGCGCCGCCCCAACGATATCGAATGCCATGTCAGATACCTCCATTCCCGTTCGACAATTCGCTCAACGATTGCCGGACCAAAGCGTGACAGGCCATCGACCTGAGGGGCGATATCGCTTGCACCAAGATTTCTCAGACCTAGAGATTGGTCTCATCGGGGTTGAGCACCACCATCGTTGATGTCTCGGCCACCGATGGGATCGATTGCAGCACGTTGCTGATGAATTCGCGGAGCGCCGCGATGTCCTTTACCCACACCCGCAGCAGGTAGTCGATATTTCCCGTCACGAGCAGGCATTCGGTAATCTCGGGGTGTTTCGCCACTTCGTCCAGGAACAGGCCGGCCCCTTCGGGGCCTTGCTGCCCTAGCCGCACGGAAACCATCACGCAGACGCCGAGGCCCAGCGCCGCCGGATCGATACGGGCCGCATAGCCCTGGACCACGCCGGTTTCCTCGAGCCGCTTCAGCCGGCGCGCGCAGGGCGTGGGCGAAAGGCCGACGCGCTCGGCCAGATCCACCGTCGAGACACGGCCGTCCTGCCGCAGCTCGCGCAGGATGCGATGGTCGATGGCGTCCAGTGGGACCATGGCGCTTTCAGCTACAATTTCTCGATACCTTGGTGATTATGCGCGAAAGGCTGGCGATAACAACCGAAATTTATCGTGAATGCGCTTCGACAAAGCTATAAGCTCGATCGAAAATCAAGGAGGAGGCCATGGCCGCTTATATGATCTGCACGATGCGGGTCCACGATCCCGAGACATACAAGAAGTACACCGCGCTCACCCCTGCCACGTTGAAGAAATATGGCGGGAAGTTCCTGACGCGGGGCGATCCGGTGACCACTTGCGAGGGTGAGACCTTCACCGACCGCATGGTCATCCTCGAATTTCCGGATGAGGCCACGGCCCAGGCCTGGTACAACGATACCGATTATCAGGCGGCGTCGAAGTACCGCCGCGCCTCCTCCGACCGCGGACGGATGATCCTGCAGCAGGGTCGCGGCGAAAGCGCGGCTCCCGACCCGCTCGTCTGAGCGGCCAGGCTGTTGAGCCGGCAAAGTGCGTCCTTCATGCTTGTCGCCCAGAAGTGCGCAGCGGTTCTGGGACAACGACATGCAGAAGAGCAAAAATGCATGTCGCCCAGAAGTGTGCAGCGGTTCTGGGACAACCACATGCATGAAAACAAAAACTTGGAGCACGATCCGGGGAACGCATCTTGCGGTCCCCGGAAAAGTTCATGCTACAAACGCGAGCGGGGCAGTGCGAGTTTTCCTTGAAACGCCGACCCGCTTCAGGTCGAATTTGCGAAGCGAAGTTTGGCTCCTTGGAGGCCGGTCATGAGGACCGAGAATGTGCAGGTCGGGCGGGAAGCGTATGAGAATTATGCGGAGTTCTACCGCAGGTCTTCCTATTCCGCCTTTCCCCAGCAGCATCGCACCATCGAGGGCACCGGGCGCTACAGCATGATACTGGTCGAGCAGGGGCGGCACGAGCTTGCCGACCCGGCCGTCGAGGAAGTCGTCATATCCACGCCGCTGTCGGCGCCAGCCTGTTCCTACGACTGGAACATGGGGGCCGGGTGGGCAGGGGGAAAATCCCGCACCGGCGATCTCATCGTGGTGCCGCCCAATGTCGAGAGCCGCTGGCGCGTCGGCGGTCCCCGCAAGCTGGTCATCCTGGCGGTGCCGGTCGACCATGTCAGAAGGCTGCTCGGCCCGGAATGTCCCGACGACCTGTCATCGGCGCTCGAGCCGCTGTCCGGCTCCACGGCGCCCAACACCGTGGTGAGCACGCTTCTCCAGCAGCTTTGGACGCTTGGCGATCCAGAAGGTCCGATGGGCCGCATGCTGGTGGACAGCATGGTGCTTGCGCTGATCTGCCAGGTTCTCATCCTTGCGAAAGCCGGGACCCCGCATCCGGCGACCGGCGCCTTCTCCTCGCGTGATTGGCGGCGTGTCTGCGATTACATCGACGCCCATCTGCAGGAAGAAATCGCGCTCGCCGATCTCGCCCGTTTGGCCGGATGGAGCGTGCGGCATTTCACGCGCATGTTCCGCCAGTCCACAGGCCAGACGCCCCACAATTTCATCGTGCACAGGCGCGTCGACCGCGCCAAGGACTTGCTGAGGAAGCAGAAGCTGCAACTGGCCGACGTCGCGCTCACCTGCGGGTTCGCCGATCAGAGCCATTTTACCACCTGTTTCCGCAAGGCTACCGGCCTGACGCCGATGCGCTGGCGGCGTGAGCTCGTCTGAACGGATGGGCTGGCCCGCACGGGCGCCGGCTATGGCCGATCTGCGAAAGATCGATGCATGTCTCCCGAAAGTGGAACCGGTCTCGGGACAAAGACATGCATAGAATCAAGAACTAAGCGCATGGAGCGAATCTGGAGGATCGCGACGCGCTTTAGGCCCTATCGCGCAAGACTTGCCTTTCTCGCTCGCCCTACGCTTGCCAGTCGATGCGGCTGAAGCACGGAGGGATGCGATGAGCGACGACAAGTCCATGATCGGAACGAATATCGACTTCGATCGCGACGGCCTGCAGACGGGCACGCTCAGGCTGCCGCATTCCGTGCATCGCTCCGCCTATGGCCACATCGCCATCCCCATCGCGGTGGCGAAGAACGGTGAAGGCCCGACGGTCCTTTTGACCGGCGGCGTCCATGGCGACGAATATGAGGGACCGATCGCGCTGGCGCGGCTTGTCCGTGAGCTCGACCTTTCCCGGCTTTCGGGACGATTGATCGTCGTCCCGGCGGTCAACTACCCCGCCTTTGTCGCCGGCACCCGCACCTCGCCCATCGACGACATCAACCTCAATCGCACCTTTCCCGGCAAGCGCAACGGCACGGCGACGGAGATGATTGCGCATTATGTCACCACCGAGCTGTTGCCGCGTTCGGACTACCTGGTCGATTTCCACGCCGGCGGAAGTTCGCTGCAATATCTGCCGACGCTGCTCGCGCCGCGCTGGTCCGATCCCGCTCAGAAAGAGCACCTCGAAGAGTTCATCGACGCCTTCGACCCGCCGAACGTGGTGTATTTCGACAGCATCCGGGCGCTGAGCGGCGAAGACCGCGTCATCGGCAACTGTGCGCACCAGAACAACGTCTTCTTCGTCACCGGGGAGTTCGGCGGCGGCTCGACTGTCAATATCGAAGGGCTGGCTGTCGTGGAGAACGGCCTGCGCGCGGTGCTGTCGCATCTGAAGGTGCTGGCGCCCGCGGCCCCTTTGCCGAAGCGCCGTGGAAAGGTGCGCCGGCTGGTGATGGACGATCCAGGCCTCTATGCCTTCGCTCCGCGCCGAGGCTTCTTCGAGCCGCGCTTCGCGCTCGGCGACGAGGTCCCGGCCGGCGCGCTTGCCGGTCTGATCTACGATCTGGACAATCCCTGGGCCGAACCGGTGTCCGTCCATTTCAGGCATGGCGGTTTCGCCGTCTGCATTCGCACCTTCTCGCTGGTGGAAGCCGGCGACTGCCTGGGGCATCTGGCGTCCCCGGCCTGAGCGGCACCTCGGTTGCGCGGGCACCGCCCGCCACCCTCATCGACAATCAGGATATCCATAGCATCATGCATGACATTCCCGTCACGCGCGCCGCGGCGCGCAAGTCCATCCCGCAAGACCTCAAGGCGAGCTTCGGCGACTACTTCTCCGACCACATGTTCCAGATGGAGTACACGGAAGGACGCGGCTGGCACGACCCACGCATCGTGCCGTTCGGCCCGCTGCAGCTCCACCCCTCGTCCTCCGCCATCCAATATGCCCAGTCGATCTTCGATGGGTCCAAGGGCTATCGCCGCGAAGACGGCTCGATCCATCTCTTCCGGCCGCAGGCCCATATCGCGCGTCTCAACCGCAGTGCGGGCGAACTGTGCATGCCGGCGGTCGATCCCGACCTCGTGCTTGCGGCGATGCGCAAGCTGATCGGTCTCGACCGTGACTGGGTGCCGGCCAAGCGCGGCAACGCCATCTATGTGCGCCAGACCATGGTGGGAACCGAAGGCTACATGGTGGTGCGGCCTTCCAAGACCTACACCTATCTCATCTTCCTCTGCCCCGTCGGCTCCTATTATTCGGAAGGCGCCGGCCCGGTACGCATCCTCGTCTCGGAGACGCGTGTGCGCGCGGCCAAGGGCGCGATTGGCTCGGCCAAGGCCGGCGCCAACTATGCCGCCAGCCTCAAGGTGGGCCGCGAGGCCGCCGCCGCCGGCTTCAGCCAGGTTCTGTGGCTGGACAGCGTCCAGCGCCGCTACCTCGAGGAGGTCGGCACCATGAACATCATGGTCAAGATCGGCGGCCGCATCCTCACGCCGCCGTTGAGCGATTCGATCCTGCCGGGCATCACGCGCGACAGCGTGCTCACGCTCCTGCGTGACTGGGGCATGGAGGTGGCCGAGGCGCCCATCGACATCGAGGACGTGGTGGCGGCGTCGAGGACGGGCAGGCTGGAGGAGATGTGGGGCGTCGGCACGGCTGCCGTGATCTCTCCCGTGGGCGAGCTCGCCTGGCGCGGCGAAAAGATCGTCGTCAACGGCAGCCAGACAGGGCCGGTGGCGGCGAAGTTGTTCGAACAGCTGACGGGACTTCACGCCGGCGCCGTGCCCGACAGGCATGGCTGGTCCGTCGCTGTCGACTGAGATGGATGCCGGTGGAGTCCTTTCCGTGAAATCGTGTCCCGGAAAGACAATACCGGCATTTTTGTTGCAATCACTATGACTGCTTGGGTTGCGGACCGGGCAGGGACGGTTAGCATGCGGGTTCCGGTAGGAGTCGTGAACGCTGACACTCCCGGTTTGGCCGCGTCTCCACACCGGGAGTGTTCATGTATTCGGGACCGATCATCGATCCGCACCATCACCTGTGGGATCTCTCCATGGGCAAGCATCCATGGCTGCTGCCCACGGATCCTTCCGTGCAGGCGGTAGCCGGTCTTTCCGAGATCGCCACGGACTATCTGGTGGACAATTATGTGCGCGATTCCAGCGGACATAATATTGTCGCCACGGTCCATATCGAGGCGTTGTGGGCCGGCGATCCGGTGGGGGAGACCCGCTGGCTGGAAACCCTGGACAAGTCGAAGGGCGTCGCATCTCGCTACGTCGGTGGCGCTTCGCTGGGCAAGCCGGAAGCGGYAGACGCCATCGCGAGACAGGCGGCGTTCGACCGGATGACCGGCATCCGCGGCATTTTGAGCTGGCACCCGGACCCGAAGAAATGCTTCGTGACCGACCCCGAGCTTGGGCGTAACCCGCAGTGGCGCCGCGATATCGCCCGGCTGCAGGAGCATGGGCTCAATCTCGAGCTGATGATGTATCCCTACCAGGCCGGCGTCGTGCGGGAGATCGCCGAGGCGCTTCCCGGCCTGCAGATCATCATCAATCATTGCGGCAGCCCGATCGACCGCGATCCGGAAGGCATGCAGCGCTGGCGCGACGGCCTGAAGCACATCTCCGCCTGTCCCAACATTGCCATCAAGATCTCGAACCCGGGCGCCTAWGACCACAACTGGACGCTGGAAAGCGTGCGCGACGTCGCCATGCATTGCATCGACTGTTTCGGCACCGAGCGCAGCATGTTCGGCACGGATTATCCGGTCTCGAAGATCCAGATGAGCTTCGACCAGATCTACGACACCTTCAAGAAGATCGCTGCCGTCCTGTCGCCACAGGAGCAATCGCGATTGTTCCACGACAACGCCAAGCGCTTCTACCGGCTTTGATCGGCAATCACTGCGCCGAACCGGGCGAACCAGGAAAGACAATGACACATTCTTCCGCGATCGAACTCCTGAGCCGGTTGGTCGGGTTCAACACCGTCAGCAGCCGGTCGAATCTGGAGGCGATCGACTTCATCAAGGCCTATCTCGCCGGTTTCGGGGTGGAGAGCGTCATCATCCCCGACGCGACCGGCACCAAGGCCAACCTGTTCGCGACGATCGGGCCGGCCGACCGTCCAGGCTATGTGCTGAGCGGCCATACCGATGTCGTCCCGGTCGAGGGACAGGAGTGGTCGCGCGATCCGTTCAATATGTGGCGTGACGGCGACAGGCTCCATGGCCGCGGCACCTCGGACATGAAGGGTTTCATCGCCTGCGCGCTGGCCGGCGTACCCGCCATGCTGGAGAAGCCGCTTGCAGCGCCCATCCATCTCGCATGGTCCTATGACGAAGAGGTCGGATGCCTGGGCGTGCACGGCATCATCGAGCACATGGCGAAGACCTTGCCGCCGCAACTTGCCGTCTTCGTCGGCGAGCCGACCGGCATGGGCGTCGTCGGCGGCCACAAGGGAAGCGCGGGCCTGCTCACCACCGTGACCGGCAAGGCCTGTCACTCCTCGCGCCCCGACCTCGGCGTGAACGCCATCTTCCACGCCATGGACCTGATGGGAGAATTGCGCTCCTACGCGAACGAACTCCGTTCGGCGCCGGAGGCGGACTCGCCGTTCGAGGTGCCCTACACGACGGTGAGCGTCGGCGTCGTCCAGGGAGGCACGGCGCGCAACGCGATCCCCGGCGATTGCGCCTTCCAATGGGATATCCGCGCCACACGCGGCGGCGTGCTGGAGACGCTGGTGGAAAGGTTCCGGGCGTTCAGCGACGGCAAGGTCGTTCCAGCCATGAAGGAAGGCTTCGCAGGCTCCGGCGTGGTGACCAATATCGCCTATGACGTTCCGCCCTTCATTCCCGATGCGGGCTCGCACGCCGAAACGCTTGCCAAGCGTTTTGCCGGCCGTAACGAGGTGACGGCCGTGAACTATGGATCCGAGGCCGGCATCTTCCAGTCCGCCGGCATGTCGACCATCATCTGCGGTCCGGGGCGCGACAGTGAGGCGCACATAACCGACGAATGGATCGCCGTCGAGCAGCTCGAACGTTGTGTCGGCTTCATCGACCGGCTGATTGACCATGCGCGTCATGCCTGAGAGGCATGCCGTGGAGACTGAACATCGCAAAAATGGGGAATGATCTCATGCAGAGGGGACTACTGAGACAATTGCTTCTCGTCGGCGCGCTAAGCGCGTCGGCCCTGGGCACGGCAATGGGCGTGGCGGCTGCCGACGTCATCAAGATCGGCGTGCTCGCGCCGCTTTCGGGACCTTCGGCCTCCGACGGTGCGGACTTCATCAAGGGCGTGGAGCTCGCCGTCGACGAAAAGAACGCCAGCGGCGGCGTGGCCGGCCACACGTTCGAGATCATCTCGGCGGACGTCAAGGACGGGTCGCCCGACAATGTCAGCAGCGCGGCGCAGCGCCTCATCAACACCGAAGGCGTCCAGGTCGTGCTGACCGGCTATGCCAGCCTGTCGCTGTTCGAGGTCGATCTCTTCGCCGACGCCAACATGCCTTACATCTCGTCCGGCCCGTCCGGTTCGTTCGCCGGCATCGTGAGCAAGGACCCAGGCAACWACAATTGCTGCTGGTCGCTGTCGCCGTCCTACAAGGGCTACGAGACCGACGTGCTTCCCCTGGTGGAAGGACTGATCGCCGACGGCAAGTTCAAGCCGGCGGCCAAGAAGCTGGCGATGATCTCGTCCGACAACCCTTATTCCAAGGTCATCTCGGAAGGCATGAAGAAATCCTTCTCCGCCGCCGGTTGGACCGTGACCGTGGACGAGATGGTGCCGTTCGGCCCCGTCAACGACTGGCGCGCCATCCTTGCCAAGGTGCGGCAGGACCCGCCCGACCTCGTGGTCAACACCGACTATCAGCCCTCGAACTCCGCTTTGTTCCTGAAACAGTTCCTGGAACAGCCGACCCAGAGCCTGGTGTTCCTGCAATATGCGCCGTCGGTGCCCGAATTCGTCGACCTGACCAAGGAGCAGTCGAACGGCGTCCTCTATAACCTGATCGGCGGCGCCATCGACTCGCCCGGCTGGCCGCGCGGGCAGGAGGTGCTGAAGAAGTACCAGGACAAGTTCAAGGTCGCTTCGGGCGTCTACGGCTCGGCTCTCTACGAAGAGGCCCAGATGTATTTCGCCGCGCTGGAGAAGGTCGGCGATCCCAAGGATCATGACGCAATCGGCAAGGCGCTCGGCGAAACCAAGGTCGACGCCGCGCCGGGGCCGGTGGAATTCGACCAGGCGACGCATCTCGCCGTGCAGGACGAGAACCATATTCCGGTGACCTTCTACCAGATCTGGGACGGCAAGCGCTTCCTGATCGGGCCGAAGAAATACGCCACGGGCGATTTCAAGCTTCCGCCTTGGATCAAGCAATAGCCGAAGTCTTCCGGTCGGCACCCGAAATGTCCGATGTGCTGGCGCGACCTATCGCGCCGGCGCTTCTTCCCGGCGCCGAAGCCCAACAGCGTTTCGCTTTCGTCAAAGCAGTCTTGCATGATCCTTACGGCTGAAAATCTCACCAAGTCCTTCGGCGGCTTGCGCRCCGTGGGCGGCGTCAGCTTTGCGCTGGCCGAGAACGAAATACTCGGCGTCGCCGGGCCGAACGGCAGCGGCAAGAGCACCCTGTTCAACATCCTGACCAACATCCCCTTTCCGGCCGACAGCGGCCGCGTCGTCTTCGACGGCAGGGAGATCCAGAACGTGGCGCCGGAGGAGGTGAGCCGTTCCGGTATCGCCCGCACCTTCCAGCGCGAAAGCATCTTCACGTCGCTGAGCGCTATCGACAATGTGCTGGTGGCCATCGAGCACAGCGGCAAGCGGCAGGGGCAGAGAGAGAATGAGATCGCCGCGGTCGCGGTGCTCGACATGGTGGGCTTTCCCCAGACGCTGCACAACGCGCCGACCGCGACGCTTCCCATCTTCTTCCGCAAGATACTGATGATCGCCAGCGCCTTGGCCATGTCGCCACGCGTGCTTTTGCTCGACGAGCCGGCGTCGAGCCTGACGCCCGGCGAGATCGAGCACATGAAGGCGCTTATTCTCGGGCTGCGCCAGCGCGGTATCGCCATACTGCTCATAGAGCATGTCCTGCCGCTGCTGATGTCGGTTTGCGACCGGCTTATCGTCCTCGACCAGGGCCGGGTGATCGCCCAGGGGCTTCCCTCCGAAGTTGTTGCCGATCCGAAAGTGATCGAAGCCTATCTGGGGCAGGCGCGATGACGGACACACTTCTTCTCGATGTCAGGGGTCTCGATGGCGGCTACGAGCCGCTGCAGATCTTCCGCAAGATTGACCTTTCGCTGGTGCAGGGCGCGAGCGTGGGGCTGTTCGGCCCGAACGGTCACGGCAAGACGACCTTCCTGAGAACTCTGTCCGGCATCATTGACCCGTGGGATGGAGACATTTTCTTCGACGGTGTCCAACTCAACCGGCCCGGCGCGCGCGGSAGCCGGCGCTGGCGCAATTTCAACTACGACGCCATTACCCGGCGCCGGATGGATCCGAAAGCGGTGGCGCGTGCAGGGCTGATCCATGTCCCGCAGGGGAACCTGCTGTTTCCGGACATGACTGTCGCGGAAACGCTGTCGATCGCGCCCTATGCTTCCCGCGGGCGCGCCAATGCGGCTGAGACACTGGACACGGTCTTCCGGCTCTTTCCCCGGGTGCACGAGCGTCTCGACCACAAGATACGCTTCCTTTCGGGCGGCGAGCGCCAGATGGTGGCCATAGGCGTCGGGCTGATGGCCGCGCCGAAGCTTCTCATTCTCGACGAGCCGACGCTGGGACTGTCGCCCAAGCTGCGCGGGGAACTCGCTTCGGCGATCCAGACCATCCGCGGATCCGGCGTGCCGCTGATCGTGGTCGATCAGGACATCGCCTTCCTCGAGGAACTGATCGATACGCTCTACCTGTTCGACCACGGCCGCATCTCGCGCCGTATCGAGAAGGCGGACATGCCCACGCATGAAGAGATCATGAAACTGATGTTCGGCGAGGATCACCATTGACCCTTGAGACGCTTAACCTGATCCTGCTTGGCGGCATCGTGCTGGGCGCGCTCTWCGCGCTGATGGCGACCGGGCTGGCGCTCGTGTGGACGACGCTCGGCATCTTCAATTTCGCCCATGGCACCTTCATCGCGCTCGGCGCCTATATCGCCTGGCAGATCGCCAGCACCGAGGCCTCGGGCGCCGGCCTTCTGGCCGGGGCAGGGGTCTCCATCATCGGCATGTTCGTCATCGGCATGTTCGTCTACTATCTCCTCATCAAGCCTTTCGAACGAAACCCGGACATCGTGGTGAAATCCGTCATCACCACGCTTGCCGGCGCGACCATCCTGGAAAACGTCATCAACCTCGTCTGGGGACCGCGCAACAAGCAGCTCTCTCCGCTGCTCGGCGGCGACATGTCGCTCCTCGGCATCACCATATCCCGCAACGAGATGGCGGTGGTGGCGCTGGCGCTCGTCATCCTGGCGGCGCTCGGCGTGTTCCTGCAGCGCGCGCCGCTTGGTCGCGCCATGCGCGCCGTGGCGCAGAACCGCGAGGCGGCGCAGCTCATGGGCATCGACGTCGAGCGGCTCTATGCGATTGCCTTCGGCCTGTCGGCTGCGCTGGCGGCGTTGGCCGGCATCCTGATCGGCTCCATCCGCTTCATGAACCCTTCGATGGGCTCCGACCCGCTGATGAAAGCGCTGATCGTGGTGATCTTCGGCGGCATCGCGCGCTTCACCGGCCCGATCTACGCGGCCTTCATCGTCGGCTTGCTCGAGGCTGTCATGACCTATCTCGTCGGCCTCTATTGGAGCCCGACGGTGCTCTTCGCCATCATGATCGTCGTGCTCGTCGCCAAGCCAGAAGGCCTGTTCGGCCGATACAGGAAATCCGTCTGATGCGGTACAGCCCGTCCTTCGCCCGCAGCTCCGGGCTGATCCCGGTTCTGGTCGTCCTGGCCGTGCTGGCGCTTGTGCCGCTGCTGTCGTCAAGCATGTATCTGCGGCATCTCCTGGTTCTGGCCTTCGTGTTCGGCATCGTGGCCTCGAGCTGGGACCTCAGCCTCGGCTATGGYGGCCTCTTCAATTTCGCCCATGTCGCGCTCTTCACCATCGGCACCTACGCGTTCGGACTGGTCGGCCAGACCCTCGGCCTGTCGCCATGGCTGGGCATAGCGTTCGCCGGTGTTGCCGCGGGGCTTGTCGCGGCCCTCATAACGCTGCCCATCCTCAGGCTTTCAGGCATCTACATCATCCTGGTGACCATCGCGGCCTCGCAGGTGCTCTACCAGATCATCATCAGCCAGTCCGACATCACCGGCGGCACGTCGGGCATGGTGAGCCTGCCGGCGCTCGAGCTCTTCGGCTACCGTTTCAACCGCGGCGGCAAGGTCGGCTACTATTATCTGGCCTTGCTGATGCTGGTGGCCTCCACCATCATCCTCTACAAGATCACTCGCTCGCGTTTCGGCCGCGCCATCGTGGCCATGCGCGACCACAAATACTACGCCATCTCGCGCGGCATGTCGGAAACGCGCACCCGGCTGTTCACGCTGACGGTGAGCGCGGYGCTGAGCGGCGTGGCCGGGGGCTTCTACGGCTCCTACATGCGCGTTGCCTCTCCAGACAATTTCGGCCTCGGGCTGCTCGGCCTGCTGCTCTCGATGCTCTTGCTTGGCGGCGCCGGAACGATCTGGGGTCCGATCCTTGCAGCCTTCTTCGTGACCATGGTGTCTGAGGTCTTCGCCGCCTACGGCGCCTGGCGCAACATCATCATGTCGCTGTTGCTGATCGTCATCCTGATCTTCTATCCGGGCGGGCTGTGGGCATTGCTGCAGACGCTTCGTGAAGCGCTCGACGTGGTGCGTTCGCAGGCGACGGCCAGATTGCGCCGCCGCTTTGGCCTCGGCCAGCGGGAAGCGATGACCGGGGCGCATGAGACGATGGTCGCCACCCGCCATGGCAGGATCGCCGTCGCGGACACCGGCGGCGACAAGCCGGCGCTTCTCCTCATCCACGGCAACTCCTCCACCAAGGAGGTGTTCGCCAATCAATTCAAGGCGCTCCGCGACCGTTATCGCGTCATCTCCTTCGACCTGCCTGGCCATGGCGTTTCCGACAACGCCGATCCGGAAAAGGACTACAGCGTCGAGGCCTTCGCCGACGTGGCCGAAGACGTGCTCAAGGCGCTCGGCGCCGCAACCCCCTTTGTGTTCGGATGGTCGCTGGGCGGCTATATCGCMATCGAGCTTGCGGCCCGGGGCTATCCCGTGCGGGCGCTTGCCGTTTCTGGCACGCCGCCGCTCCGGGTCGTTCCGGAAGATGTCGGCCGCGCCTATGACGCGACCAGCCATTTCGTTCTGGCGAGCAAGACCTTCCTGTCGCCGGCCGAGAGCCGTGACTTCGCTGCGTCTACGACCGGTCCGAAGACAGCCGAGACGATCCACCTTCACCGGGCCGTGCGAAGGACCGACGGGCGTGCCCGCGCCTATACGCTGGGCAAGCTCCAGATCGTCGACTGGCCGCGACAGATGCGCTTCCTGCGCTCGACCGCCGTGCCGTTCGCCATCCTGAACGGCTCGAACGATCCGTTCCTGAACCATCAATATTTCCGGGACCTCAAGCTCGATCAATGGACCGGCGAGCCGGACGACATCCAGGACGGCAAGCACGCGCCCTTCCTGCTGAAGCCGGCGATCTTCAACGAAAAGCTCGTTGCGTTCCTGCGCGCGGCCGAAACAACAAGCCGGCATGGCGCCGACGTGGTCGCCTGATATCCAGAATCGGAACTTGCAAAGAGCGCCGGGCGCAAACCAAAGCGGTCCGGCCTCCAGGGACCCTGCTTGCGGGGCGCATTCGCTTCACTTCGCCGAGCGCGTGCCGGAGTGGCTCCGATGAGCGTGCCGGCGCTTGTCGGACCGCACATCCCGAAATCTGTGAAACACGCCGAAGCGCGCCATACGCTTTGAATGGACACAGGTGTACATTCGCGCTAAATGTGCGCTTGGCGTTGCTTTGGGGTGTTCGGCGACCAAAAGGCAAAGCAGGTGTTTTAAGGGGCGATCGGTTGGACGAGCTCGAGCTGAAGACATGGCGGCCAAGTCCTTGCGGCGAGGCGAGGTTTGCGACCTGTGATGAAGGTCTAGGCGCATGACGAGACAGTACTCGGCGCTTTCGCTCTTCAAGGAAGGCCTCGCCGGCCAGACGGGCTGGGAAAAGGCCTGGCGCTCTCCCGACCCGAAACCGCGCTACGACGCCATCATCATCGGCGGCGGCGGGCATGGGCTTGCCACTGCCTATTATCTCGCCAAAAATCACGGCGTCACCAACGTCGCGCTCCTGGAGAAAGGCTGGATCGGCGGCGGCAACACGGGCCGCAACACCACCGTGGTGCGTTCGAACTATTTCTATCCTGAAAGCGCGGCGATCTATGGGCTGGCCCACAGCCTCTACAAGACGCTGTCGACGGACCTGAACTACAATGTGATGTTTTCCGCGCGCGGCATCCTGACCCTCGCGCACAGCGAAGCTGGAATGGAAACCGCCGCCCGGTCGGTCAACGCCATCCAGGTCAACGGTATCGATTGCGAGCTGTTCTCGGTCGAGGACGTGCGCCGCGTCGTGCCGATCTACAATTTCAGCCCGGGCACACGCTACCCCGTCTATGGCGGCACCTGGCAGCCAAGCGGCGGCACCGCCCGTCACGACGCCGTGGCGTGGGGCTATGCGCGCGCGGCGAGCCGTCTCGGTGTCGACATCATCCAGAATTGCGAGATCACCGACTTCATCATCGAGAACGGGCGCTGCCGCGGTGTCGTCACCTCGCGCGGCGCGATCCGGGCTGAGCGCACGGGCATGGCTGTCGCCGGCCATTCGTCGGTGCTGGCGGCGAAAGCGGGCTTCCGGCTGCCGGTCAATTCCTACGCGCTGCAGGCCTGCGTGTCCGAACCGGTCAAGCCGATCATCGACACGGTGGTGATCTCGCCGGACACAGGCGTCTATGTCAGCCAATCGGACAAGGGCGAGCTGGTGATCGGCGGCGCGCTCGATCGCATCCCGTCCTACGGCCAGCGCGGCAACCTGCCGGTGCTGGAAGGCGTCATCGCCGGCATGCTCGAAATGTTCCCGATCTTCGGCCAGTTGAAGATGATGCGGCAGTGGGCCGGCATCGTCGACGTGGTCCCGGATTCCTCGCCCATCATCGGCGAGTCGCCGCTGCCCGGCCTTTTCCTCAATTGCGGCTGGGGCACGGGCGGCTTCAAGGCGATCCCCGCCGGCGGCACCCTGCTTGCCCATCTGCTTGCCACCGGCAGGCACCACGACATCAGCCGGCCCTTCGATCTCGACCGCTTCGCCCGCGGCCGGCTGATCGACGAAGCCGCCGGCTCCGGCATTGCCCATTGAAGGTTTAGAACAAGATGCAGCTCTTTCCCTGCCCGTTCTGCGGGCCGCGCGAAGAAAGCGAGTTTCACTATGGCGGCGAGGCGGGCAATCTGAGGCCCGACGGCAGCGAGGTGACCGCCGAGCGCTGGGCCGGCTACCTCCACATGCGCGACAATCCGAAGGGGCCGACCCGCGAGATCTGGGTGCATCTCACCTGCGGTGAGTTCTTCGCGATGAGCCGCGACAGCGTCAATCACAAGGTGTCGGGCTCTTCGGCGCTCGGCGAAGCGGAGCAGGGCGCATGAGCGCTTCCCGTCTCACCACTGGTGGCAGTGACATCGACCGTGGCCGTCCGCTGAGCTTCACCTTCGACGGCAGGCGCGTGGAGGGTTTTGCGGGCGACACGATCGCCTCCGCCTTGCTCGCCAGCGGCCAAGCGGTCGTCGGCCGCAGCTTCAAATACCATCGGCCGCGCGGCATCTGGGGCTCCGGCGTCGAGGAACCCAACGCGCTGGTCGATGTCGAAAGCGCGGCCGGCCGGGTGCCGAATGCGCGCGCCACGACCGTGCAGGCCACGGACGGCATCCGGGTGACAAGCGTCAACGCTTCGCCGACGGCTGAGAACGACCGCAATGCCTTTCTGGACCGCTTCGCGCGCTTCCTGCCCGCCGCCTTCTACTACAAGACCTTCATGTGGCCGGACTGGCACCTGTTCGAGCCGCGCATCCGCGCCATGGCCGGACTTGGCATCGTCGATCCAGACTGGCAGCCGCGTCAGGTCTCGGACCAGGTCAACCATCACTGCGACGTCCTGGTGGTCGGCGCCGGGCCGGCCGGCCTTGCCGCGGCAGCCAGCGCCGCGGCGGCCGGGCATTCGGTTGTGCTGGCCGACGACGGGGCGCATCCCGGCGGGTCGCTGCGTCACCGCGCCGGCGAAGTCGATGGCGTCGAGGGCCGGGCGTGGGTCGAGGCGACGGTTGCCAGGCTGAAGGGCGCCGGTCAGCTCGTGCTGAGCGATACGACCGCTTTCGGCCTTTACGACCACAATCTGGTCGCGCTCAACCAGCGGCACGCCGACGGCCGGCCGGACACGCTTTGGCGCGTGCGGCCGCGCCGCATCGTGCTGGCGACGGGCGCGATCGAGCGGCCCGTGCCGTTCGCCAACAACGACCTTCCCGGAATCCTGTCCGCCGATGCGGCGCTGAGCTATCTGCGCCGGCATGGCGTGCTTGTCGGCCGCGAGATCGTGGTCGCCACCAACAACGACAGCGCCTATGAGCCGGCCTCCGCGCTCGCCGAGGCCGGCGCCTCGGTGACGGTGGTCGACTGCCGGCGCGAGGGCAGCGCGCGAGCAGAGAACGGTATTCGCGTCCTGGCGGGTCGTACGATCACGGCGGCGCGCGGGCGTAACGCCGTCCAGAGTGTTCTGCTGGACGATGGCGCCACGCTTGGCGTCGACTGCGTTCTCGTCTCCGGCGGCTGGACACCCACCGTGCACCTGTTCTCGCAAGCGAAAGGCAAGCTTGCCTGGAGCGACCAACTGGCGGCCTTCATTCCCGGCGAAACCATCGACGGGATCGGCGTCGCCGGCGCCGTGGCCGGCACGGTCTCGCTGTCGGAGGCGTTGGCCAGCGGCGCCGCGGCCCCTGGCGACTTCGGCTCGTCGTCGGCCGCGCCGCGCGGCACGGGGGTGGAAGCGACACTCGGCGTCGTCAGCCTGTGGCCGAAACCCAAGGCCAAGGGGCGCGTCTGGATCGACTATCAGAGCGACGTCACCGCCAAGGACGTAGAGCTCGCGGCGCGGGAGAATTTCGTCTCGGTCGAGCACCTGAAGCGCTACACCACGCTCGGCATGGCGACCGACCAGGGCAAGACCTCGAACCTCAACGGTCTTGCGCTGCTGGCGGACATCACCGGGCGCGGAATCGCGGAAGTCGGCACCACGACCTACCGGCCGCCCTTCACGCCTGTCCCGTTCGCCAGCCTGGCTGGATCGCGCCGGGCCAGCATGCACGCGCCGGTCCGCCGCCTGCCGCTGGAGGCAAACCATCGCGCCGCGGGCGCCGTGTTCCAGGAATATGGCGGTTGGCTGAGGCCTGCCTATTATGGCGGCGGCGAAGCCGGCGCGTCGATCGAGGACGAGGCGCGGCGGGCTCGGCAATCCGTGGCGCTCTTCGACGGCTCGACGCTGGGCAAGATCGAGGTGGTCGGCCCGCGCGCGGCCGAGTTTGTCGACTTCATCTACTACAACACCATGTCGACCCTGAAGCCGGGTCATTGCCGCTATGGCTTCATGCTGTCGGAAAACGGCGTCGTCTTCGACGACGGCGTGCTTGTCCGCCTGGACGAGCATCGCTTCATCGTCTCCTGCTCGTCGTCGCATGTCGCCGCGGTCCACGCCCGCCTCGAAGAATGGCGGCAGGACCGCTTCGGCCGCGATGCGGTCTATATCCACAACGCCACTGCGCAATATGCGACGTTGACTGTCTCGGGTCCGAATGCGCGTCAGGTCGTCGAAGCGCTCGATCTGGGCGCGGCACTGGACGATGCAAGCCTGCCGCATATGGCGATCGCCGCCGGCCGTTTCGCCGGAGACGAGGTGCGCATCGCCAGGGTGTCCTTCACCGGCGACCGCAGCTACGAGATATCCATCCGCGCCGATCGGGCGGAGGCGCTGTGGGCCAGGATGCGGCAGGAGGGTCGCGCCTTCGACGCCGTGCTGCTCGGGCTCGAATCGCTGATGATCCTGCGAGCCGAGAAAGGCTACATCGTCATCGGCAAGGACACTGACGGAACCACCATGCCGCACGATCTGGGCGTCGCCGGACCGCGGACCAAGCGCGCCGGCGAGTTCGTCGGCCGGCGCTCGCTTTTCACGGAGGCGGCAAACAGCACGGATCGCAACCAGCTCGTCGGCCTTGCGCTTGCCGAAGGCGAGGCGCCGCTGGCGACCGGCGCGCATGGCGTCGAGAAGCGCGACGGCCGGCTCAGAAGCATCGGCTTCGTCACCTCCAGCTATCAGAGCCCGACCCTGGGACGCCCGGTTGCGCTCGCGCTCATCGAACGGGGCGCGGCGCGGCACGGCGAAACCATCGACGTTCAACATCTGGGCATCGTGCGGCAGGCGAGGATCGTTGCGCCTTGCGCCTTCGATCCGGAAGGGAGGCGGCTCCATGCGTAACCTTGCCGAAAAATGGCCGGCGGCGCCCGACTGGGCGAGCGCCACGCTCAGCAAAGGTGGCGTCGGCGTGCGGACGCTTGGCGGGCTGAATCAGCTTCTGGTCAGCGGCGACCTCGCGGCCTGGTCGAAGGCTTCGGGTCTTGCCGGCGAAGGCGTCGGCGCGGGCGCAATCGCCAGTGGCGACAAATACCTGGTGCGGATCGCGCGCGACCGCCTTCTTGCGGTCGGGGAACAGCCGTTCCCCATTGCGTCCGGCTGGCACGCGGCCGGTTTCGCGGTCACGGTCATGGATGCCGGACTGCATGTGTTCGAGATCGAGGGGCCGGACCTGGATCGCCTGATCGCCAGGGGCACGGCGCTCTATCCGGAAGCGGCAAGCCCCTCGGCTTCGATCCTTTTTGCCGGCGTCGGCGTCCTCTTCTACCGGTTCGGCAATCCCGATCGGGCGCGTCTCCATGTCGACCGGGGCCTTGCCCCCTATCTCTGGGAGTGGCTCGAGCAAGCGCAAGTATTGTAGCGGGGTGGTTTCAGGTCTATCTAGCCGGCGTTCAAACTTGGCCGGCCCGACATGTTCTCCGATTCCAGTGATGATGAAGTCGTGCGGCGGCCCGGTCTGATCGGCAACACCAAGGTGACGCGCGAGGACTGGATGAACCTCGCGCTGGAGACGTTGATCTCCGAGGGCGTGGAGGCCGTGCGCGTGCTTGCGCTCGGGCAGAAGCTGAACGTCTCCCGGTCCAGTTTCTACTGGTACTTCAAGAGCCGCCAGGATCTGCTCGACCAGCTGCTGGATTACTGGCGCAACAACAACACGCGTTTCATCGTCGAGCAGGCCGGTCGGCCGGCCGCGTCGATCACGCAAGCAGTGCTCAATGTCTTCGAGTGCTGGCTGGATGAGAAGCTGTTCAATCCGCGGCTGGATTTTGCCGTGCGCGCCTGGTCGCGCCAGTCCGCAAAAGTGCATCGGATCGTCAACGAGGAAGACGATACACGGGTCGATGCCGTCCGCGCCATGTTCTCGCGGCACGGTTATGCCGACACGGAAGCGTTCGTGCGGGCGCGCGTGCTCTACTTCACGCAGATCGGCTATTACTCGCTCGAGATCGTCGAGCCGGTCAGCAACCGTCTTTTCCTGACGCCTGCCTACCTGCTCACGCACACCGGCAAGGAACCTCGCGCAGGCGAGGTCGAGGCCTTCGCCGAAAAGATGCTGCTGAAAAGCCCCGGCTGACCAGCCCGCCGTCCGCGATCACGTCAGTTCAGGTCGCGTGGAAACTCCTTGACCTCCTCGCGGTCGACCACGACCTCGTCACCGGCGCGCGCGACAAGATGCGTTTCCATGCGCCAGACATCGCGCAATGCGCGCACCGTGGCGGAGACCGAAACACGGGCGTTCCAGTCGCCGCGCGCATAGGTCTTGTCCCAGGTCACGGTCCCGCGCGCCGAGTTCGGATCGTCCGGATGGATGGTGAAGACTTCGGTCTGCCT
Source organism: Mesorhizobium sp. LCM 4577 (assembly GCF_001854795.2). Classification (NCBI taxonomy): domain Bacteria; kingdom Pseudomonadati; phylum Pseudomonadota; class Alphaproteobacteria; order Hyphomicrobiales; family Phyllobacteriaceae; genus Mesorhizobium; species Mesorhizobium sp. LCM 4577. The sequence goes on along the minus strand of NZ_MDDU01000053.1, from coordinate 172,239 downwards.
GGCAGAGAGGGTGATGCCGGTATGCGGGTGACGCACCGTGCCGCCGTCGACGACGACCGTATAGCTCGTCTCGCCGGTGATCTGGTCCGTGGTCACCTCGCGCCGGAAAGGCTCGCCTGCCTTGATCACGTCCTGCGCCATCGGCGTGGCGCTTTCCGGTCCCTCGAATTCCGGGAGCGTCTTGTCGAGCGGCTGCGGCTTTCGTACCGGCAGGATCAGCCTGCTGCCGGCGCAATGGATCGACAGCGTCGCGTTCTCCGGCCCCGGGAAGACGATCGGCCAATGCCCGGTGGCGACAGCGAGCCGGATGCGCTGGCCCTTCTCGAAGCGCTGGCCGCAGCAGCGCAATTTCAGGCGCACCGTCTCGACTTCGCCCGGTGTCATCGGCTTGAGATCGAGATCGTCATGCCGATGCGTGAGGTTGAGGATGCCGTAACTGACGCGCGAGGCCGCGCCATCTTCCAGCACCAATGACAGGGTCGCGGAGATCAGCGCGACCGGCTTGTCCGAGGCGAGCTTCACCTCGAATTCCGGGAAGCCGAGGATTTCCACGGCCTCCTCCAGCGGCTCGGTTTCAAAGACGAGCGCGTTGCCGGCTTCCATGCGCTGGTCGACCGGCAAGGTCGGCAGGACACCGTAGCCGCACCACGCGCCCGACGACAGCCCCGCCGTCGAGGGCGAGCGGATATTCAGCACGTCGTTGCTGGCGCCGTCTTCGGCAAGTCTGCCGGGCGACAAGGCAAGCGTATGTTCGCCTACGCCGGGTCCCGGCCAGGACGGCTCGGCCACCCAACGCCCGGGGCGCTCGTCGTAGATGGCGGCCGGAGCCGCCGGGTCCTGCATCCAGGCGCGCAGCATGGGTTCGTCGGCGATGCCTGTGTCGATGCCCTTGAGATACTGGTCCCACCAGCGCAAACACTCCTGGAGGAAGCCCATGCGTGGCCCGGGCATGGCGAAGTGCGGATATTTGTGACCCCACGGGCCGATCAGTCCCTTGCGGATGCCCGGCAGGTGTTCAAGCATGCGGAAGATCGGGTTCGGGTAGCCGTCCGCCCAGCCGCCGACGGCGTAGACCGGGATCTCGACGTCTGAGTAGTCCTCGCAGATCGAGCCATGCTTGTAGAAGTCGTCGCGGCGCTGGTGCTCGAACCAGTCCTGCATCCAGATGCCGTTGCCGTCGAGGCGTCCCTCCCAGAGCTCGCGCCAGCGTTCGCCGACGATCGCCGGATCGGGCGGCGTCATGGCGATCGCCCAGGCGGTCGTGCCCCACATCAGATTGTCGCACATCTGCGCGCCGCCGAGATAATGGACGTCGTCGTTGTAACGGTCGTCCGTGGAGCAGAGAGAGATGACCGCCTTCAGCGCCGGCGGCCGTCGAGCCGCGACCTGGAGCCCGTTGAAGCCGCCCCAGCTGATGCCGATCATGCCGACCGTGCCCGAGCACCAGGGCTGCTTCGCCAGCCATTCGATGACGGCGAGGCAATCATCCTGTTCCTGCTTCAGATATTCGCCCTTGCAGACGCCTTCGCTGTCGCCGGTGCCGCGCATGTCGACACGCACGCCGGCATAGCCGTGGCCGGCGAAATAGGGATGGGTGAGCGCATCGCGCTCCACCGTTCCATCGCGCTTGCGGTAGGGCAGGTATTCGAGGATGGCCGGCACCGGATCGGCTTCCGCGTCCTCCGGGAGCCAGATGCGGGCGGCGAGCTTCACGCCGTCCGGCATCGGGATCCACAGGTTCTCGATCTCGCGGATCTTGCGCGGGAAATCGGTGACCACGTGGATATCTTTCATCGGACGGACCTTCTCTTAACTTGCGGCGATTGCCTCGACGGCGCTGGAGCCGGCATTGAGCGGGAAGTGACAGGTAAGCCGGCTCGAGCCGACCACGGACGGGGCGGGAGCCTGCGTCCGGCAGATGTCCTGCGAAAATGGGCAGCGTGTGTGGAACTCGCACCCCGAAGGCCTGTCGAGCAGCGACGGCACCTCGGCCGGCAGCGCGATGCGGTTATGCACCTTGTCCGGATCGGGCTCGGGGTTCGCGGACAGCAGCGCCGCCGTGTAGGGATGATGCGGCGCCCGGAAAATCGCCTCGGTCTCGCCTTCCTCGACGAAGCGCCCGAGATACATCACCGCCATCCGGTCGGCGATCTGGCGCACGACGTGCAGATTGTGCGTGATGATGAGCATCGACAGGCCCATGCGGTCGCGCAGGTCGTTGAGCAGGTTGAGCACCTCGCCCTGGATCGACACGTCGAGCCCGGCGGTCGGTTCATCGGCGATGATCAGCTCCGGGTCGAGCGCGACGGCTCTTGCGACGCCGACCCGGCGCGCCTGGCCGCCGGAGAGCTGGTGCGGATAGCGGTCGGCGAAATCGCGCGGAAGTCCGACCAGGGCGAGCAGCCGCTCGACCTCGGCTTCGAGGCTGCGGCCGGACAGGCCGTGGATGGCGAACGGCTCCGCCAGCAATGAACGGACGCTGAGGCGCGGCGACAGCGAGCCGACCGGGTCCTGGAACATCATCGACATCTTGCGCCGGAGCGGCTTCCAGTCCTTCTTCGGCAGGTCGCGCAACTCGCGGCCCTCGAAGCGGATCGAGCCGCTCGCGGCCGGCTGCAGGCCGTCGACGGCGCGCGCCAGCGTGGTCTTGCCCGATCCGGATTCGCCGACCAGCGCCAGCGTCTGGCCGCGCTCCAGGGTGAAGCCGACGCCGGAGACGGCTTCGATTTCCGTCCGCCGGCCGGCCAGCGCGCTCATCATGCCGCCGATGCGGAAGCGCACGCGAAGTTCGGAAACGGAAAGCAGGGGTTCCGTCGTCATGCGGCCGCTCCGGCCGTCTCGTCGGTATGCCAGCACCGCGCGACGTGAGACGCGCTCACCGCCCTATCGGGCGGCATCGTGGAGCAGACATCGTCCGCGAACTCGCAGCGTGCCTGGAAAACGCAGCCCTTGGGGCGGTTGCGCAGGTCCGGCAGCGTGCCGGGAATGGTGGGCAGCCGCGGCTCGCGGCGCGAGAGCCTCGCCGGATCGCAGTCGAGCAGCTTCTTCGTGTAGGGATGGCGTGGATTGTGGAAAATGTCGCGGGTCGAGCCGCGTTCGACCACTTCGCCGGCATACATGACGATCATCTCGTCGCACAGCTCGGCGATGACGCCGAGATGATGCGAGATGAACAGCACCGAGCAGCCGATCTGCTTCTGCAGGTCCTTGAGCAGCTCGATGATCGCGACTTCGAGCGTGGCGTCGAGAGCCGTCGTCGGCTCGTCGGCGATGAGCAGCGAGGGGCGCATCAGCAGCGCCATGGCGATCGCGATGCGCTGCTTCATGCCGCCCGAGAATTCGTGCGGAAACTGCGCCAGCCGGCGCTCGGGATCGGGGATGCGGACCTTGCGCAGCATCTCGACGGAAAGCGCGTCCTTCTCCTTGCGCGACAAGCCGGAGCGGTACTGGATGTCGCGCATCTGCTTGCCAACGGAAAGCACCGGGTTCAGCGCCCCCATCGGGTCCTGGAAGACGGTTGCGATCTTCTGGCCGCGCAGCGCCCGCATGCCATTGCCGTCGAGATGGACGAGATCGCTTTTGCCCTCGAACAGGATCTGGCCCGCCGTGACCGCGCCATTGTCGGCGAGCAGGCCGAGAACGGCGTTGATCAGCGTCGATTTTCCGCAGCCCGACTCGCCGACGACGCCGACGATCCGGTTCGCCGGCACCTCCAGGCTCACCTTGCGCAGCGCCTGCAACGTGCCGGCTTCGGTGGCGAAGTCGACGCTGAGGTCCTTGACGTCGAGGACGGTCATTCGCGCCTCTTCAGCCTGGGGTCGAAAACGTCGCGCAAGGTCTCGCCGAGGAAGGTGAAGCCGAGCGTGGTGAGGATGATCGGCAGGCCGCCGGCGACCACGATCCAGTATGAATCGCGGATGTTGACGAAGCCGTCGTTCAGGATCGCGCCCCAGCTTGGCAGAGGTGGCCTGACGCCGAGGCCGAGGAAGCTCAGGCCCGCCTCGATCGCCACGACGACCGGGATGTCCATCGATGCGAGGATGAGGATCGGGCCGATGACGTTGGGCAATATATGGACGGTGAGGATGCGCGCTGTGCTCGCGCCCATCGAGCGCGCCGCCATGACATGCTCGGCGGATTTCAGGACGAGCGTCTGTGTCCTGATGATGCGGGCGTAGCCGGGCACGTTGACCAGCACGACCACGATCAGCACCGCAAGCAGCGACGGTCCGGTCAGCGTGACCAGCGTGAGCGCCAGCATCACGGTCGGGAAGCTCTTGATGGCATCGAAGAGCAGGAGCATCAGATTGTCGAGCCAGCGCGGCCCGTAGCCGGCGATGAGCCCGAGCACGATGCCGCCGATGAGCGACAGTCCGGTCGCGCCGAGCGCAATGGCGAGCGCGATGCGGCCGCCATGGAGCACGCGCGAGAACAGGTCGCGTCCGAGATGGTCGGTGCCCAGCAGGTGCTGCAGGCTTGCGGGCGCGAAACGCTCGGCGGGGGCGAGTTTGGTCGGCGGATAGCTGGTCAGCACGTCGGCGAAGAGAGCCGATAGAACGACAATCACGACCAGGGTGAGGCCGAATGCACCCAGCGGCTCGCGAAGGATGCGCCGAAGCACGCGGCCAGCCTTGCCGATGCGCTCGCGCGGCTGTCGCTCAATCAAAGCTTGTTCTGACACGGGGGTCCAACGCACCAATGAGGATGTCGGCGAGAGCGTTCACGACGACGAAGAAAGCGGTCGTCACCAGCACGGCGCCGGTGACGACCGGATAGTTGCGCACCGAGATCGCCTCGTAGACCAGCTTGCCGATGCCGGGGCGGGCAAAGACGATCTCGGCGAAGACAGCGGAAGACACCATATTGCCAATGCCGACGCCGAGCAGCGTGACGGTCGGCAGGATGGCGATCCGCAAGGCGTAGGAATAGGTGATGCGCCGATCGGTCAGACCGAAAGCGCGCGCGGTGCGGATGTGGCTGGCTTCCAGCGTCTCCAGCATGGAAGCGCGCACCATGCGCGCGATGTAGCCGACCCAGCCGACGCCGATCGCGAGCGACGGCAGGGCAAGATGTTTCAGCTGGCTGGCGAGATTGCCGGGCTCGCCCGCGCCGATGGCCGGCAGCCACTGCAGGGCGACGGCGAAGATCAGCAGGGAATAGATCGCGATCACGAAGGATGGCACCGCGATCACCGCGACCGACAGGACGCCGATGACGCGGTCGACGAAGCCGCCGCGCCGCACCGCCGCGATGCAGCCCAGCGGAATGCCGAGCAGAACGGACCATGAGATCGCGCCCGCGATCAGCGCCAGCGTGTAGGGCAGCTGCTCGAAGACGACGTCCAGCACCGGCCGCCCGGACAGGACTTCGGTGCCGAGGTCGCCGCGCAGCGCGGAGAAATAAAATCTGAAGAACTGGATCCAGATCGGCTGGTCCAGCCCCATGCGGCTGCGCAGGGCCTGGACCATCTCGGGCGTAGCGCGCGGCCCGAGCGCCACGGATGCCGGATCGCCTGGGATCACATAGATCATGGCGAACAGCATCACCATCGCGACGCTCACGATGATGATGCCCAGGCCCAGTCGTTTCAGCGCATAGCGAAGCATCTCAGGAGCCGGCCGATCCGCCCCGCGCCGTGCCGTCGTCTTGCATCACGTCAGGCAGGTTTGAAGTCCGCGAAGCAGGGCTCGCCATTCGGCTTGAGGCCGGCCGCCACGCTCTTGCGGTACATCACGCCGGTGACCTCATGGGTGAGGAAGACGTAGCAGCCGCTCTCCTCCATCAGGTCCTGCATCTTCTTGTACATGACGTCGCGCTTGGCCGGGTCGAGCTCGATCTTGCCTTCGGTGACCAGCTTGTCGAATTCCTCGCTGCTGAACTGCTCCCAGTTCCACTCACCGATCTGGCTGGTCGTGTACCACTCCGTCGCCCAGCTCGGGTCGGGCTGCATCGAGAAGCGGGACAGCACCATCTGGAGCTTCTTGTAATAGGGGTTTTGCTTCGACCCCAGCGTCCAGAACGTGCCGCTGTCGTTCTGCTTGATCTCGACGTTGATGCCGATGTCCTGCAGGTTCGCCTGCACGACCTGCGCCGCCGACAGGCGCTCCGCCTTGTTGAGGATGTCGAGCGTGACCGTGACGCCGCTGGCGCCGGCCTTGTTGACCAGCTCGCGGGCCTTGTCGGGATCGTATTCGAAGAGGTTCTTCTCGCGGTGGCCGATCAGRCCAGGCGCGATGATGCCGGTGGAGGTGGCGGCGGCGCCGAAATAGGCCGCGTCCACCACGGCCTTGCGGTCGACGCCGTACTGGACGGCGCGGCGCAGGTCCGGATTGTCGAAGGGCGCCGCGATCTGGTTCATGCCGAGCCAGACGAAGGCGAGCGACGGCTTCTCGACCACGACGGTGTCGGCCGGCGGCGTTTCCTTCAGCCGCTTGATCGAAGACACGGACGTCCAGGTATAGTCGAGGTCGCCCGCCTCATAGCCGAGCTCGGCGGTCTTTTCGTCCTCGATCGGGTGGACGTGGATCTCGTCATAGCCGCCCTGCTCGTATTTCCAGTCCGGGTTGCGCACGAGCACGGTGCGCTGCTTGGGCGTCCATTCCTTGAGCAGATAGGGGCCCGACTGCGCCACGGGCTTCACGCCGAGCTTGCCACCGGCCTCGGTCACGGCGCGCTTGGACAGGATCGTGCTCGACGGCGTCGGCAAGGTCGAGGTCCACAACGGCGCGAACGCCTTGTTCAGATGGATGATGCCGGAGAGCTTGTCCTTGACCTCGACTTCCTTGAGCGTCGCCCAGTCGCCCGCATAAGGGGACTTGTTGGCGGGATCGGCGAGACGCTCGATCGAGAACTTCACGTCCTCCGCCGTCATCTGGCCGAAGCCGTCGGTGAAGCCGATATTGTCGCGCAGCTTGAAGGCGATGGTGAGGGGATCGAGCTGCTCGATCTTCTCCACGGCCATCGGCTTCCAGCCCCAGCTGTCGCCCGGCGTGGCGACGACAAGGCCGGCGAAAATGACATTGGTGATGTCGCCTTCGGGTGCGGCGAGACGAAAGGCCGGATCGAGCGTCTGGATATCGCCATATGAGCGCACCCTGAGGACGGATCCCGCCGCCTGGGAGCGTTTGGTGGAATAGATCAGCGAGGCGAGGCCCAGAGCCCCGGCACCGGCCAGCACCCCACGGCGCGTTATGTTGATGTTCGCGGCTTTGATCATTGCTCTACCCCTCTTGCTTATGGTGTCCGCCGGCGCCGGCTTATTTGCGGGAGACCCTTCCAGAGGTCCCCTTCCGATCAGCCTGCCCCGGCTATACACATATGTCTAGTGAAAAAAATGCATCATCTGTCGCCGAACCGGACGCCTTTTCCGGTTATCGGAGATCGACGCGACGGCTGTTCCGATCGACTATTTCCAGATCTCGCGCGCCAGCCGCATGAAGTTGCCGCCCATCACATCGCGAACCGTGCGCTCCGGCTGACCGCGGCGCAGCAGGACCTCGATGAGTTCTTTCGTCTGAGCCGGGCTCGAGTAGGTGGTCTTGCCTTCGGGATATTCGTTCTTCGGCCAGAAATGTGGATTGCTGGAGATGATGTCCTCGATGCCCTCGACCTCGACCGGGAAAGCATAGTCGAGCCCGATGCCGACATGGCGCGGGCCGGCGAGGTCGATCAGATATTCGACGTGGTCGGCCAGCCGTTCGGAATCCGTGCGGCCCTCGCCGAGGAAGCGGTTGAGGCCGACGACGCCGATGATGCCGCCGGTTCGGGCGCAGGCCTTGATCTGCTCGTCGGTGATGTTGCGCCCATGGGCGCAGAGCGCCTTCGGATTGGAGTGCGAGAAGATCACCGGCCGGTCGGTATATTCCATCACATCCATCGTGGTGCGATAGCCCGTGTGGGTCACGTCCACGAACATGCCGAGACGGTTCATCTCGTCGATCACCTGCCGGCCGAAAGCGGTGAGGCCGGTGTCCTCGTCGTGGCACCCGCCGCCGGCGAGGTTGTTGCGGTTGTAGGCGAACAGCATCTGCCGCACGCCGAGGCGATGGTAGAACTCGACCATTTCGATGCGGCCGTTCAGCGCGTTCATACCTTCGATATCGAAGGTGACCGCCAGCTTGCCTTGTGCCTTCGCGGCGAGGATTTCGTCGGTCGATGAGACGAGCGTGTAGTCGGCCGGGCGCGCCAGGATCCAGTGCCGGAAATAGGCAAGCGTGGCGACCGTCTTTTCCCAGGGCAGGAGATCGAAGCCGACATCGATGGAAAGATAGTCGACGCCAGCGTCGCGCCAGATCCGCAGATTGTTCAGATCGGCGGCCGGGTCGGGCATGAAGCCGGAATGCGCATCCCAGATGACTTCGCTCTTCAGGATCGACTGGACTTTGTCGTCAAGGCTCATCGCGTCTCTTGTCCGGATTGTTTCGCCGTCTTCGAAATCTGCGCATTCCGATCGTGGCGGGTCAACCGCCCATCGTGCCTTTAAGGCCGCTGGTCCAATCTAATGTACACCGGTGTCTAGACAATGCGCCGGCTGCCGTTATGGTTAGGCCCGTGAGCTTGCTATGGCGATAGCGCCAGGGTGAGCGCGATGCTGGGAAGTCGAGATGAGTAGGATGCGGAATTCCGGATCTGAGGGCGTGCCGGTTGCCGGCCGGATGTCCCGGGATTTTCGCTCCGCCGCGGAATTCGCTGAGGCACGGGGCCTCTACGCCGCCCTTTTCGGGCTGAACGGGCACGTCTTCGCGGCCCGCTCTCTTTGCGGCCATGCCTCCAACGAGGCGGTGTTTTTCATCGGCCAGAGCTTCGAGGGCGGCCTCGACAGCGCGCCGGTCAGCCGTCTCTACCAAATGCGGCGCGGCGATCACCCGCCAGAACGGCTCAACGATGCGGAGACCCGGCAAATCTGCCTTGCGCCGGACGGGCAGGTCCTGGCGGTCGCCTACGCCGGTGGAGAGCCGGGCGTCGACCGCATCGAGATCTGGTCCGCCGGCGAAGGCACCGCCGTGGCGGATGTGCCCGGCCGGATCGAGCTGATCGACTGGTCGCCCGACGGCCGGAAGCTGCTGCTGGTCGTTGCCGGCACCGGCGCGGACCTCGCCGGCATTCACGGCGGCTACGCGCAGAAGCAGAACACGGATGCGCCCGCATGGCTGCCGGAAGTCGGTTGGGGCGAGGGTGAGGACCTTTGGCGCCGGATTTGGCTCTGGGATCTGAAGGCCGATCCTGCGCCGCTCACATCGGCGCCTGTCAATGTCTGGGAAGCGAGCTGGTGCGGCGCCGACAAGATCGCCGCGGTGACCAGCGATGACCATGGCGAAGGCAGCTGGTATGCGGCGAAGCTTTCGCTCATCGACGCGAAGTCGGGATCGGCGAGGCTTCTTCACACGCCGCGCGACCAGATCGGCGTTCCTCGCGGCTCGCCCGACGGTGCCCGCATCGCCTTCATCCAGGCCTTCTGCAGCGACCGTGGCCTCGTTGCCGGGCAGCTGTCGATCCTCGATCCGGCGGACGGCGAGCTTGCCATCGTCCCGACCAATTCGATCGACGTCACGTCGATCGAATGGCGCTCCGCCACCAGCTTGCACATCGCGGGCATTCGCGGCCACGAGACGGTGGTGGCCGATTACGATGTCTTCGGCGCAGGCGTGACCGAACGCTGGTCATCCACCGAATTGACCTGCGGCGAGTGGGCGCCCTCCAGCGTGCCGGTCGGGGCCGCGGGCTCGCTCTTCATCGCCGAGGCCTATGACCGGGCTCCGTTCCTTGCCGAGCTCGCCGACGGCGAACTGCGAGCGATCGCTTCGCTCATGGCGCCCGACGCGCGATCCGCGATGGCCGGCCGCGGCAAGGCCGAGCCATTCTCCTGGAGGGCCGCGGACGGACTGGAAATCCAGGGCTGGCTTGTCCGCCCGCCGGTGGCCGGGCCGACGCCGCTGCTGGTCGATATCCATGGCGGGCCTATCTCGTCCCATCGCAACCGCTGGATGGCGCGGACGCGTTCCGCACCGCTGCTCGTCTCGCGCGGCTGGACGATTTTCTTCCCCAATCCGAGGGGCAGCACGGGACGCGGGGACGCCTTCGCCCGCGCCGTGCAGGGCGAWATGGGCGGCGCCGATGCCGGCGACATCTTGAGCGGCATCGACGCCCTGGTGGAGAAAGGCCTGGTCGACTCGGACCGCGTCGCCGTCACCGGCACCAGCTATGGCGGCTTCATGTCCGCATGGTTGCCGACGCGCAGCGACCGCTTCGCCGCTGCCATTCCGATCTCGCCCGTCGGCGACTGGTACAGCCAGCATCGCACGACGCAGATACCGGAATTCGACGCGCTGATGCTGGAATCATCGCCCTGGGAGGAAGGCGGCGCCTATTTCGCCCGCAGCCCCGCCTTCTACAGGCAGCTCAAGAGCGTGCCGACGCTGGTCATGGCCGGCGGCATCGACAAGAGCACGCCGCCAGGACAGGCGCTGGAGTGCCATTTCGCCGCCCTGCGCTCAGGCTCGCCAAGCGCGCTCGCGACCTATCCGAACGCCGGCCACAGCCTGCGCGGTTATCCGGAATATATCGACACAGCCGCCCGCATCGTCTGGTGGCTCGACACCTATGTTGGCGGTCCTTCGGCCGCGACGATCTAAGGAGGAAGACAAATGCCGGCAGCAACCAACAGCAAGCATATCGTGGTCGTGGGTGGCGGCATCATCGGCTGCTCCACCGCCTATCACCTCTTGAAATCGGGCGTGAAGACCGTGACGCTCGTGGAGGCGACCGAGCCCGGCGCGGCAACGACCAGCGCCGGCGCCGGCTTCGTCTCGCATTGGTCGGCCGGCATGATCCCGGCCGGCGAGGAAGGACTTCGCCTGCAGCAATACGGCCTCGACTTCTACCGTATGCTGAGCGAGCTCGGCACCGAGATCGGCTACCGGCCGAACGGCACGCTGATCATGGCGCTCACGCCGCAAGGGCGCGAGGATTTCGTCATGCCGGTGCTCGGCTCGCCCTATGCGCCGAAGGAGATGCAGGATCTCAACGCCGCGCAGATCGGCGAGAAGATGGGCGGGCTGGTCGATCCGGCCAAAGTTCACTCCGGCGCCTACAACCCGCATGGCATCCAGCTCGACACCAAGCTGGCGCTTGGCGTGCTGGTCAGCGAGATCAAGAGGCTCGGCGGCGTCGTGCGCGACAGGACCAGGGTGCGGAAGATCAGCGACGTCGGCGGCAAGGTCACGCTCGAGACCGACCGCGATGTCATCGAGGCCGATGGCGTGGTCGTGGCGGCGGGCGCCTGGAACAACGAGGTCCTCGCCAGCCTCGACTGGCACCTGCCGCTGCTGCGCGTCCTGGCCACGCGCGTGGTCACCGACGATCGAGGCTTGCCTTCGACATTGCCGACAATCCAGTGCCGCGAGCTCAGGCTTTGGCTGCGCGAGACCTTCGGCGCCATCATGTGGGGCACGGGCAGCCACTACACGCCGATGCATCGCCTGGAGGAGAGCGAGCTCGAACCCGGCCAGCCGCATAACCGCGAGCTGATGCAGTCCATGGTCGATCAGCAGATGGAGAGGCTGCAGGATGTCTTCCCGCCGCTGCGCGGCTCGAAAGTTGCGAACTGGTCGCAGGGCATTCCCTGCTACACGCCGGACGTCGGCTTGATGGTCGGGCATGTGCCGGGCCACGCGAACATCGTCGTCGCCGGTGGCGACAACGAGACCGGCGTCAGCCATGGGCCGGGCCTCGGCAGGCTGGCCACCGAGATCCTGCTGGACACGCCGCGCTTGGTCGATCCGGCTCGGTTCAGGATCGACCGCTACGCACGCGATGCCTTCCCGAGCGAGGAAGATGTCGAGGCCTCGATGCCGGCGTGGAGCGCGCGCCACGGCGCCAGGCGTTTCGCCACTGCGGCGGAGTAACTGACGAAGGTCAGCGGGCCGTCGCGCTGTCGAGCAAAGCCTGCGCCACCATCTGTTCGGTTGGCGTCGCCTTCCTCCGGGTGACGATGTAGAACGCGTCGGCATGGCGGCGCGGAGTCTTGGTCAATTGCACCAGCTGCCCGAGCCTCAGCTGCTCTTCGACGAAGCCGGCCCAGGCGAGCGCTGCGCCGCGGCCGGCTATCGCCTCATGCATCATCGACAGATAGCTGGAGAATGTCGGACCGGGCAGGCTGCGGGCGGTGCCGATCCAGGATCGCCAATTGTCGATCGCGTCTTCGGGAGCGGCGAGATGCAGCAGCGGCACGTCGAGGAAGGCCGCCGGATCTTCCGAGGCCAGAGCAGGGTGCCGTTCGAGGAAGCCCGGCGAGCAGACGGGAAACCACTCTCCGTCGAACAGCTTGCGGGCGGCGAAGCCGGGCCAGAGCTCGGGGCGTCCGAAGCGTATCGAGATCCCTACCTCCGGACGGCCGAAATCGTCGGGGTTGCTGGAGGTCAGCAGCGTGACACGGCCATCCGTGACGAGCGAGGTCACGAGATCGAAACGCGGCATCAGCCACGCCTGGACGAGGTCGTAGCCGCTGGCGATGACCAGTGAGCCGTGATCGGCCTCCTGCAGGCGCGCGACAGTATCGCGGATCGCGCCCAGCCCGTCCCGTATCGCCTCGGCCAGCGCCGCGCCGTTTTCGGTCAGCGAGACGCGGTTGCCCTTGCGCGCCAAAAGGTCGAGCGCGAGCCGCTTTTCCAGGTTGGCGATGTGGCGCGACACGGCCGATTGCGCAATGGCGAGCTCCTCGGCGGCGGCCGTCAGGTTGCCGCGTCGCGCGGTCGCTTCGAAAGCGACCATCGCGTTGAGCAAGGGGAGCGAGGCTTTGAGCGTCTTCATCGACGGCAAGAGTAGTCCATGACTTTTTGAGATGGAAGCCTGCCAAATCCATGGTTGATGAATGCTGCAATTCGCTGCAACCCTGATCAAAAGGCATTAGCCAGCCTTGGAGTCCGCCACCCTGGAGTCCGCAATGTATGCAAACGACAAGATGTTGTCCGGTCTCGATCGCGCGCGCGTTGTCAGGTTGATCGACGAGCATCGCAAGGACTGGTCGCTGCAGCAGGCCTTCTACCTCGACCCGGATATCTTCGCGCTCGAGCGCGAATTGTGGTTCCCTCGCCAATGGGTGATCGTCGCCCATTTGAGCGAGGTGCCGGAGAAGGGCAGTTACGTCATCCGTCAATTGTTCGACGAGGAGATCATCGTCGCCCGTCACGGCGATGGCGAGGATGACGTTGCCGCTTACTATAACGTCTGCACCCATCGCGGCTCGCGGCTATGCGTCAAGGATGGCCGCGGCAAGCTGCTGGTCTGCCCTTATCATGCCTGGTCCTTCCGGCTGACCGGTGAGTTGCAGACCCGGCGCGATCTGCCCGAAGGCGTCGACRGCGACAGTCTCGGACTGCACAAGGTGCCGACCAAGGTGATCGGCGGTCTGGTGATGTGCGGCCTTGATGCCGCCAGCCTGCCTGACATCGAGCCGGCGGCGGCCGGGCTGACCGATCTTCTGCGCGAGAATGGGGTCGCCGACGCGCGCATCGTCGCGCGCAAGAATTACCTGACCAAGGCGAACTGGAAGCTGGTGCTGGAGAATTTCCTCGAATGCTACCACTGCCGCCCGGCTCACCCTGAATATTTCCGCGTCAACGGCCATGTGAAGGTGACCGCCATGCGCGACGATTACAACGCCGCCGAATGGAAGCAGGAGATCGACGCCTGGCACAGCGTCATCGGCGACGCCGAATTCCACAAAGGCGTGTGGGAGCCTGGCGACCTGGACACGATGCCCTTCGCCATGCATCGCAAGCCGATCGGCTCGGGCCGTCTCACGCTTTCCGACGATGGCCAGCCGGTCTCATGCCTTATGGGTGGGCGCGGCACGTTCGACGGCGGCGAAAACGGCTTCCGGATCGGCCGGCTTTCGTTCCTCAGCGCGCCCAACGACTATCTGACCATGTTCCAGATGATCCCGCGCAACGCCAACGAGACCGACGTGATCCTGACATGGCTGGTCGACAAGGATGCCGAAGCGTCGGTCGACGTCGACAAGATTTCGTGGATGTGGGATGTGACGACCGTTCAGGACAAGAAGATCACGGAAGACAACGCCGATGGGATCGCTTCGCGCGCCTACCGCCCTGGGCCTTATACGCCGCTGGAATCGCAGACCGCCTTTTTCATAGAGACCTATCTTTCGCAGATGCGCGCCCTGATCACCGGCGAGCGCAGGGACGAAGACGAGGCTTGGACGGCGCCGTCACAGCTCTACGCCTCGCCGCAAGCAGCCCGCAAGACGCGCAAGTTTGGTCAAGCCGCATCGTAGGTGTTGTGACGGCGATCCGATGATCGTCGTGCGCCGTGGCCACAACCCTTGCAACGGTGCGGACGGTATCGGTGCCGTGCCGGRCCGTGCGTTGCCCAGCCAGACCGTCACTGCGCAACGCCGCTGAGGTCGGCGTAGCCTGCCGAGGCCAGTCCGCGTCAGCGGTTGCGCGCATTCCAAAGTCTACTCTGCAGCCAAGATCCTAAATGGCAGCTTTGCCATCGCAGACATCTGTTGCTCCACAGGCGCCTGAACGCGGAGTGCGGTCAGGGCAGCCGAATGCAGTTTCTCTGCGCCCTGGATCGCAAACGACTCAAACGGGATTGCATCCGGAATGCTCTTGTTGTACGAACGTTCAACAAGGCATTGACGAGCACCCGCCGTGGTACGGACCGAGTTTCCCTTTGCCGTCGAAACCGTCGATCCATATTGGATCGCGCTGGCAGACGGCACGCGAATCGCCGCCACCGTGTGGCGCCCGCGCACCGACGCCAAGGTGCCTGTGGTGGCCGAAATGGTGCCTTATCGGCGCCGCGACGGCACCGTTGCCCGCGACATAGACATCCACCCYTGGCTCGCCGGCCACGGCATCGCCTGCGCCCGCATAGACATTCGTGGTTCCGGCGATTCCGATGGCGATCTGGCCGACGAATATCTGCCGCGCGAGCAGGAGGACGCCTGCGAGATCATCGCGCATCTGGCGGCGCAATCCTGGTGCAACGGCAATGTCGGCATGACCGGCATTTCCTGGGGCGGCTTCAACGCGCTGCAGGTCGCGGCGCGCCGGCCGCCGGCGCTGAAGGCCATCATCGCCAACTGCGCCACCGACGACCGCTACGCCGACGACATCCACTATATGGGCGGCGCTCTGCTCACCGAGCAGGAAATGTGGTCGAACTTCATGCTGGTGAAGAAGGCGATGGCGCCCGACCCGCAGATCGTCGGCGGCGCCTGGCGCGCCATGTGGATGAGCCGGCTGGAAGCGACACGCTCGCTGTCGGAAATCTGGCTCGCCCACCAGCGCCGCGACGACTACTGGCGGCAGGGTTCGGTCTGCGAGGATCATGCCGCGATCGAATGCGCGGTCATGGCCATCTGCGGCTGGGAAGACAGCTATTCGAACTTCGTGCCGCGCCTGCTTGAACATCTGCCGGGGCCGAAGCTCGGCATCGTCGGGCCGTGGTCGCATGCCTATCCCTGTCGCGGCGCGCCGGGTCCRCTGATCGGCTACCTGCAGGAAGCGCTGCGCTGGTGGCGTCATTGGCTTTGCGGGGAAGACACAGGCATCATGGACGAACCGCTCTACCGGGTCTGGATCACCGGCGAGGAGCGGCCGCAGCCTTTCTACCTCCCGGATCATGCCGGCAGTTGGGCGGCCGAGGACCAATGGCCGTCACCGCGCATCGAGCGCCGCGTCTTGCATCTGAACGCCGCCGGACTAAGCGGCGGAGCCGCGCTGGGCGCCACGCTGTCGGTACGTTCTCCGGCGACCGCCGGCCGCGACTGCGGCCGCTGGGGCGGCTATGGCGGCTCGTGTCCCGACATGCCCATCGACCAGCGCCGCGAGGACGGTCTGGCGCTGTGCTTCGACACCTTGCCGCTCGAGCATGACCTGACCCTGCTCGGGGCGCCCGAGCTCGATCTTCTCGTCAGCGTCGACCAGCCGCATGTCAACCTTGCCGCCCGTCTTTGCGATGTCTATCCCGACGGCACCTCGGCACTGATGACCTATGGCGTGCTCAACCTCAGCCATCGCGACAGTCACGAGCATCCGACGCCGTGTCCGGTCGGAACGCCGTTCCGCGTCAGGCTCAAGCTCAACGATTTCGCGCGCACCATACCCAAGGGGCACCGCGTCCGCCTGGCGCTGGCCAACCAGCATTGGCCCATCCTGTGGCCGCAACCGAAGCTTTCGCTGCTGTCGGTCGCGAGCGGCGACAGCAAGCTGGTTCTTCCGGTGCGGCCCCCGTCGCCGCGCGACCGCGATGTCCGTTTCGAGCCGGCCGAAACCGCGCCGCCGGTCCCGACCACGACGCTGGACGAAGGCTTCGACCGTCGCATAGTCACCGACGATGTCGGCTCGGGCCTGCAGATCATCGCCTTGACCTCGGACCATGGAAGCAGGCGCTACGACGATCGCGCCATCACCGTGTCTTCCGCCAACAGCGACACGATGAGCATCAGCAGCGGCGATCCGCTCTCGGCAAAGCTCGTTACCGAATATCGATGGGCGATTGCCAGCGCCGATGCCGACACCGAAGCGAGGGCGGTGACGGAGCTGACGGCGGATGAAACGCATTTCGACCTGAGTTGGCGTCTTGAAGCCCGGGAACGGGGCAAGCTCGTCCACAGCGCCTCGGCGACACGGCGCATCAGGCGCGATTTCGCCTGAAGGGGAGGAGGCCATGCTTGCATATGCAGTGAAGCGCATCGGTCTCGGTCTCCTGATCCTCGTCCTTGTCATGGTCGCCATGTATGCGGCCGTCTTCCTGGTTCCGGGCGATCCCGCGACCGTGGCGCTCGGTCCGCGCGCCACGCCGGAGCTGAAGCGGCTGCTGATCGAGCGCATGGGGCTCGATCAGCCGGTCTGGTGGCAGATCGTCGAGTTCTTCCGCAACGCGCTGACCGGCAATCTCGGCTATGATGTCTGGTCGAACCGGCCCGTTTCCACACTGGTCATGGAGGCGTTGCCGAACACGCTTATCCTGGGGCTGACGGCGCTGGCCGTGGCGCTCCTGATCGGCGTCCCGCTCGGCTGCCTGTCGGTGATGCGGCGCGGCACGACCGCCGATGCCGCCATCGGCGTGCTCTCGGTCGGTGTCATCGCCGTGCCGTCCTTCGTCGTCGCCATCTACTCGCTGCTGCTGTTTGCCGTCACGCTGCGCTGGCTGCCGGCCATCGGGGCGGGCGAGGCCGGCGATCTCTTCAGCCAGGCCAGGGCGCTGGTCATGCCGGCCGCGGCGATCGCCCTCGGCTGGATCGGCTACATAGCCCGCATGGTGCGCGCCTCGATGATGGAGGTGATGGGCGAGCCCCATATCCGCACCGCGCGTTCCTTCGGCCTGCCCGAGTGGAAAATCGTCTCCAAATATGCGCTGCGGATCGCCATCATCCCGACCATCTCGCTGGTCGCGGTCGGCCTCGGCAGCATCCTGTCCAGCGCCGTCTTCGTCGAGGCGGTGTTCGCCAGGCCCGGCATCGGCAAGCTGATCACCGACGCCGTCAGCACACGCAACTATCCGGTCGTCATGGGCACGGTGCTGATCATGACTGCCATCTACGTCTCCATCACCATCGCCGCCGATCTTCTCATCGCGCGGCTCGATCCGAGGGTTCGTGATGTCTTCCGTGGCTGAGGCCTCTCCATCGACGCCGGATCGACAACGGCTTGTCCTGCTTCGCGCATTGCTTGCCGACCCCTTCACCCGCGTGGCGCTGATCCTGGTCGCCGGATTCCTTGTCACCGCGATCTTCGCGCCCTGGCTGGCGCCCTATTCGCCGGTCAAGATCGACGTGCTGCACAAGCTGCAGGCGCCATCGGCGGAGCACTGGTTCGGCACCGATCATCTCGGCCGCGATCTGTTGTCGCGCGTCATCTACGGCGCGCGCACGGCGCTCACCATCGCCATGGTCTCGGTGGCCATGGCCGGCGCCATCGGGCTGCTGCTCGGCCTCATCGCCGGCTACGGTCCGCGCTGGCTCGACGCCATCCTGGTGCTCGCTTTCGACAGCATGAATTCGCTGCCGATGATCATGTTCGCGCTTGCCATCATCACCGTGCTTGGCGCCGGCACCGGGACGCTGATCATCGTCATCGCCGCTACGTCGTTCCCAAGTTACGCGCGGCTGATCCGGGCCCAGACGCTGGCGCTGAAGAACAGCGACTACATCCTCGCCGAGCGGCTGCTCGACGCGAGTGCGGCACGCATCATCTTCATCCACCTCCTGCCCAATGTCGTCGGTCCGCTGATCATCCTTCTGTCGATGGATATTCCGGTCGTCATCATGGTCGAGGCCGGCTTGAGCTTCCTCGGCCTCGGCGTGCGCCCGCCGACGCCGTCCTGGGGCTCGATCCTCTATGACGGCTACACCAGCATCCGCTCGGCCCCCTTCATGGTGATCTTCGGCGGCCTGCCGCTGGTGCTGGCGACGCTCGGTTTCACCTTCCTTGGCGAGGGCCTGCGCGACTATCTCGACCCGCGCCTGCAGCTGCGGAGGCCGGCATGAGCGGCCCGCTTGCCGCCAGCGGTCTCAGCGTCCGCTACGAGACGCCGCATGGCAGCGTGCACGCCCTTCGCCATGTCGACATCGAAGCGCATCCCGGCGAGGTGATCGGCATCGTCGGCGAGAGCGGCTGCGGCAAGTCCACGCTGGTCACCGCTCTGGCCAACCTCTTGCCGGCCAACGCCCGCATCGACGGGTCGATCCGTTACAACGGCGTCGATCTGGCGAAGCTCGACGCCCATCGCCAGCGCCTGCTGCGCGGCGACGAGATCGCGCTGGTCGGCCAGGACCCGATGACGGCGTTCAACCCGGTGCTGACCATCGGCGACCAGCTCGTCGACTTCCAGCACCACCGTAAGGATCTCAGCCGCGCGCAGAAACGGGCCCGTATCGCCGCCATGCTCGGTCGCGTCGGCATCGCCGATGCCGAACGGCGCATGCGGAGTTATCCGCACGAGCTTTCCGGCGGCATGCGCCAGCGCGTGGCGATTGCGGCCGCGCTGCTGACCGATCCCGGCCTGCTCATCGCCGACGAGCCGACGACCGCGCTCGACGTCACCATGGAGGCGCAGATCATCCATCTGCTGCGCGAGCTCAGGCGCGACTATAACGGCATCATCATCGTCGTCTCGCATCATCTCGGCGTCATCGCCGAGCTCTGCGACCGAGTCTATGTCATGTATGCCGGCGAGGTGGTCGAGGGCGGCGAGGTCGACGCGATCTTCCACGATCCGCGTCATCCCTACACCCAGGCGCTGCTTGCCTGCGATCCCGCCCGCTTCCATGAGCGGCTGGACAGGCTGCCGACCATTCCAGGTGCATTGCCGAGCCTGACCCAACCACCGGTGGGATGCGTTTACGCCCCGCGCTGCGGCCGGGGCTTCGCGCCATGCAAGACCGTCGCGCCGCCGCTGGTGAAGCTCACCGCTTGCCATGCCGCCCGCTGCCATGCGGTGACGTCATGAGCCCACTGCTTGCCGTCGAGGACCTGTCGGTCAGTTTTGTTCGCAGCAGCTTGCTCGACCGGCTGATCAATCCGTTTCCGCTGCCCGGCTTCAATGTCGTCGATGGCGTCACGCTGTCGCTGATGCCGGCAGAGACGCTTGGGCTGGTCGGCGAATCCGGCTCCGGCAAGACGACGCTGGCCCGCACCATTCTCGGCCTCATCCGGGCTGCGGCCGGTCGTATCGTCTTCGAGGGCAGGGACGTCCAGACGCCCGCCGACTTTCGCGCCATGCGCCGCCGCGCGGCGATGATGTTCCAGGATCCGGTCGCCTCGCTCAGCCCGCGCCTGCGTGTCGGCACTCTGCTCACCGAACCGCAGGTCATCCAGGGGCTGCCGATGCCGGACCGGCGCGCGGCGGCGAAGGCGCTGCTGGCGCTGGTCGGCTTGYCCGCCTCCTTCGTCGACCGCTTTCCGCATGAACTGTCGGGCGGGCAGGCGCGTCGCGTCGGCGTGGCGCGGGCGCTTGCGATGAAACCGCATCTGCTGCTTGCCGACGAGCCGACTGCCGGGCTCGATGTCTCGGTGCAGGGCGATGTGCTCAACCTGATCGGCGAGCTCAAGCGCGAGCTCGGCTTCGCGGCCATGATCGTCACCCACAATCTGGCGATGATCCGCCATGTCAGCGACCGGCTCGCCATCATGTATCTCGGCCGGCTGGTCGAGACGGGACCGACGCAAGAGGTGTTCTCAGCCCCGCTGCATCCCTACACCGCGACATTGATCCGGTCCGAGCCGATCCCAGATCCGCGCCGGCGCAGCCACAAGCCTGCCGTCACCGGCGAAATTCCAAGCGTCTTCCGGCGGCCTTCCGGCTGCGAGTTCCACACGCGCTGCCCGCTCGTGCAATCCCGCTGCAAGACCGAGGCGCCGGTCTACCGGCCGACGGGCGCCGGCCGCATGGTGCGCTGCCATTTCCCGCTGCAGACCGGCGGGCAAGAACGGGAAGCCGTCTCACGCGCTTCCGCAAACCAAAGGGGAAACTGAGATGACGAAATGGACCATGGACAGACGTGCATTCCTGAAAGCCGCCGGCGTGCTGGGCGCCGGCCTGGCGATGAAACCGGGCTTTGCCTGGTCGGCGGCAGGCGACACGCTGCGCATCCGCATGGAAGGCGATCTGCAGACGCTTGACCCCGCCTTCATGATCGGCGGCATCGAAGACGTCATGATGCGCGGCATCTATGTGTCGCTGAACCGCCTCGGCGACCTCAGGCAAGGTTCGCCATGGTCGCTCTGGGGCGCGGAGAAACTCGAGCTGAAGGATCCGAAAACCATCGCCTTCACCCTGATCGATGGGCTGAAATGGTCGAACGGTCTTGGCCCGGTCACCGCCGAAGACGTGAAATTCTCCTACGAGCGCATAGCCGATCCGAAGCTGTCGTCGCCCTGGGCTTATCAGTTCGAAAAGCTGGACCGGGTCGAGGTCGTCGACGCCAGGTCCGGCATCATCCATCTCAAGGATCCGTACCAGCCGATCTTCGTCACCAGCCTGCCTTACTATGGCGGCCACATCATCTGCCGCGCCGGCACAGAGAAGGCCGGCGGCAAATTCACCACTGAGCCGCCTGCGACCTGCGGCCCTTATCTCTTCTCGGACTGGCAGCAAAAGCAGAAGGTGACGCTGACCGCAAATCCGGACTGGCCGGGACCGAAGCCGGATTTCGGCAAGGTCGAGATCTATGTCGTCGCCGACGATCAGGCGGCGCAATTGGCCTACGAGGCCGATGCCTTCGACTACACCAAGATTGCCATTTCGGCGACCAAGGCCGTGAAGGCCAAACCGCCCGCCAACACCAGCCTCATCGAGGCGCAGTCAACCCGCTATGTCTGGCTGACGATCAACATGCTGAGCCCGCGCCTCAAGGATCTGAAGGTGCGGCAAGCCGTGCAGTACGGCGTCGACGTCGGGCAGATCCTGACCGGCGTCTATGACGACCTCACCAAGCGCTCCACCGGCGTCGTCCAGCCCGGCACGAAATTCGCGCGCCCGAGCAATCTGATCGCGGCGCCCGATTATGAGAAGTCCGCCGCGCTGCTCGCCGAGGCAGGCGTCAGCGACTTGTCGTTGACGTTGACGGTGATGAACGACTCCATCCGCACCGCGACCGCGCAGATCATCCAGGCCAGCCTCGAGCAGGCCGGCATCAAGGTCGAGATCCAGCCCTACGACGAAGCCGCCTTCTGGGGCGTCGGCGACAAGACGCAGGGCGACGGCTACAAGAACATTGATCTGGCGCTGATGGATTTCGCGGGCGGCGTCGATCCGTCCGAGAACCTGGTCTGGTTCCGCCCCGACCAGATCGGCGCCTACAACTGGTCCGGCTTCGACAGTCCCGAGTTCGAGACCGGCTACCAGCAGCTGGTTGCCGAAAGCGACGAGGCCAAGCGCATCGCCTTGTCCAACCGCATGGAGGATCTGATGGAGCAGTCCGGTGGATTCGTCTTCATCTGTCACCAGCCGCTGGYCGCCATTCACAAGACCGCGTTCGAACCCGTCATCTATCCGGACGGTCATCCCAACCCTGTGCTGTTCAAGAAGACGGCGTGATCATGGACAGGACGGGCGCAATCGATTAGCTGGGTTGCATGACGCAAGCCCAACCGGAAGCTGCAAAAACGAAGCGTGGCGCGAAGAAGGCGCCGCGCTTCAGCCGCGAGCAGGCCGATGTGCGCCGCTCCATGCTGATCGAGGCGGCGACGCGATGCCTGTCCGTCGGCGGCATCGGCGCCTTCACCATAGATCGCATCTGCAAGGAGGCCGGCGTCTCGCGCGGCCTCATCAACCATCACTTCGAAAGCCTAGATGGGCTGCTGGTCGAGGTCTACAAGTCCTCGCTCTATGCAAGCGTCAACAACCAGATCGACGAGGCCAAGCGCCGCCGCGCCGAGGCGTCCGGCTGGCCTCCCGAGGCCGCGCTGGCCGCCCTGGTGCGGTCCAATTTCGCGCCGGAATATTTCAGCCGCGAGAACCTGCTAATCTGGCTGTCCTTGTGGGGTGAGATCGCCGTCAACCCGCGGCTCAAGGCGGCGCATCGCGAGCTGTACGACGCCTACCGCGCGGAACTTGCCGAGGACATCGCGGCGGTTGCCGTCGAGCGCCGAAGGCAGGTCGATGCTCCCGCGCTGGCGCGCAATTTCATCGCGCTGGTCGACGGGCTCTGGCTCGAATGGTGTCTCGACGAAAGCGTGGTGACGCCGCAGGCGGCCGAGGCCGCCGGCTTCGAGATGCTCGAGGCGCAGGTCGGGCCTTTGCGGAACGCCTGACTCAGTTCAGCGGCGATCCGCCCTCTCGCTTGCGGCGCTCCATATAGTCGCGCAGGGCCTCGTCGATGCCGGGGTCGATCGGCGGCCGCTCATATTCGGCGACCATGCGTTTCCAGATCACGTTGGCCCGTTCACGCGCGGTGATCTGGCCGCGTTCCATCCAGGTATCGTAGTTGTCCCAGTTGGACACCAGCGGTGAATAGAAGGCGCGCTCGTAGCGCTGCATGGTATGCGCGGCGCCGAAGAAATGCCCGGCCGGGCCGACCTCGCGCACCGCGTCCAGCGCCAGCGTGTCGATGTCGACCACCGGCGGATCGAAATAGGCCGACATCATCTGCAGCATCTCGGCATCGATCACCAGCTTCTCGAACGATGCGGTCAGCCCGCCGCCGAGCCAGCCTGCCGCGTGCAGCACAAGATTGGCGCCGCCCATCAGGCAGCCCCACAGGGACATCGCGCTCTCATAGGCGGCCTGCGCGTCGACCGCGTTGGCGGCGGTGACGTTGCTGGAGCGGAACGGCACGCCGATCAGCCGGCAAAGCTGTCCCGTGATCTGCGCGGCCTGGGTGTATTCCGGCGTGCCGAAGGCCGGCGCCCCGGTCTTCATGTCGACATTTGAGGTGAAGCCGCCATACATCACCGGCACCCCGGGGCGCACGATCTGCGTCAGCACGATGCCGGCCAGCGCCTCGGCATGCTGCTGCGACAGCGCGCCGGCAAGCGTCACCGGGCTCATCGCCCCGGCCAGCGTGAACGGCGTGATGACGTTGACCTGGCCGTGCTCGGCCAGCGCGATGAGCCCCTCGGCCATCGGCTCGTCGAGCTGCAGCGGTGAATTGGTGTTGATGATGCCGGTGAACACCGGCATCTCCCGCGCCAGGTTTTCGCGCATCGTGCCGAGCGAGATCGCCACCATTTCCAGCGCGTCGATGGCGCGGCCGTGACCAAGCGCCTGCGGCTGCCAGTTCTTGTCGAGCAGGGTGATCTCGGCATAGTAGAGGTCGAGATGGCGGGTGTTCTGATGCAGGTCGAGCGGTTCGAACGGTCCGCCGCCTTCCTGGTGCAGCACGTTGAACGACTGGATGAGCTTCAGGTAGTCGCACATCTCGGCATAGGTGCCGGGGCGGCGGCCGCGGTCATTGTCCATGACATAGGCCGGCCCGCCGACCGACGACAGGATGCAATGCCGCCCGCCGACCTTGACGTTCTTCTGAGGGTTACGGGCGCGCAGCTCGAATGACGACGGCGCCATGGCGACGCGCTCCATCACCATGGCGCGGTCGAAGCGCACCCGCATCTCGCCTTCGTCGACGGTGCAGCCGGCGGCACGATAGAGCTGGCGCGCCCGTGGCTGCAGCACGCGCATGCCGATCTCCTCGAGGATGGTGAGGCCCATTTCGTGGATCGCCTGCACCTGGTCGGCCGACAGGACCTCGATCGGCGCGTAGGGCCGCGTCAGCCGCTTCCAGGGCCGCTGCGCGATGCCGCCGACCTCGCGCTGCGGACGACCGGGCCTGCGACGTGCGGCGATACGCTCCATGGCTCTCTGGACCTCCTTGTTTGACGCAATTCCGAACGGAACCCGTTCACACCTTTCCTGGAATTGCTCTATTCGGCTGCCGTCCGCATCTCGAAATCCGCCGCCGCATCGACGACCGGCGTGTCGCGGCGGTAAGGCCGCCAGCGAAGCTCCGCGCCGATTTCGCGCGCCAGCTTGTGGCCGCTATGCACCGCATGGGCAATGGCGCCGGGCGCCAGCGTGTCGCCGATGCGATCGACGCCCCGAATGCCCGCCGCGGCGAGCATGTCCGCCTTTTCTGTCAGCGCTTCGAACAACTCGTTTCGCGGCAACCGCAATCCGACGACCAGCACCGAGCGGCAGGCCATGCGGGTTTCCTCGCCGGTGAACAGATGCGCCAGCGTCGCGGTCTCGCCGTCGAAGGATTTCAGCAGATGCAGCGTTCTCACCGGCACGTTGCGGCGCGCCAGCGCCCGATGCACCAGCGGCAGCTCGTTGGTCATGATCGTCCATGCCGACGCATGGCCGGCCGGTGTCGCATAGCTGATCGGGATGCCTTGGGCGGCCAGGTGCTCGGTGAGGACGCCGCCCATGTAGTAGTTGTCGAAATCGAAGACCAGCGCCGGCCCTTGAGGGAGCTTGCCGGCGGCGATGTCGTCGGGTGTGAGCACATCCGCATGGTTGAGCCGGCCGACGGGGATCTCCAGCGAGGAATAGAGCATGTTCGTCCAGCGCGCGCCGGTCGCCAGCACCACGCGCTCCGGCGCCAGGTCGATGATCTCGTCGGCGCCGAGCGTGCTTTCAGGATAGAGCGAGACATTGCTCATCTCGCCGATGCGGCCGAGGCGGTACTCGACGACACGATTCCAGGCCGACAACCCTGGCAGTGTCTTCTCGAAGGTCAGCCGCCCGCCGAAGCCGCGGCTGGCGTCGGCCAGCATCACCTCATGGCCGCGACGGCCGAGGGTCATGGCGCATTCGAGCCCGGCCGGTCCGCCGCCGACAATGAGGATGCGTTCGGGCCTGTCGGCGCGCCCGGCGCGCTCGGGGTGCCAGCCGCGCCGCCATTCCTCGCCGGCGGTCGGGTTTTGGGTGCAACGCACCGGCACGCCGTCATGCCAGCTCGAAATGCAGATGTTGCAGCCGATGCATTCGCGGATCTCGGTCTCGCGGCCCTCGCGGATTTTGGCCGGCAGGAAGGGATCGGCGATCGACGGCCGCGCGCCGCCGACGAGGTCGAGCACGCCGCGCCGGATCTGCGACACCATCGTGTCCGGCGAGGTGAAGCGCCCGACGCCGACGACCGGCTTCTTCGTCAGCGACTTGACGAAATCGATCACCGGCTCGTGGCTGCCTTCGCCGGTGAAGCGCGACGCCGAGCAATCCGTGGGGCTTGAGTCCATCTTGACGTCGAACAGGTCGGGCAGGTCGGCCAGCAGTTCGATCAACTCATGGGCTTCCGAGGGCTGGTTGCGCCCGGGTCGGCCGCGCAGTTCCTCGAGGCTGACACGGAGCGCGACTCCGCAATCCTTGCCCACCGCATCCTTCGTCACCTCGATCATCTCGCGCACGAAGCGGACACGATTCCCGATCGAGCCGCCATATTCGTCGGCGCGATGATTGTATTCCGGCAGCAGGAACTCGTAGCCGAGATAGCCCATCCCGGCATAGACGTAGACGATATCGAAGCCGGCCGTGCGCGCCTTGCGCGCCGCTTCGGCCTGGCATCTCAGCACCTCGCGGATATCGGCTTTGTCCATCGTCTTCGGTTTCAGATTGCCCATGAAGCCGACATGCGTGGCCATCCACGGAATACCGGATGGCGACAGCGGCGGCAGGCGGCTTGTCCGGTTCATCACCGAAGCGCCGCCATGCCACAGCTCGACGCCGGCAAGAGATCCATGGCGGTGCACGGCTTCCGTCATCAGCGCGTGAGCGCGGATGTCGTTCTCGTCCCACAGCGTCGCGAAAGGCAGCGGCGCATCGTCCGAAGTCGGATCGATCGAGCAAGCCCCCGTGCAGATCACGCCCCATCCGCCTTCGGCCTTGGCTTCGCGGAACGCCGCGCGAACGCGCGGCAGCGCATTGGTCATCCCGCTGGCATGCGGCACCTGATAGAAGCGGTTCGGCGCGGTGACGGGCCCCATTCTTACCGGCTCGAACAGGATTTCGTAGCGAGGATTGCACGGCATCGCGGCGTCTCGAATGCACTGTTGAACGATCGTTCAACAACGTAATCGAGATCGTTCTGGAACGCAATGGTCAACGCGAGCCCGGTGCTACGAGCTCGCACTGCGGGCTTTCGACAACGAAAATCGGCCGGCCGTACTGGACCCGGCTAGAGCAATTCCAGGAAAAGTGTGAGCGGTTTTTCCGTCCGGAATTGCGTAAAAACAAAGGGATAGAGCGGTTCGCCGTTTCCTTGAAACGGTGAAATGCTCTAGCTCGCCGGCCGGAACGGCTTTGCCAGCGACGCGGGGAAGTGCAGGGCAAGCATCTGGCGGTTGCGCGAGATCAGCACCAGCACCACGATTGTCGCCAGATAGGGCAGGGCCGACAGCAGCTCGGAGGGAACCTGAAGGCCCAGCGCCTGTCCCTGCAATTGCAGAATCGTCATGCCGCCGAACAGCCAGGCGCCGAGCAGGACGCGCAGCGGCCGCCATGTGGCGAACACCACCAGCGCCAGCGCGATCCAACCTTTGCCCGCGGTCATGTTCTCGACCCAGAGCGGCGTGTAGGCGACCGACAGATAGGCGCCGGCGAGGCCGGCCATCAGGCCGCCGAAGAGCACCGCCATGTAGCGGATCCGGATCACAGGATAGCCGATGGCATGCGAGGTCTGCGGCGATTCCCCGATCGTGCGCAGGATGAGGCCCGCCTTGGTGCGATAAAGGAACCAGCTGATCGCTACGAACATCAAGAGCGCCAGATAGACCAGCGGATCGAAGCGGAAGATGAGCGGGCCGAGCACCGGCAGGTCGGAGAGGACCGGAATGCGGACGCGGTGCAGCGCTTCGATCGGCTCGCTGCCGAAGCCGCGCCCCAGGAAGGCGGAGACGCCTGAACCGAAGATCGCCAGCGCCAGGCCGGCGGCATACTGGTTGGTGAGGAAGGTGAGCGCCAGCACGCCGAACAGTAACGAGGCGGCGGCGCCGGCCAACGCTCCGGCGAGGATCGCGACCGGCATCGAGTAGCCGGCGGTGACCGCCCAGAAGGCAAGGGCGGCGCCCATCAGCATCATGCCTTCGATGCCGAGATTGAGCACGCCGGATTTCTCGACCACCAGCTCGCCGAGCGCCGCGAAGATCAGCGGCGTGGCGGCGATGATGGTGCCGGTGAAGATGGCGATGAACAGTTCCATCGATTGTCTCCCACTACCGTGCCGTCTCGAGCGCATGCGCGTCCTTGGCCGGCCGCACCAGGCGAATGCGATAAAAGATGAAGAAGTCGGCGGCGAGCAGGAAGAACAGCAGGATGCCCTGGAAGATGCGCGTCAGCGCCGAGGGCAGCGCGAGCGTCATCTGCACGCCCTCGCCGCCGAGGAAAAGCAGCGACATCAGYAGCCCGCCAAGCACGATGCCGAAGGCGTTCAGCCGTCCGATGAAGGCGACGATGATGGCGGCAAATCCGTAGCCGGGAGAAATCTGCGGCGAGAGCTGGCCGAGCGGTCCGGCCGCTTCCGCCATGCCGGCGATCCCCGCAGYGGCCCCGCCGGCCAGCAGCCCGATCCAGACGGCGGCCGAGTCGCGAAAACCGGCATAGCGGGCGGCGAGCGGTGYGGCGCCGCTCACCGACATCTTGTAGCCGAGGAAACTGCGGTCCGTGAACAGCCACATCAAAAGCACGGCGACCACGGTGATGAAGATCGAGGAATTCAGCCGGTAGGCGGGGTCGAAGGATTGGAACATCGCCGCCGCCGGCAGCAACGCCGTCTGCGGATAGTTGAAGCCGGCCGGATCGCGCCACGGTCCATGCACGAGATAGGACAGGAACAGCGTCGCGATATAGGTCATCATCAGCGTGACCAGAATCTCGTTCGTGTTCATGCGCGAGCGCAGGAAGGCGGGGATCGCCGCCCAGGCCATGCCGGCGGCCATCCCGGCCAGGAACATCAGCGGCAGGAGCAGCGCGCTCTCCGGGTTCGGCCAGAACAGGCCGACGCCGCTGGCGGCAATTGCGCCCATGGTGAACTGGCCCTCGGCGCCGATGTTCCAGACATTGGCGCGGAAGCCGATCGCCAGCCCGCAGGCGATGAGGATCAGCGGCGAGGCTTTCAGCAGCCATTCCGACAGGCCGTTCATCGAGCTCAGCGGCTCGATGAAGAAGGCGTAGAGCGTCGGCAACGGATCGTGGCCGAGCGAAGCGAAGAAGAGCGAGCCGACGATCAGCGTCAGCACGCAAGCCAGCACCGGCGCCGCGATACGCATCACGGCCGAAGGCTCCGGCCGTTGTTCAATCCTGAAATGCAACGCTGCTGCCCCCCGTCTGGTCCTTGCCCATCGTCCGGCCGGTCATCAAGAGCCCGATCTCCTCGCGGTCCGTGCTTGTGCGGACCAGCGGCGGCGACACGCGACCCTTGCAGATCACCAGCAGCCGGTCGCAGATCTCGAACAGCTCGTCGAGCTCTTCCGAGACGACGAACACCGCCGTGCCGGCGCGGCTGAGATCGACGATGGTCTGGCGGATGAACGCGCTCGCCCCGACATCGACGCCCCAGGTCGGCTGCGAGACGAGAAGCAGCTTCGGCGCCAGCGCGATCTCGCGCCCGACGATGAATTTCTGCAGATTGCCGCCCGACAGGCTCTGCGCCGTGGCATCCGGGCCGTTGGCCTTGACCTTGAACCGGTCGATGATGCCGGTGGCGAAGGCGGAGGCCCTGCGCCGGTCGACGAGGCCCTTGCGGACCGTGCCGAAGCGATGGGCCGTCAGCACCGCGTTTTCCCACAGCGTGTGCGACGGCACCGCGCCTCGCCCGAGCCGCTCTTCCGGAACGAAGGCGAGGCCGAGCCTGCGGCGCTCGTCGGGCCGCAAGGCGGCTGCCGCCGTTCCATTGATTTTGATCGCGTCGCCTTGTGCGTGCCGGCGCTCGCCGCTGAGCAGGGCGATGAGCTCGGCCTGGCCATTGCCGGAGACGCCTGCAAGGCCGACGATCTCGCCGCCATGGACGTTGAAGGAGACATCCTCCAGGTCGACGCCGAAATGGTCCCTTGCCTTGGCCGAAAGATTTCTGACTTCGAGCACAGGCTTCTCGCTCGGCGCTGCCGGGCTGACATGCATTTCCGGCAGCCTGGAGCCCACCATCATGCGGGCGAGCTCGAGCGAGGTGGTTTCCTTCGGCCGCGCCGTGCCGGTGACCTTGCCGTTGCGCAGCACCGTGGCGGTGTCGCAGAGCTCCTGCACCTCGCCGAGCTTGTGGCTGATATAGACGATCGAGCAGCCTTCGGCGGCCAGCTGGCGAAGGGTGTCGAACAGCTTGACCACGGCCTGCGGCGTCAGCACCGAGGTCGGCTCGTCGAGGATCAGGAGCTTTGGCGCCTGCAAGAGGCAGCGCACGATCTCGACGCGCTGGCGCTCGCCGACCGAAAGGTCGTGCACCTGGCGGTGCGGGTCGATCGGCATGCCGTAGCGCAGCGAAAGTTCGCGGATCTTTTCGGCCAGCGAAGGCAAATTGAAGGCGCCGCTTGCCGAAAGCGCGATGTTCTCGACCACCGAAACAGATTCGAACAGCGCGAAATGCTGGTAGACCATCTCGATGCCGAGCGCGCGCGACATTGCCGGATTGTGCGCGGCGATCAGATTGCCGTCGCAAAAGATTTCGCCGGAATCGGCCTGCGCCGCGCCGTAGATGATCTTCATCAGGGTCGACTTGCCGGCGCCGTTCTCGCCAAGGACGGCATGGATCTCGCCGGGCTGGATCGTCAGCGAGACGTCGTCATTGGCGACGACGCCTGGATAGCGCTTGGAGATGTTGCGCAATTCTAGTCGCGGATGCATGGCGGGTCCTGCCGGGCGTGATGCGGGGTTGGACGGGAACCGGCGGGGAGACGCCGAAGATGGCCTCGGCGTTTCCCCGCTTCTTCGCGGTTGATCAGCTCAGCTTGCCGATCATTCCCTTGACGAACCAGTTCATGCCGCGAATGCCGTCGTCGGGAAGCACCGATCCGGCCGCGACCTTGACATTGCCGTCCTGGTCCTTCAGCTCGCCGGCATAGGGATGCACCTTGCCGCTGCCGATATCGGCCTCGAGCTGCTTCAGCTTGGCCTTGGCGTCGGCCGGGATGCCGTCATTGTAGGGCGCCATCTTGACCACGCCCGCGGCCAGTCCGTCCCAGCGCACTTCCGGCTTCCAGGTTCCGGCCGCGACGGCCTTGGCGGCGCCGACATAGTCGCTGGTCCAGTCGAGCACGAAGGAGGTCAGCTGCTTGCCTGAGGCGAATTTCGACATGTCGCTGGCGTAGCCGATCGACCAGGCGCCGCCTTCGCCGGCGACCTGCACGCCGGTCGCCGTATCCGTCATCGAGCAGATCACGTCGCAGCCTTGCGAAAGCAGCGTCTTGGCGGCTTCCTTCTCCTTGCCCGGATCGAACCAGGAATTGAGGAAGATGGCGTTGCAGGTGGCGTTCGAATTGACGCTCTGCGCGCCGAGCAGCAGCGCGTTGGCAGGGCCGACGATGTCGGGGATCGGGAAGCCGCCGATGAAGCCGATCTTGCCCGACTTCGACATATGGCCGCCGGCCGCGCCGGCGACGAAAGTGCCTTCATAGTACTTCGCTTCGAAGGTGCCGAGATTGGCGAGATGGACGATGCCCGAGCAATGCTCGAACGCGATCTTGGGGAAGCGCGGCGCCACCTTCTGCATCGGCGTGCCGTGCGAGAAGCTGGTGCCGAAGATCAACTGATTGCCGGCGCTGGCGAGCTCGCGGAAAACGCGCTCGGCATCCTGCGGCATGAAGATGTTGTCGATGACGGTAAGCTTTGCCTTGTCGCCGAACGCGGATTTGATCGCCTCGACGCCGAGGCTGTGCTGCTTGGTCCAGCCGATCTCGGCGATCGGCGAGACATAGACGACGCCGACCTTGAGCACGTCGTCGGCCCTGGCGATGGTGCTCAGTCCTCCGGTGCCCAGTGCCGCGCCGAGCGCGCCGCTGTATTTCAGGAATCCGCGTCTTGTCAGGTCGTTCATGCTGGTAGCCCTCTGTTGGTTTTTTTGGCCGATGCCCGGCTTTTCGGTGCCGGATCTTGCTTGGGGAGATGGACATGCACATGCGCCGTGCCATCGCCATTCCCGGATGATTTTGCCGGTTTTCGCGGCGCGATCGGCGCCGCGCCGTCGGCCTTGCCGTCGAGATAGGGCGCCAGCGCCTCGGCCGGCGTCATTTCGGCGTAGACTTCGCGATCCATGATGTAGCCGCGCACCACCGCGCGGTGATGCGTGTCGATGAGGTCCATGGCCTGTTTCAGCCGGCCCTTTTCGAGAAGGTCGACGACGCGCGAATGGTCGTCGAGCAGATTGCAATAGTCGAAATCGGCGGTGATCAGCGAGCGCAGCAGCGTGGTGCGGCGCACGAGCTGCGCATGGATTTCCTGCATCACCTTGTTGCGGCTCAAGCGCACGAAGACGGTGTGGAACTCCTGGCCGAGCACGTCGGCCAGCGCGTCGTTGCCTGAGGCGACGGCCTGGCGCTGGCGTTCGACATGCTGGCGCAGCTCCGCCCATCCGGCGGGGCCGAGGCGATCGCTGAGCTGCGCGGCGACGCCCTGTTCGACAAGCGTCAGCGCGTCGTAGATCTCCATCGCCTCCTGCATGCTCGGCTTGGCGACGAAGGCGCCGCGATTGCGCTCGATCTGCGCCAGCCCGTCATCGGCGAGCCGTATCAGCGCCTGGCGCACGACGATGCGGCTGACGTCGAAAATCTCGGAAAGCTCGCGCTCGCCGAGCTTGCAGCCGGGCACCAGCCGATGGTCGATGATCGCGCGCGTCAGGATATCCGCTATCGTCTGGGAACGGCTGCTCAAGGCGCGGTTCTCCGCGGATTTGAGGGCATGATCAGCAGGCTTTCCGTAGCGAAGACATGCGCCGTCAGGACACGGCATATCCCAGATTCAGAACTTCATACACGGGAAGTCAATCATTGAAACCTGTCAACACAAAAATGAGTTTTGGCTGACAAAAAATCGTTGATTGATATCCAATCTTGTGTTTTCGTTTTGTCGAAACGCCGGGCTAGGTTCATGGTGAAGGGCTAGCCGAGTTGAGAGGGGTGCCGATGGCTACCCGCTGCGTCGACCGCGAGCTTCTGAACGACTGGCACATCGTCGCCGACCGGGAATCGCTCTCCCAGGATAAGCCGTTTCCAACACGCCTGCTCGGCGTCGGCCTGATCGTCCGCGAGCGCGCGGGGAGCTTCGAGGTCATTCGCGACGATACAGACGTCGCGCTGAAATCGGCCGAGCGCTACGGCTTCATCTGGACCTGCCTCGGAACGCCGCGGCGCGACATCGTCTTCATTCCCGAGGCAAACGAAGCGGATCGTCATCTCGTCAGCGGCGGGTCCATCGCGGTCAAGGTTTCCGGCTTGCGAGCCGTCGAGAATTTCCTCGGCATGGGGCACTTCCCCTTCGTGCACACCGGCTGGCTGGGCGAGGAGCCGCACACCGAGGTGGCGCCCTACAATGTCGAGATCACCGCCGAGGACGAGGTGCTGGCGACGGAGTGCAAGTTCTACCAGCCGATCGCCTCGCCCACCGCCAGGGAAGGCTTCGTCGTCGATTACATCTACAAGGTGATCCGGCCCTACACGGTGGCGCTCTACAAGAGCAATCCGATCCAGAAGCACCGGCTCGACGTCATCACGCTCTTCGTGCAACCCGTCGATGAAGAGAACTGCATCGCGCATCCCTATCTCTGCTACCTCAAGGATGGCATGGAGGCGGCGACGGTGCGCAGCTTCATGCAATTGATCTTCGCGCAGGACAAGCCGATCCTGGAGAACCAGGTCCCGAAGCGACTGCCGCTCGATCCGCGTGCCGAAACGCCGATCCGCGC
The DNA here is from genome assembly GCF_001854795.2 of Mesorhizobium sp. LCM 4577. Taxonomy (NCBI): domain Bacteria; kingdom Pseudomonadati; phylum Pseudomonadota; class Alphaproteobacteria; order Hyphomicrobiales; family Phyllobacteriaceae; genus Mesorhizobium; species Mesorhizobium sp. LCM 4577. The sequence continues at coordinate 138,887 of NZ_MDDU01000053.1, read as the reverse complement.
CGATGCCGTCTCGGTCTCCTACCGGCGCTGGCTGCGCGACCGCGCCGTCACCTACGGCGCCATACCGGCGCAGGTCTGATCACGATGTCCGCGGCATGCAAAGGAATGACGTTATGACCAAATGCACGGATTCCGTGGTCCTCAATCTCTGGCATCCGGTGGGCGCAATCGCCGAGACTGTCCCCGGCGCCGTCCAGCAGACGGTGCTGCTCGAGGAGCGCCTCAGCTTTTCGGTCGGCGCGGATGGTGAACCGGTCGTCTGGCGCCCGCGGCCGGATCTGCGCCGCGCCGACCAGGTCGCGGCCGCCGACCGGCTGCCGGCCAAAAGCGCCTATGGTTATGTCTGGACCTCGCTGGGCTCGCCGCCGGCCGACCTCTTCCCGATCCCGGAATATGCCGAGCCAGACCGGCGCCGGCTCAATGCCGCGACCTTTGGCGTGAATGTCTCGGCGCCGCGCGCCATCGAGAATTTTCTCGACATGGGCCATTTCCCTTACGTGCATACCGACATCCTCGGCGCCGAACCGCACACCGAGGTCAAGGAATACGATGTCGAGATCTCGGTCGAGCGCGACGAGATTCTCGCCACGCGCTGCCGCTTCTTCCAGCCGATGGCTTCGACCGCCTCGGAGGGCGGCGCCGATGTCGACTATGTCTACCGCGTGCCGCATCCCTATTGCTCGGTGTTGTATAAATCGAGCCCGGTCTATGAGGCGCGGCGCGACGTGATCGCCATCTTCCTGCAGCCGGTCGACCAGGAGCATGTGCGCGCGCATATGCTGCTTTGCGTGCTCGACGAGAACAGCGAAGACAAGGTGATCAAGCGCTTTCAGCAGACCATCTTCGGCCAGGACAAGCCGATCCTGGAGAACCAGGTGCCGAAGCGTCTGCCGCTCGATCCGCGCGCCGAGACGCCGATCCGCGCCGACAAATCGGCGATCGCCTACCGGCGCTGGCTCAGCCAGAAAGGCGTGACCTACGGGGTCATTCCGGCCGCGGCCTGACCAGAACATTTTTGGAGACGACGAATGCTGGAAGCAGCCAGAAGCCAGTGGCATCCGATCGCCGCTGCCCATGACCTACCGTTCCGCCATGTGTTCCATGGCCAGTTGCTCGGCCGCGAGTTCGCGGTCTGGCGGGCCGATGACGGCTACGTCAACATATGGGAGAACCGTTGCCTGCATCGCGGCGTGAGGCTGTCGATCGGCATCAATGACGGCCGCGAGCTGAAGTGCCAATATCATGGCTGGCGCTATGCGAACCGCACGGCTGGCTGCACCTACATCCCCGCGCATCCGGCCGACGCGCCGGCCCGCACCATCACCAACCGTACCTATCCGGCGGTCGAGCGCTACGGCCTGATCTGGTCCTCGGAAGACGCCTTGGGCGAGGTGCCGGATGTCGCCGGTTTTGCCGAGCGCAAGCTGCTCGCCTTGCGCGGCATTCCGGTCAACGCGCCGGCCGACAAGGTTGCCGAGGCGCTGAAGAATTATCGCTTTCAGCCCGATGGGGCGATGGGCGGAGACGGCGCCGAAATCAGAGTTGAAGCGTCCCAGGGTTTCGCTGTTGCGCTGCGCTCGCGTGACGGCACCGCCGAGACGCTTGGCGTCTTTTTCGTCCAACCGGTCGACTCCAACCGTTCGGTCATTCGCGGCGTGCTCGACCGCGACGCCGAAGGGGCTGCCCGCATCGCCGTCCTGCGTCACCACAACGAACGGCTTTCAAAACTGCGTGACGAGGTCGAGCGCGAGGTGGCGGATGCACCCGCGCCAGCGCCGATCGAACCGGTCTATGAAAGGGTATCGGCCGAGCTTGCCGAAATGCCGGAACTGACCGCGCACGGTCGCAAGGCGGCGCTGCGCGTCACGGTGGCCAGGAAGTGGCAGGCCGCTGATGGCATCGCTGGCTTCGAACTGCGGCCGGTCAAGGGCATCCTGCCGACCTTCCAGCCCGGTGCGCATATCGACATTCACATGCCGAACGGCGAGATCCGCCAATATTCCATCACCAACGGGCCGGGTGAGACCGACAGCTTCGTCATCGGCGTCAAGCTGGAGCCGGACTCGAAGGGCGGCTCGAAATGCATGCACGAGACGGTGCGCGAAGGCGATGTGCTGGCGATCTCGGAACCGCGCAACAATTTTCCGCTGCGCCGCGACGCCATCAAGACGATCTTCGTCRCCGGCGGCATCGGCATCACGCCGCTGCTTGCCATGGCGCAGGCGCTGAAGAACCAGGAGCTGACGCACGAGCTGCATTATTTCGCGCAAGGTGAGCAGCATCTCGCCTTCGCTGATCGGCTGGCCGGGCTCGGCGACGCGCTGAAGCCGCATCTCGGCCTGTCGCCGGACGCGACCGGCGCCGAGCTGCGCCGTGTGCTGGCCGAATACCGGAACGGCATGCATCTCTACATCTGCGGTCCCGGCCCGATGCTCGAGGCGGCACGCGGGATCGCGGCCGAGCAGGGCTGGCCGGACGGCGCCGTACATTTCGAATATTTCAAGAACACCAACAAGATCGACGACAGCTCGAGCTTCGAGGTGGCGCTGGCAAGATCCTGCGTCACGCTGCAGGTGCCGGCCGGCAAGACGATCCTGCAGGTCATGCGCGAGAGCGGCATCGACGTGCCGTCGTCCTGCGAGCAGGGCGCCTGCGGCACCTGCGTCGCGACCGTGATCGAAGGCGAGCCCGATCACCAGGATGTCTATCTCAACGACGCCGAGCGCAAAGCTGGAACGAAGATCATGACCTGTGTCTCGCGCGCCAAATCCGCGCGTCTCGTGCTCGACATCTAGGAGCCGCCGATGATCACGCTTTACGACTACGAGCTGTCCGGCAATTGCTACAAACTGCGGCTGCTGATGAGCATCCTCGGCATCGACCACAAGACCGTGCCGGTCGACTTCTATCCTGGACGCGAGCACAAGTCGGAATGGTTCCTGAAGCTCAATCCACTGGGACAGCTGCCTGTGATCGACGATGACGGGCTGGTCCTGCGCGACGCCCAGGCGATCCTGGTCTACCTCGCATCGAAATACGATCCGTCCGGCACATGGTACCCCCGGGAGAACCCGGCCCTGCTCGGCGAGATCAGCCAGTGGCTGGCCTTTGCCGACGGCATCACCGGGACCGCCTCGGCCGCCCGCCTGCACGATGCGCTGTTCTATGATTTCGACATCGATGCCGCCCGCGCCGGCGCGCATCGGCTGTTCCGCATTCTCGACGAGCACCTCTGGTTCGTCGAGCAGGAGGGCCGTCAATGGATCTGCTCGGCCTCGCAGCCGACGATCGCCGACATTGCCTGCTTCCCCTACATCATGCTGTCCGAGGAAGGCGGTATTTCGCGCCAGGATTATCCGGCGATCCGCCGCTGGTGCGATCGCGTGAAGCGCATCAAGGGTTTCATCGTCATGTCGGGCGTGTTTCCGGCCGGGCCCGCCAGAGCCGCGGCATAAGTTTCAGTCACGGGCCGGCATTCGCTCAAGCCAGTCAAATCGCGAGAGGGAAAATGAAAACTGCCGCCGTTGCCGTCGCCGCCTGAAGCGAAGACGGGGAAGAGCGCTGCGCGCCGTTCATCGAAAACGGCCGGGTGATAGGCACCGTCATGGATGGCCCGCGGGCGGTCGATGGTCCAATTTGCAGGATTGATACCGGCCTGACGCCCCCGGGGGCGGATACCTCATATCGGCAGTTGGTTCGATCTCTTGATCTGCGAGAGCGCAAAGCTCGATTCGATCGATGCGACGCCGTCAAGGCGGGTCAACTTTTCCTTCAGGAAGCGATCATAGGCATGCAGGTCGCGCACCACGATGCGCAGCAGATAATCGCGCTGTCCGGTCATCAGATAGCAGTCGACGACTTCCGGCCAGCGGGAAATGGCGGCGTTGAAGCGTTCCAGCTCCTCCTCTCGCTGGCGTTCCAGCTTGATCGAGGCGAAGACAGAAATCGGCAGGTCGACCTGATCCTGGTCGATGACCGCGGTGTATCATCTTGCCGTCAAGGCATGGTCTTTCGCGGTTTGCGGGCTCTGAGCAAGGCGGCAGGGGCCGGTGCGCGCCAGACGACCTGATAGGCCTCCACCACGTTGCTGGCAGTGACGCCAAGTCCAGGCAGGGCGATCCAGGGTGGCGGTTGCCGCTCGAGAAGACCGAGGATCGTCGCGATGCCAACCGCGACGCCCTGGTCGTATGGCAGCTGCGCGGCGATGCCCTTGATCAGGCCACCGGCAGCCAGGTCCGCCGCCACGTCATTGCCAAGGTCGACGGTGGTGATCGGGATCGTCTTTCCCGCATCGCGGATCGCGGCGATGGCGCCGGCCGCCGGCACGTCCCACACAGCGAACAGGCCGGCCAGATCGGGATTTCCCTGCAGCAGGCCGGCGGTCGCGGCCTTGGCCTGCGTCACATCGGCGAACTTGCCGCGCACCAGGGACAGATCCGGCCGATGGCTGGCCATCCATTTGCGGAAAGCGATCTCGCGCTCATGCGTGGCAAAGAAGTCCACCCCATAGGCAAGAACGCCAATCGTGCCGCCCGGGGCCACGTGCTCTGCGAGCAGCTCCGCTCCAATCTGTCCGAGGCCGAAATTGTCGGTGGAAATGACGCTGACGTAATCCTTGCCCGGCAGCATGCCGGTCGGCGCATTGTCGAGCAGCAGAAGCTTCTTTCCCGCCGCCGCTATCGCGCGATGGGCATCGGCAGCCCTGGCGCTGCCGATCGGAATGGAAATGACGGCGTCCACCGGTTCGGTGGCGAGCCGTTGCAGTTCGGCGACCTGCCTGTCGACATCGAAGGCGCAGTCGATGACCTCGACGACCGCCGCGCCGTAGCGGCCAAGAGTGGCGACAATGCCGGCGAGTTCCTCCTTGGCCCAGTCGCTCACCGTGGTGTGAAGAACGACGGCCACTGAAAAGTTGCGTTTGCGCGCGGCATCGGCGTCGGCACCCGACAGCCCGACCTGATCGGCGGGAACCGCTCGTTCGCCATGCGGCCCTAGCCCGGTGATCGCCATTCCTCAATCCTCCCCAGGCGCCAGCGGCGCACCATCGCAGGTCCTACGCAAGCGAGCCGCCCGGCGGGCGCGGCTTGGCCGGCCGGGTAACGATGTCGAGCGCGGCGCGTGCGAGAAAATCCTTGAATTCCGGGTGCTCGCGCGGCGAGCCGAGCGTGATCCAGCCCTGCAGGAACCTCGGATCGAACAGCGCCTCGGCCACCACCTGCGCGGCTCCCACCAGCCCGGCCGAGCCGCCCATTTGCGAGCGCACGATCCTGAGGTCGCGTGTCACCACGGGATGCGACTGGCGATAGACCGCCTCGCGCACGGCCGCCAGCAGGATGTCCCCGGTCTCGGCAACCGCGCCGCCAAGCACGATCAGCGAGGGGTTCAACAGATTGGCCAGCGGCGCCAGCACTTCGCCGACGGCGCGGCCGCAGCGGCCGAGCAGGTCTATGCAGAAAGGATCGCCCAGCTGCGCGCCGTGGCCGGTATCGGTTACCGTGACTTCGCCGGTGCGTGCCAGGACACCGGCCAAATAGGGGCTGCGGCCGCTGTCGGCCGCCTGACGGGCCTCGCGCGTCAGCGCCTCGCTGCCGGCGATCGTTTCGAGATTTCCACCCTCCACGAAAGTGTGGCCGATCATGCCGGCGGCGCCCTGCGCGCCACGGTGCAGCGTGCCTTCTGATATGACGCCCGCGCTGATGGAGCGTCCGAGCTTGACGAAGATCATGTCCGCCAGGCCGATGCCGCTTCCCGATTTCAACTCGCCCATCGTCATCGTCTGAACGCCGCTTCGCACCCAGACAGGCGCGCCGACAAGCGTGGCCAATTGTTCGACAAAAGGAAATCCATCCCAGTTCTGGAACGCGGTCAGCGCCGGCGCGAACAGGCGCTGGCCGTCGGGCTTCTCGACGGCTCCGGGCACTGCGAGGCCGATGCCCCAGATGCCTCCTTCGCTGCCATGTTCCTCCAGCATCCAGGCAAACAGCGTCGCCAGCCGCTGCACCACGGGCTCGGGTCCCGCCGCCAGCTCGACGGCCTCGTGATGTTCGGCCAGCAAGCGTCCGGTCAGATCCGAGACGCCGACCGCGAGCGAGGAATGATCTAGCACGGCGGCAAGGATGATGCCCATGCGCGGGCGGAAGCGGACATGACGGGGCGCGCGCCCGCCGACGGCGAGGCCCAGTTCGCCCTCCTCGATCAGCCCCAGCTTGAGAAGGGTGGCGAGGCGGTCGGTGACGACGGCCCGCCCCATTTCCGATTGTATTTCCAGTTCCTGGCGGGTCGTCGCCACCCCGCTTCGCACGAGGTTGAGCAGCAGGGCCAGGCTGCCATGCGCGGATTCACTGGCGCGCGGCCGGCCGGCGGCCCGGCGTGGCGCGGCTGACTGTTCATCGCTTGAGATGCTGCGTTCGTCCATGTCCTTGCCGCGCCTCACCTGCCGCGGTGCCGCCCCGTCGGCCGTGGCCACTTCGCCATGGGTAACGTGACCCCATTTACGGATCAAGTAGGAACTTATGTCGTTTATCAACAAAAGTAAGCCGACTTTTGCATTTTAATAATTGACGAACGCCGAAAGGAGCGCATAAGTATTGCTGGAGGCTCGGAGGAGGGCCCAGGTGGACGGGCTTGGAAGGCGATGGGCACCATCAGGCGGCGTCCGAATTTTCCTCCGGCCAACAACATCGCGCCGCCCTTTGCTGGTCGCGGCCGTATGGGAGGATACGAGATGCCGGTCAAACTGGCCTATCATGCCAATTGCTGGGGTCCGCTTGGCGGCAATGCCGTCGGCGTCACCTCGATCACCCAGCTCACCTACCGCACTTTCGGTGATATGGAGCAGGCGATCCGCGATATCGGCGCGGCCGGCTATGTCGGGACGGAGCTCTTCGACGGCAATCTCCTCGACTATGCGGGACGCATTGGTGACTTGCGTGCCGTCCTGAACCAGTCGGGCGTCGCGCTCGTTGCGGGCTATTCAGGCGCCAATTTCATCTTCGACGATATCCTCGGCGAGGAACTGGCCCGCATCGAGCGCGCCGCGGCGGTCGCAGCCGAACTTGGGGCCGAGCATCTGGTGGTCGGCGGCGGCGCCAAGCGCGCCAATGGCCGGCAGGCCGACGATTTCAAGCGCCTCGGCGCGTCGCTCGACAAGGTCATCGACATCGGGGCCAAGGCGGGCTTGCGGGCGCACTACCACCCGCATCTGTCGACCATTGTGGAAGGCCCCGAAGACGTGCGCGAGATCTTCAGGCACACGGCGATCGACTTCTGCCCGGACACCGCGCACCTGGCGGCCGCCGGCGGCGATCCGGCCGCGCAGATCCGCGAATTCAAGGACCGCATCAGCTACGTGCATCTGAAAGGCTGGCAGCGCGACCCCTTCGCCTTCACGCCGCTCGATCGCGGCGACCTCGACATGGCGCCGATCGTCGAGGCGCTCAAGGACATCGGCTTTTCCGGCTGGATCACCACCGAACTCGATGCCTGGGCGGATCCCAGGCAAGGAGCAGCACTGAGCATGAACTACCTCAACAAGGCCATGGGGCCACATTAAGCAACCGGGCTTCGCGCCCGTCATCAGGGAGGAACCTAATGACACGTTTCAGGACAATGACCGCGGTCTTCACGACGGCGCTGCTGGCAACCAGTCTCTATGCCGCCGCGCCAGCCTCCGCCGACCCGGATTCGGCGCTGGCGGAACTGCAAAAGACGGTGCTTTCGAGGGGCCCGAACGGCGAGGCGCCGGCCTCGGCAGCCTCCGTCACGCTGACGGACGAGGAACTGGCAAAGATCAAGGACATGAAGGCCACCGCCGCGATCGTCATGCACTATGGYGGCAATGACTGGTCGAGGGCGCAGATCGCCGGCCTCAAGGACCAGTTCGGGAAGATGGGCATCGAGGTGATCGCCACCACCGATGCCGGCTTCAAGCCGGAAAAGCAGGTCGCCGACCTCGAGACGGTGATGGCGCAGAACCCGAAGATMATCGTGTCGATCCCGACCGATCCGTCGGCCACGRCATCGGCCTACAAGGCTGCCGCCGACAAGGGCRCCAAGCTGGTGTTCATGGACAATGTTCCGGCGGGCTTCGCCGCCGGCAAGGACTACGTCTCCGTGGTCTCTGCCGACAATTACGGCAACGGCGTCGCGGCCGCGCATCTGATGGCCAAGGCGCTGGGCGGCAAGGGCGAGATCGGCCTCGTCTTCCACGCCGCCGATTTCTTCGTCACCAGGCAGCGCTATGACGGCTTCAAGAAGACGATCGCCGACAACTATCCCGACATCAAGATCGTCGCCGAGCAAGGCATTGGCGGGCCGGACTTCACCGGCGACGCCGAGAAGGCGGCGTCCGCCATCCTCACCTCGCACCCGACCATCAACGGCATCTGGGCGGTGTGGGACGTGCCGGCCGAAGGCGTGATCTCGGCGGCGCGCACCGCCGGCCGCGACGATCTCGTCATCACCACCTGCGATCTCGGCGAGAACGTCGCCATCAACATAGCAAGCGGCGGCTTCGTGAAGGGGCTGGGCGCCCAACGTCCGTTCGACCAGGGCGTCACCGAAGCCAAGCTCGCCGGCTATGGCCTGCTCGGCAAGGAAGCGCCGGCCTTCGTCGCCCTGCCGGCGCTGCCGGTCACCAAGGACACGCTGCTGGAAGGCTGGAAGGCCGTCTATCACGCCGAGGCCACCGACAAGATCAAGGGCAGCATGTAGCGGCCCCGCGGCCGGCGCGCTCCCCCGCCGGCCACTCCTTCTCAGCTCAATCTGGAGGCTATCATGACCCGAACGCTCAACGTGGCGATGATCGGCGGCGGTTTCATGGGCAAGGCCCATGCCATGGCCTATGCGGCAATGCCGATGTTCTTCTGGCCGGCGCCCGCCATTCCCGTGCGCAAGGTCGTGGTCGACGTCACCGAGGCCTTGGCCGACGAAGGCCGCCGCCGCTACGGTTTYGAAGAATCGTCCGCCGACTGGCGCGCGGTGGTGAAGCGGCCGGACATCGACGTTGTCGACATCGTCACGCCGAACGACAGCCATGCCGCGATCGCCATCGCCGCGGCGGAAGCCGGCAAGCACATCATCTGCGAAAAGCCGCTGGCGCGCGGCGGCGACGAGGCGAAGACCATGCTCGACGCGGTGAAGAAGGCGGGTATCATCCACATGGTCGCCTTCAACTACCGGCGCACCCCGGCGGTGGCGCTGGCCCGCCAATACATAGAGGAGGGCCGCATCGGCAAGATTCTCAACTTCCGCGGCACCTATCTCCAGGACTGGTCGGCGGATCCCGATTCCCCGCTCTCCTGGCGCTTCCAGAAGAAGATCGCCGGCTCCGGCTCGATCGGCGACATCGGCACGCATGTCGTCGATCTTGCCCGCTACCTCGTTGGCGAGATCGCCGAGGTCAGCGCGCTGGTGCGCACCTACAACAAGACGCGCCCGGTTCAGAGCGGAAATCTCGACAGGCTCGGCGCCGCCGAACGGAACACCGGCGCGCAACGGGCCRAAGTCGATGTCGACGATGAGGTGGTGACGCTGCTCAAATTCGCCGACGGAGCCATCGGCTCGCTCGAGGCGACCCGCAATGCCTATGGCCGCAACAATTTCATCACTTTCGAGATCCACGGCACCAAGGGCTCCATTGCCTTCAACTACGAACGGCGCGACGAATTGCAGGTCATGTTCGCCGATGATCCTGCCGACGCCCGTGGGTTCAGGACCGTCTATTCCGGTCCGGCGCATCCCTATGGTTCGGGCCTGTGGCCGATACCGGCACTTGGCATCGGCTATTCCGAGACCAAGATCGTCGAGTGCTTCGACTTCTTCTCCGCCATCGCGTCCGGCAAGCAGCCGTCGCCGAACTTCGAGGACGGCTACAAGACGGAGCGGGTCGCCGACGCGTTGATCGAATCCGGCGAGAGCGGCCATTGGGTCAAGGTCCGGCCATGATCGACGGGACGCCCGTTCATGCGGTGGAGATGAAGGGCGTCAGCAAATCCTTCGGCGGCGTCAAGGCGCTGGTCGATGTCGACCTGCAGGTGGAGAAGGGCGAGATCCATGCCCTGCTCGGCGGCAACGGCGCCGGCAAGTCGACCATCCTCAAAGTGCTGAACGGCGTGCATGCGCCCGACAGCGGCACCATCCTTGTCGACGGCAAGCCGCTGAGCGAGATTTCGCCTGAGGCTTCGCGCCGGGCGGGCATCGCCATGATCTTCCAGGAGATGAGCCTGATCCCGACATTGACCGTGGCGCAGAACGTGTTTCTCACCCGCGAAGCCAAGGGCGCGTTCGGCCTAATCGACGACCGCGCCGCCGAGAGGCGCGCCCGGGATCTGTTCGCCATGCTCGAGGTCGAGGTCGATCCGAAGGCGATTGTCGGCGATCTCGGCGCCGGCCAGCGGCAATTGACCGAGATCGTCAAGGCGATCTCGCAGAACGCCAGGGTGCTGGTGCTGGACGAGCCGTCGACGGCGCTGGCCGTGTCCGATGTCGAGCGGCTGTTCGCCTTCCTGCGCAAGCTGAGGTCGGATGGCGTGGCCATCATCTATGTCTCGCACCGCATGGATGAGATCGCTCGCATCGCCGACCGCGCCACCATCCTGCGCGACGGCCRCCATGTCGTCACCGCGCCGCTGTCGGACCTGCCGGTCGAAACGATGATCGAACACATTGTCGGCAAACGCTCACGCGGCCTGTCGGATGTGGCGCGCGGCGGATCGCGCATCGGAAAACCGTTGCTGGAGTTCGACAACGTGTCGGGCGTGACGAAGCCGAAGAATGCCAGTTTCGTCGTCCGCGGCGGCGAGGTGGTGGGCCTTGCCGGACTGCTCGRCTCCGGCCGCTCCGCGATCGCGCGCGTCATTGCCGGCATCGAGCCGATCGTCGAAGGCGAAATGCGCATCGCTGGCAAGCCGGTGGCGATCACGAGGCCAAGCGACGCCATCGAGGCCGGCATCGCGCTGGTGCCCGAGGACAGGTTGCGGCAAGGCGTCATTGCCGAGCATTCGGTCGCCTCCAACATCGCGCTTGCCTCGCTCGACCGGCTGAGCCGCAATGGTTTCATGTCGAACAGCAAGATGCGCGAGYAATCCGACAGCCAGATCGGAAGGCTGCGGATCAAGACCGCTTCGCGCGACGCTGCGGTGCGCACGCTGTCGGGCGGCAATCAGCAGAAGGTCGTCATCGGCAAATGGCTTTCGACCGAGCCGGATATTCTTGTCCTCGATGAGCCGACCTCCGGCATCGACATCGGCTCGAAGTCGGAAATCATCATGCTGGTGCGCGAGCTCGCCAAGAGCGGCAAGGCCATCATCATGATCTCGTCCGAGCTGTCCGAGATGCTGACCGCTTGCGACCGCATACTCGTCATCGCGGACGGCCGCGTCATGGACGACATAGACCGCGGCGATCTCGACGATCTGTCGGCRCCGGAGGACGATCCGGTCGCTCGGTTGCAGGCGGCGGAGCGCAAGCTGCAGATCGTCATCCAGAAAGCGCTGAGCAAGAGTGAGGGAGGAACACATGTCCACTGACCGGGACACCGCCCCCTCGCTCCTCGCAAGACTCGGTCTCGCCAACTGGCGGCAGAACATCATCTATATCGGCTTCGTCGTGATCTTCATCGTGTTCGCGATCACGCTGTTCGACAAGGGCTTCCTCAACCCCAACAACCTGCTCAACATCGTGCGCCAGACGGCGATGATCGCGGTCATGGCTATCGCCATGACCTACGTGCTGTCGGCGGGAGAGATCGACCTGTCCGTCGGGGCGGTGGCGGGGCTGGCTTCGGTGACCACGGCCATGGCGATCGACGCCGGTGGGCCGGTTACCGGCATCGTTGCAGGCCTCGCCACCGGCGCCGTCGTCGGTACCTTCAACGGGCTCCTGACGACGCGCATCGGCATTCCGTCCTTCCTCACCACGCTGGCCATGATGGGGATCGCCACCGGCACCGCGATGTGGATGAGCGATACGGCCGCGGTGCCGATCATCTCGAAGAGCTATTCGTGGATTTTTGGCGGTGGCAATATCGGGCCGGCGCCCGTCCTGCTGATCTGGATGCTGGTGCTGGGCGCCGTCGGTCATGTCGTGCTGAGGCGAAGCAGCTTCGGCCGGCGCGTGCTGGCCACCGGCGGCGGCGAGGTCGCGGCGCGCTATTCCGGCATCGACACCAAGTCGATCAAGTTTCGCGTCCTCATCATCTCGGCCATGGCGGCGGCTCTTGCCGGCATGCTCTATGCCGGGCGGCTGCAATCCGGCCGCTTCCAGCTCGGCCAGGGCGACGAGCTGTCGGTCATCGCGGCGGCGGTGCTTGGCGGCACCAGCCTGTTCGGCGGGTCCGGCACGGTGATCGGAACCATTGTCGGCGCGTTGATGATCGGGCTTATCAACAACGGCTTGATCCTGATGGGCCTGGAGTTCAGCCAGCAGCTGATCGCGCGCGGCGCCATCATCATCCTCGCCGTCGCGCTCAGCCAGGGACGGAAATGACATGGTGGTTCCCTACACGGTGGTCGGCACCATCGTCGCCAAGCCGGAGACCCGCGAGGAACTGCAGGCGATCCTGTCGGGCTTCGTCGAGCCGACGCGGGCCGAGGTGGGCTGCATCAACTACGATTTCCATGTCGATGCGGCCGACCCTTGCGTGTTCATGTTCTATGAGAACTGGCGCTCGAAGGACGATCTCGACCGGCATTTGGCAATGCCGCATCTGAAGCCGCTGTTCGGCCGCCTCGATGATCTGGTCGCACGTCCGGTCGACGTCCGTCGTTTCGTGATGTTGAGCCCGATGGCGACGTGAAGCCACGAGCATCATCTCGCGCCTGCATCCAGCCATTTTCACCGTCGCCATCGGGGCAGACATCACATCAAGATGAAGCCGTGGACTTGGACTCGCTTGCGTTCGCGAGGTTCACGCTGGCTTCGAAACCGGACTGCTTCCCTGGCCTAGGCGATTTGAGGGTGAGCGGGCTGCCTATCCGATCAGCAATCGTCGAAACGATCGACAGCCCGATTCCGCTGCCGCGGGCCGAAGTTCCGCCCCGCTCGAAACGCCAGTTTCGCCATTATCTCGGGCGGCACAACGGGTCCTTCGTTTGACACCGTCAGCAGCCCATCCGAGTCGAGGGTCACTGCCACAGGCGACGAGGCCTTGCCATAACGCAGCGCGTTGTCGATGAGGTTGCGGCACAGGATCCCGGCGGCATCGGGATCGACATCGGACATCACGGGAGTTGCCGACAGGCTAAGGATGATGCTCTCATATCGAACTGGCGCGGGAGGGCGCGAAAGAGAGCATCTTCATCGCGCCGGGCAGTGTGTTTTGCGTCGACAAGACACACCCGCTCGCGAAAGGAATACGCATCAACGTCTCAAGGGCGGACGACGTGCGCTTCTACGATTTCCTATTGCGCAAACTGACCTAGCGGAGAGTTGGCTCGGCGGCTTCAAGCAGTCCGGCTTCGGTCGCGACAAGTCGCTTCACGCCATCGAGAAGTACACCGACCTCAAGACGGCCTGGATCAGTCTCGGCTAACCTTCAAGAGGTGCCCAGGATGAAATCGGCGCAGCGGTCGCCGATCATGATCGCCGGCGCGTTGGTGTTGCCGCTGGTGAGGCGCGGCATGATCGAGGCGTCGGCGATACGCAGGCGTGGCACGCCGCGCACGCGAAGCCGCGGATCGACCACTGCCTGTTGGTCCGTTCCCATCCGGCAGGTGCCGCAGGGATGGTAGACGGTCTTGGCGTGGCGGATGATGTGGTCGATTACCGCCTCGTCGCCGAGGTTGTCCGCCTTGCCCGGCGCAAGCTCCTCGGAGACTACTTCGCGCAGTGCCGGCTGACGCACGATGGCGCGGGCAATCTTCATCCCTGCCAGCAACAGCGCAAGATCGTCGGCATGGGACAGGAAGCCGGTGGTGAAGCGGATCGGGTCGCCTGGCTTTCGCGAGCGCAGCCGCACCGAGCCGCGCGACTTCGGCCGCAGCACGCACGGGTTCAGTTCCATGCCGTGGCGTTCGACCGAGCCGTGCTCGGCGTTTTCGATCATCACCGGCAACACGTGGAACTGGACGTCGGGTCGGCCATCGCCATCGGTGTCGAAGAAGCCGCCGCTCTCGACCACGTTGGAGGCGAGCAGGCCGCGCCGGAACATGAGATATTCGATGCCATGCCGCAGCGCCTTGAAGCCGCGATCCTCGCCGAGCAGGGAGACCGGCTTGCGCGTCAGCGCGTAGAGCGGGGCGGCGACATGATCCTGCAGGTCCTGGCCGACCGCCGGCATGTCGCGGACGACGGGAATGTCCATCTCCGCCAGATGCGCGGCCGGGCCGAGACCGGACAGCATCATCAGTTTCGGCGTCGCCAGCGCGCCGGCGGCAAGGATCACTTCGTCCTTCGCCGAGGCGGTATGGTTATAGCYGTCCGGCGTTTGATAGGCGAGGCCGGTCGCGGCGCCATTCTCCAGCGTCAGCGCCGTCACCAGTGCATCGGTGACGACCGTGAGATTGGCATTGCCGGCGAGCGGCCTCAAGAACACCTTGGCCGCCGACTGCCTTTCGCCGTCTGCGGTCGTGGTCTGGTAGAAGCCGACGCCCTCCTGCAGCTCGCCGTTGAAGTCGTCATTGAAGCGGTAGCCGGCTTGCTGGGCGGCGCGCACATAGGCGAGGGACAGCGGATGCCGGTAGCGCGGATCGGAGACTGGCAACGATCCTTCGGAGCCGTGCAACTCGCCGGCAAGCCGCTCGTTGCGCTCCAGCCTCCTGTACACCGGCAACACCTCGTCCCAGCCCCAGCCCGGGCAGCCGAGATCGCGCCAGCCGTCATAGTCCTCCGGCTGACCCCTTATGTAGAGCATGGCGTTGATCGAAGAGCCGCCGCCGAGCGTGCGCCCTTGCGGGATCGGCAGCGAGCGGCCGCCGACGCTTGGCTCCGGCTCCGACTGGTAGATCCAGCTGCGCGCCGTGCCGATCACCTTGGCGAAGGTGGCCGGCATATCGATGAAGCGCGTGTTGTCCGCGGGGCCAGCCTCGACGACGAGCACGCGCTTGCCGGCCTGGACCAGCCGGCTTGCCAGCGTGCAGCCCGCCGAGCCCGCGCCGGCGACGATGTAATCGTAGATGTCCGTCATCGGATCAGGCGTAGCGCATGATGGCGGTCTTGGTTTCGAGGTAGCCCTCGATCGCCGCGCGGCCATGCTCGCGGCCGATGCCGGATTGCTTGAAGCCGCCAAAGGGCGCTGCCGGATCCAGCGTGTTGTGCGAATTGACCCACACCGTGCCGGCCTTGAGGCCGTGGATCGCCGTCATTGCCTTGCCCATGTCGCGGGTCCAGATCGAGGCAGACAGTCCGTAGCGCGTGTCGTTGGCGATGCGGATCGCCTCGTCGAGATCGGCGACCGGCATCGCCGCCACCACCGGCCCGAATACCTCCTCGCGCACGATCTCCATCTCCGGCTTCACATGGTGCAGGATGGTCGGCGCCACATAGTGACCTTTCGTAGGCACGGGTCGCGCGCCGCTCACGCGTTCGACACCCGCCGCCAGGCTGCGCTCGACGAAACCCTGCACGCTCAAACGATGCTTGGCCGAGACCAGCGGATTGATCTGAGCCTCCGCGTCGCGGCCGGCGCCCATCGTCATGCCGTCGGCGATTTCGGCCAGCCGCGCCAGCGTGCGGTCGTAGATCGGCTTCTCGATCAACAGCCGCGCCGCCGAGGTGCAGACCTGGCCCTGGTTGAAGAACATGCCGAGCCCGGCAAGCAGCGGCTCGATGCCTTCCTCCATGTCGGCGAGCAGGATCATCGGCGACTTGGAGCCGAGCTCCAGCGTGAAACGCGCCACCCGGTCGACCGCGGCGTGGCCAACGCGCTTTCCTACTTCCGTCGAGCCGGTGAAGGTCAGCTTGTCGATACCGGGATGGCGGATCAGCGCCTCACCGGTCACAGCGCCGCTGCCGGTGACGATGTTGACGACGCCGGGCGGGAAGCCCGCTGCCTCGATCAGTTCGGCGAGCCTGAGCAGGCCGAGCGGTGTTTCCTGCGGCGGCTTGAGCACGATGGTGCAGCCGCAGGCGAGCGCCGGCGCGATCTTCCACATGCCGATCAGCAGCGGGAAGTTCCACGGCACGATGGCGCCGACGACACCCACTGGCTCCATCACCGTCATCGCTTGGTGCTTCGCCCCAGGCGGCACGGGAATGGAAACCTGGAAGGTCGAGCCTTCGATCTTGGTCGCCGAGCCGGCATAGTAGCGCAGCCAGTCGACGGCGCCGCCCGCGCTCAGCATGCGGGCGACGCCCAGCGACTTGCCGTTCTCGATGCTTTCGATCTCGGCCAGAAGGTCGGCATCGGCCTCGATCGCGTCGGCAAGCTTCAGCATCAGGTTCTGGCGGTCGACCGGCCGCATCGACGCCCATGGCCCTTCGAGCGCCGCCCGCGCCGCGCGCACAGCCTGGTCGACGAGTTCCGGGCCGCTCTCGGGCACATAAGCGACGATCTCGCCCGAGGCGGAATCGTCGACAGCCAGCTCGTCTCCGGCGAGCCCGTGGACGAAACGTCCGTTGATGAAGGGCCGATGCGGTCGCGAAAGGAATGCGGCGGCAGCCGCGCTGATCGGCGGCACGGTTCTCTCGTTCACGCCATCCTCCTCGAAATTGACGAACATTTTTCGAGAGGGTTATGGAGCGCGCCAATGCCCTTCAAGCCGGCGCGGCCGCGAGTGCGCTTTCAGTCAAAACAAAGTTCCCGCTCGGACAAGACGGCTCGCCCAAGGCCAATCAAGATCGCGGGATGAGATCGGCCACGCTGGCACGTCTCCGCGGGTCCTGGAAGGTGAAGACGATTTGAGCGCGGTTCTCGGCAATCCGATGGTCACTACGGCCGCRCTGCCGCTGCTGCTCGGCATCGCGCTGGCGCTCGCCGCGCGCATTGTTTTGCCGGCGGCATCGCCGGTGCTGACGCTGTTGTGGGCAGCGCTGCTCCTGTTCTTCTACTGGGACACGCTCGGGCCACCGGTCATGCTGCCTGTCGCCGCCAGTCAGAAGTTGATCTATCTCGCCTTCGCCGGCATCGTCATCGGCCTGCTGCCCGAGCGGGTGTTGGGACGCGCAACGAGTCTTCCCGCCGTCGTCGCTTTCGCGGCGGCCTTCCTGTGGCTCGGTTGGCGGCGGCTGGCCGGCGGCGCTCTCGATGTGCAACTGATCGCAGCACTTGCCGTCGGGCTGCTAGCGCTTGTCGGCGCTGCACTGCTCACCGCACAGCAACCCTCGCCATCGCCGTCGCCCGAGGAGCCATTCCTCGCGCCAGCGGCGGTGCTTGCGCTGTCGCTCGCCGGCGCCATCGTCTCGGTGCTTGGCGCCTCGATCGTCACCGGGCAACTGCTCGGCTCGATTGCCGCGCTGGTCGGTGGCTGGTGTCTGGTGCAGTATCTTACGACGCTTCGCGGCGGCGTGGCCGCGCCATGGGGCAGGGGCGTCGAGTTCCTGTTGCTCTACGCCGCCGCGACGGTGCTGGTCCAGGTGGCGCTGCTCGCGCCCAAGGCCAATCCCGCCGCGCTCGTCCTGTCGTCCTTGCCGCCGCTCGCCGTCGCGCTCGTGCGCGGCCCGTTGCAAAACCTGCTTCCCGGCGCACGGCCCCTGCGGCCGCTGGTCGCCGGCATCCTGATCGCCGTTCCGGCGATTCTGGCCATCGTGACGGCGATCGTCTGGGCGCCGCATGGGGCCGCCCTCGGCTTTTCCTGAGCCGGATCCAAACACAACAACCAACAACAGGGAGAAAACATGTGAGGACGACAAAACTGATTGCCGCGCTCGCTTTCGCCGGCGCATCGATCCTGACTGCCGCGGCGCATGCCGATAATTACGACATCGACGGCCAGCACGCCTGGGTCACCTTCACCGTCAAGCATGGCATCTATGGCATCGCCCACGGCCAGTTCGACGCGGTCAAAGGCTCGATCGTCATGGACAAGGCGGACGTCACCAAAAGCAGCGTCAAGGCCGAGCTGGATGTCGGCTCGGTCCACACCGCCTTCGACCAGCGCGACAGCGACCTGAAAGGCCCCGACTTCTTCAACGCCGCCGAGTTTCCAACCATCAGCTTCGAAAGCACCAAGGTAGAGAAGGTCGACGACAAGACCGGCAAGGTCACCGGCAACCTGACGATCAGCGGCGTCAGCAAGGAGGTTACGCTCGACGTCAAGCTGCTCAACGAAGCGCCGGCGCCATGGGACGCGACATTGACCAAGGCGGCTTTCAGCGCCACCGGCAAGGTCAGCACCGCCGACTTCCCAATGGCCAAGGCCGCCGATGGGTTCGGCCTCGGGCCCGAGGTCGACATCGTCATCGATGTCGAGGCGGTCAAGAAATAGGCCGCTGGAAGCCAGACGCATGATGCCGCGCGGCAAGGCCGCGCGGCATCCGAAGGAGCGCAGAAGTGCGCTCTCAGTCAAAACAAAGTTCCCGGTCGGACAAGACGGAAAAAGGCAACCGTCGCACACTCCACGTCAACGATCGGCAACGTTTGGGCGCGTGCCCATAAGGACCGTGGCATGAGATTTTCCGGCAAGACGGCCTTCATCACCGGTGGCGGCACCGGCATCGGCGCCGCTGTCGCCCGGCGCATGGCGGCAGAGGGCGCCAAAGTCGTGCTGATGGGGCGGCGGCGAGAGCCGCTCGAGGCCGTAACCAGGGATATTGGCGGGCTGGTCGTGCAGGGCGACGCCGCCGATGCCAAGGCGGTGCGCGCCGCCGTTGCCGAGGTTCACGACAAGATCGGCCCGGTCGATATCCTCGTCGCCAATGCCGGCGGCCACGGCGTCGGCCCGACGGTGACGATGAGCGACGAGACCTGGGCGCTGGCGACGCGCACCAATCTCGATACCGCTTTCGTCTGCGCCCGCGAATGCCTGCCCGATCTGATCGCGCGCAAAGGCAACATCGTCGTCGTCGCCTCGATCGCCGGCCTGTTCGCCGGACCGGCAGCGGCGGGCTACGTCACCATGAAGCATGCCTGCGTCGGCTTCGGCAAATCGCTGGCGCGCGACTACGGCCGCCAGGGCGTGCGCACCAACATCATCTGCCCCGGCTGGGTGGCGACGGCCATGGCCGACGAGCAGATGCAGGTGATTGTCGACAAGCACCGGCTGGGCTCGATCGAGGAAGCCTACAGGCTTGTCACCAAGGACGTGCCGCTCGGCCGGCCGGCGACGCCGGAAGAAGTGTCCAACGTCATCTGCTTCGTCGCTTCGAGCGAGGCGGCGATGATGAATGGCTCGATCCTGACCGTCGATGGCGGCGCCACCGTGGTCGACCTGCCGACGCTCGCTTTTGTCGATTGATTTGGAGATGGCGATGAACGACCAGAACAGACCCGCCGACTGGAAGCATTTCGACGATTTCGCCGCCGGCATTGCCACCAACCGGCTGCCGACGACGGATGCGCTGCGCGGCCAGACCTTCAAGATCACGCTGAAGACCGGTCGCACCATCGATCTCGCCTTCACTGCCGCCGACACCGTGGCCTGGAGCGAGGGCGCAGAGGCCGGCGCCGACTGGTACGAGGCGCTGGAAGTCGCGCCGCATGTCTTCTTCATCAACATGACCTTCGCCGCGAGGCCGGCCGAGGACGAAGCCTTCATCGTCGACACGAAAACGCGGCGCGTTCTGTCGGTGCGCGAGCGGGTGCGTGAACCCGGCGAAGCGCAGGGCGAGCCGCGCGTGGCGCAGACCTATTCCGCCGGCGTGCTGGGCGACCCCGCCGTGCCGCCGACCGGTCGCGAGCCGGCGCCGACGCGCGACCTGATCGGGCTGACGGCGCACTACACCTACAGCCCCAACCATGTATACGAGCACATTTATCTGAGCTCCCAGCGCTACGCCTGGCAGAACCTCGTCGGCGTCCAGCGCGGGCATGGCGACGTCGATCTCGCCACCACCTGGAAGTTCGCCGAGAATCTTTATGTCTTCGGCTTCCGCGAGTTCATCATCCCGGTCGCGTCGCTGTTCTTCTACAATTGGGACACGATGCGCTCGACCGGCAAGTTTCTCGGCGTGACCAGCCAGGGCAAGGTCGAGAACAAGCCCGCCGGCGCCTTCATCGAGAAGAAATCCAGGGCCGTTTACGACCCGGGCCAGGAGCCCGTGTGAGTGTTGGGGTCAGCATCATGAGCAACAAGAACTACGACGCCATCAAGGCCCATTACGCCGGCTCCGACGCCAAGGATCTGGCGATGATGATGGCGCCGGTCACCGAAAGCACCGCCTGGACCGAAATGGCAGGCTTTCCCTATGCCGGCACCTATGTCGGCCCTGATGCCGTCATCGCCGGCGTCTTCAAGCGCATCGGCGAGGACTGGGACGGCTACACCTTCGCGCTGGAAAAACTGGTCGACGGCGGCGCCACCATCGTCGGCATCGGCACCTATTCGGGCACCTACAGGAAGACCGGCAAGCCGATGACGGCGCGCGTCGTCCATGTCTGGGAGATGCGTGACGGCAAGGCCGTGAGTTTCGAGCAGTTCACCGACACCAGGCTGGTCGCGGCCGCGATGGGCTGAGGCGTCGGCACGAGTGAATRCGGGCCTGGCCTTGGGAGGATCGGCCCGATGAAAAAATCTGGGAGGATGACAATGGAAATCAGTCTGAAGGGAATGCTGGCCGGCCTTTTGCTGTCCACCGCGCTGACCGCCGGCGGCACGCTCGTCGCCAATGCCGCCGGCGACGAGATCGTCATCGGCGCGCCGATCTCGCTCACCGGGCCGCTGGCCGGCGACGGCAAGGAGCAGAAATGGGCCTATGAGCAGGCGGTCGCCGACATCAACAAGGCCGGCGGCATCATGGTGAAGTCGGCCGGCAAGAAGCTGCCGGTCAGGCTGGTCGTCGCCGACGACGAGAGCTCGGAGGGCAAGGTCGCTTCGGCRCTCGAAAACCTGATCAAGGTGCAGAAGGTCGACGCGTTGCTCTCGACRCATTCCGGGCCGATGAACATCGCCGGCGCCATCGTCGCGGAAAAATACAAGAAGTTCTACATGATCACGACGGCTTTTCCCTTCGAGTGGCAGCCGCTGAAGCTCAAATACTCGGCGCTGTTCTTCTTCCATCCGGGACCTGGCGCCGAGGTGCCCTTCCAGATATGGGACAAGCTGCCGGCGAATGAGAAGCCGAAGCATCCGGCGCTGGTCTCGGAAGACTCGCCCGACGGCAAGGGCTTCGGCGGCGCCTTCGAGGCGGCGGCCAAGAAATACGGCTACAGCTTCGCCGTCGACGATCCCTGGGCGATCGGCGCCACCGACTATTCGGCGCTGATCACCAAGCTCAAGGCCGCCGATGTCGACGCCATGCTGGTCTTCGGCTCGCCGGCCGACACTGTCACGCTTTTGCGGCAGATGAAGGAGCTCGGCTTCTCCGTGCCCTATCTGCATGGCTGGAAGGGTACCTGGACCGGCGAATTCCACGAGGCGCTCGGACCCGATTCCGACTACATCCTGACCGACGGCTTCTGGTCGGCGAGCTATCCCTATAAGGGCGCGAAAGAGCTCGGCGACCGCTACGAGGCCGAGTTCAAGAAGGACTCCGTCACCGTCGGCGCATTCTACGCCAATGCGCAGGTGCTGGCGCAGGCCATCGAGAAGGCCGGCAGCACCGATGCCACCGCCATCCACGACGCGATCTTCGGCCAGGAGTTCAAGGACACAGTGGTCGGCGACCTCAAGTTCGACGACACCGGCTTCGCCCTGATACCGAGCGTTGCCACGCAATGGTGGCAAGGCAAGCACCAGCTCATCTATCCGGACGGCAACTGGACCTACAAGCCGGCCCCGGCCTGGGACAAGCGCTGAACGAGCGGATGCGGTGGAAGCGGCGGGCGCCTGATTGCGAAGCCAGGCGCCCGTTCGCTTCCCGCCCGCACATTTGGGTCGCTCGGCAATTGAGCGGTTTGAGTGCCGAATCCTCGGCGCTTCCGCTGGAAGGAAACGAAAACACGATGCAGGCGGACGAAACCTTGCTGCGCCTCGAGGCGGTCAAGAAGCGCTTCGGTGGGCTTGTCGTCCTCAACAACATCGATATCGCCGTCGGCGCCAACGAGCTGATTGGCCTGATCGGGCCGAACGGCGCCGGCAAGTCGACGCTCTTCAACGTCATTACCGCCATCTACGCGCCGACCGAAGGGCGCGTGTCCTTCCGCGGCAAGGACATCACCGGCATCGCGCCGCACCGCATCTCGAGGCTCGGCATCGCCCGCACCTTCCAGCTCGTGCGCACCTTCCTCACCATGACCGCCTTCGAGAATGTCATGGTCGGCGCCGTCTACGGGGCAGGAGGCCGCGTCAAGCACGCGACCGAGGCGGCGACCGCCGCGCTGGAGCTGGTCGGCCTCAGCGCCAGGCGCGATATGCGCACCGCGCATATGACGCTGTCGGACCGCCGCATGCTGGAGATTGCGCGCGCCGTCGCCTCCGATCCGGCGCTGCTGCTCCTCGACGAGCCGATGGCCGGCCTCAACCCGACCGAGATCCAGCGCATGGTCGACGTCATTCRCCGTGTGCGTGCCGACCGTGGGATCTCAATGCTGTGGGTCGAGCACAAGGTCGACGCCATCATGAAAGTATGCAGCCGCGTCATCGTGCTCGACCATGGCGAGAAGATCGCCGACGGCACACCGCGCGACGTCACGCAAAACCGCAAAGTCATCGAGGCTTATCTTGGCGAACCGGCTGCTTGAAATAAGCAATCTCGAGGTCGCCTATGGCGACGTCGGCGCGCTGTGGGGCGTGTCGCTCCATGTCGATCCCGGCACGATCGTCGCGCTGGTCGGCGCCAACGGCGCCGGCAAGACGACACTGCTCCGCACCGTTTCCGGCCTGCTGAAGCCCAACGCCGGCGACATCCGGCTTTGGGGCCAGTCGATCACAGGCAAGGTGCCGCAGGAGATCGCCCGCCTGGGCATCGCCCATGTGCCGGAAGGGCGCGGTCTGTTCCGCCAGATGACGGTGCTGGAAAATCTCGAGCTCGGCGCGTTCCAGCCCAAGGCTCGCCCGCGCACCAAGCAGCTGCTGGAGAAAGCCTACACGCTTTTCCCGCGCCTGAAGGAACGCGCGCACCAGAAGGCCGGGTCGCTCTCCGGCGGCGAGCAGCAGATGCTGGCGATCGCGCGGGCCACGATGTCCGAACCGTCGCTGCTCATCCTCGACGAGCCGTCGCTGGGCCTCAGCCCGCTCGTCGTGCAGCAGATGTTTGCGCTCATCCAGGCTTTGCATGGCCAAGGCGTCACCATCCTGCTTGTCGAGCAGAACATCCATCAGGCGCTGAAGGTGGCCGACTACGCCTTCGTGCTCAAGACCGRCTCGCTCGCCATGCAAGGCACGGGCGCCGAACTCATCGCCGATCCCGAAATCCAGAAGGCCTATATGGGCGTGTTGGAGTAGAACATGGTCAATCTCCCGCCACCCGAGATCCTGCTCCAGCTGTCGCTCAACGGCGCGCTCGGCGGCGCAATGTATGGCGTCGCCGCCGTGGGCTTGAGCCTCATCTTCGGCACCATGCGGCTGATCTTCCTTGCCCAGGGCGCGATGATCATCCTGGCCGCCTATTTCGTGCGCGCGCTCTTCTACGGCCTCGGCGTCGACCCGTTCCTGTCGCTGTTGATCGTCGTGCCGGTCGGGCTCGGCGTTGGCTGGCTGATCTATCAGGGCCTGTTCCGCAAGGCCGCCGCTGAAGCAGACCGCAACGTCTCGCTGCTCATCGCGGTCGGCCTGATGTTCCTGGTCCAGAACCTGATGACGGTGATCTGGGGCGGCAACACCGCCGGCGTGGTGACGAGCTATACGGCAAGCGGCATCGAGCTCTTCGGCGTGCGCACCTCCTTCACCCGCTCGATGGGTTTTTTGATCGCGCTCGCCGGCACCGGCCTGGTCATGCTCTTCCTGCGCAAGACGATCGTCGGCAAGGCGGTGCGTGCCGCCTCGGAAGACATGGACGCCGCGACTTTGATGGGCATCAGCCCGCACCGCGTCAATGCGATTGCCTTCGCCATCGGCATTTCGCTGGCGGGCGCCGCCGGCGTCGCGGTCGCAACCACCTTTCCGTTCAACCCCTTCGCCGGCTTCATCTTCAGCCTCAAGGCGCTGGTGGCGCTGGCGCTGGGCGGCATCGGCAACGTCACCGGCGCGCTGGCCGGCGGCATCCTGCTCGGCCTGATCGAAGCCTATGTCCAGTTCTTCATCTCGGGCGGCTGGACGAACGCCATCGCCTACGGCGTGTTCCTTTTGGTGCTGATGTTCAAACCGGAAGGCCTGTTCAGCCGTCCCTACAAGAAGGCTTGAGAACGATGAGCCGACCCTCGCAATGGATCGCAATCGTCGTCATCGCGGCGCTGGCGCTGCTGCCGTTCCTGCCCGGCGCTGTCGACGCCTATTATTTCTCCTTCCTGTTCTTCGTCTTCCTCTACGCCGTCATGGCGCAAAGCTGGAACCTCGTCGCCGGCTATGGCGGCCAGATCAGCCTCGGCAGCCATGCCTTCTTCGGCCTCGGCGCCTATACCACCGCGATCCTGTGGAGCGGGAACTATCTCTGGGGCTCGCTCTATGACAGCCATCCGAACATCTATTATTTCGACCCGGTGACAATGCTGCTGGGTGGCTTCGTCGCGGCACTCGCGGCGGTCCTCATCGGCTTGCCGCTCCTGTCGAAACTCCATGGCGATTATTTCGCGCTCGGCACGCTCGGCTTCGGCGAGATCGTGAAGGTGATCTTCGTCAATGGCGGCGACTTCACCGGCGGCGCCTTCGGCATCGTCGCCCCGGCAAGCAGCTTCGACACGCTGCGGCCGCATTACTGGGTCGGGCTAGGCCTTATGGTCGCCACCGCCTTGGCCATCCGCGCGCTGATGCGCTCGCGCTACGGCCTTGCCCTGATCGCCGTGCGCGACGACGAGATGGCGGCGTCCGCCAACGGCATCGACACGCTCAAGGTCAAAGTCGCAGCCTTCGCCGGCAGCGCCTTCATCGCCGGCGTCGCCGGCAGCCTCTATACCTTCTACATCTTCCATGTCGGGCCGGACTCGGTGTTCGACCTCGACTGGATGCTCTTGCCCTTGATGATGACGGTGGTCGGCGGCACCGGCACGCTGCTCGGCCCGATCCTCGGCGCGCTGGTGATGTACGCCGTGTTCGATCTCGCCCGCATCGTCGTCCCCGACTATCACCCGGTGATTTCGGGGCTGACAATCATTTTGGCGATGCTGTTCCTGCCAAGGGGGCTGATGCGGAGTTTTGTCGGCAAGGCGCGCACGGCTTGAAATTTGTGYACACCCCGAACTAGGCGCTGTCGACGGTTGCAGCGCAAGAGCTGCAAGCCGAGGATTCAGCTATCTGCGAGAACTGATGGAAACTGGAACACCGGGTGCCTGCCAAGGGCGGGAACGGCTTGCTGTATCTGCTAAAACTCCAGCCGAAACTACTTAATGCACCAGGGTGCGCATCCGCTCCCTCAACTCCCGTGGCGACACGTCATACTTGCTCTTGAACGCACGCGAGAAATGCGCGCTCGAATTGAAGCCGCAGGCAAACGCGATTTCGGAGATCGATACCGAGGCGCGGGCGGGGGAGAGAAGTTCCTCCTTGCTGCGCTCCAGCCGTCTGTCCCAGACG
Source organism: Mesorhizobium sp. LCM 4577 (assembly GCF_001854795.2). Lineage (NCBI taxonomy): Bacteria > Pseudomonadati > Pseudomonadota > Alphaproteobacteria > Hyphomicrobiales > Phyllobacteriaceae > Mesorhizobium > Mesorhizobium sp. LCM 4577. The sequence goes on along the minus strand of NZ_MDDU01000053.1, from coordinate 113,247 downwards.
AAGCGCTCCAGCGTCATGCCTTCGCCCTCAAAGGCGCGGTGCAGGTAGCGCCGGGAGCAGCCCATATGGCGGGCGATGTCCTCGGCCGAGAGGCTGCTGCGGGCCAGATTGGCGTCGATATAGGCGACGATGCGCTCGCGCAGCGCTTCCAGCGGCGAGCGGCGGAATTCCGGCGCCATGGGCTTTGCCTGGATCAGGCCGTTGACGAGCTGGATCAGGCTTTCGCCGACGCGGCGGCAGCCGGCCTCGTCGAGCTTGTGCGCTTCGCCGATCGCCATCTGCATCAGCCCGGACACGATATGGGTTAGGCTGTCGCCCTCGCCCGGCAGCGGCACCGGCGCCGAAAGACGGGCCAGCGTCTCGTCGCCGAAGGTCGAGCGCGGCACCTGGAGGATGAGCTGGTCGACGTCGGAGAGGTTCTGCAGCGAATAAGCCCGCACCGGATCGTAGATGATCGCCGCGCGCGGCCCGAGATCGATCGCCGTCTGCTGCTGCTCGAAGCGGCTGCGGCCCTTGAGCTGCATCAGGATCTTGATCGCGTCGGGATCGAAGCTGCGCCAGAAGGCACGGTCGTTGACCACGAGGTGCGATTTCGCCCTGATCTCGGAGAGTCGACAGGAGCCCAGATTGACGGAGACCAGCTTCGGCAGCGAGGGTGCCTCACCGCGCGAGAACCGCTGCGTGATAGGGCCGAACAGCATCCGCGAAGCGGACAGGAAAGCCTCGCCGTCGGCGACGCTCACATGGTGGCCGAGCATAGTCTCCTCCATCAGTTTCGCCCCGTCTTTTCGTGGCCCTTTTTCGTGGCCTCTTTTCGCGGGATTGAGACGCAACGGCAGCGCCGATGCAACCGGCAAATAAGTTAACATGCTAAGCATCTTCATCGCAACGGCAGAAATTCATTCGCGCTCGGTGACCAAGGAAGCGCTCGGCGCAAGCGAGAAGGTCCTAGCAAGGCCGGGACTCGGTACGTTTCTCTGGCCGCTCGATGCCGGTGTCGGTACCTGGTTGCGTCAAAGGCGTGCCCGATGCGAGTCTGCTGCGTCGCCCTTATCGAAGCTCACGTGAGACCCGTTTGATGCTCCTGGCTGTCCATCATGTCGCAATCATCTGCAGTGACTACGAAACGTCCAAGCAGTTCTACACCAACAAGCTCGATTTCGCCGTCCTCGCCGAAAACTGGCGCCCGGAGAGGCAGTCCTGGAAATGCGATTTGCGTCATGGCCCCATCCAGATCGAGTTGTTCAGTTTCCCGAATCCGCCAGGCCGGCCCAGCAGGCCCGAGGCCTGCGGATTAAGACATCTTGCGTTCGCGGTTGCCTCGGTCGAGGCAACCGCCGGGCTGCTTAGGTCGCGCGACGTTGAGGTGGAGCCCATCCGAACAGATCCCTACACGGGCCGATTGTTCACCTTCATCGCCGATCCCGATGGACTTCCGATCGAACTCTACCAGGACGGTGTTTGACGGCCAGGAACGAGAACGTCTGGCGTCGGCAGCACCGAACGATACCGGCCGCAACGGCGGAGATGAACTTATGCCTCGCCGGTCAGCCGCGCCGAGATCAGCCGTGCTGCCCTGGTCGCCGCCTCGCCCTGACTGGCCGCCAGATGGTCGTCGATACGCGAGACGGGGGAGGCGATCGACAGCGTGCCGATCGGCTGGCCGTCGGCGCCGAGGATCGCGGCACCTATACTGTGCACGCCTTCCTCATAGCCCTGCGAACTGCGCGAATAGCCGGTTGCGGCCGCGAACGCGATGGCTTTGGCCAGCGTGTCCGGCTCTGTCATCGTATGCGCGGTGAAGGCCTGCAAAGGTTGCTCCAGATAGGCGCTGGCCACCTCCAGGCGCGAGGCGGCAAGGAAGGCGATGCCCGAGGCCGTGCCATGCAGCGGCAGCACCTGGCCGACATCGACATTGACGCGATTAGCCTTGGCCGAAAGCGCGACATGGACGGTGAGCAGTGCGCCGGCGCTGAACTCCGACAGATGTACCGTCTCGCCGGTTTCTTGCGCCAGCTCGCGGATGACCGGCGCTGCGAGGCGCACGAAGGGGAAATGCGCGTCGCGGATTCGGGCGAGCCGCGACAGGCCGGCACCCAGCCGATAGCGGCGGCTGCGCGGCTCCTGCTCGATCAGCCGGTGCGCGGCAAGCGCCGTCAGGAGCCGCCTGGCGGTGGCCTTGTCGAGCCCGGCGCGGCGGGCGAGATCGGAGAGGCCGATCTCCGGCTCGTGCAGCGTGAACAGCTCCAGCAGCGACACTGCCTTGCCCACCGTGCTCATCGCGCATCCTCCAAGATACTTCGCATGTGAATTAACTTGACAGGCGCCCTCCCTGCCTCCAGTGTGTTCATAACATACAAAACACTGGTTCAAATAATGAACCGACTGGGAACGGCTATGCGCCCCGGAATTTGGCGCGCCAGGGAGAGTTCAGCGCCGTGACGGCCGCCAGCAAGACAGCTTTGCAATCAGCAACGACGGAAGACCTGCTCGACCGTGAGCAGGCGCGGTTCCTCGACACGCATCCGCGCTCGGCGGCGGCATGGGAGGAAGGCAAAAAGCACTTTCTTTATGGCGGGCCGTCGCACTGGATGCGGCGCTGGGCCGGCGGCTTCCCGGTCTACGCTGCTTCGGCAAGCGGCGCGCATATCACTGACATTGACGGCCGCGACTATGTCGACTTCGCGCTTGGCGACACTGGCGGCATGTGCGGCCACGCGCCGGAGGCGGTGACGCGCGCCGCGCTCCGCCAATTGCAGAACGGCACCACCATGATGCTGCCCACCGAGGACAGCCTCTGGGTCGGCGCCGAGCTCGCGCGCCGCTTCGGCTTGCCCTACTGGACGCTGACGACGTCGGCCACCGACGCCAATCGCGGCGCCATCCGCATCGCGCGCATGATCACCGGCCGCCCCAAGGTGCTGGTCTTTTCCGGCTGCTATCATGGCGGCGTCGAGGAGGCGCATGTCGAGATCCGCGACGGCAGGATCGGCATGCGCAACATGATCCACCCGAACGGCGTCGATCATTCGGCCGTCTCCCGGGTGGTCGAGTTCAACGACGTCGCGGCGCTCGAGGAAGCGCTGTCGCATGGTGACGTCGCCTGCGTGCTTACCGAGCCGCTGATGACCAATTTCGGCATGATACCGGTCGCCGACGGCTTTCACGCGGCGCTGCGTGAGATCACCCGCCGCACCGGCACGGTGCTCATCATCGACGAGACGCATACCATCTCCAGCGGCCCCGGCGGCTACACCGCGCTGCACGGGCTGGAGCCGGATATTCTGGTCGCCGGCAAGGCGATCGCGGGCGGCATTCCGGCCGGCATCTTCGGCGTCTCGCGGGAGATCGCCGAGCGGCTTTGGAAGATCGTGCCGATGGTCAATCCGCGCGTGCGCCAGTCGGCGCATCTCGGCATCGGCGGCACGCTGGCCGGCAACGCGCTCACCGTCGCCACCATGCGCGCCGTGCTGGAAGAGGTGCTGACGCCGGCCAATTTCGAGCTGATGATCGCCAACGCCACGCGCCTTGCCGAAGCCGCCTGGGGCATCATCCGAACCAACCGGTTGCCCTGGCATGTGACGCAGGTCGGCGCCCGCGCCGAGATAATGTTCATGCCGAAGCCGCCGCTGAGCGGCGCCGACGTCATTGCCGGCCGGCGCGGCGATCTGGAGACGCTGCTGCATGCCTTCTACATGAACGAAGGCATATTGGTGACGCCGTTCCACACCATGTTCCTGATGTGCCCGGCGACGTCGTCTGTCGATGTCGATCGCCATACGGAAGTCTTTGGCCGTTTCGTCGATCTCGTTCGCGGCGCGGGCGTCGTCTGAGCCATGGCGAACCCGTTCGACCTTACGGGCAGGGTGGCGCTGGTGACCGGCGGCGGGCGCGGTATCGGTGCCGCCATCGTCACGCGTTTCGCAGAGGCCGGCGCCTCGGTGGTCATCGCCAACCGCACGCTCGACGTCGCCGAGGCGCTTGCCTCCGAGCTGTCCGCGCGTGGCCTATCCACCCGCGCCGTCGCGCTTGCCGGGCTGGACCGCGCGGCGCTGCACGCCCTGGTCGGCGATGTTGCGGGCAAATCCGGCCGCCTCGACATCGTCGTCCACAATGCTGGCGGCTGTCCCTGGGCCTCGGTCGAGGAACTCGACGAGGACAAGCTGGAAGAGGCGCTTGCGGTGAACCTCAAGGCCTGCTTCTGGCTGGCGCAGGCGGCCGCCCCGGCGATGCGCGCCAACGGCTTCGGCCGCATCCTTGTCACCTCGTCGGTTTCGGCGCGCGTGGCGATGGCCGGCGGCGCGCACTACTCGGCAGCCAAGGCAGGCGTCAACGCCTTCATCCGCGGCGCCGCCTTCGAGTTCGCCCGCGACGGCATCACCGTCAACGGCGTCGAGCCGGGCTTCATCGCCAAGCCGGGCAGGGGCACGATGAGCAAGCCGGAGGTGGCGGACAGGCTCGGCCAGTTCATCCCGATGGGCCGTCTCGGCGAGGCCGATGACATCGCCTACGCCATGCTCTACCTCGCCTCGAGCCAAGCGAAATACACCACTGGCCAGACCATCGTCGTCGACGGCGGCTCGACCCTGCCAGAGACCGGCTATGCCGTCGAACGGCATTGGGGGCTCGCATGAGCCGCCGCCTCGAAGGCCGCACGGCTCTGGTCACGGGTGCCGCCACCGGCATGGGCCGCRCCACCGCCGAATTGTTCGGCCGCCACGGCGCCAAGGTTATCGCCTTCGGGCATGGCGGGGACGTGCTGGATGAAGCGGCCAAGGCCAGTGGCGGCACCGCCGTACGCGGCGACATCACCGATGCCCGCGACATCGCCCGCGCCATCGAAGCCTGCGGCGGCCGCCTCGACATCGTCGTCAATGCTGCCGGTGTCATGATCCTCGACGAGCCGGAGACGCTGAGCGACGAGACCTGGGCCAAGAGCTTTGCCGTCAACGTCACCGGCTCGATGATGGTCTGCCGCGCGGCGCTGCCGCTGCTCAAGCAGCGCGGAGGCGCGATCGTCAACATCGCCTCGGTCGGCGCCTTCAACGCCAGCGGCCAGAACGCCGCCTATTCGGCGAGCAAGGCAGCACTCGTCTCCTACACCCGCTCGGTGGCCTTCGCGCATGGTGTCGACGGCATCCGCGCCAACGCGGTGGCGCCCGGCTGGGTGCGCACGCCGATGAGCGTCTACGAGATGAAAGTCGCCGCAAGCGCCAACGGCTCGACGCCCGACGCGGAGTTCAAGGCGCTGACCAGCCGCATCGCGCTGCGCCGCGTCGCCGAGCCTGAAGAGATCGCCTCCTGCTGCCTGTTCCTCGCCTCCGACGAAGCGTCCTTCGTCACCGGCGCGGTGCTGGTCGCGGATGGCGGCGGCCGCGCCCCGACACAGAACAGGGCGGTGTGACGTGAATTGAGGTTTGCCCGTCCGCCAGCATGAGGGTGCCGGTCGGCGGGAGCAGGAGGAGAAGAGAATGCCCGAGAGAAGTGCCGACCTGGTTTTCACCAATGGCCGCATCTACACGCTCGACCGCAAACGGCCCTGGGCATCGGCCGTCGCCGTCAAGGGCGGCCGCATCGTCGCGATTGGCGAAGGTGCTGATGTCGCCGCGCTGACAGGCGCGGCTACCCGCGTCGTCGACCTCAAGGGCGCGATGATGATGCCGGGCATCGTCGACGTGCATGCGCATCTGATGATGGGCGGCCAGGCTGAGCTTTTCGAATTGCGTTTTCCGCCGACCGCGAGCTTCGAGACGCTGATCGCGCGCGTCGGCGAGGCAGCGGCCAAGGCGCCGGAAGGCTCCTGGATCATCGGCGGCCAATGGGGCAGCGATCTCTTGCCGAAGCTCAACCGCCTGGAAGCGCTGGCGGCGCTCGACCGGGTCAGCCAAGGCCGGCCGGTGATGCTGCGCGACGACACCTATCACAATCGCTGGGTCAATTCGCAGGCGCTCGCGCTCGCCGGCCTGTCGGCTTCTTCGTCTGATCCGGAGAAAGGCTCCATCGGCCGCGACCCGACGACCGGCGCGCTGACCGGCATGATGATCGAATCCGCCGCCGGCATCGTCGAGCGCACCATCGCGCAATCCGGCCACTACACCGAAGAGATGGACCGTGCCGCGATGGCGCGCTCGATCGCGACGCTCAACTCCTACGGCGTCACCGCATTCCTCGACGCCGCCGCCATGCAGCCGATCCTTGCGGCGTTGAAGGGCCTCGACGATCGCGGCGAGCTGACTGCCTGGTCGGTCTCGGCCATGCCCGCGGTCGAGCCGTCCTTCATGTTCGGCATCGCCGGCGATGAGCTGATCGCGCTGCGCGAGCAATATCGCGGCGCCCATGCGAAACCGGATTTCGTGAAGATCTTCCTCGACGGCGTGCCGGGCGCCCGCACCGCCGCCTTCCACGAGCCCTACACCAAGGATCCAGTTCTGGGCTGCTGCTTCCGCGGCTCGACCATCGTCACCGTGCCGGAGCTGATCCGCTGGGTCGGCAAATGCGAGAAGCTCGGGCTCGGCGTGAAGATCCATTGCGCGGGCGACGCCGCCGTCAGCCAGGCGCTGGACGCGATCGACGTCGTGCGTTCCTTCAACGGCCCGACAAAGCTCAAGCATCATATCGCGCATGCGAGCTACATCGCGCCGGACGACATCGCCCGCTTCGCCGACCTCGGCGTCGTCGCCGACCTTTCGCCTTTCCTTTGGTATCCGACGAGCTTCCTCGAAGGCCACAAGCAGACGATGGGCGAGGCGCGCGCGCTGCGCTTCTGGCCGAACAAGGACCTGCTCGCCGCCGGCGCGCTGCTCGCCGGCGGCTCCGACTGGCCGGTGATGCCCAACCCCGATCCGTGGGACGGCATCGAAGGGCTGGTGACTCGCCGCAACCCGAGCGGCGAGTTTCCGGGCGCGTCGCTCTGGCCGGAGCAGGCGATCGACGTGGCCACGGCGCTCGAGATCTTCACCATCAATTCGGCCCGCGCCATCGGCCTTGCCGACACAGTCGGCTCGATCGAGATCGGCAAATCGGCCGACCTCATCGTGCTCGACCGTAACGTGCTGGAAACGCCGGCCGACGACCTCGCCGACACCAAAGTGCTGACGACGTATTTCGAGGGGAGGGTGGTCTATGAGCGCGCCTGATCCCGCAATCGATGCAAGGGTTCCGGTGGCGGTGCTTACCGGCTTCCTGGGCAGCGGTAAGACGACGGTGCTCAACCGCCTGCTGCGCCAGCCCTCGCTTGCCGGCGCCGCAGTCATTATCAACGAGTTCGGCGCCGTCGGGCTCGACCATCTGCTGATCGAGGCCAGCGAAGAACAGTTCACGCTCCTCGACAATGGCTGTGTCTGCTGCACGGTGCGCGGCGATCTGGTCGCCACGCTGAAGGAGCTGGATCGTAAGAGCCAGGCCGGCGAAACGCCGCCGCTTTCTCAGGTGATCATCGAAACGACCGGCCTCGCCGATCCGGCGCCGATCCTGCACACGCTGATGGCCGAAGCCGAGCTCATGACACGCTTTCGCATCGGCGGTGTCGTCACCACCGTCGATGCGGTGAATGGCGCGACGACGCTCGCCCGCCATTCCGAAGCGGCGAAGCAGATCGCCGTCGCTGACCGGTTGCTGATCACCAAGACCGATCTCGTCTCGAACGAGGCACTCGGCGGTTTGCGGCACCGGCTTGAGCATCTGGCGCCAGCCGTCGAGCAAACCGTCGCCCGCAATGGCGAAGTCGAACTCGAACTGCTGGCGAGCCTGCCCGCTGATGCTGCGGCGGACGCGACCCGCATCGCGATGCGGGTCGAAGCGGCTGGTCACCACGACCATGGATGCGGACCTGATTGCCGCCATGGTCACGATCATCATCACGACACGCACCACGGCATCCGGTCCTTCAGCTTCATTATCGACAAGCCGGTCGAATGGGACGCTTTCGCCCGCTGGCTGGACTACGTCGCGGCACTGAAGGGCGAGGACCTGCTGCGCTTCAAGGGCATCGTGCGCACAGCCGACGATCCCGAGCGGCCGCTTGTGCTGCATGGCGTGCAGCACGTCTTTCATCCGCCGGCGCGGCTCGATCGCTGGCCGTCGGCGGACCGACGCACCCGGCTGGTGTTCATCGTCCGCGACATCGAGCGCGAGACCATCGCCCGCACGCTGGTGAAGTTCGCGGCGGTCGACGCCGCCAGCATCGTTTCGCCCACGCTCGCCGCCGCCTGAAACCGAACAACGCATGACAAAAATGGGAGAATGAACATGCACTGGAAATCGAGACTGCTCGCAGCGGCATTTGTCGGCATCGGCCTTGTCGCCATGGCCGGCACGGCGTCCGCCGCCGGCCCTACCTGCAAGGACGGCGCCATCAAGGTCGGCGCCGTGTCGACCGTCACCGGTCCGGCCGACTTCTCGGAAGTGCCGAAAGCGACGCAGGCCGCCTTCGATGCCGTCAATGCGGCCGGCGGCATCAATGGCTGCAAGATCGACTACACGATCGCCGACGACAAGGCCGATCCGGCGGTCGCGGCACAAGCCGCGCGCGACCTGATCGACAACAAGGAAGCGGTCGCCCTGGTCGGCTCCGCCTCCCTGCTCGACTGCGCCGTCAACTCCGCCACCTACAGCCGCAAGAAGATCCTTTCGGTGCAGGGTCTCGGCGTCGACGCCGCCTGCTTCTCCTCGCCCAATGTCGCGCCCGTCAATGTCGGCCCGTACACGCTGTCGACGGCCATGGCCTACTACGCCACCAATGAGCTGAAAACGAAGAAGCTCTGCGCCTTCTTCATCATCATCGGCGGCACGCAGGAGGCCTACAAGAAGGCGATCGAGAACTGGGAGAAGATCAGCGGCCAGAAGATCCATCTCCTCGACTTGACGCTGCCCTTCCAGGGCGATCTGACGCCCTATGTCATCAAGGCGCGCGATGCCGGCTGCGACGCGGTTCTGACCAACCAGGTCGAGCCGCAGGTGGTGCAGCTGATCAAAACTGTCGATGCGCAGAAGATCACGGGCATCAACTGGCTGTTCCTGGCGCCGGGCTACACCGAGCAGGTCGCCAAGGCGCTCGCTGACACCAAGCAGCCGATCTATGTCGGCACCGAATGGGAGCCCTATACCGAGAAGAATTCGGCCGCCAACGCGCAGTGGATTGCCGACATGCAGAAGGCAAACCGGCCGCTCACGGCCTTCTCGCAGGGCGGTTATCTCGCCGCGGAGATATTCCTCAAGGTGGTCGCCTCGATCGACGGCGAGGTCACGCGCGGAAGTGTCGCCAAGGCATTGCACGACATGCAACCGCTCACCAACCCGCTCGCCGGCTCGCCTTACGTCTTCGGCAAGGCCAAGACGCATTCGCCGATGCAGGCCACCAAGGTGATGAAGCTCGATGCCGGCGCCTGGAAGGTCGAGACGCCGGACTGGGTCGTGCTGCCGCAGGCCAAATGAGGTCCTCCCGGGTGTCGGCGCTGTCTCTCGTGACCGGCCTCTTCTCCCCGCTCACGGGAGAAATGTCGGGCATGAGGGGCGGCGCCGACCTCGACAGATATTCGGGCCGATGCCGGCCCTACTTCCAGATTGGGAAAAGATGAACGCATTGCTCACATCCGCCGTGGCGGGACTGACGGCCGGGGGCACGTATGCCCTGCTCGGCGTCTGCGCCGTCTTCACCTACCGGCTCGTCGCCGTGGTGAACTTTACCGGGGCGGCGATCGGCACCGCCGGCACCTTCGTGCTGATCGCGCTGTTCGAGGCCGGTTTCCCGATCTGGCCCTCTGTGCTGGCGGGGATAGCGGCCGGCACGGCAACCGGCGTCGCGGTCGGCAATATCATGACCAGATGGTTCGGCGAGGCGAGCGCTTCGACCAAGGCGGCGGTGACGGTGGCATTGCTCGTCGGCCTGATCGCAATCGGGCTGCGCCTCACGGGCGGCCAGCATCCGCACAACATGCCGGAGTTGTTTCCGGGCTCGGCTTTCCGTCTCGCCGGTGTCGAGGTGACCATCGCCTCGGTGCTCACCATCGGGTTGGCGGTGCTGTTCACCATCCTCTCCGATCTCTTTCTCAACCGGACCAAGATCGGCCTCAATCTGCGCGCGCTGGCCGACCGGCCGATGGCGGCGGAACTGCTCGGCGTGCGCGTGCAGCTCCTGTCGCTGCTGGTGTGGGGCATGACCGGCGCCTTCACGACTTTCGCATTGATGATCATCGCGCCGCAGCGCTCACCGAACTTCATGACGCTCAGCCTGCTTGTCGTGCCAGCGCTGGCCGCGGCGCTCATCGGCGTCTTCCGCAGCTTCTGGTGGGCGTTGGCCGGCGGTATCGCGCTCGGCATCGTCGAAGGACTGGCAAGCTCCATCGACAGCGTCAGCCAGTATCGCAGCGCCATCCCGTTCCTGGTGGTGCTTGCCGTTCTCCTCTGGTCGCAGCGGGAGGCCCGCTGGGATGAAGCGCGCTAGTCTTCGGGCCTCTTTGATCCTTATCGTCGTCGCGCTCGTCGCCGGCGGCGTCGCCTATGCCGGCCTGCTGCCCTCTTATTGGGTGTTTCTCGCAACCTCGGTGCTGATCACCGGCGTCGCGCTGCAGAGCCTCGGCCTCGTCGCCGGCCGCACCGGCATGATCGCGCTCTGCCAGATGTCCTTCGCCGGCGTCGGCGCCTGGACGGTCGGCTATCTCAACCTCGCCGAGGCGCCGGGCGGCCTCGTTGCATGGATCCTGATCGGCGGCCTTGCGGCCGTGCCGTTCGGCATCGCCATCGGCCTGCCGGCGCTCAGGCTGCGCGGCATCAATCTCGCCATCGTCACGCTCTCCTTCGCCACCGCGTTCGACACTATCCTCGCCACCATGACGTATCCCGGCCAGACCGACTTCCTGCAGGTGCCGCGGCCGGAACTGTTCGACAGCGACGAGGGCTATTTCGTCTTCGTGCTGCTGTTCTATGTCGCGATTGCCGTGGCGCTCGAAGTCATCAGCCGCTCGCGGCTCGGCGCATCCTGGCTGGCCGTGCGTCACTCGGAGCGCGCCGCAGCCGCTCACGGCGTCAGCATCGCCACCGCCAAGCTCTCGGCTTTTGCGCTGAGCGCCTTCGTCGCCGGCATTTCCGGCGGCCTGCTTGCCGGCTATCTCGGCACGCTGGTCGCCGAGAATTTCAGCATGATGCAGTCGCTCTCGCTCTATGCGGTGTCGGTGATGACCGGCGCGCATTTCGCCGAGGGCGCGATCATTGGCGGCCTGCTCGTCGTGATGTTCCCGGAAATCCTGCGCCGTCTCGACTGGCCGCAGGACATCGGCAACGTGCTGTTCGCCATCGGCGCCACGCAGGCGCTGTCGACCGGCGAGACGATGAGCGAGACCTTCCGGCGCCAGTTCCGCAAGCTGTTGCCGGCCGGCGCGCCAAAAGCCGCCGTCGCGTCCGCCTCGGAATTGCCGGGACCAATCGAGCGCGCCGCCGGACCTGCGCTTAGCATCGAGGGGCTCACTGTTCGCTATGGCAGCGTCGTCGCGCTGAACAATGTCAGCCTGAGCGTTGCCGCCGGCACGGTGGCCGGGCTGATCGGCCCGAACGGCGCCGGCAAGTCGACTTTCATCGACGCGGTCGCCGGCTTCCTGTCGTCCTATCAGGGCAGTGTGCGGCTGGGCGGCAAGCCGCTCGAAGGCGTGCCGGCGCATCTGCGTGCCCGCGAGGGCGTGCGCCGCAGCTGGCAGACCAACCGTATCGCGCCGGAGCTCACCGTAGGCGGTTATCTGGCCTTGGCGGCCAGGGGCCTGTCGGCGAATGAGACCAAAGCGGTGCTCGATTGGCTAGACTGTCCGCATCCCGACACGCTTGTGGCTTCGGTCGATGCCGGCACCAGGCGTCTGCTCGATGTCGCCGGCGTTGTCGCGGCCCGCCCGGCCGTCGTGCTGCTCGACGAGCCCGCCGCCGGCCAGTCGCACGAGGAGACGCTGCGGCTCGGCCAGCGGATCGCCGAGATCCCAAAGCTGTTCGGCTCGGCGGTGCTTCTGGTCGAGCATGACATGGACCTTGTGCGTGCCGTCTGTTCGGAGGTCACCGTGCTCGACTTCGGCCAGGTCATCGCATCGGGCCCGCCGGCCAAGGTGCTCAGCGACCGGGCGGTGAAGAAAGCCTATCTCGGCATCGAGGAAGAGAGCGTGGCGGCATGAGCAGGCTCGTCGTTTCCAACCTGTCGATCAACCGCGCCGAATTGCCGGTCGTCACCTCGGTCGACCTTGTCGCGGAGAGCGGCGCGATCAGCGTGGTGCTCGGCGCCAATGGCGCCGGCAAGACGACCCTGCTCGAAGGCCTTTCGGGCATCATCCCGGTCGCCGGCGGCACCATCGCCATCGACGGCCGCGAATTGCAGAAGGCACGGCCCGGCGCCCGGTCGCGCGAAGGCCTCGCCCACGTCGAGCAGGGCCGCACCGTCTTCCGTCAGCTGACGACGGAAGAGAATTTGCGCGTCAGCCTGCATCCGGGCGCCGACATCGCGGAAGCCTATGCGTTGTTCCCCGAGCTGGTGCAGCGTCGCGCGGTGAAGGCGAGCCTGCTGTCCGGCGGCGAGCAGCAGATGCTGGTCATCGCGCGGGCGCTTCTCACCCGCCCGAAAGTCTTGCTGATCGACGAGATGTCCGCCGGTCTCGCCCCGGTCATCGTCACGCGTCTGATGACGGCGGTGCGCAAGCTCGCCGATGACGGCCTGGCCGTCGTGCTGGTCGAGCAATTCGCGGCGCTCGCGCTCTCGATCGGCAACCGCGCCTATGTCATGCGCCGCGGCCGCGTCGTCTATGACGGCGACTGCGCGAGGCTGCGGCAATCGCCGGACGAACTGCATCGGCTTTATCTCGGCGGAGCCGAAAGCGCTGTACCTGCCTGACACGTGCACTGTGGACGGGCGCTTTCGCATCGCGCGCGACGACAACAGCTTCCAAGGCGGGGGACGCTCAGCCAGCGCAGCTTGCCGCTGGGATCGGCGATCGGCTGGCAGTTCAATTTCGAGATGCAACCGCAGCTCGGATATTCTCCGGTTCTCCCGTCATCGCCAACCGGCAATGTCACGCCGATTACGCCGGATGGATCCGGCTATGGCTTCGTCCTGGAGGCGATCGGGTCCCGGGAGCCGCGCGCGGCGCGCACCAGGTCGAAACCAGCAGCGCCTTGAACATGCTTGTTTGACTCGGTTCCACCTTGCATGTAGGTTTATGTTGCCTGCTAGGCAGGTAGGTGGCAACGGGGCCACCATTCAGATCAAGGCAAAAGGGCCTCCCTTTGACTCCGCTCCAGGAGCCATCGGGGGGCCTTTGTCGTTTGTGCGATACCGACCGAGAAGCCAAGGGGAACAGGCGCCGGTCGGCCGGAAGGCGAGGATAGGCGCGGAAAAAGGCAAAAAAGCCGCCGCGGCAGGCATCCAGACAAATTCATGGCCGACAGCACTTCCACCGAGGAAAACGCGGGCTCGGACAAGGGCGTCCAATCGCAAGACGGGCCGTCACGCAACGCGATTGACCCAGGAGGGTGCAATGACGAAGACCACGGACATCGATACGCTCGATGAAGTCGACCACGTCCTTGGCGAAGAATACGAGCACGAACCCGTTCCCATTTCCGCCAGGCGGAGCACGTTTTCGGTGACGACCGTCTGGATCGGGTTCCCGATGATCATTACAGGAGCGATGACCGGATCCATCCTCGTGCTCGGCATGGGGTTCCGCAACGCGCTCTGGGCGATGGGGATCGGCAACCTCATCATGTTCGCTTACGTCGGCGCGCTCGGCCTTCTGGGGACGCGGCGCGGCATGAACTTCGCCCTTCTGGCTTCAATCGTCTTCGGCAAGAAGGGCTATGTCTTCGCGTCCGGCCTGCTGTCGACGCTGCTGCTGGGGTGGTATGCGGTCCAAACCGGGATAACTGGCGCCCTTATAAGCTCGGCCTATGGCCTGAACTACGTCGCCATGACCATCGTGGCCGGCCTGCTCTATATCGGCATCACCTTTATCGGTGTGCGTGGTCTCCACCTCATCGGCCTGGTTTCTGTGCCGCTTTTCGTCATCCTCGGCGGATGGGTAGCGCTCGATGTCGCCTCGACGTCCGGATGGAACGCAATTTTCAACTATCCCGGGAACAACGGCGCCGCGACCATGACGATGGGCATCGGCCTGACCGTGGTCATTGCGCTCTTCATCGATGCCGGCACGGTCACCGCCGACTTCAACCGTTGGGCCAAGGATGCGCGCAGTTCAGTGGTCGCTACCTTCTCGGCGTTTCCATTCGCAAATCTTCTCGCGATGCTGGCCGGCGGGGTGATGACCGCGGCGCTGGCCGTGCCGAACGCAAACCCGTTCGGCACCGACAACATGTTCGGCTACATGAACGGCAAGCAGATCGGCTGGCTCGGGGCGCTCGCCTTCCTCTTCCTCTATTGCAATCTCGGCTCGGTCTGCGCGCACTGCCTCTACAACTCGGCCACCGGTTGGTCGCGGATCCTGGGCACGCGCATGCGGATCATGGCGGTGGTCCTCGGCATCATCGGCATCGTGGTTGCCGCCGGCAATGTGTGGGCCTTCTTCATTCAGTGGCTGTCGCTGCTCGGTGTTGTGGTGYCGCCGATCGGCGCCATCGTGCTTGTCGACCAGTATCTCTACCGCAGGAATGCGGAGATCGGCGAAGACTGGCGGCCAACCGCTTTCATCGCCTGGGCAATCGGATCGGCCGTGGCGCTGATTGTCGAATTCTACGCCCCGCATTTCTCCACGGCCATCAGCGCCATGCTGGCAGGCGGYATCGCTTATGCCGTGATCGGCCGGCAGCAGCAGACTGCACGGGCGGCCGCTTGAGATTGGATCGGGCGGGCCGCTTTCGCGTCCCGCCTCAAACTCGCAAGGAAAGTGAAGCATATGGCTGATTATGAAATCTTCGACCTCGGCGACTTCGCCCTGCAGCGCGGCGCCACGCTGCGCAACGCCAAGCTCGCCTACAAAACATTCGGCGAGCTGAACGCCAAAAAGGACAACCTCATCGTCTATCCGACCTGGTATTCGGGCCAGCACGCCGACAATGAATGGCTGATCGGCAGTGGCATGGCGCTCGACCCAGCCAAATATTGCATCGTCATCCCGAACATGTTCGGCAACGGTCTCTCATCCTCGCCGAGCAACACGCCCGAGCCTTACAACGCATCCCGCTTTCCGCTGGTAACCGCATACGACAACGTCCGCGCCCAGCATCGTCTTGTGACGGAGAAGTTCAAGGTCCAGAAATTGCCGCTGGTCACCGGCTGGTCGATGGGCGCGTTACAGACCTTCCAGTGGGGTGCTCAGTATCCCGAGATGGTAGAGCGCATTGCTCCGTTCTGTGGGTCGGCCAAGTGCTCGCGGCACAACTTCGTCTTCCTCGAAGGCGTCAAGGCAGCGCTGACGGCCGATGCAGCCTGGAACAATGGTTGGTATGAGAAGAAGCCTGAAAAAGGTCTGCGTGCGATGGCCAGGGTCTATGCGGGCTGGGGTTTTTCGCAAGCATTCTACCGGCAGAAGTTGGATCTCGAAACGCTGGGCTTCTCCTCGCTCGAGGATTTCCTGAT
This sequence comes from Mesorhizobium sp. LCM 4577, assembly GCF_001854795.2. Classification (NCBI taxonomy): domain Bacteria; kingdom Pseudomonadati; phylum Pseudomonadota; class Alphaproteobacteria; order Hyphomicrobiales; family Phyllobacteriaceae; genus Mesorhizobium; species Mesorhizobium sp. LCM 4577. The sequence continues at coordinate 97,691 of NZ_MDDU01000053.1, read as the reverse complement.
CGCATTCTGGGAAGGGTTCTTCCTGCCGAAAGACGCCAACAATCTCCTGACGATGCTGTGGACCTGGCAGAACGGCGATATCTCCGACAACGAGCTGTACAAGGGCGACTTCAAGAAGGCGCTGTCGTCCATCCGGGCAAAGACCTACGTTATGCCGAGCCGGACGGATCTCTATTTCCCACCCGAAGACAGCGAGTTCGAAGTGGCGAACATGCCCAATGCCAAATTCATTCCTTTCGAGTCCATCTGGGGTCACTTTGCCGGCGGCCCCGGCACGAGCCAGCAGGATGTGAAGTTCCTGGACGGCAAGCTCAAGGATTTGCTGGCCAGTTGACCGCGATCGCGGCCGACCGCAGGATTGCGGCCGGCCGCGTCCGACAACAAGAAAACGCAGTTGGGGAACTTTGGGAGCGTATGTTGACCAGATCAAGCAATACCTCCGAACCGTGGCGCGTCGGCGTCCTCTTTTCCCGCTCCGGCTTCATGGCCGTCATCGAGGAAACGCAATTCAGGGGAACGCTGACGGCGATCGAGGAGATAAACGCCGCGGGCGGCGTCAACGGCAGGCCGATCGAGCCGATCTGTTACGATCCGGGCTCCGAGGCCAGCGCCTTCGGCCGCTACGCCAAGAAGCTGATGGTCGAGGACGGAGTCAGCACGATATTCGGCTGCTACACATCAAGCAGCCGCAAGGCGGTCCTGCCGGTCGTCGAGCGGCTGAACGGCCTGCTGTGGTATCCGACCCTCTACGAAGGTTTCGAATTCTCCCCCAATGTCATCTACACCGGCGCTACGCCCAACCAGAACAGCGTCGAACTGTGCCGTGTGCTGATGCAGACCTACGGCACCCGCTTCTACTTCATCGGCTCGGACTATATCTACCCGCGCGAGTCCAACCGCATCATGCGCGAGCTGATCCGCAACAGCGGTGGCAGCGTTGTCGGCGAGTCCTACGTCAACATGGGCGCCAAGCGTGCCGAATTCCTGCCGGTCATGCGTGAAGTGAAACGCGCGCAGCCCGACGTGATCTTCTCGACAGTCGTCGGCGATGGAACGGTCTACCTTTATCAAGCCTATGCCGAGCTCGGGCTCAACCCGAAGATGATGCCGATTGCCAGCCTCACCACCACGGAGGCCGAGATCCGCGCCATGGGTCATGACGTCGGCGAGGGCCACATCACCGCGGCTCCCTATTTCCAGGGCATCGGCAACGAGCGCAATTCCACCTTCGTGCGCCACTACCAGAAGCGCTATGGCGAGGACGAGCCGACCAACATGTGCCTGGAGGCTTCGTACTTCCAGGTCAACGTGTTTGCCAAGACCTTGGAGCAGACCGGGTCGATGGACACAGAGATCCTGCGGTCGTCCGTGATGGGGTCCGAATTCGAGGCGCCACAGGGCGAWGTTGTCATCAATCCGATCTGGGGCCATGCGGATCTGTGGACGCGCATCGGTCGCGCGAACCGGCAGGGCCAGTTCGACCTCGTCTATGAGTCCCCAAGCTGCGTTCGATCCGATCCCTATTTGCTTGGCTACGGCCGCAGCCTGCGCCAGCGATCCCTGGAACTAACCTGACCAAGCGGCAGCAAGGGAGGACAATCGTGCAAGAGACCGTCGACATGAGGAATGGTCGCGACAAGATCGGGCAGGCAGGGGCACCACGGAGGGATGGTGGGGTTTTCACGCAATCCTCCCCTTCTTCCGCAACCAAGTCGCTCTGGGATCTCAAGGTTGCCGTTATCGTCGACCGAGATGACGATGGCGAGCGGCTCGTGCGCGAGTTGCAAAGGTTGCGCTGCCAGGTGCATCACGAATGGCCGATCCCGCCGCAGATACCGGTTCATTACGATGCCGTGTTCTGCACGCTGTCCGCGGACCTGCCGCAAAGGCTGCCCTGGATACCCGGAGAACCGGGGGCTGCCCTTGTCGTCATCGATCGCGGCGACAGTCCGCTCGACCTCAAGCTTCTGCACAATTGCGCCGCCCACGGCGTGCTCCATTATCCGACGACGACGCGCTCGGTACAGGCGGTCCTTTCATTGGCGCGCAGCCATTTCCTCTATGAGCGCCGCCTGCGCGGCCGCATAGATAAATTGGACGAGAGCCTGCGCACGATGCGCAGCGTCGAGCGCGCGAAATCGCTTCTGATGCGGGTGAAGAACATCACCGAGGAAGAGGCCTACAACTACCTTCGCCGGCAGGCGATGGAACGGCGCGTGACGATCGGCGCGGTCGCCAGCGCCATTGTTGACTCCTACGATCTTCTCAGCTAGCGTTTTCAAATTGGCGGCAACGGTGCCGCCGGCGAAATACAGGTAACGGAACCTCACGGCATTCGCGAAAGCGGGACGTGGGGTTTTTTGTTGCGAACGACAGAGTTCGCGGGCGGCAGGGTGCCGCGCACATCAAAGGCACTGAGGCCTCGAAACGATCTGCTTCACGCAGCTCGCTTCGGGGCCTTTTTCGTTTTCAAGGGGAGAAAAAGGTGAACAAAAACCGTCGTAGTTTTCTCAAGGCCACAGCCGCGCTCGGCACAGTGTCCCTCGTCGGATTTCCGCATATCTGGAGCAAGAACGCCTCGCTGGCGCGCGCCGCGGACGGCCAAATCAAGGTAGGCGTCCTGTTCTCGCTGACCGGCACCACGGCCATCATCGAGGAATCGCTCAACAAGGCCACGGTCCTGGCCATCGAGGAGATCAATGCCGCGGGTGGCATCAACGGCATGCAGATCGTGCCGGTGGTCGAGGATCCCGCCTCCGATCCGGCCACGTTCGCCGAAAAGGCGCGCAAGCTGGTGCTGTCCGACAAATGCGTTTCGGTCTTCGGCTCCTATACGTCGGCCAGCCGCAAGGCGGTGCTGCCGGTGTTCGAGAAGCAGAACAACCTCTATTGGTATCCGACCCTTTACGAGGGGCGCGAATGCTCCAAGAATGTCATCTACACTGGGGCCGTGCCCAACCAGCAACAGGATGATTTCGTCCCCTGGCTGGTCAAGAATTTCGGCAAGCGCTGGTACCTCATAGGGTCGAACTACATTTATCCGAAGGAGGAAAACAACTACTGCAAGAAGCTGCTGGCCGAACTCGGCGCCGAGGTGGTGGCCGAGGAATACGTCCCGCTCGGCCATTCCGAATTCTCATCCGTCATCAACAAGCTCAAGGCGGAAAAGCCGAACGTCATCTTCTCCACCGTGGTCGGCGACTCGGTGGTGGCCCTGCACCGGCAATACCATGCCGCCGGGCTCGACCCTGYGACCATGCCGATGGCCAGCCTGACGACGTCGGAGAACGAAGTGGCGGCCATGGGCGGCGAGGCGGCTGCCGGGCACTTCACCTCGGCGCCTTACTTCATGGTCTGGGATTCGCCTGAGAATCATAAATTCGTCGACGCCTACAAGAAACGATGGGGCGCCGACAAGGTCACCCATTTCGTGTCCGAGCCGTCCTACTTCCAGGTCCACCTGTTCAAGCAGGCGGTCGAGAAGCTCGCCGGCAGCGACATCACGCCCAACACCATCCGCGAGGCGGTCAAGGGCCAGGAGATGGTGGCTCCGCAGGGCAAGGTCCGCATCGAGCCGGAGAACCTGCACACCTGGCTGTGGCCCAAGATCGGCCAGTGCCAGGCAGACGGCCAGTTCAAAATCCTGAAGCAGTCCGCCGAGTGGCTCGAGCCGGTGCCCTACAAGGCCTACCCGAACCAGAAATGCACGGCGGAAGGGCTCAAGCAGGTCTGAGACCGGAAGACGGATCGGCGGCGCCCGGGACGGCGCCGCCCCTTCGAAAGGTGTGCCATGGATATCATCGTATCGCAGCTCATGACGGGCCTCAGCATCGCATCGATCCTGATGCTGGTGGCGCTTGGTCTCGCCGTCATCTATGGCGTCACCGGCGTCATCAATCTGGCGCATGGCGAATTCGTCATGCTAGGCGCCTATGCCGCCTGGGCGCTGCAGACCGAGTTCGGCATGGGTTTGCTCGCGAGCCTGGTGCCGATCTTCATCATCATGGCCGCGATTGGATGGCTGGTCGAGGTGCTGGTCATCAGCCGTCTCTACGACCGGCTGCTCGACACCATCCTTGCCACCTGGGGCATCGGCGTCATGGCGCAGCAGGCCGTGCGCCTGGCCGCGGGCGGCGAGCTGCGCTACGTGCAGATGCCGGAGCCGCTGTCGAAGAGCGTCACCATCCTCGGCGCGACGGACTCGGCCTACCGCCTGTTCATCCTGTTCGTGGCGCTCGCTCTTTTCGTCCTCACCTGGGTGATCTACCGGCACACCAATTTCGGCCTCAAGCTCAGGGCGATAACCCAGAACCGCGCCGTCGCCTCGAGCTACGGCATCAACGCCAGCCGCATCTATCGGCTGACCTTTGCATACGGAGCGGGCCTTGCCGGACTTGCGGGCGCCCTGGTCTCGCCGCTGAAGAGCGTCTCGCCGGAGATGGGCACCAACTATGTGGTCGATGCCTTCATGGTGGTCGTCCTCGGCGGCACACAAAGCCTGATGGGAACGCTGGCAAGCTCCGGCATCCTGGGTGAGCTGTCCGGCTATCTGGCCTTCTATTCGAACGACACGATCGCCAAGGCGCTCGTGCTGCTCGCAATCGTCGTCCTCATCCGCTTCCGGCCACAAGGGCTCTTCACCGCCCGCGTGCGGACTTGAGTCGTTGCGGATTTGAATCAGGGAAACAGCTCAGTGTCCGGCAAGACAAAAACAGAAATCGTGATCTGCGCGGCGGTATGCCTGGCGATCCTGCTTGTGCCCGTGTTCATGAACGACTCTTTCCTGCTCAACAAATACGCCCGCTATCTGGTGCTTGGCATGCTGGCCATCGCGCTTAGCCTGTCATGGGGCTACGCCGGCATCCTGAACCTCGGCCAGGCCACCACCTTCGGGCTCGGCTCCTATTGCATGGCGATGGCGCTGAAGCTGAAGACCATCCCGATCCATACGGGTCCGGATGGCCTGCCGGATTTCATGGTCTGGAACAACGTGCCGGAACTGCCGTGGTTCTGGAAGCCTTTTTATTCCACGACCTTCGGCGTGACCGCCGGCATCGTCATACCGGTCCTGTTCGCGGCGCTTCTCGGCTGGTTCATGTTCCGGGGCCGCGTGACGGGGGTCTATGCGGCGATCACCACGCTGGCGGCAATGGTCGTCGTTCAGCTCGTCATCATTGATCAGCAGGCCTATACGGGCGGCTTCAACGGCATCACCGACCTCGCTCAGTTCGACGTCGCCGGCTTCGCTTTCGATGCCTACGGCTCGGCGAGCTACTATCTGGTCGCCATCTGCCTGACAGCTTCACTGTTCCTTGCGCTGGCGGTCACCAAAAGCAAGGCCGGCCTGATCGTGCAGGCGATCCGCGACCAGGAAGATCGCGTCCGCTTCTTCGGCTACGACGTCGCGCTCTACAAGATCTTCATCTTCTCGGTCTCGGGCGCCATCGCCGGGCTCGCCGGCATGCTCTACACGATCGTGATGGAGTTCGCCTCGCCGACCTTCATGGGCGTGCCGCTCTCCCTTTCCGTCGTCATCTGGGTTGCCGTGGGTGGGCGCCAGAGCTTGGTCGGCGCCATGCTGGGCGCCCTGATCGTTGCCGGCATGCAGGGCGCGCTGTCGGAATCGGAGACATTTCTAGACTCCTGGACGCTCGTCATGGGCCTGCTCTTCGTCCTTGTCGTGCTGTTCCTGCCCAAGGGCATAGCCGGCGCCGTGGAAACGATCACGGCACGGTTTGAGCGTCGGTGCCCCGCGCCTGCCCAGCAGCCGCAGCGAACCGACGCCGCGGGCGCCGGCACCCACCATCTGGAGAGCCTGCCATGACCAAGGCCGGCGCTCAGCTCGTTGTCGACAAGGCGAAAGTATCCTTCAGCGGCTTTGTAGCCGTTTCTAATCTCACATTGCGTGTGGCGCAGGGCGAGCTTCGCTGCCTCATCGGGCCGAACGGCGCCGGCAAGACCACGGCGCTCGACCTGATCTGCGGGAAGACGCGGCTCGCTGCCGGCGAGGTGTATTTCCAGGATAAGCCCATCCACCGCTTGAGCGAGCATGCCATCGCCCGCACCGGCATCGGCCGCAAATTCCAGGTGCCGAGTGTCTTTCGCGATCTCAGCGTGCGCGACAATCTCCAGATCGGGCGCTCCGCAAGCCCAGGCGTCTTGTCAAACCTGTTCAGATTCCGACAGAGCCGCGACAAGGCCGATATCGAAAGGCTGGCGGAGCTCGTCGGCCTGGAGGATGAGCTGGGCACGCCGGCGGCGCATCTTTCGCACGGACAGACCCAATGGCTCGAGATCGCGCTCATCCTGGCGCAGAACCCGCTTCTGATCCTGATGGACGAGCCGACCGCCGGCATGACCCAGCAGGAGACGAAGAAGACCGCCGACCTGTTCTGCCGGCTGCGCGGCAAGCACACGCTGATCGTCGTCGAGCACGACATGGGTTTCGTGCGCGACATCGCCCAGACCATCTCCGTCATGCACCAAGGCAAGCTGCTCGCCGAAGGAACGATCTCCGAGATCGAATCCAACCAGGCGGTGCGCGATGCCTATCTCGGCTCGGGAGGGATCGGCCATGCTTGAGCTTGCCAATGTCGACGGCTTCTACGGACGCAGCCGCGCGCTCCAGTCGGTGTCACTGAGCGTCGGCACGGGCGACTTCTTTTCCGTGTTGGGCCGCAACGGTGTGGGCAAGACGACGCTGCTGCGGACGGTGCTTGGCCTGATGAGCCGCACCACCGGTTCCATCAGGCTGGACGGCGAGGAACTGGTCGACCAGCCCACGCACAAGCGCGCGCTGGCTGGCGTCGGTTACGTCCCGCAGGGCCGCGGCATCCTGCCGGGCTTCACGGTGCGGGAAAACCTCATGGTTGGGACTTTCGCCGCGAAGGGCGGCGGCGGGCGGATCGCCGAGTGGGTGCTGGAACTTTTCCCCATTCTCAAGGAATTTCTCGGCCGCCGCGGTGGCAACCTTTCAGGCGGCCAGCAGCAGCAGCTCGCCATTGCGCGCGCCCTGCTGTCCGAGCCCAAGATCATGCTGCTCGACGAGCCGACCGAGGGTATCCAGCCCAACATCGTCGAACAGATCGAGAATGTGCTGATCGACCTCAATCGCAAGCACGGGCTGACGATCGTCCTGGTCGAACAGAACATCGCATTCGCCCGCCGCGCTTCACAGCGTTTCGCCATCCTCAACAGAGGCAGCGTCGCGGTCAGCGGCCCGATCGGGCAGCTCAGCGATGAGATGATCCACCAGCATCTGGTTGTCTAGATGGACACCGGCAAACCCCAGGAGGAGTAAGACATGTATCACGGCGATATTTCGAGCAGCAACGACACCGTCGGCGTTGCCGTCGTCAATTACAAAATGCCACGCCTGCACACGCGCGACGAAGTGCTCGCCAATGCCCGCAACATTGCCAAGATGGTCGAGGGGATGAAGGCCGGTCTGCCCGGCATGGACCTCGTGATCTTCCCTGAATATTCCACCCACGGCATCATGTACGACCAGAAGGAGATGTACGAGACCGCCTCGTCGATCCCTGGCGAGGAAACCAAGATCTTTTCCGAGGCCTGCAAGAAATCCCGTGTCTGGGGCGTCTTCTCGCTGACCGGCGAGCGCCATGAGGAGCACCCCAACAAAGCTCCCTACAACACCCTCATCCTGATGAACGACAAGGGTGAGATCGTGCAGAAATACCGCAAGATCATGCCCTGGGTGCCGATCGAGGGCTGGTATCCGGGCGACTGCACCTATGTCTCCGAAGGTCCGAAGGGGATGAAGATCAGCCTCATCATCTGCGACGACGGCAATTACCCGGAAATCTGGCGCGACTGCGCCATGCGCGGCGCCGAGCTGATCATCCGCTGCCAGGGCTATATGTATCCGGCCAAGGAACAGCAGATCCTGATTTCGAAGTCGATGGCCTGGGCCAACAACGTCTATGTCGCGGTCTCCAATGCGTCCGGCTTCGACGGCGTCTACTCCTATTTCGGCCATTCCTCGATCATCGGCTTCGATGGCCGCACGCTTGGCGAATGCGGAACGGAAGAAAACGGCATCCAGTACGCGCAGCTTTCGACATCACTGCTGCGCGACGCGCGCCGCAACATGCAGTCGCAGAACCATCTCTTCAAGCTGCTGCACCGTGGCTATACCGGCCTCATCAACTCCGGCGACGACACGCGCGGGCACGCTGTGTGTCCGTATAATTTCTACAAGCAGTGGATCACCGATCCGGAAGGCACGCGCGAGAAGGTCGAGGCGCTGACCCGGCAGACTGTCGGCACGCCGGAAAGCCCGATCGAAGGCATTCCCAACAAGGTGGCAGCCCATCGTTGAGCGACGGTCGCTGCCAAGCGCCGCGGCCTGCGAGGGGCCGCGGCGCACCTAGAAAGCATGCCGCCCAAAAGCGCGCAGCGATCTTGGCGGCATACGCAAAGACATGGACTTGTGCCACGCGTTTGGAGATTGAAATGGATCGAGGGACCGGATCCGCCGCGGTAGAAGGCGATGCGTTGGGGGATTTCCGCATCGTTTCCGAGCCTTACTTCCGGCCCGTCGGCAATGAAGTCGCCCTATTCGAAGCCGCCTTCGCATCGCGCATGCCGGTTATGCTCAAAGGTCCGACGGGCTGCGGCAAGACGCGTTTCGTCGACCACATGGCATGGCGGCTCGGCCGGCCGCTGATCACCGTCTCGTGCCACGAGGACATGACCGCCTCCGATCTCGTCGGTCGCTACATGCTCGATGCCGACGGCACGGTCTGGCACGACGGACCGCTGACGCTCGCCGTCCGCTCCGGCGCCATCTGCTATCTCGACGAGATCGTCGAGGCCCGCCAGGACACCACGGTCGTCATCCATTCGCTGACGGACGACCGCCGCATCCTCCCGCTGGAGAAGAAGAACGAGGTGCTCAAGGCACACCCGGACTTCCACCTCGTCATCTCCTACAATCCTGGTTACCAGAGCGTVCTGAAAGACCTCAAGGAATCGACCAAACAGCGCTTTGTCGCCATAGCCTTCTCCTATCCCGAGCAAGCGGTCGAGACCGAGATCGTCGCGAACGAGGCCGGCGTCGATCGGCCGCTGGCGCAGACCTTGGTTCGGATTGGCCATCGCGCCCGCAACCTGAAGGGACACGGACTGGAGGAAGGCGCTTCGACCCGCATGCTGATCAACGCCGGTCTGCTCGCCCGCCGCGGCATTCCGATCGACGAGGCCTGCGAAGTCGCCCTGGTGCTGCCGATCACCGACGACCCCGACATGCGCGACGCGCTGAAGTCCGCCGTCGCCGCCTGCATTTGAGCGTCATGGCCAGCCTTGTGCAAACACCGGCGCGGCACGACGCGACCGATGAGGAAATCTTGCAACGGCAATTGGCTGACGCGTTTCCCGGCGATCTTCATCAGGCCTGGATACGCGCCTGCCGGCGCCTGTCCGGGGCGGGCTATGGCGAGGGGGTCACCGACGCCTATGTCCGCTTGTCGCCCCAAATCGCGCGCCTGGTCTCGCCGCAGACGGCCGTCGATCTCGCCGGCGTCGTCTCGGGCGTTGCCATCCGCGCGGGGCGAGCCGCGGCGGCGCTGCTGCCCGAACAGGCGCTCGCCGCCGCCGAGACTGTCGGGCGGGACGGCTTTCCCCGCTGGCTGCTGCTCGTGGAATATGTCAGCAACAGCGCGCCGGAATCGTTGGCGCTCTTGTTCGCCCATATGCCCCAGCTGCTGCTCCAGGTCGGGCTGGAGGGCCTGGAATCATGGACCCGCATCGGCATACGTATGGCCGAAGGAGATCGGGAAAGACGCCTGCGTTTCTTCCGGCTTGACGACCCCTCCGCCATCCGATGGCTGCAGCGGGCCAGCGGCCAGATCGGCTTTGCCGATATGGAAGCAAAGCTCAGGCCCTTTCTCACGGCGCTGTGGGGCGACAGCCCGCCACTTCGCGAGACGCCTTCCAACGCGCACGAGCAGGCGCGACGGCGCGCCGGCTTCGACGGCAGCGTGGTCCGCCTGCCCTCATCCTTCCCCGGCTTCCAGTCCGCCGATGCCGAGCGCCTTTACCGCGCGGCGGTCGCCCACATCGGCGCTCATCTGCGCTTCACGCGCGAACGCTTTCCCGTCGGCGGCCTCAAACCGGCGCAGATCGCGCTGGTATCGCTGATCGAGGACGCTCGCGTCGAGCAGCTCGCAATTCGTGAACTGCCCGGGCTTGCGCGACTGTTCCTGCCTTTTCACACCGTGCAGCCATCGAGCGCCGTCACGGCGCCGGCCCTTTTCGCGCGGCTGGCGCGCGCGCTCGCCGATCCATCCTACGAGGATCCGAACCCGTGGATCGCCAAGGCGCGCGAGGCCTTTTTACGGGAAGACCCGCATGACCAGCAGCTCAGCCGGCGGATCGGCAACCTGCTTGGCAACGATCTCGGCCAGATGCGGATCCAGTTCGACCCCAGGAACTATGTCGTGCAGCCGCCGTATCGCGACGACAATCTCGGTCTTTGGGATTTCGGCGATGACGACAGCCAGGCCGAGGATGCCGAACAGGTCCTGTCGTCGGCGCGCATCCGGCAAGAGGAGAACCACGAGCGCCCCGACCGCATTGAGCAGGAGAGCAGGCCGGACGGCGAGGCGGGACGCGTGCAGATCGAACCTTTGAGCATGGGAGGCGTGCTGGTGGCGCGCTATGGCGAGTTCGACTACGTGACCGGCCGCGAACAGCCGGACTGGGTGTCAGTCAAGGAATATCCCGCAAATGCGGCAACGGCCGCGCAGGTGGCGCGGCTGCGCGAGAAGCGCGGCGACCTTGCCGATAGGGTCACCGCGTTGATTCGTTCGGCCAGGGTCAGCCGTGCTGAACGCCTGCGGCGGCAATCGGAGGGCGAATTCCTCGACATCGATGCCTGCATCGATGCCGCGATCGCGCGTCGGATCGGGGAGACGCCGAGCCCGCGCATCCATGGCCGCTACGAGCGGCGCAGCCGTGACCTGTCGGTGCTGCTTTTGCTGGACGTTTCGCAATCGACCAACGATCGCGTCGCCAACGGGCGCCGGACCGTGCTCGACATCGAGCGCCAGGCCGCGGCGCTGCTGTCGCAGGCTATGTCCGGTCTCGACGATCCCTTCGCGATCGCCGCATTCTGTTCCGATCGTCGCGAGGACGTGCGCTATACACGGATCAAGGATTTCAGCCAGCCTTATGACAGCTTGGTCGAGGCGCGGCTGGCGGGGCTGCAAGGCAGCTTTTCGACCAGGCTCGGCGCCGCCATCCGGCACGCTGGCGCCGACCTCGCGACACAACGCAGCTACAGGCGACTGCTTCTCGTCGTCAGTGATGGCGAGCCATCGGACATTGATGTCGAGGACCGTCGCTATTTGGTAGAAGATGCGCGCAAAGCGGTGCAAGGTCTCAGCCGTCTTGGCGTCAACACATTCTGTGTCGGGCTGGATTCCAACGCCGAATCCTATCTGGGCCGCATCTTTGGCCAGAAGAACGCCTTCAGCATCGCCACGATCGACCGACTGACCGACCTGCTGCCCAAGCTGTACCTGGCGCTCGGAAGATGACCACGACCGTGCCGCGCGTCGAAAATCGAACATCGTGAGGGGTCTTGAGGAGGCGTTTACTTCATCGCGCGCTCGGCGGGCATCCGCGAGAATGACAGGATAGCCGCCTAGAGAAACGCGATAAAATTTGCCCAGCCGCGACTTGCGCGCCGAAAAAGTAGGCAAATTCAGCCATTTGCGGAGACTGAAGCGTAGAGGCTTCGGCGGAAGGAACTGTGGGGATGGTGCCCAGAGGCGGAATCCAAGTAAAGAAAATCATATTTTGCTTTCAGATGCTTAGGGAAGGTCAACCGCAGCTGATACCAACAGAAATACCAACAAAATATTTCTGTGGATAGGTTTGGTTCCTGAATAGGACATGTCAGTCCCTTGCCACTGAATTTAGATGGCGCGCGTAATCGAGCCAGAGGTTTCTACCCCCGATCCCTCAGGCAGCGTATAAGGGGGGGCACTTCGTATTCGGAGATCGCCCTGGAGATCTCCGCCTACAAGTAGCGCCTTTGTGGACTCGGTACGGACGGCCGTTTCGCCCTCATCTCGGCCGTTCAGCAAACCATAGTCGATCCTATAGAAGCTGCCGTACTTCAGGTTCATCGACGGGCCATCGTGAACGACCGATACTAGTTTTGTCTGGAGATTGGATCGGTCAGCTCCTCAGGCGGGCCGATCAGATGGGACTTTTCCCATGGCTCCATCCTGGTTGCATCATCCTGTCGGCGACACCCGGCATACGTCGCTGCCGCTCAGGTACACCCGCATTGTCCGATCTGCGATCTCCGCCGCGCTCCACGGGCCTGCCGCAAATCTGGCGCCGCAGCAGGTTGGAGCGCGACGGATTTCCAAGTCCGCCATCACGGCGATACCCCTCGGGAGACCGTGGCGCAAATAGCCCGATCTTAGGCGACTGTGGTGCCGTTGGCGTCCCATCCTGGCCCGAAGCCAGCCCCGTCACACCGGTGACGAATTGGCCTCCAGACGATCGCACGGCTTTTGCCTCGATCGGCATGAACACGGTTCTCGAGAGTGCCTCGACCTTGTCATCGGCGTACAGCGCCGGCTCGCTCAGGCGGGCACGATGACCAACCCGGCAACAGGGTCGTGGTATTTTTGCCGGAACACGGCGAGGAATTCCTCATCGGCACAAATGCAGCGACCGCTCGCATCTTTTGCTTTTGGGTCGTTCAGATGCGATCCCAGCGGCCGCAAGAGATTCATCCGGGTGCTCGTAGTCGCGCTCGCGGGCAAACCCGCAGCATGCTTGACCAGTTCGGCGGCAAGCATAATACCGGCGAGAGCTGACTGAAACGCCATCGGAACCACGGTTCGAACCAGGCGGCTGYCGCCGCTAAGCTGGAACACGAGTCCGCCGCAAATCGCCTGTTGGTAGAAGGACCGAAGGGGTTGGCCGACAAACGTGGCGAGCGGCTCAAATGGAACGCCCATCGCTGTGGCGATACGAGCAACAAAGTCGGCGGCGACGCCAGTGTTGGTCTGCAAGAGCGTTTTCACTTGTTCGTGCGCGTCCGGTATTCCGAGCTCCTCGGCGATTAGCAAATGCTCGTCCTTTGACCTGCCGTGCGGGATGTACATGCAGCAAAGACAGGCCTTGCCGTCATCAAATCCATGGCGCGAGATGCCCAGATCGTGCTCCTGGGTCCAGGCATTGGCGATCCACCGAGGCAGGGCCCCTTGTACGGCGATCCGGTCTGCAGATGTGTCAAGCGCGACACCAACTCGCTCCAGGAACCAGTCACCACGGCGCGCTATATAGTCCGCCCATTTCACAGGATGCGCCTCGACCTCGAGACCTGTCGTTCGAAGCCCTGCAGATGCGAGTGCGGCTTTGGACGTTCCGACATTCGACTGGCCGGCCAGCACGTAGCGCTGCAAGTTTGAGAGCTCGATCGCCTCATGATCAATCACATGCAAGCGGCCGGACAGACCAGGTTGGCGCGCCAAGGCCCAAAGCGCGCCATGGCCGATCGCGCCAAGGCCCACCAGATGGGTCTCGCCAAGATCGACAGAGAGATCACAGGAGCTTGGATCGACAGCTTTGCCCCGCCCATACGTGCGCAAGCAGAGGTCGATGCTGTCGTCCAGGTCGGCGCCGGTGAGCTGGTGGCCGAATATCGTGCGAAAAACATTGGCGGCAGCAAGACAGCTGGCGCCACCCGCACCATAGGGCAGCAAACTCGAGCCGGACTGCACCGGACCTGCGCGCGACAGCTTTGCTGTCCAGCCCTGAGACCCCATGAAGAAGGTTGGGCATCGCAGCGATGGCCGCACCGCGCCGGCAACCACACCGACCGTAGCATTCTTGCCGGAATGCCTGATGCCAATTCCTGGATTGATCGACTTCGCCAGATGCTCGAGCGTGCGAGCCAGGGAGTTCGCGCCTTGATCCAGGGGCAGAATTGCCAGAACTGGATAAAGGCGAGCCATAAGCCTGATCGTGAGATCAAGCGTTGCCTGGCCCTCGGCACACGAAGCGGCCTGGCCGTCGAAAGATACCGCCACGACCTGCTTTTCGAGAAGCGCCTTGAAATCAGCTAGATGGAAGTCGGCCAGGACCTGAGCGGCAGCCGTTGCGGCGCGGTCGATGAAATTCGCGAGTGCCATCTCTAACTCGTAATCGTAATCAGTCGCGCCAACGCCGCGGATGAAAGCTCAGCCCAATTCGCCTCACTATCCAGCCGATACGCGGCAACACGGGTGAGATCGAAGGCCTCGCGGGCGAAATTCGGCACCACAAGCGACAGGCACCCAACCGTAGTTGCGACTGCATAGGCATCGTCGGTCGTCGAATGGTAGGCCCGCCCCGGATGGCTATGTACCTGAGCCAGAAGTTTCAGATTCCGCTTGTAGAGCAAGACATTAAGCCGATGAAGCTCTTCAGCCGGAACTATGACGCAAACACCGTCGCTCGTCCGGATGTGACGCTGCTGCGGGATAATCGCCTCCGTGACTTCAAAATGCCGTTCTCGCTGAACGCCAGCCCAAAGAGCCATTCCCTCGTAGCCCTGCTGTCCAACCGCGCGCAGATGCGCCTGTATCTTTGAAACGCAAAGCTGCGGCAATGCGACCGTAGCCACATCCTTAAGCGCGGTCATTCGGGTATCGCCAGTGGCGACACTATCGGCGCGCCAACCACCAACTGAAGTTGAACTGGAAGCTGATCGATCGGGCCGGTCCCGTACTTGATGATCTTGTCCACGATGAAAGCCAATGAGCCTTCGCCAGAACGCCGATGGAGAAGCCATGGGTCACCTGAATGCGCCGGATTATCATGATACTCGCGGATCCCGGCCATGCACAGGAACGGAGGGTCGTCGAGGCTGTTAGCCTGTAGAAAGTCCGTCAATGGCAGAGCGCTCTGCTGCATGAGGGCCGCAATCGCCTCTGGCGGAGTTCCGGGCATAGGAGGACGCCTCAGCATTTTGATTGGCAGATCTTTTCGGGCAATCGGCAGGCGCGTAAAGGGATCGACAAAGACTACTGATAATGGTCTCAAGTCGTAGTTGGTGAAATCAACCTCGATTGATGCCCCGATGACGCGTGGCTTCAGCTTCGGGGTTGCAAAGAGGATGAAAGCCTTCGGGAAGCTTGCCTCGATGAGAAAGCATCCCTGCGTCCGGTAGGCATCTGCTTGCTCGCGGAACCAGCTGATCTCGCGATCAAACTTGGCTCGCGAGACCTCGGGGTCCGCACTTTGGATATCAGGCACCTGCCACACCGGCCTTGAGACTGAGGAAAAGGGTCACGCCGTTGGCGAAACCGAACTCGCCGACTTTTTTGTCAACGTCGAGCAAGGTTCCGGCCTCGTCCTTGAATTCCCAATTCTCGGCCGGTTGCGCAACGTTCTGTGTATTTTCGAGAGCTTTGGTGCGAACGACGTGAAGCGGCTGGTTGGGATTGGCCTCGACCTCGGTGGCCTGGCCGTTCACGACAACCGTGATCTCAATTTTTCCGGCCCCGCCGCGGTGGTTTTCGTCCTTCTTCGGCATTGTCCTACTCCTGTGACTTGCCCTACGCGGCCTCAACGCGCCGGTTGCCGATAGAAGGCCAACTGGCGATCTTTATTCGTCCGCCCGGCGCAACAGGACCCGGGACGCGAAAGACGAAGGCAGGCAGCGATCCGCGGCCGCCTCCATTTACAGTGGACTTGGCTGCAAAGTAAATGACCAAAGCAGCTGTCTACAGTTATTGATGCAGAAGTTCCGGGCAATATTGTCTCTCTCGGCAAGGTTATCAATTGGCCGGTGACTCCGGCCCAGAGGGAGAAGCTTGGTCCCCCAGCCGGGACATGGCCGAAGTCCGCTGAGAGCAGCAATCTCGCTGGGTGCATCCAGGGCCCGAAACGGGGGGCAGGCTGCCACGGTCGAACAGGCCTGAGGGCTGATGCTCTAGCGGAAAGCGGCGGGCCGACCAAGGCGCGACGATCCTATCTTTCGGACCAAAGACTTTGGCCTCCGTTAAAGCCCCCTTGTTCTTGCCAGAAAGGACTTTGAGCCGTCTCGGTATGCCTCTCCCACCCAATCGTCGCGCTTTGTTTTCAGGACCAGTGGATCTCCGCCGGTGGCTGCTGCGGCGCCTTGCTTCTCGTGGGTGCGGTTCCAGATAGCCCTCGCTCTGTAGTGGTTGTAGAGCCGCATGAACTCGGCGACGTAGGCGTGTGCCAATGGCTCATTGTTCTTGATTTCCAAGACATTTTCATCATTGGAGTTTTCTGAGGCTTTGCTGAAGTTCGGCGAGCCGGTGTAGATGGTTGGGTGAGCCGTATCTCCATCGATGACAATGAACTTGTGATGGATGTGGATTGGCGGCGGACCGCCATTCTTCTTTTTTCCCGACGACACCGACAGATCATACTTGCTGCAATCGATGGTGCGCAGCTCAGGAAGGAATCCGCGGGGCGCGTTTTTGCCGAAAGCGGAATAGGGAAGTGTATCCGGCTTCTCTCGCGATCGATGATAAATAGTCGCGGCTATCTCGGGCAGATTGCGTTTTGCGCCGCTTTTGGTTGGCTTTTCCGGGTCATCGATGGCGTTCAAAAGCCCGTACACGAGATGGTCCTTGGAATCGGCTTGGGCAAAAATCGCGTCCATCAGAGCCGTGTCGGATGCTGTAAACATGCAAAAGAGCACGGAGGACTTCGCTGCCTTGACGGCGTCGGTTACCGTATCAAGGAATTGCCTTTCGCTTCCGGGTTCCGGAAGGAAGAACACGCGAATATCGGAGCCGGCCACGTCGGTTATCGGCTTCCAGCCTGCGCCGACAGCCGTGTCCTTGGTTTTCTTATTCGCCGCGAGCAACGTGCTCCTGGTCTGATAAAGCTTCGCCAGCTGCGGCGATTGAATGATGTGCAGCAAGTTGGCCTGAATCGTCTGTGCCTCAGGGGTGAAATTGGTGGATCCCATCAAAACGGCGACATCGCTGCCATCCTTGTGCGAGACCACGAACTTGTCATGCATCAGCTTCGAAATGGCATCGCGTTTATGGGTCGAGATGTTGTGCTTGGTCGCATTCAGTTTATCGATGGCGGGCTGCGATTTGTCGTCGTCCCCCTTGTTGAAATAAGTGATCGATCCACGGCCCGCGAAGTCCATGAAAGCCGGCACGATCCACAGGCCGTCCGACAAATGATAGATGGCGCAGTCGAAAGCATCGCTGTTTGAGAGGATCTCGGGAATGGCTTCCTGGAGACCGTTGGCAAGCCACTCCATCTGGACCTTGAGATCGTCCTTTACGGAAAGGAAGCTCTGGGCGCTGACAACAGCGCGATTGAAGTAGGTTGCAATCTTGCCATCGCTCGAATTCGGGATCGCAACATCGACTACTCCGCTGGAGGCCGTTTGGAGTTTCAAATCGGTCGGCCCGGTGCCGAGCACCGGTGTTATTGTGTACTGAAATGTTCGGCCCCGATCACTCAGCTTCAGGCCCCCATCCCACCAATTGAACTTCTGAATGGGTGCGACATCACTGCCTTTCGGTTTCGAACCTTTTGCTATGGGTACGAAGTCGAGCTTGTTGAACAGGAATTGCGGGTCGCCTTTCTTGGTATAGCCTGGGCTCCGCTCGATGGCGAAGCCCAGAAAGTCGGCATGCGTTACCCCGTCGCTCCAATCAAAAGTCAAAAGTACGCAACTCGGGCTTGCGTAGGCCTTCACTGTCGCTTTGCTCATTTGCGGTTCCCTCGACACTCGCTAGTTGAAAAAACTATATGTAACGGTCGGTCAAACAGGCGGCGGCCTCGCGCCACAACGCTCGCCTGAGTCCGCAAGCGCGGACGGTTGGTCGATGATTCCAAATACAGACAAGCTGTCGTGCTCGTAAATTCTGTGTGACCGGTCCGGATCTGGCCCCCTATTGCTTGCTTTCCTGTTCAGAGGTCGGAAAATTGTAGTTCTTGCAATCGCGATCCAGGACAACCTTGTCCGGAGCCCTTGGTGTTTGATATTCTCCGGGACACAGCCACACCGTGAGCTTCGGCGTGAATGAGTGCAGCGCCTGCATCATCTGGGCGGTTGCTTGGGCGCAATTTGGCTGGTCGCACCCTGTGAGAATGAGGCCTGGAGCCCGATTTTCCGTTTGCGTAAACTGATGAAATTCGACGGATTGGGCGACTGCCCGCTGCAATGCCTTCTCCCACAGGTAGATCGGTTCGATCGCAAAGACGTGACTGCCGTCGACGCAATCGGCTGCATCCGAAACCAACCTCATGCCTTTGACCATGTTCGGGCAAAATTGAGCCCGCAGGGCGATACGCCGATCCTCGATCGAGCCCATGTCCAATGGGAAAAGTGAGGCGTCATCCATCGCTGTCGGATAAGTTCTGTTGCCATGCTTATCGCTGTACTCGAGCGTGCAAAGCTTTCCTTCGTGTTGTGAGTTGTCGTGCGGGCGATCGGAATCTCTGACCGCGTCGACCTGCATGGATTCGTTTGGATTGATTATAAAGGTCGCGGGAAGCCTCTTGTTCGTGTTCAGATCGATGAAGTAAAAGTCGCCAGTCTCGTTGCCTCTAACGCAGGTGAAGTCACTTCTGACCGTCGCCGGTACGATGCCGATGTTGGATAGAATGAATCTGGTGTAGGGGAGTGTGACGAACACCTCGTCGGCCTGCTCGGTGATGCCTCTGTCGTCGAGGCCGAAATTCATGAAATCAGCCTTCACGAATTTGATGTCGAGTTTCGCATGATCCATATCCAGCCATGCAAGAACATTGTTCCAGGCTGGGCCGGTTAGAGCTGCAATTGCTGCTATTGTTGCAGCGGGAAAGCCGATCCAGTCCCTTATGAATTTCGCTAAGTCGACGGCGTGCTCGCGTGCCTCCTGTCCAGCAGTCTTGGCTTTGATATCGGACTTGCAAACAGGGCAAACAACGGCCTTGAGGGGGATAAGGCTATCGCATTTCGGGCAACGCCGGAGCGTTGCGTCTGAACTCGGACCTAATTCCGTCACGGCCGGTCTCCCGGCAACAAACGTTGCTGACTGCGCGCGAACGTCCACCGCCCCTCGGAATGGACAAGAATCCATATGCTGTCGTAGTCGTCATCATCCCACTGGTCAGGTGCGACCTTATTGGAATGGACGATGGCCGCCGCAAGGTGCGGGATCGATTCATGCTGCCAGCACGCAAGCGTCGGCACGGTGCTGTCGCCGATGGCGGCGCCGGCGATGGCTTCCTGACCTTTTGTATAGCGCGAATCCGGTTCTATCCCGAGGCGCTGAGCAAGCGACGTTATTGTTTGAATAGGACGAAGGCTGCGGGTTCCGCTTCCATCCTGCTTGATCGGCGCCGATGCGAAGATCGTCACCGGAATCCGCAATGGTGGCGGGGGGTTGCAAAACAGATGAGTGAGGGCACCGGCGCGTTGCCAACCGCGCACGGTCAGCGACTTGTCATCGTTTTCTCCCAATTCGTTGACGCCACGATCCGGTTGTTCGGGGAGGGGCTTTTCGGCATGCCGAATGATCATAATCAGCCTGTCATCCATGGGACTAACCCACCGGTTTGCTGTGTGCTGTTGGGTTCCCGAGCTCGTCGGTTGGCACTAGCTGGTTCTCGAATGCAGCAAAATATGCGGCCCACAGCTCCTGCGAGCTGGCGACCAGGACAGCGCCGTCCTGCCAGACATCGTTGTGATCGTTGCGATCGTCGCCCTGCCTATGCGCAAATTGAGCGCCAGTCGATCCCTGATTCATATGGGTGTCGTGTATGCCGTCGCCTTCCTTATAAAAACGGCCAAACACATATACATTCCAGCGGTTTTGCGCAGCTTGGCGAAGCAGTCTGTTCATGGAAGCCGCCGGCTCGACATCCATGCTCCCATCCATGGGATCGCTCAGYCGCCACCGTCCTGTTTCGGCAAGGATATCTGAGCGCATGAAATCCAATGCAGGCAACGCGCCTTGACCCGTCAGGTCGTTTCGCCCCATTGGTGCCGCGACAAGTGTCTTTATGACAGAATGGTGAAAGTCGAATGCCAGCTTGTACTGCAGGAGGTCGTCGGAATCATTGGTGCCAACATTTATTGCAACATCCCAGGACGCTCCGGCAACGTCGAGAGGCACGTGCAGGTGGTACTGAATCTCATGACCCAATGGCTTCGCCCTAAGCACGGGAGGTCCGCTAACCTTCCCCTTGGCAAACCCGTATTCTAGCGCCATTAGCTTTACCTTCCGGTATTGAGACAGATTTTACCTGGAACTCCAGGGTACTTGGCGTCTTGAGGGAATCGGTTTTAGCTCTTGCGATGGTCGCTAATATGGCAGAAACGGCTTTTAATAGAATTGCCTAACTTAGAGGATTGCTTATTTTCACAGAAATGTGATCTATTTACTTATATCTGGAAAATAGAGTAGCTGAACCAACAGATGTTGGTTCGATTCAAATGAACGAAAAAAAATACACGGCAGTAGAAGCTTTGGTCTACTACTTTTTGGTCGCCGGCCGGCAAATATGTTAGGCGGCTAACAAGTGCTCATGTCCGCGCTGGAAATATCCCTTAAGTGGTTTTGATTACTAGGAAGCTATAGGATAACCAATAGCGTCAGACAAGCGTTGGGTAGGTACTGCCCACTTTCTTTCGACCAGATTTTTCCGTACATCACGCGTGCTAGGCACCGGTTCAACACGAAGCTGGAATTCATTGCTTGGAACTCCAGTCGACCTTCGTTGGCTGGCGGGGAGGCGGGACAAATGCAGTGCGCTTCAGATCTTGAAAACGCGGTCTGCAAAGAACCTACACCGCAGAGCGCCGGTCGACCGCGCTAGCTGCGTACGAGTGACTGAGGTCAGGTGATGGGTAGAACTCACGGAACGGGAGCCGCCTCCACTCTGTCATATCCATTGAGCTTGTATAGCAGCGCGGAGGCTAACCAGCTGAAACCGAAAATTCCGACGACGACGTAGCTAAAGCTGCTCAGGCTACCGTTGAGGCTGCCGACGACATACCAGAGTCTACCCTGCAAACTGAGTTTGTCTCCGATCAGGCCCAGTGCTTCAATGCCACCGATGAATACGGCGACGACCACCGAAGCGGCGGTGATCGTCATGTTGTACCACAGCTTGCGCATCGGGTTGACGAAGGCCCAGCCATAGGCGCGGGTCATCATTACGCTGTCCGTGGTGTCCATAAGCGACATGCCAGCGGTGAACAGGGCCGGGAAGACCAAAATAGTCCAGAACGACAAGCCGGCTGCCGCTTGCGAGGCGGAGATGCCCAGCAGCCCGATCTCGGTCGCGGTGTCGAAACCGAGGCCGAACAGGAAGCCGACCGGATACATGTGCCAAGAGCGCGTGACGACACGAAACACCGGCCGGAAAATCCGGGCGAGGAATCCGCGACCGGTGAGCAGCGCCTCCAGATACTCCTCAACGATAGGCTCACCGCGCCGCACGCGCGAAAAGGCCTGCCAAATGCCTTTGAGGACGAAGAGGTTTGCTATGCCGATGGCAAGCAGGAACAAGGCCGAGACGGAGGTTCCGATCACGCCGCCCACGTCGTGGAACTCATCGAGCCGGCCTTGAAACGCCGCGGTGGCGGCGATGGCGACGGAGGCCAACACGACAATGGATGAATGTCCGAGCGAGAAGAAGAACCCGACCGAAAAGGGTGCCTTTGCCTCCTGCATCAGCTTGCGCACGACATTGTCGATTGCCGCGATGTGATCGGCATCAAAGGCGTGGCGAAGCCCGAAGGTGTAGGCGAGCAGGGCCGTGCCGAGCAGAGCGGGACGATCCGAGAAAGCGACCCAGGCCCAGGCCCAGGCCAAAATATTGGCCGCTATCATGAGGGCATAAGTCAGCGCCACCTTGGACCGGAGCAGCCCCGGCCGATCATCGAAAGGATTGGCTATCACGCTTTAAGGTTCCCCGAGTGGGTTGTCGCGCAACGAAAACCAAGACCGAAAACATCAATCTGCGGCAATGCCGATTGCCAGTTGCGGCCGCTGCCTACCCGCTGTGGCCGGCGCTGTTTGCGGCAGGGTCTTTCGCCGGCGCCATGGATGGCCGCCCGATAGATCCGGGATGGCTGCGCAGCCAATCATACCAAAGCTCCATGCCTTCGCCGGTACGCGCGGACAAGGCGATCGCAGTGATCGCCGGGTTGACCGCGCATGCATTGGCGACGGCAGTGTCGAGCCTGAAATCGACATAGGGCAGGAGGTCGGTCTTGTTGACGATCATCAGGTCGGCCGCTTGGAACATGTGCGGATATTTGAGCGGCTTGTCCTCCCCCTCTGTCACCGACAGCACGATCACCTTTGCATGCTCGCCGAGGTCGAACAGCGCAGGGCAGACAAGATTGCCGACATTCTCGATGAGCACCATCGCGCCTGCCGGTGGCTTCAGCTCCTCGAGACCCTGCGCGACCATGTCGGCCTCAAGGTGGCAGCCGGTTCCGGTGTTGACCTGGACCGCCGCAGCTCCCGCGGCCCGAATCCGCTCGCCGTCATTGGCGGTGGCCTGATCCCCCTCGATGACGAAGATCGGGATCTCGTCCTTCAGGTCGTGGATGGTGCGTTCCAGCAAGGTGGTCTTGCCTGCGCCGGGCGAGCTGACGATGTTCAGCGCCAGGATCTCGCGCCCTTCGAACCAGCCTCGGTTGCTCGCGGCCAGCTTGTCGTTCTTGGCCAGCAGGCGGGCCTCCAACTCCACCACCGTCGTCCCATGTCCATGCTGGTGATCGTGCTCATGGTGATCATCCAGGCCGTCGTGATGATGGGAATGGTCATGGCTGTGCGGATGGTCAAGATCGTGGTCGTGATGGCTGTGGACGTGCTCATGATCGTGTTCATGGCTGTCGGCGTGGTCATGGGAATGTGAGTGGTGGTGGTGTTCGTTTTCATGATCTTGGTGATTGTGGGCGTGGCCCTGCGAACGGGCGTGGACATGGCCGCGGTCCTCGCCCAAGGGCCGGACCCGGCCGGTCTGCAGGTTCAGTATCCTGGCATCGGCGTTCGAACCGCATCCACAGGTCGCGCACATCAGACAGCCTCCTCGAGTTCCATTTCCCTGATCTTCAGTTCATCGCCCGCCAGCCGTTCAAGATGGCGCGAGCCGCAGCCGCAGGCCTGGTATAGCGTCGCCGTCTCGAACTCGGCGCCGCAGCAGAGACAGCGGCAGCGGCCGGCGATCTCCCTGATATCGAGGTAGGCACCGTCGAGCGTAGTTCCTTTTGAAACGACATCGAAGCAGAAGCTCAGTGCCTCGGGGATGACGCCGGCTAGCCGGCCGACATCGAGCCTGACGCGTCTGACCCGTCGGCCGTTCGCCGCCTCCTCGACAATCGAGACGATGTTGCGCGTAATGCCGAGCTCGTGCATGGCGCCTCAGCAAATCCGCGGCAACTGCTCGCCGACCAGCATGTCGACGATACGCTTGCCACCGAACGCGGTCTGCATTGTCACGCGTCCCTGCTCCCCCGCATGGGCGTGGCCGACGAGCATGGCGCATGCGCCGAGCGGGTGCGCGCGCATCGCGGCCAGCGCGGCATCGATCTCGGCCGGCGGAACCGCGAGGACGATCTTGCCTTCGTTGGCGAGGTAGAGCGGGTCGAGGCCGAGTATCTCGCAGAAGCCGCGCACCTCCTCGCGCAGCGGCGTGGCTGCCTCGTCGATCTCGATAGCGACGCCCGATGCTTCCGCCATCTCGTTGAGAACGGTGGCGATGCCGCCGCGTGTCGCGTCGCGAATGCTGCGCGTCGCCGGGGCCGCCTTCAGAACGGCGTCGATCAGGCCGTGCAGCGGCGCGCAATCGCTCTCGATCTCCGTTTCGAGGGCAAGGTCGCCGCGCGCCGCCAGGATCGCCGCGCCGTGGTCGCCGAGAAGCCCGTTGACCAGTATGCCGTCGCCCGGTCGGATGCCGCCGATCGCAAGCTCCACGCCGGCGGGTATCACACCCACGCCCGTCGTGGTGATGAACAGCTTGTCACAGGCGCCGCGCTGCACGACCTTGGTATCACCGGTGACGATCGTGACGCTAGCGCGCCGCGCCGCCGCGGCCATCGACTGCGCGACCCGCCGCAGTTCCTCGATTTTCAGGCCTTCCTCGATGACGACCGCGCAGGACAGATAGAGCGGCTTCGCGCCGCCCACGGCAAGATCGTTCACCGTGCCGAACACGGCCAGCTTGCCGATGTCGCCGCCCGGGAAGAACAGCGGATCGACGACGAAGGAATCCGTCGTGAAGGCAAGCCGGTCGCCGTGCGCGGCCAGCGCGGCGAGATCGAAACGCGCCTGATCCTCAAGGGCCCGCGGCGTGTCGGTGGCGAAGGCACTGACGAAGACGTCGTCGATCAGATCCTTCATCGCCTTGCCGCCGCCGCCATGGGCAAGCGTGACGGCGGGCACGTGGATGCGGCCGAGCTTGCGGGGAGGGGGGGACACGATGTTCATGACACGGCCGTGACGGCTTCGTTGTGCGCCTGCCGCTTGACGCCGCCATACTGATAATAGGCGGCGCAGGCGCCTTCCGGCGAGACCATCAGCGCGCCGAGCGGCGTCTCCGGCGTGCAGAGCGTGCCGAACACCTTGCACTGCCACGGCTTGAGCACGCCCTTCAGCACCTCGCCGCACTGGCAGGACTTCGGGTCCGCGATCTTGATGTTGGGGACCGAGAACTTTCGCTCGGCGTCGAAGCGCGCATATTCATCGCGCACCCTCACTCCGGAATGGTCGATGGAGCCCAGTCCGCGCCATTCGAAGAACTCGCGCAGCTCATAGACCCTCGCCACGGCGGCGAGCGCCGGATCGTTGCCGGCTTCCGGCACGATGCGCGTGTACTGGTTCTCGATCTCGGCGCGGCCTTCGCTGATCTGCTTCAGGATCATCCAGATCGATTGCAGCACATCGAGCGGCTCGAAGCCGGCGACGACCATCGGCCGCCTGTAGAAGTTGGCGATGAACTCGTAGGGAGCGGTGCCGATGACCATCGAAACGTGGCCGGGCCCGAGAAAGCCGTCGAGATGCAGATCCGGGCTGTCGAGGATCGCCTTGATGGTCGGCACGATGGTTATGTGGTTGCAGAACACCGAAAAATTCTCGATCCCGTCGGCCTCCGCCTGCAAGACGGTCAGGGCAGTGGACGGCATGGTGGTCTCGAAGCCGAGGCCGAAGAAGACCACCTCGCGGCCGGGGTTCTTGCGCGCCAGCGCCAGCGCATCCATCGGCGAATAGACCATGCGCACGTCGGCGCCGTCGGCCTTGGCTTGCATGAGGCTCTTGCGCGAACCCGGCACGCGCATGGCATCCCCGAATGTCGTGAAGATCACGCCGGGCTGTTCGGCGATGGCCACGCAGTCATCCACCCGTCCCATCGGCAGGACGCAGACCGGGCAGCCCGGCCCATGCACCAGTTCGATAGCGGGCGGCAGCATGCCCTCCAATCCGTAGCGGAAGATCGAGTGGGTATGCCCGCCGCACACTTCCATGATGTTCAGCGGCCTGTGCCTGGTCGTCTCGATCCGGTCGCACAGCTTCTCGATCTCGCGCACCAGGGCTGCGGCTTTGTCGCGGTCGCGGAATTCGTCGGCGAATTTCATTGGACTTTTTCCTTCCTGGCCGCGGAGCCGCGCTCATCTGCGAGCAGCGTGTGCACGAGGTCCCACATGATGTGGTAGGCGGCGACATGGCATTCCTGGATGCGGTGGATCGAGGTCGAAGGCACGATCAGGCAATGGTCGACCGCGCCGGAGGACTTCATCTTGCCGCCGTCGCCGCCCGTCAGCCCGATCGTGGCGACGCCCATCTCTCTGGCCTTGACGAAGGCCGCGATCAGGTTCTGCGAGTTGCCGCTGGTCGAGATGCCGATCAAGGCATCCCCTTTGCGCGCATGCGCGACGAGCTGGCGCACGAAGACATGATCGAAGCCGAGATCGTTGCCGACGGCCGAGATCATGGCGAGGTCGGCAACAAGGTTGGTCGCGGCGAGCGCCGGGCGGCCCGCCGTCACCGGATGGACGAACTCCACCGCGACATGACTGGCGTCGCAGCTCGACCCGCCATTGCCCATGGAAAAGAGCTGCCCGCCCCTATTGTAGACGTCGGCCAGCGTATGCGCGGCCGCCACGAGGATCTCGGCCTGGCCGCCGAAGAACGCCTCGTTCGTCTCGCGCGAGTCGCGGGCCTTTTCCGCAACCGAATGCAGCAGGGCAGCCTGCAGCTTGGCGGGGTCCTGCTTTTTTCCGTGAAGAAAGGGGTAGAGCCCGCTCAATGTGCCTTCGTTCGACATCGCCAATCTCCTTCCCTAATGGACGGCGGATGCGCGCATCGCCTCGATTTCGGCCTGCGCCTCGCCGAGCTCTGTAAGGATTTTCAACGTTTCGGCGGCTTCGTGTTCATCGATGCGGCTCATCGCGAAGCCGACATGGACCAGCACCCAGTCGCCCACGCAGCTTTCCACCGGGTGCTCGGTATCGACGATGCAGGCGATGTTGATCTGGCGCCGGACGCCGCTGACATCGACGGTCGCGAGTTTACGCCCGGCGTCGTCGATCCTTATGATCCGTCCTGGAATACCGAGACACATGGGTTTCCTCCTTCTTGCCGGGTTATCCCGGCGTCCATGCAATGCGCTGCGGCAATTGCTGCCTGGCCGAGCGCGACGCCGCCGTCACCGGCGGGCACCTCGGCGTGGGTAAGGACTTCGAATTCCTTCTCCTCGAGGCGGCGTGTCGTCTCTTCGAGCAGGACCCGATTGTGGAAGCAGCCGCCGGAGAGGGCGACCGTTTCGAAGCGCGGGCCGGTCTCGCCGGCGCGGCGCGCGAGTTTCAAAGCCATCGCGACAAGCACGTTCGCCAGCCCCTTATGGAACCGCGCCGCCATCACGCCGACGGGCGCCCGCAGGACGAGATCGCCCAGGATCGCATTCCACATCGCGACCGGCTCGACATAGGGGAGGCCGCTGCCTTTCAGATTGGGGATGGCGAGCGGATAGGCGAGTTCATCACCCTCCTCGACCATGGTTTTCCGGCAGACCATCGCCTCCAGGCGCATCGCGGCCTCGCCCTCATAGGCTTGGCGTTCGAAACAGATGCCGAGGGCGGCGGCTACGGCGTCGAACAGCCGGCCGCATGACGATGCCGGCGGAGAGTTGACGCCGCCCTTGATGATGGCGTCGAGCGTGGCGCGCGGCTTGCCGGCAAGCGCCCGGAAGATTTCGAGTTCGCCGAAATTCATCGCAAACTGCGCCCAGCCCATCTCGGCCATCAAATGGGCGTAGAGGTTGCGCCAGGGTTCGCGCGAGGCCTGCGCGCCGCCCGGCATGGCGACCGGCTTGAAGGTTCCCAGCCTCTCGAAGCGGCGGTAGTCGCAAAGCAGGAATTCGCCGCCCCAGATCCCGCCGCCCCGCATATCGGTGCGCGCGCCGAAACCCAGGCCATCGAGCGCGATGCCGAGCACGGGCGGCGCGTCCAGAGGTCTGCCGTTCTCGGCGAGGCAGGCGGCTATGTGCGCATGATGATGCTGCACCTCGACAAGCGGGAGCTGCTGTGCCTGCGCGCGCTCCCGCGCCAGCTTGCCCGAGACATATTCGGGGTGCATGTCGCAGGCCAAGGCCTGTGGCTGGTGGTCGAACAGGTCGCGAAAAAGCGCGAGGTTCTTGCGATAGTCGTCGAAGGTCGCCGCGTCCTCGAGGTCGCCCTGATGCTGCGAGAGAACCGCGCGCCCGTCCTTGACCAGGCAAAAGGTCGCCTTCATCTCCGGGCCGAAAGCGAGGATCTGCGGTGCCGTCTCGAACCCCCGCGGCAGGCGGATAGAGGCGGGCGCGTGGCCCCGCGCGCGGCGCAGCACGCGGACCTTGCCGGCAGTGAGGCGCACGACGCTGTCGTCGACGCGGTTGGCGATGTCGCGGTCATGGATCAGGGCGAAGGGCGCGATCATCCCGAGCCTTGCCGCTGCCTGGGCGTCATCCGTCACCTGCGGCTCGTCGGAAAGGTTGCCGCTGGTCATCACCACCGGCCGGCCCATGCGGCGAAACAGAAGCACATGCAACGGTGTCGAAGGTAGCATGAAGCCGAGGGTCGACATGCCCGGCGCCACGCTTTCGGGCAGGTACTGCGGGCCTGGGGCATCGAGCAGGACGATCGGCGCCGCGGCCGAGCGCAGCGCCTGCTCTTCCTCGGAGGAGACCGCGCAGTATTTGCGGATCACGTCCATGTCCCGTGCCATCAGCGCGAAGGGCTTCCGGTCGCGGCGCTTCAATTGCCGTAACCTGGCGACGGCGTCGGCGCGCGTGGCGTCGCAGGCCAGCTGGTAGCCGCCAAGCGCCTTGATCGCGACGATCTCGCCTTTCTGGATCAGGCTCATCGCCGCATCGACATCGTCCAGCATCGAGTGCTGCTCGTAGCTCACCGCGCGTCCGTCGAAACGGACCAGCCTGGCCTTTGGCCCGCAGGCGTGGCAGGCGATCGGTTCGGCGTGGAAGCGCCGGTCGGCCGGCTCGCTATATTCGGCGGCGCAATCGGCGCAGAGTGGGTACGGCGCCATGGTGGTCGAGGCACGGTCGTAGGGAATGCCTCTCACGATGGTCAGTCGCGGGCCGCAATGCGTGCAATTGGTGAAGGGGTAGCGATAGCGGCGCGAGAACGGGTCCAGCGCTTCGGCCGCGCAAGCGGCGCAAATTCCGGCGTCGGGCGATATCTCCGTGCGGGCTTCGCCCGCCGCGCTTTCGACGATCCTGAAGCCTTCGTCCAGCCGTCCGACGAATGGAGAAAGCTCGATCGCCTCGATCGCCGCCAGGAGCGGCGGCTCACCGCGCAGTCGCTCGACCAGACGTTCGATTTCGCCGCGCGGCCCGCTTACCCGGATCAAGACACCTTCGCCGTCGTTGAGCACCTCGCCGTCGAGGCGGTATTCCCTGGCAAACCGCCATACGGTCGGGCGGAAACCGACGCCCTGCACCCGCCCGCGCACGCGGATCTGCAGGCTGACCCGCCGGTCTGCGATGTCGCGGGCGAGCATCGCCGTCATGGCGCGGCCTCCCAAAGCAGCACACGGTTGTTTCCTGTGTCGGCCACGGCGACCAGGTCGCCGCGGACCGCTACGGCAAAGGGCCAGCACAGACTGTCGCGCGTGGCGGCCTCCCAGCGGTTGTCGCCCTTGGCGCCGAAACCGTCCTGGCCGGCGAGGGCGGTCGCCGGCGCATCCATGTCGATGTCCGCGAGCGGGAAACCGACGAGCCGCGAATTCGCGGTGTCGGCGCATATCAACGTGCCGTCCCGAACCGCAATTCCGTAGGGCATCTGCAAGGCCCGCTCGGTCGGATCATAGGCGGCGCGATTGTGATCGAGCTCCTCGAAATGCTTCTGGCCAAGGATGAAGCTGGCCGGCGCGCCGTCGGCATTGGGCATGCCGTTCCAGGCCATGATGCGGCTGTTTCCGGCGTCCGCGACGAAGATCCTGCCACCGGCCATGGCGATCGCATGGGGCCAGCGCATGCCGACGGCGCTCGCGCCGGTTCCAGCATTGTCGTCGCGCCCGATCATGTCCGGCTGGCCCAGCACAAGGTCCGCGGGCTGGCCATTGCGCTCAGGGAGGGAGTTCCAGACCAGGACGCGGCGGTTGCCGGTGTCGGCGACGAAAAGACGTCCGTCCGAGATCGTCACGCCATAGCACCAGTTCAGCGTGTCCGGGCCGGCCTGCCGGACGCCGCGATTGGCAAGGCCGCCGTTGAAGTCCGGCTGCCCGAGCACAAGGTCCGCCGGCTGATTGGAGATTTCCGGCAGCGAGTTCCAGATCAGGACGCGGTGGTTCCACGCGTCCGCCACGGCCAGCATATGGCCATCGCTGGCGATGCCTGTCGGCATGTTCAACGTCGCCGGTCCCGGCCCGCCTTTCGCGTTTCGGCCTTCCGCGAAGAAGTCCGGCTGGCCGATGACAAAGTCCGCTGGAGCGTTGTCGGCCCGCGGAATCCGACGCCAGCCGAGCAGCCGATGGTGACCGGTGTCCGCCACCAGGAGGGGGCCGTCCGGTCCGGCGAGGCAAACGCCGCGCGGCCCGAACAATGTCGAGCGGCCGGGCGCGATCGGCACCGGCAGGCCGTTCGCAGCGACATGGTGGCCGAGCACGATGCTGGCGCCGGCGGGATCGAGCAGCGGCGCGGCCGGCAAGGGGACCGGGCAAGCCGGCCGGAAAGCGGGTGCGAGCGAGACGCGCGTCATCTGGCGAGCCTCACCTCGACGCGGTTGCCGATGACCTTGACCATGTGCGGCTGGAGCTGCACTTCGGGAGCGGTGAGGCACTCGCCGGTCGCAAGATCGTAGCGGAAGCCGTGCCACGGGCAGGTCACTATGCCGTCCTCGACCTCTCCGCCATCGATCTCCAGCCCGAGATGGGCACACGCGTTCTGGAAGCAGGAGACGACCGCTCCCTGCCGAGACAAAATCACGTTTTCGCCGCCGACCACCTGGCGAAGCATGCCGCCCTGCGGGATCTCGTCGAGCCGGCAGACAAGGTGCCAGCCATCCACGGCGCCAAGGGCAAACGGACTGACGAAACGTACGCTGTCGTTGGAGCCGCCGCCGGATCCCTTGACCTGAAGAATGTCGGTGATCTCCGGGCAGGCTTCCTCAACGGCCTTCTTGACGCCTGCATGGAAGGTCAGCGCGGAGGCGGGGCATCCGTCGCAGGCGCCGGTGAAGCGGACCTCTATGGCGGGCGGACGTATCGAAACGAGCTCGACATCGCCGCCATGGGAGGCGAGCATTGGCCGCACGCCATCGAGCGCTGCCTCGACCCGCTCGCTCAGGCTTGGCTTCAGGATGTTGTGACGCCGCAGCACGGCGTAGACGATCTCGTCCGCGACCGCGGTCTTCATGGCCTGCATCGCCGCCGGATCGGCTTTCAGAGCGCGGATCAGACGGCGAAATGCCTCGCCCTGCAGTTCCTCTATCGATCGCCGGTAGGCGTCCACGGCGGCGCGCTGCGTCTCGTCCCAGGAAGTGAAAAGTGCTTCCAGCCGCTCGATGTCCCCGACGTATCCGGCAAGCGTCTCGCGATGGGTCGGAACGAGATCGACGGCGTTCATTTCCTATCCTACCGATACCGCAGGTCCTTGAAGAGGTATGGCTGCAGGGCGCCGCCCACGAGGCCGGCCACCGCCGCGGCGGCGACCACCGGGACACCGAGCTTGGCCAGGATGAGCAGCAAGGCGGCCGTGACCAGCGCACCGATCGCCGTCTGCCTGTAGACCTTGGCGGGCTCCGCAAAGAGCTTGCCCTTGAGGAACAGAAGGATCGAGCTTTTCGCCATTTCCCACATGATTGAACCTCACCCGATAAGCGCCAGCAGGACCAGGCCGACAATGATGCCAGCCACGCCGCCCACCGGCCCGTAGAAGCTGCCCATCATCGCCGCCAGCTGGTTTCCGATCGCCTTTCCGCCGGTAGCGATGCCGCCGATGGCGCCGCCTATCCCGGACGTCACGACGCCGGCCACCAGGGCCAGTGCCGCTCCGCCTGCAGTCAGTTCAACACCTGTCACGTCGTGCTCCCTGTTGTCCTCAGTTGAGATGATGCCGGACGGTCCCGGCCAGGCCGTCGGATGTCGCGGGCGGCGCCGAAAGCAGCTCGCGGTCGATCTGTTCGCAGGCCTCCGCCACGATGCGCGCCTTGTCCGTCTCGCCGGCGCTCATGAATATCTCCCGACATTCACGATAGTATTCGCGCGCTGCCGTCAGGTTGGCGCGGTTGCCGTCACCCGGCTGCGCGGGATCGTCGGGAAGGTTCCACAGGCAGTTCGCCTTATTGGCGATGGTGTTGGCGTATTCCAGCGGCATGGCCGCGCGGGTTCGCACCTTGAGCGCCTCGTCATAGGCGTCGAGCGCCCGCAGATTGTTTTCCACCACATGACTCGACGAGGCATATTGCAGCGCGTTGCCGAGGTTGTTCTGCAGCATCGCGTATTCGGCGGGATGGTCGATCAGGCTGACGCTCTTCAGCCCTTCCTCGAAAGCCTGCACGGCCAGCGCCTCGCGCATCCTGGCGCGACTGTCGGTGAAAGGCATGGACAGGAAGGCGGTCGCCAGGTTGTTTTGCAGGATGGCGAATTCCTTCGGGTACCTCGCGCGGTCGAATGTCCGCAGCGCCCGCTGATAGGCGGAGATGGCGTCGGTGATGCGCGCCCTGTTCAGGCCGACGAGATTGTGGATCGCCAGCCCGAGATTCATCTCCGCTTCCGCCAGTTCTTCCGGCCGGCCGAGATCGGCGAAGTGCCTGATCGCGCGTTCCAGTTCGGTCCGCGCCTTTTCAAGAGCTTCAGCACCCCCCTCCGGCAGGGCCAGCAGGGCGGTGGCGCGGCGAGCGGCGATGCGGGCGCCGAGCAACCGCTCGCCGGTCGGACAGATGGCTCCGGCCCGATCGTAGAGATCAATCGCGGCTTCGATCTGGTCSGGGGATTTCGGGCGCTGCTGAAGACCCATCGCGATCTCCATCAGCATCTCGGCCCGTTCCTGCTGCGAGGCCAAAGAGTCGTCCGCAGCCGCCAACGCGGCGCGCACCTCCTCCTCCACGCGAAACTGCCTCACCCGATATCCTCCCATGCTGCTTGGCTGCAGCTCTATGGGGGCGGATGCTAGCAGCTTTTTGTATGTTGTCTACTTGAATTACGAAGTGTAAACTTAGTATGCAAAAAATGCGCCCCGGCCGACCAATCCGCCCTGAGCTTTGTCCCAGGTCACCTCGATTTCCCGGTCGTTCTCGTCGGCAATCCCGCTTGCGCGAAAGAAGTCGGGCGCGTGCGCGACCCGGTCGCCAGCCAGGTTCTTGCGTTTCAGGATATAGCCGCCGGCCTGCGCCAGCCGCACCGGCAGGATGAGAAGGTCGCTGTCGCGCCGGATCAGGACGATCCCGCTGATGCCATCGAAATATCGCTCATAGTCTTCGGCGGACACGTGCAGGCCGCCGCGGCTCACGCGAACCATGAAGCCGCCTGCGTTCATCCGGGTCGATCCGTCCGGCGTTCAGCGACGATCCGTTCGATACGGCTGGCCACCGACAATGCGGCCGCCGCGACGCTCGGACTGAGGTCCGTCCCGAAATCCAGATGCTCCGCCTCGATCAGGAACACGGTGACGTCCTGCGGGAAGGCTGCGCCAAAGATCCGCCGGCCGGCATGAAGCGCGGCATCCCAGCGGAAGTCGTGGAGATTGAGCCCTGGCGTATAGGGGCGCTCCAGTTCGCGGCCTGGAACTTCGTAGACGGCGCCGGCTTCGACGCCGGTGCGGGCCGCGTCCACCAGGACCAGCGATGTGCAGCCGCGAGCCGCGAACATGACGGCCATGCCGTCGGTTCCGGCATCGAGCAGCTTGACGCCGGGCCCTTCCAGGCCGCCGGCGCGCAGCGCGCGGATCACCTCCGGCCCGACACCATCGTCCTGCCTGTTGAGGTTGCCGCAGCCGACGATCGCGATCATGCCCGCCGGCCCGTCATATCCGCCACAGGCGGCACGACCACTCCGCCTCGACCGGCACCGCGAGTTCGGGAAGCTCGCAGAACCTCCGGTGGACGAGATAGTACATGCAGCTCTCACATGCCTGCCCTATCCCCTGATGCTCGACGGGGCGCAAGGTGAAGCCCGCGATCACGAGTTTCGCCGCCAGATCGTTTCCGGCCGCCCGCAGGCGGGCAATGACGGCGAGCACATCCTCGTGGCTGTCGGCCCGTGGAAAAGCTTCCGTGTCCGGCGATCGGGTCAGCAGCGTCTCGATGGTTTCACGCAACTGACCGTCGTCAATGGTCGTCATCGCAGCCTCCGTCCAGAGCACGCCTGCGCAAGGGCACGTCAGATGCGCCAGAGCCGGCACCACCAGTCCGCGTCGACAGGCACCGCAAGCTCCGGCAAGTCGCACCATTCCCGGTGGACGAGGTAGTACATGCATTCCATGCAGCGCTGCTTGTCGGGCCCGTAGGGGTGGTCGACAAAGCCGCTGATGACCATCTTGCCCTGGACGTTGTTCGGATCGAGCTTGCGCAACTCGTCCAGAATCGCGGCGAACTCCTTTTCGGTTTCCGGAAAAGGCTCGGTCTGCGTCTCGAGGCCCGACCTCATCAGCTGCGCCATCTTGCGCAGCAGGGCGTGCTGTTGCTCATTGTTCATCGGCTACCGTCCCCGACATTTGTGCAGCGGGCCGGCCGTCGGCGAGGCAGACGACCGGGCAGCGTCGTTGAAGCGGCAGGTGCCTATGCCGTACGGAACCGGGCAAGCTCCTCGCCGGTGCTGGCGTCGTGGGCGTGCACGGTGCAGACAAGGCACGAATCGTACGAGCGACAGACATGACCGACCTCCACCGGGTCGTTCATATCCGCGATCGGCGTTCCGATCAGCGCCTCCTCGATTGGGCCCAGTTCGCCGCCGTCGGAGCGCGGGCCGACGTTCCAGGTCGTGGGCGCGATGATCTGATAGTTCTTGATCTTGCCGCCTTGCACCTCGATCCAGTGGCAAAGCGCACCGCGAATGGCTTCCGTCGCCCCCCAACCTCGGCCGTCCTTCTCTGTCGGTTTGACATACCACGGGTCGTTCAGCCGGAATTCCCGCAGCGCGTGCTCGGCTTGGCGATAGAGCTTCACCCCTTCGTGCATGCGCGCGAAGTGGCGCAGCATCACGCTTGCCCCGCCGAGCTTCTTATACATGTCTAGCACCAGCGGGTCATAGTGCTGCCAGCTTTCGCCGTGCCGGCCGCCGGCGATGAGCTGCCGCGCGAGCGGGCCTGCCTCGAGACGGCCGTTCTGGTCGTGGCGAACGGCGACGGCCCAGGAGTATTGATTGTCGTAGTCGACCGGATTCTTGCCCACTGGCTTGGTGACGCGGTCGAAAGGATGCTTGCCGCCCGGCTCGTCGTACCAGGCATGCATGAGGTCCTCGCGGGTGTAGACCTGGTCCATCAGCTTGTGGCTGTCGGTCGCGCCGTCATAGACACCGCTCTTCATCAAGACCGCGGCGTTGCGGCCCTCGATGGTGGGGCGGTCATACTTGTCCTCATGCGGCAGGTAGCCCCACGACACGTATTTGCCGTGCCCCTTGCCGTATTTGTCGACGCCGACGTCGAGGCTCATGCGCCAGAACATGCCGAGATCGGAATTGGCATGTTCGGGCCGTTCGTCCAGCCAGGCCATGAAGTCGTCATAGGATTGGATCTGCTCGTAGCGCTCAAAGGAGCAGCCGAGCCAGACCGGCTCCATCCAGTTGCGGCGGAAGTGCTCCAGGATCGACCAGGCGCGGGTGACGTCGGTCAGCGTCGGCGCGCACATGACGCCGCCCGGGACCATATAGCTCGAATGCGGCCATTGCCCGCCGAGCAGGGCGTAGATTTCCACCGGGCGCCCGGAGATGGTCACGCCGAGCTCGTAGTTGGTTCCCGTGAATGGCGACCAGCGCTTGACGGCTTCCTCATAGTATTTCGAGTGGGAGTAGTTCTTGTGCGTGTAGTCGATCATGAACAGGCCGTAGTGATGCCTGGGCAGGCTCTGCAGGCTTTCCACGATCTGCCCCAGATTGCGGGCAAGGATCGCGTTGCGCGGCACCTCCGTCTTCCAGGCGGTGTCGAGCGCCCAGGCCGCGCATGTCAGGTGGGAGGCGCCGCAGATGCCGCAGGCGCGCGGTGTCACCACCAGCCCCGCCTGCGGATCCTTGTCGCGCAGGATTACCTCAAAGCCTCGGAAGAGCTCGGCCTGGGTCCAGGCGTTGACCACGACGCCATTTTGAATGTCGACGCGCACGTCGAGATCGCCCTCGACGCGTCCCACGGGCGAAATATCAAGTGTTTGAACTGCAGCGGACATGATGTCTTGACCTTTGTCGATCGGGTTCGGTGAAGCGCGGTCAGACGACGAAGATGTCTTCTTCAGCCCAGCGCGGCGAAGCAGCCTTGGCGGCGGCGGTCAGCTTGATGTAGCCGGTCTTGTCGACGCCGGAA
Source organism: Mesorhizobium sp. LCM 4577 (assembly GCF_001854795.2). Lineage (NCBI taxonomy): Bacteria > Pseudomonadati > Pseudomonadota > Alphaproteobacteria > Hyphomicrobiales > Phyllobacteriaceae > Mesorhizobium > Mesorhizobium sp. LCM 4577. The sequence goes on along the minus strand of NZ_MDDU01000053.1, from coordinate 61,715 downwards.
GGCATGTCCTTCGGCACGCCCATGACAGTCTGCGTCTTGAAGACCGTGCCCGGCGCCAGATCGAAGAACGGGAATTCCGGCTCGGTGCAGCCCATGCAGGGCATGCCGGCGCGCGTCTTGGACGACTGCCGGTTCCACAACACGCGATTGCACGGCGAATGGGTCATCGGGCCGCGGCAGCCGAGATCGTAGAAGAGGYAGCCCTTGCGTTGGCCGAATTCGGTGGCCGACACCTTGTAGGCGAAGTGCATGTTGCGGGTGCAGCCCGTCTGGGTGAAGGAGGTGAAGAAGGTCTTCGGCCTTTGGAATTCATCGAGCTTGAGATCGGCCCCGCGGCCGGTCGCCACCGCCACGACGATCTGGGTGATCCAGTCCGGATGGGCCGGACAGCCGGGAATGTTTATGACCGGCAGGCCGGCCTTCGACTTGTAGTCCTTGCCGAGGAAGCCGCCCTGGTTGCGCTTGAGGAATTGCAGCCCCTGGCTTTCGGAGGGATTCGGCGCCGTCGCCGGGATGCCGCCCCAGGTCGCGCAGTCGCCGACCGCGACCACGAAATTCGCCACCTTGCTCAAGTCGCTTACCCAGTCGCGCATCGGCCGTCCGGCAAAGCGATTCCACTCGCCCGTTCCGTTCGGCGCGTTCACGACGGTGCCTTCGAAGACGAAGATGTCGAGCGGCATCTGGCCCGAGGTCAGGGCGTCCAAGAGCTTCTTCAGATTCTCGCCGAGCTCCAGTCCCAGTGACGGGTGCCAAAGCACGTTGACGCCGAAATCGGTCACGAGATCGCAAGCGCTTGGTTCCTCGGCGTTGAGGAACGACATCGTATTACCTGAGCAGGCTCCGCCCTGGAGCCATAGAAGATTGGCCATTAATTCCTCCTTCGCTACGCCACTGACCTTTGGGTGCAGCGCGTCTACGAAAAGGAAATCGCAAGCGGCGTGCCAAGTTGGCGCAAGTGAGGAAAATGACGTTAAATCAGATGGTTGGCATTATCAGGCATATTTTGCGGCGCAACATTGCCCGCGTGTCGACCTGCAAACTATCTTAGCAGGTGGAAAGTTCGTTTATCGCCCGTGCGTCCCGCACGGCCGCGGCTCAACCGTGACGATTGCCGCATGCTGGGCAGGTGACCTCGAGCAGATAGCCGTACCAGATGCCCTTGCAGCGGCTGCACCAGTGACCCGTGGCCTGGTGCTCGGGCGCGCCGATTGCCGTGGCCATCGCGCCGAAGCCCAGATATCGCGTCGGTTCCGCATGTCCGGACGGAAGCACGCGAGACTGGGGAAAGCGAATGACGGCTGCGCCCGGCTGCTGCGGTTTGTCGTTGCTCATGATGCCTCTCAACCGTTTTCGTTGAGATTGTAGCGCTTGATCTTGTTGGCAAGCCCCACGCGCGACAAACCGAGTTCGGAGGCGGTGCGGCTCTGGTTCCAATGGTTGCGGATAAGAGCGCGCCCGACGATCTGCTTTTCCAGGCTCTCGACCTGGTCCTTGAGCGTGGTGCCCTCGGGCACGAAGCCCCTGAGGCCGTCGCCCTGCTTGCGAGCGGATGCGGCGGCGAGCAGCGAGGGCGCCATGTTGCGGGTGGTGATGTATTCGCCATCCTTGGTCAGCGCGACCATGCGGCGGATCTCGTTCTCCAGTTCGCGGACGTTGCCGGGAAAGCCGCAGAGGGCGAGCTTCTCCAGCGTGTTGGCGGTGATGCCCAGAACCTTGCGGCCCATGGCATCGGCATGCTTGGCGGCAAAGAACTCGGCCAGCGGCCCGATGTCGTCCGGTCGTTCCCGCAGCGGCGGCACCTCGAACTCGAAGCCCTTCAGCCGGAAATAGAGGTCCTGGCGGAACCTGCCTTGCGCGACAAGGTCCTGCAAAAGCTTGTTGGAGGCCGCGATGATGCGGACGTTGCAGTGGATGACCTTGTCAGCGCCCAGCGGCTTGACCTCGCCTTCCTGGAGAAAGCGCAGCAGGCTGACCTGAAAGGATGGCGACACATCCGAAATCTCGTCGAGAAAGACTGTTCCGCCATCGGCGGCGCGAAACAGGCCGAGGCGATCGGAAATCGCCCCCGTGAAGGCGCCGCGCTTGTGGCCGAACAGCTCCGATTGCAGCAACTCGTCGGGCATGCCGCCACAGTTCTGGACCAGGAGAGGGCTCGCGCGCCTCGGCGAATTGTAGTGGATGGCGCGCGCCAAAAGCTCCTTGCCGGTACCGGTTTCGCCCTGGATCAGGATCGGCAGTTCCGTCGCCGCCGCCTGCCGCGCGAGATCGCACATCTCCGCCATCTTCTCGCTGGCGTAGACGAGCTTTTCGAACTGATGGCTTTCCGGCCTGAACGCCGGGTCGCGGCGCTCTCCGAACATGAGTGCGCCGGAAATCTTGAATTCCCGCGAAAGTATGCGATGCCGGCGATGAAGTTCGCGCGCTTCCAACGCCCGCTCGACGACAAGGCCAAGCTGCGCCGGGTCGAGCGGCGTCAGAAGGAACTGATATATCGCGGCCTTGGAGAGCTCATGATGCGATACCGACGAAGGAGCCCGTCTCACATAGACACGCATGATCTCCGGATGCGAGACGCGCAGGCGGGTGAGGAAATCGAGGCCGACGGTCTCATCCTGCCGGTCTTCGGCGACCGCGAGATCGACATGAATGCTGCTCATCGCGGTCAGGGCTTCGGCCGGGCTGCCGACCAGCAGGACCCGATAGGCATAGCGTTCCGACAGCACTTCCAGGCTGTCCGACCAGTCGCTGCCCGGACGAGCGACAATGACGACCGTACCCGAATGATCCATGAAATTATGTTTCCAAAGTGTCTACTTGATTAGCAGTTCGTTCTCCTCGGCGCAACGTCGGTGTGTCGACTCGGCCGAAGACTGGAACCTCACCCATTTCGCCCCGACGGGGGGAGCAATTCCAGGAACAGCGTGTAACGACTTTCGTGCGGAATTGYTTGAAAAACAAAGAGATGGGGTGGTTCGCCGGTTCCTTGAAACAGTGAAGCGCTCTACCGTCCTGTGGGCAAGCAGGCGACAGAAATCAACCGACTGGTCCGTCAAGGAGGTGAAATGGGTGGAACTCGGGCGACGACCATGGCAGGGCTAGATTGCGCAGGATCAGATCGGCGCCGCTGAAGTTCTCATGACAGGTGAACTGGCTGGGGGTTATCACAGTGCGCATGCCGGCAGCGCGCGCGGCCAGAAGCCCGTTCCTGGAATCCTCGATGCAGAGGCACTCCAGGCCGTTGAGGTCGAGATCCGAAAGCACCAGTCGATAGACCTCCGGATGCGGTTTATTGGCGCTTACGTCCTTGCCGGTGCGGATGCTGGCGAACAGTCGAAGCGCCTCGGCGCCCAGAGTTGACCCAAGAAGCGAGACCACGTCGGTCTGCTTGTGGTCGTGCCGGTGGCGAGCACCAGACCCCGTTCGTGGCCGATGAAGGGGACAGGCATTGAAGTTGGTTGCAGGATACAGGACTTAAACATTCGGCATGGAACCGGGTCGCGCCAGCGGCAGCAATCGAAGATCGGGGGCTGTGCTGCCGACAATGCCCTTCGACTAACGAAAAGTTCTATTCGGGCGGCCTCGTCGGCTTTAAAGGTCACACACCCGCACTTTCGCCAATTTTGCACCCGAACGGTATCAGGCGGCCCAGTTCTAGCCCTGCTTTAGGGTTGATGAACCCGCTCGGGATCAAATTCGGCTCTGATACCGATCGGGAGCCCCAGGCCTTGAATCAAATAGGAAGTAAGATTATGTTCCCGATCGGGAGCAAACGATGACCAAGACCTCTCAATCCATCGGCGCCACGAGCGCAACAGACATCGCAAAGCTGCTTGCCCAGGCAGGTCCTTCCCAGGAGCTGACGAAGCTGCTTATGGAAATCAACGCGTCTGGCGACGCCTTCAAGAACGTCACGAGAGACCCGTCGCGCCCCAAAGACACGATCAAACTCGCCTTGAACGCCACAGAGATCGCCAAGGCAATTTCGCAGATTCCTCCAACCCAAGCCCTGGCGAAACAAAGTGCAGACGTCAATGCGTCCAGCGAAGCACTCAAAGCGGTCAGTAAAGAATATTCGCGTCAAGATGAGGCCATCAGGAGCTCATTGGACACGAGGGGAATTTCCGAGGCACTTACCAGCGTCAATGCCCTGGCGGACGTCAGCAAACGACTGACCGACGCAATGCCGCAGGTCAATCTGCAGCTTCCTGATGTTTCGGAATTCATTACGACTGCCCTGCCCAGAACGCTTCCCGACGCTTATCTGCCTCGCAGCAGCGGGAGCAGTGATGAGGACGAGGGCGCCGGCGCCGCCTCACCGCGCCATGGCGAGACGGATACGTTAGGGCTGGAGATCGTCTCCGCCTCAGATCTTGGGCGGCTAGTCCGGCGCGCTCGCGAGGGCCGACATCTCTCACAACAGAGTTTTGCTGACCTTGCCGGAGTGGGGCGCAGATTTTTATCCGAGTTGGAGAACGGCAAAGCCACACTTGAACTCGGCAAGGTCCTGAAAGTCGCGCACGCAGCCGGCATATCGTTGCTTGCTCGGGAACGATGATACATGGAGGTACTTGCCCTCGATGTGAGGCTCGACGGTTTCGCTGATCCGATCGGCGTCCTCGTGCGTGACGAAAACGGCTCAGTCGCCTTTGTCTACAAGGCTGATTACCTTCGAAAATCAGATGCGACCGCGTTGTCGCTCTCCCTCCCGCTCGCCGAAGAGCCTTATAACGACGTGACTACGCGAGCATTCTTCGACAACCTTCTGCAGGAGCGCGACGGTGTGCTCACCGACGTGATGGCACGAGAAGGCCTAGCCCGCGATGACATAGCTGGCTTGCTGTATCACCTTGGAAAGGACTGTGCTGGCGCACTTTCCGTTCTTCCGTCCGGATCGCCACCGACAAAGGTTCCGGGCGACTATGAACAGGACTATGTACCCATTGCGCAAGATCGCATGATCGCGATCGTCGAGGCACTCCATCTGCGTAAACGCTTGCCTGATGGAACCGAAGATCCGTCTCCCTTGGCTGGCATACAAAGCAAGATAGCCGTGACTGTTCTGCCGGACGGTAGGTTTGCTGAACCGAGGCACGGATCTGGAGCGCCGACGACACACATCCTCAAGGTGCCCGACCGCGATCATCAGCAGGATGCCCGGTATGAGGCCGAGGCGATGAGACTTTCCCGAGAGCTTGGCTTCAACACGGCTGAAGCCTCAATGGTGCCGATTGGCGGAATCGATGCGCTACTGGTGACTCGCTTCGACCGAGGCAGAGATCGACAGAATAGGATCGTGCGTCTTCATCAGGAGGATTTCGCGCAGGCGCTCGGTTTGGCCGCTTCAATGAAGTACGAAAGGCGTGGCAAGGCAGGCCGGCGCTTCGACGTTTCGGCTATCCGCAGGATACTTGAGACGACAGTCGATCCCGCCCAGGCCAAGGAGACCTTCATTAGGGCTACCATATTCGATCTCCTGGTCGGCAATAACGATGGACACGCAAAAAACTTCGCGCTGCTCTATGAACGCGGGGGCAGAATCCACTTTGCGCCGCGCTACGATATCCTGCCGACCAGGCTGGATGACACTCTGACAGACGAACTCGCTTACAGGATCGGTGAGGCTAAAACGCTCGATGAAGTTACCTCAGAAGAGTTCGATGCGTTTCTCCTAGCATTGGGAATAGAAAGTGCTGCAGCACGCAAACGCATGCATGAGCGTTACCCATCGCAGATTGCATCGGGCCTCGCTGACTGCCTGGGCGCTCTTGAAGCGCGTCAGGCGAAGCGTTTCGCTGACTTGATCGCGACCAACATGCGCGTGCTCCTCGGTGCGCTGAGATTGGAAATACCCGATTTGGCGAGGGACCGAGACGAGTTCATTGGCCGAGCCGGCGGATGGCTGATGAGTTGAAATCCAATAGAGACTTGCCCTTATGTACTCGGGACATAGAAAAACCGGCGGCCGACGCATACTGCTTGGGGGCGGGGTGAGGGACATGAAAACGTCGGCCGCCGGTGTGCGGCAAGAGTGCGTCATCAATGACGCCGGCCCGGAAGCGCCGACCATCAGTCTGCCAACTTATGGTGAACAGATGGTTACGATCCGCAGGCTTCACTCGCCCTCTTATTGGGCAATCTCCCAAATAGCCCATTGATCGCCGGGATATTGACATTGCGGCTGGCGCGCTACACGCTCGAGGTATGGTCGAAGAGGATACCCACATCGTATCTCGTTTCGCCCGCATTCCCATCGGCGGGATGCGGGGATATCGATTGCGCTAGCCTCATATTGCGGTAACGATCCCTTGGCCTCGCCACCCTGGACGAGGCTTTCCGCATGAGCAGTACCTCGTCCCATTACCAGGACAGAGTACACAATGGCACAGAACATCTACGACCATCCCGACTTCTTTTTGGGCTACGTCATGTTCCGCGATCACGAGCCCGATGGCGCAGTGCGTACCTGCACGACGCTGCCGCCGGGCAGGGTGGACCGCTCGCCATGCGGTACCGGAAGTTCCGCCAACCTCGCGGCGCTTTTTGCACGCGGCCTGGTGAAAAGTCGGCGATGCCCGCCTCTCTCGGTCCATCATCGGCGGCGAGTTCACGGCCGAGGCGATAGGCGAAACGGAAATCGGCGGCCGCAAGGCCGTGCTGCCGCGCATCACCGGCCGCGGTTATGTATACGGGCGCTCACAATTGCAACCGTTCCCTGCCGGCTTTGTGCTCTCCGACACTTGGGGACCTCAGGTCGATCTATTGACGTTAGTGAGACAAGGATGGGCAAGCTGATTGGCGGCTTAGACTGTTCTCGTTATGGCGGAATCCGGCGATATCGGCGCGGTAATCGTGAAAATTTGCCGCGGAAGGATCCCGTCCCATCGCTTAGTACGGTCGCATAGGCTAAGCGCCGAACGCTGCTGGCGCGCTGGCGCCGCTGGAAATCGGCTGGGCAAAAGGAGTTTCAGCTCAACTTTTTGCCGCTGCCGTCCTCGCGAGGGAAGCTATCCGGCACTTCAAGGCAACGGCGGGCGACGCACCGTCAATATGGCGAGTCGCGCCGTCCATCGCGGGGATGCCAATGCCCTAACGACGCGAGCAAGGCAGCGCTCCTCAATCTGACGAAGTCCATTGCTGCTCCTTCCGCACTGATGGCGTGACGGCCGTTGCAATCGCGCCGGCGGGGTGCGAACCGACATGGCTGACGATTTTGTCGCGGCGCCCGGCGAGCAAGCCGCGGTCGCGGATATTCCGATTGGCGAGATGGCCTTGCCGGCCGAGGTCGTCCAACTTGTCGCCTTCGTGATGCGCCCATCGCAGGCCTCGGTCAAAGGTGCGACGCTCGACGCCGACGGCGGCAGTTATGACGAGCACCGCATCGGCAAACTGGGGAGCGGCAGCGCTCACCACATCCGGTGAGCGATCAACACCGCACACGAACGATGCGCCACGGTTGCGATCGCAGATCAAGGCGAACCTGGCTTACTGCGACGCCGAGCAGCTACCGATCTGGTGGCTCAAGAAGCGCGATCTGATTCCGGGCGGCCCCGACCTCACACCCGAGGAGATTAAGCCGAATCTTCTGGAGGAGATCGTCACCACCATCCCCGCCCTCAACTAATCCCTCCTGGTCGCGCGCGCTGGTTCCTTCTATCGCAAATCCCAGCCGAAGCCCGCCGGCCGTTTTCGGCTCCCTTGTAGCCATATCAACGGCCGCAGATCACCGATTGCGTCGGCGCTGCCAATCCGAAGCATCCACCGTTGGCGCCATCACCTCGAGCACGACAATATCGTCTCTGTCTGGYCTCGAAGGCGCGCAGCACGTTCAGGTGGGCCGAGTTCGCGTTCAATGGTTTCTTGCGCTGAGAACTCAACCGGTTCGTGGCCAGGACCGTCTCATGAAACTACTGCTCGGTTGCGGATTTTGCGGCCTTAGGGACCTCGAACCCCGATCGAGAATTGGGCCGTCAATACGGCCGGTTACAAATGCGTGTCAATCCGCGAACCCGGCAGGGATTCGCCGATTGAAGGGGACTGGCGGTAGGGCTGTTTTTGATCCAGTGCTTCACAGGTGGGCGTCTGCCCCGGTTAGCCTGAAAATTCAAAGTTATAGCTGCATGGAATTCATGAGATTACACAAAGTGCAAAGTGGAAGGGCGAAATGTGATCCATCCGTAATATGGATGGACATTATCCAAGCAATCGATTTTCAAGAATCCAAAGTAAAGTGTAAAAAGTACGATGGGGGCCATCATCAGGAGTATGTCCGATGGCAAACCCTCTTCGCGGCATGACTGGACCCGGCACCGTCTTCAGCAGCGAGAGCGACGATCTGATAGAGCGGCCTCATGGCATTGACTGGATCGACCGTCGCGGCGGCCACGAGTCCACCCCGTCCGGAGAAGTCATTTGCGGCGCAAGGAGCGACCAGATGTTCGGACAGGAGGGCGTTGACTACCCTCTACCCGACAACGTGCGTGACAAACCGCGCACTCTTAGGATGTTTTGACGTGCTTGATGGGTGATGAAATGCGAACTCTGCTTATTGACCATCATGCCCATCTTACACGCACGATACAGGGGGCGCTCGAGGATTGCGGTTTCGCCGTTGATGTGGCTCGTACCCTGGACGAGGCATCCACTGCATTCTGTTGTGCGAGCTATGACATTCTCCTGTTGGAGTTGGTCATGCCGGACGGTGATAGTTTGCCCTGGTTGACACAGTTAAGGAGCAACGGTCATTCGGTTCCTGCGCTCATCATGAGCAGTATCGACGATCTCGAAAAGCGTATTGCGATTTTCAACGGTGGTGCGGACGATTTCCTGCCAAAGCCAGTCTGCACCGAAGAACTCATCGCCAGAATGCGGGCCATTCTGCGGCGTTCAACACAGATTGCCGATCCCACCGTTGAATTTGGCAATCTACAATTCGATCCGATCGGTCGACAAGTTTTCGTTGGGGGCCAGCCAATAAAGATAGCACGCCGCGAATTGTGTATTCTCGAGCATCTACTCAACCGCGCAGGTCGCACTGTTCCACGCGCGCAGCTGGAAGATAGCCTCTATGCGTTCGACGATGAAGTTTCGGCCAACGCCCTCGAAGTCGGCATCTATCGCTTGCGCAAAAACCTGTGTCAGTCAGGGGCAACCCTCCGAATCAACACAGCGCGTGGCATTGGCTACATTCTTGAATCGATTGACGCACGATCTGCCTAACCTGGTCGCATGTTGAAAGCGAAGATTGCCTTGAAAGTCGTTCCTAATGGCCATTCCCCCGCCAATCGGCGGTCGACCGTCATTGGCGGTTTGAGAACTATGGTTTCTCCTTGCCCGGCCTATCTTCTTTGCGCGCTCATTTTGTTTTCCCCATTTTCTGCCACGGCCCAAGACAAACGGTATGAAGGCGCACCGCGTGCCACTGCCAATAGCATCAACGGCACGCTGAATCTTTCCTCTTCGCTCGGCAAGACAATTCATTTATCCGCGCCGGCCGCCAGCGTCTTTATTGCTGATCCGACGATCGCAGATTTTCAGGCACCCTCGAATAAGACTGTCTTCGTCTTTGGCAAGAAATCCGGGCGGACCAGCCTATTTGCCTTGGACGCCAACGGGGAGGCTCTCGCCCAGTTGAATATTGTTGTCACTGAACCAATCGAGGATCTGCGCGCCATGTTGAGGACTCGGGTCGGCGACTATCCAATCCACGTCAGCTATACGCCACGCGGTGCGATCCTTAGCGGGACAGCGCCCAATGCCCAAGTCGTCGACACCGCGACGAAAGTCACTGAGCAATTTCTCGGTGACGGCGCGCAGGTCGACAATGAGATTCAAGTCGCTGGGTCGTTACAGGTCAATCTGAGTGTGCGCGTAGCTGAGGTCTCCCGTAGCGCCATGAAGGAACTCGGTATCAACCTGTCCGCTTTCGGCAAGATCGGCAATTTGACAGTGGGTTTGGCCAGCGGCAAAGGTGGCGGTTCTGGTGCGGCGAGCGGCGGCGGTACGGCCGGCGTCGCGTACAATGATGGCAATGTCAGCCTTGGGGCGGTTCTCGACGCGCTCGCAAAGGAGCATGTCGCTTCTGTCTTAGCTGAGCCGAATCTCACCGCGATGTCCGGTGAATCCGCCAATTTCCTGGCCGGCGGTGAATTTCCCATTCCGGTCGTGCAGGGGAGTGGGCAAGTTTCGGTTGAATTCCGTCACTTCGGCATCGGCTTGGAGTTCGTGCCAACGGTGCTTAATAACGAGCAGATCAATATTCGCGTGAAGTCGGAAGTCAGTGAACTGTCGACACAAGGTGCGGTCCAAATCAACGGTATTTCTGTGCCTGGCGTCTCCACACGGCGTGCCGACACCGCCGTTGAGCTCGGCAGCGGTCAAAGCTTCGCAATCGGTGGGCTGATCAGGCGGAACGTCAATACTGATATCCGCGCCTTTCCCTGGCTGGGCGACTTGCCGATCCTCGGCGCCCTTTTCCGTTCTTCATCATTTCAAAAGGAGGAGACGGAACTGGTTATCATAGTCACCCCTTACATCGTGAGGCCAGGATCAAATCCCAAGCAGATGAGCACGCCTACCGATCGCCTCGGCTCGGCTTCCGACGTGGGGCCCACTCCGATGAACTCATCGGAAAATCCGCCGCAAGACCACGCTACCGGCGGCTCAGGCGTCCTGGACGGCTTCATCATTGAATAGTGACGCCCAATAACGATGCGGATCACAATCCTTCTGGTCGCTCTGAGCGCGAGCGTGAGTGGCTGCACAAGCTCCTCGCCGGTTGAGTCATCGACTGAAATCCTCGTCCGGCAGGAGAGCAACGTCTTGTTCTTGCAGAGCCTTCACTCTGTCGAACGGCAGCGTTTGCGTAATTTCATTGCGAGCACCAGCCGTGGCCGGCCCGATGCCGTCCATGTTTCTATCAGCGGTCCGCCCTGGCTGGCCGCGGAGGTCGCCAGTCAGGTGATGGGGATGGGAGTTGACGCGTACCACATCCGCCTCTTTGAACAGCGCCACCGTTCTGCAGCGCGAATAGAGGCGATTGTCTACGATAGCCTCCCCCCTGACTGCCCGCCATTGTCCGGTCCTTTAGCCAATGACAGTTCCTTCGACCGGACGCTTGGCTGTTCGACGCGTCGCAATTTGGCGGTCATGGTCAACGACCCGCTCGATTTGATCGACAACAACGCTGTCAGGCCAAGTCTCGGTGATCGCGCGGCTATCCCGGTTGCCAAATACAGGACCTTCGAGACGGGCAAGACCAGCAGCGCAGAACACGAAAAGTAACAGCAATCATGACCATAGCACATACGCAACCAGGCATTACGCATGACGGCGTTTGCGCAAGGGCAGGAATGGTCGTTGGGTGGCAATGGGTATCGGTAGAGGCGTCACGCAACGGGCGATGCCCGGGGGCCATTAGGCGATCAGACTTGAGGAACCTCTTCCCAAAGGTCCTTCAGAGTGTCATCAGAATGTTGCCTGATTTCCCCGGGAATGAAGTTGCAATGATTGGATTTGCCTGATCGGTATTTCGGGCGTGAAATACCTCCTGTCCCGCGACGCATTTTCGATCGGCCTTGTACCGTATGCGCAAGGTGATCGGGATAGCTAGGGTGCTCCCGCTGTAGACGCTCGAGAAGCCCGCAACTCGTGCAACCAAAGCCTCCCCGCCACACCCGCGGATGGTGATGTTTATGGGAAGAGCCGGACGACAGCCGCGCTTTCATTGAGTTCGCTATCGCAGTCGGACAAACGTCCCCTTGCCTGCCAGGCGATTCTAAGACCCCGCCAGGAACAGATCGATTGAAGGCTACGCTCCGCGTCGATGATCGGCATGCGGGACTTGTTGCCGGCGACATCCACGAAATCCTTTTGAATGGTGCGCCGACCATGCAATGGACGATCTATCGCACCATCGAGGGGTTCACCCCGTCGCAACCCAGCCCACCAATCAGGGCTGCAAAGTCTGCAGCCACTGATTGGCAGATAGGTCAATCCGCGCCGAAGGAGACGCGGATTGATTTGTCAGGCCACGCGTTGAGCCAGCGCCGCCACGCCGACAAAGTCCGAAACGCCTGCCGCTTGCATAGGGCCAGCCTCAAGGCTTGCCTTCAGATTGGTTAGATAATTCTCCGCGTAGGATTTGGCGGCCTCGACCGGTAGGTTGACGCCGGCCGTAAAGGCCTCTTCCAGCGCCGCCTTCGCGAGCCCATTGCGAATCGCGAGTTTGACCTCGGGGCCAGCGACAAGGCCCACAGCCTGAGCAGCGAAATCGAGCCCTGCTTCGGCCAATGCCTTCTTAATGTTGCCTCCACTAATAGCGGTATGAATGAGTTTCCCTGCTTGCGACGCCCCCTCGAGCGCCATTGAAACGGCATCGGCGATTTGGCCCAGGCCCGGAACGAAGCTGAGGAGGCCCACAGCCGTCGCGGCCCAATCAAAAACTTTGGAACCCACCTTGAGGACGCCGTCGATGGCGTGCATAAAAGCCCCGCCATTCTTCTTGGCAGACTTGGTATCCGGCTGGTCCGCCACACCCATCTTCATATCCGCGACCGCGTCCTGATCTGCCGCGGTTTTGGGAACATGGGCCTTCGCCTGCTGAACCGTGCGGTTCGCAACGGTCATATCGTTATAGAATTTGGCGAAGTCCCGGTTGCTAATGTTGCCGGAATCGACAGTATGTCCGCCGCCAAAATCGAAGAACCGATGATGGGTCTTGTAGCCCGTAATTGAATTGTTCAGCAAGCCGAACAATAGGGGATCTGACAGTAGCTGCGATGCCGCTTGTCGTACCTTTGGGCTGAGACTCTTGTCGTCCGCCATCTTCGCCAGTTTGTCGCGAGTCAGGACACCGCTATCAAAAAAGGCTTGCTGATTGCGGTTAATCACATCGAGCGTGTTCAGCTCGGGTTGCGTGAGGCTCATCGAGGATGAAGCGACTTGCAGGAAGTCGTATTTGTGGACCTTATCGATCGAGCCACCATACAACTGCTTCCAGGCATCTGGGTGAGTGAGGAAATATTGTGCGGCCGCAATGACTTGGGGCGGGCATTTGCCGGTTTTTGCTGTGCCGTCAACGATCTTCCCGAAATCACCCAAGCTCAGGTTCTCAGGTAGGTTGTCGGAGTACCGGTAAAGTTCACGCACTGCATCGTTCATGGTCATGACCGTCGGCTGACCATTTCCAGATCCGTCGGATGGGATGTAGTTCTGCTCGTAGCTTCGTGCCTGCTGGTCCTGGAAGGCGGCGACTTGTGGGTGAAGGTCTGAGAACCCGGACAAATCCTTGGCCTTGATCTTGCCGCCGCAGCGGCCATCACCCTGCGAGCCAATGGCATAAAAGAGCTCCGGGTCCTGCTGCAAACTTTCGATTGCAGCCTTAAGATCCGGCGGCGTGGACGGATCATTGGCTAGCCCGCTCAGCGAATCCCAACTGAGCGGGCATTTGTCCTTATGGCGGTTCAGCACCGCTACGATCTGCAGCTCGGGCTCAGTCAGCTTGCCGTCACACCACGTGATCCGCGTGCTCGCTATCGGCGCAGGCGCTATGGGAGGTGGTGCGACGGGAGGTGAAGCGACTGCAGGGGGGGCTTGATCCAACGATTTGAATGCCTCCCTCAGAGTGGGTGGCATGAGCTCGAGCGGGTGCTGTCGCAAGTCTTCCAGCGATGCCTTCACATCTGGCGGCAGTTCGTCCAGCGGGTGCTGCTGGAATTCGTCCATGGACGACTTCAAATTCGCTGGCGACGCGCTTAGTTGCGCGATGGAATCGGAAACTTTGTCCTGCGGCGAGCAGCTGGACAGCATCGCCTGGAAGGGCAAGAGCGCCCCTTGCCCGGTCTGGGCGACAATTTGGGAAGAAGTTTCTGGGCCCGCGCAGGCCTGTGGAGAGAGGGCGGGGTTGGAGCTATTTGCTGCCGAAAGGCTAAGCGACATCGTGCATCCTCACAGTTAAGATCAATTGCGTCACCTGGTGCCACCGTCGTTCCCGACGAATACCGAACGCCGGCCGCATGACTAACGTGCGGCTAATCAATGCTGCCGATTTTTGGTTCCTCGTCAGCGACAACACCGGTTACAAGCTTCAGCTGTCGAACAGCTGACGAGTGCGGAAGGAAACGCGATTGTTAGCGAATGGCGGCCGTGTTGCTTCCTGCGGGAAGCTGCGGTGTATGCTCAATTGTCATCTCTGGCTCTGTGCAGGCTCACGGACGACGCTGTCCTGGTGCGGCACCTCGGAAGAGAACGGTCCTTCAGGTCGCCCATCGCGAACGACCACGGTCGAGGAGCCACGAAACAACATCAGTTCCGTCTCCTTTGGGGGCGTCCCGGTGTCGTGAGGTCGCGCCTGTGCCTCCGCTACGAGACCGTTGTACGTCTGCTCTACAAGCACAATGAAGCGGGGTGGGCCGGAAACCATGACCAGGCCGTTTCCCGGTGCCGGTCTCACGACGTAGCGCTCGTCGGAAATTCCAAGCTGATCAAGGGCCGCCTTGAACACCTCGAAGCGGACTGAAGTCAAAACCAGCATACGAGTCTGCGCTTCTTTCGCAGCAGATACGTGGAGCACAAGCCCATCATAGTACCATTGGAGATCGTAGAGCTCGGTCAAGCGATCCAGAAACGCGCGCGGCGACATACTCGGCATACGCCCGCGGATGCGCCCCTTTACCTCGGAGCTGACGTCGACGTCGACATTGAGGTTGTTGCCGAATTCTCGCAAAGCGGCAGACAGGTCCTGATCCAGAACTGTATACCTATAAGGCGTCGACGGCAGCGACAGAGGGGCCGGCAGCGTTGTATCAATGCCGGTGGAGAGAAGGATTACGAGAAAGAGAACTCTCATCCCAATGTGCAGAATGGTGGATTGGAGTGTATTTTCCGGCATCTTGTCCCAAATCGAAAGCTGAAATTCGTGCTGACCTGAACGCCGAACGTGGCCTTTAAATGACGCTTCGTGGCCAGTTCGTCAGCTTGTGGTCAGTTGGCGTCCCTAGGACAGCAGCTCGATAGCAGGTGATGAACGATCAACTCATCACACTCAAACAGAACAACTGAGTCTTTGCATGACAATTGGTGTTACGTCCATCTCTGCCAATTTTGYCGACAACCTGTCTAGGGTGGGGGCAACGTCGGCGTGCGGCGAGCATGCCCAGTTTGAGTGCGCGCTTGTAGAGGCAGCCGCCTCGATTAAGAACGATGGCCCGTCGGCGACGGCGGGGGCGGGGCCTGTTGCTCCAGTCCTGGAGGTTTCGCGCGCGACAAGCGAAACGAGCCCGTTGGGCGACCGCGTGCTCCAGACCCTTTCATCGCTGTACAGGGACAATGCCGTGGCACCTGCCACGCCCGACCAAGAGGTGCCCCTTGTGAAGGACGTCCTACCCGGGCCGGCGGAGCAGTTTCCTTCCCAAGCAGGGTCGGGAATGCGCATGTCAGGCGCTCCGCCAGGAAGGGAGAATTACGAAGCGATGATTGCTGGTCTGCGGGAAGTATACAGCGCCGTTACTGAGGTTTCTCTTGTCACCAAGAGTATCAGCGGCGCTACATCATCCGTGAACACGTTAATAAAACAAGGATGAACGAGGCGCATGATCGCGTCACCGCACGGCGAAGGCATTGATCGCCGCCCGCCTGGTCGGCGATCGTGTCATTATGTTTTGCCGCTACTCTTGATTCTGAGTGGTTGCAAGGACGATCTCTACACAAAATTGCAGGAACGCGATGCCAATGAGATGCTCGCGATTTTGCTTGACAACGGCGTGGATGCGGTCCGCGTCGCCGCCAAGGATGGGACCAGCACGCTCCAGGTCGAAAATGAGCAGGTTGCCTTCTCAATCAACCTGTTGAATGCGAAGGGGCTGCCGCGTCAGGTTTTCAAGAATCTCGGCGAAATTTTCCAAGGATCAGGCCTCATTGCCTCGCCGACCGAGGAGCGCGCCCGTTACGTCTATGCGTTGAACGAAGAATTGTCGCATACCATTAGCGAAATCGACGGCGTTTTCTCAGCACGTGTCCATGTTGTTTTGCCTGACAACGACCTGTTGCGGGAGCGCGCCACACCATCCTCGGCCTCGGTATTCGTCCGGCACGATGCCAACATAAATGTCTCGGCTTTGCTGCCGCAGATAAAGATGCTCGTTGCAAACAGCATCCAAGGCTTGTCGTACGACAAGGTAGAGGTCGTATTCGTGCCGGCGGAACGGCCGGCAGTCGAGCAACGGCCTGCCTCGACCCAAGCAGCTAAATCAATTCCGGTGCCACTTCTGGCGGTCATTGTGGGGCTCGCCGTGGCAGTATTCGCGGTGCTGTCCTACTTGGCCAGTTCTCTTGTCTATAGGCGGAGGCAGCCATCGCAACGAGCAAGGCTCGAGGGGCGCTCGGGTGTTTCAGCGATCGGGGCCGCTCGAAAAAACACCATCGGCGATGCCGCATAGGAGGTATTCCGAATGCCAATACGGATGCAGACCCTCAAACGCAATGACTCGTTCAAATTGCCTTTTACGGTCTTGGGCGAGCTTGCCGCTTCAACCCATCCGACCCGCCTTGCTGCACGCCTTGACCCAGCTTTGTCGGCTGCGACGTTGGTGCGGCTGCAGAACAACCAAAGACTGCAGCCAAGACTGGCAAAATTGCTCCTCGACGATGGAATGGACCTGAATGGCAGCGTCTGGGGGTCGGACCTTCTGCACGGGCATGATCCGCGCCAAACTGCTGTGTTTGCCGGTAGTATCTGGCATGCCCGTTCGCTGCTGAAGCTGGTTTCCAAGCCTGAAGTTACCGTTCTGATCGAACGTATCGGCGCTGAAGCGCATACGTTTGGTATCCGACACCAGGCGCAGGCGATCTCAACCAGCTTGATCGCGGATCCGGAAAAACTCGCCCGACAGATTGAACACGATGGATTAGCCTGTCTTGGGGTTTGGCTCGATGGGCATTCTTTGCTCGACCGCCACAGGGTGTTCCTACGCTTGCCCGTCGGGACCGCGGCCGAGAATCCTGCGACCGAATACCGCCATGCGGCAGACCAATTGTTTTCGCTTGTGCTGGCTCATCTGACGACTGAGGTCCCTGCGATATGACGCTCGACGATATCGAAGCTCCGGTCGCTCCGCGGATGCGCCCCGTCGGGCCGCTGGTCCCGGCCAGTGAGCTCGAAATCTGGCACAGTGCCTTTGAGGCGCGCGCGGCGGCGGAACGGTATCTGCTGCGGGTTCGCAACTGGGCGCGCATAGCATATCAGCGGGAACGGGAGCGCGGACGTAGTGAGGGGATGAATCGTGGCGCTGAGGAAATGGCGCGGCTGATCGCGCAGTCGGTCTCTGAAGCGGCACGCCAAAGGACAGCCCTGGAGCAGCAATTGCCACAACTCGTCATGGAGATCGTAAGCGACCTGCTGGGCGCTTTCGACCCTGGTGAGCTGTTGGTGAGCGCCGTTCGTCACGCGATCGACCGGAAAGGCGGCGCGGAAGTCCGCCTTAAGGTGTGTCCGACGCAAGTCGATGCCGTCGCAGGCGAGTTCGCTACATACGACGGACGGGAAGGCCGGCCGAAAGTTCGAGTTGATCCGGATCCGGCGCTGTCGCCGCAGCAATGCGTGCTGTGGAGCGACTATGGCAATGTCGATCTTGGACTTGATGCGCAATTCCGGGCGCTGCGCCTCGGCTTTGGATTGCAGTGCTAAACAAGGCGAGCTGTGGCCAAACTGCTACCACAACACAACAGTCCAGCTGTAGACAGGACACTGGATGCGGCGCTCTCGTCTGTGAGAGCGACGGCAAAGCATATCGACACCCGTGTCGTGCGCGGACGCCTAACTAGGGCCGTCGGTACTGTTCTCCATGCCGTGTTGCCGGATGCTCGAATTGGGGAACTTTGTCTGCTGCAGGATCCGCGCACCGGACGCTCTCTCGAAGCCGAGGTGATCGGTTTCCTTCAAGATGGCGTGCTGCTCACCCCGATCGGTGACATGGTGGGCCTGTCCAGTCGCGCAGAAGTGGTCGCTAGCGGTCGAATGCATGAAGTGCCGGTCGGCCCCGATTTGCTTGGCCGCGTGATCGACAGCTTTGGCCGTCCCCTCGACGGCAAAGGCGCTCTCAAAGCCGACCAAACGCGCCCGCTTCGGGGCAAGGCGCCCAACCCCATGACAAGGCGCATGATCGAGCGACCATTCCCACTTGGCATCCGCGCCTTGGATGGTCTCCTGACGTGCGGCGAAGGCCAGCGGATTGGGATCTATGGAGAGCCTGGTTGCGGCAAGTCAACATTACTATCGCAGATCATAAAGGGCGCGGCGGCCGATGTTAACATAATTGCCCTCATTGGCGAGCGCGGGCGCGAAGTGCGCGAATTCGTTGAGCGACACCTTGGGGAAGCGGCTCTTCGTCGTACGATCGTTGTGGTCGAAACATCCGACCGCTCGGCCATGGAGCGGGCGCAATGTGCTCACATGGCAAGCGCGCTTGCCGAACATTTTCGTGAACAAGGGCAACGCGTCGTTCTAATGATGGATTCCTTGACGCGCTTTTGCCGGGCCATGCGCGAAATCGGACTTGCTGCGGGCGAGCCGCCGACCCGGCGAGGCTTTCCGCCTTCCGTGTTTGCCATGCTGCCAGGCCTGCTGGAGCGCGCGGGCATGGGTGAGCGTGGCTCAATTACGGCCTTCTATACAGTGCTTGTCGAAGGTGACGGCATGGGGGATCCCATCGCAGAAGAATCGCGCGGCATTCTCGATGGCCATGTCGTCCTCTCACGCACCATCGCTGCGCGATCCCATTTCCCCGCGATCGATGTGCTCCAAAGTCGCAGCCGCGTAATGGATGCGGTCGTGCCTATGGCACATCGCGAGGCGGCATCTACGTTCCGTGATCTCCTCTCGCGCTACGCCGAGTCCGAGTTTTTGGTCAAGGTCGGCGAGTACAAGCAAGGCAACGATCCGCTTACCGACAGGGCTATCGATTCGATCGGCGACCTGCAGGAATTTTTGCGCCAGGGACAAGACGAGGCGAGCGACTTTGAGGAAACCGTCGCATGGATGTTGCAGCTGACCGAATGAATTGTTTCCACGCTACGAGCTTGCGGCGTTTGAAGGATATGCGAGAGCGTAGCGCCTTTCGTGAGCTGTCCAAAAAGGAAGCCAAGGCCCACTTAGCGGCCGAGGCCGCACAGCATGCTTCCCGCGAGCTTGCAATCGCACAGCAACACTGCGCAAGGGCGGAGATGGGGCTTTACCAACGGTTTGCAACGCTTGATGCCTTGTCCATCCAGGCGCTCGATCAAGGCCACCTCCACATAGAGCGGCTTGAGGCTGAGGTCGCCTTGAGGCGAAAGACGCTTGATAACGCCTGCATCGCTCAAGAACAGGCCGAGACAGCGGCGTCTGAGGCAAGGTCGCTCTGGATCAGCTGTTCGGCGGCAAGGAACAAGTGGCAACAAATCGAGGACGACGTCCGGCGCGGCGTCGATATCCGCTCTCAGACCGCAGCCGAGACGGAGGCCGACGATGAGATCCTGCTTCGGTACGCGAGTGTCTCGCTCACCGAGGTGGCGGGCAAGTCAATCTGATGACCACTAGTATTCTTGTCGTGTCGCAATGGTGCCGTCTTGTAGGGCCGAAAACACATTGAGCACGCACGATTCCCTGAAGCCAAAGCTAAGTCTGTCCCACGACGTCGTCTCGTGGCTCAACGAATGCGCACACCCCCGCACGCCTTTTCAGTGCCGGCTCGGCGACGAGCCGCTATCGGTGCGAATGGGACGGCTTGTCTGGCAGCCGGAATCGCTTCCCATCCCAATGCTCGAGTGCATTTGGCGGCTCGGAGATGAGACGATCGTCTTGTCGATCTCCCGCGCACTGATAGAGAGGCTCATCTCGACCGTGCAGAGCGGCATTGGCCTACCTTCCGAGCCAACCGGTTCACTCGTTCTCGAACTCGCACTTGAGCCGCTTATCGCTCGGCTCGAGGCTCAGACGGGGCAGGACGTGCAACTGGCTCAGCTGCGCGAAACCACCATGCCACCTCCCTATCTCGAATACGACGTCGCCTGCGGCCCGATCAACGGCAAAGCTCGTCTGTGCTTATTCTCGCCTCTCGATGGCCCGGTGCCGTTCGCGTTCCACGCCCTGGGGGATCTGATTCGACAGCTGCCGCGACAACCCTGCGAATTACCCGCTGAGCTCCCGATCCTGGTTGCAGGAAAGATCGGCTCGCTTTGCGTTCCGGCGGCGCTTATTCGCAAAACTTCTGCTGGTGATGCTTTGATACCAGACGTATTACCGTTCCACCGCGATCAGGTCATCCTCTCTGCGGGCCGGCTCTGGGCCGTGGCAGATGTTGCGGACGACAGCCTGATCCTGCGGGGGCCTTTCCGCCCGCAACCATGCCCTTTGGAGTATGCGCACATCATGACAGAACCGGAATTGCAGCAAGGGCCATCGGATGCCGAGCTCGACGATATCGAAATCACTCTGGTTTTTGAATGCGGCCGCTGGCTGATGCCGCTGGGGGAACTGAGGAATGCAGGCGAAGGACATGTCTTCGAACTCAATCGGCCGGTCGACGGTCCGATCGATATAGTTGCCAACGGCCGGCGTATCGGCCGTGGCGACATCGTGCGCATCGGCGACGAGCTTGGCATCAGGCTACGTGGCAGGTTGGCTTGCAATGAGTGAGATTCAACCAGGGATCCTGGCGCTTCTTGCGGTTACGGCTGGACTGGGTCTGCTGCTGCTCACAGTCGTCACAACCACGGCCTTTATAAAGATATCAGTGGTTCTATTCCTCGTCCGCAATGCTCTCGGGACGCAGACGATACCCCCGAATATAGTTCTTTACGCGACGGCATTAATTCTCACCGTTTTCGTTAGCGCGCCTGTTATCGAGCAGACCTATGAGCGCGTCACGGACCCGAAGCTCCACTATCAAACCTTCGATGACTGGGTTACCGCTGGCGAGGAGGCACGAGAGCCTTTGCGTGACTATCTCAAGAAGTTCACAAGCGAAGAGCAGCGCCGATTTTTCCTATCTTCGACCAAACAAGTCTGGCCAGAGGAAATGCGCGCCAGGGCGACACCTGATGATTTCGCCATTCTCGTACCGTCCTTTCTAATTTCAGAACTCAAGCGTGCTTTCGAAATTGGGTTTCTTCTTTATCTTCCGTTTATATGCATCGACCTCATCGTGACGACGATTTTGATGGCGATGGGCATGTCAATGGTATCCCCAACAATGATAGCTGTCCCTTTCAAACTATTTATATTTGTTACTATCGATGGTTGGTCCCGACTAACGCAAGGGCTTGTGTTGAGTTATACAACGCCGGGAGGTTGACCATGGATGAGGCCGGCATTGTAGCCCAAATAAGCCAAACCTTAATCGTTTTCATGATTTGGGTTCTGCCGCCACTTATTGCCGCTGTGATTGTCGGCCTTGGCATCGGTATTATCCAGGCGGCAACACAGATTCAGGATGAAACCTTGCACCTGACAGTGAAACTATTGGTCGTTGTTGCGATCCTTGCTCTGTTTGCTCCTGTGCTAACCGCTCCGCTCATCGAGCAAGCCGATTACGTGTTCTCACAGTTTCCCGCGATTATACCGAGTCACTAGCCTTCATTATGTCTGGTTCGTCACCCGCCGATGCCCAAATGATCATCCATGCGGCCATCGAACTCATCATCGCCGCCGGTCTTGCTGCGGCTCGCCCTGTCGGCATTATGCTGGTCGTGCCTGTATTTACGCGGTCTCAACTTGGCGGGCTAATCAGAACATGCCTTGCGGTCGCGTTCKGGCTACCGTGCTTGGCACCCATCAGAGACGGATTACAGCTGCTCGATGCTGATACCCGTTTCATCCAAGTGACACTGCTCGGTTTGAAGGAGATCTTTGTCGGCCTGCTACTTGGGATTCCACTCGGAATCCCGATATGGAGCCTCCAGGCGGCCGGTGAGCTTGTCGACACCCAGCGCGGCATCACCAGCCAAGTCGGTCCGGTAGACCCTGCGACGAACACTCAGGCATCCGCGATGGGACTTTTTCTCGGAATCACAGCAATCACGATCTTCGTCGCATCGGACGGCCTGCAGATCATGATCAGCGCCCTTTATGGCAGCTACTCAATCTGGCCCGTATATCAATTTCATCCCGCCCTGACCTCACAAGGGGCAATGGAATTAATCGCACTTCTCGACCGGATTATGGTGACGAGTTTACTAGTCGCCGGGCCTGTCGTGGCCTTTCTGTTACTAGTTGACATTTCGGTAATGATCCTTGCCCGCTTTGCCCCGCAACTCAAATCGAACCGTCTTTCCCCGACGATCAAAAATATCGGCTTTCCGATCATCATGGTCACCTACACTGCGTATCTCATCGACGCCATGGCGTCAGATATCGCACAGGCTAACCGCGGGCTCGAGGCGTTCGAAAAGATGCTGAAATGAGCACGAGCGAAGAGAAGAAACACCCGGGCACTCACAAGAAGCTAAGCGAAGCTCGCAAGAAGGGGCAGATTGCACGCAACACCGATTTCGTCCGCGCCGTCGGCACCTGCGCCGGTCTCGGCTATCTATGGTTAAGAGCTAGCGCGATCGAAGACAAATGCATCGAAGCGGTTTTGTTGACCGACAAGCTGCAGAATCTGCCTTTCAATATTGCTGTCGGGCAAGCGCTAATTCTCTTGACCGAACTCACCGTGACGACCGTCGGCCCGCTGCTTGGAACTGTAGCCGCCGCGGCGGTCTCGGCCGCATTCATCTCTAACGGTGGACTACTCTTCTCGTTTGAGCCGATGGCGCCAAAGCTTGAAAAAATCAATCCTTTTCAAGGGTTTAAGCGCATCGTGACGATGCGCTCCTTAACCGACCTTGGCAAGGCGCTGGTGAAGCTATTAGTCCTCGGCGCTATCTTTCTTTTTGCTATTCTGGGCATGTGGAAAACGATGATCTATCTGCCGGTCTGCGGCATTTCGTGCCTCGGCTTCGTCTTTACGGAGGTGAAACTGCTGGTCGGGATTGGTGCTGGTGCACTTCTGGTCGGCGGCTTGATCGATCTCCTGCTCCAGCGCTGGTTGTTTTTGCGCGACATGCGCATGACTGAGACCGAGGTCAAGCGCGAAAGGAAGGAACAAGAAGGTACGCCAGAGTTGAAGCGTGAACAACGTCGCCTACGTCAAGAGATGGCTGGCGAACCTCCGCTTGGCGTGAAGTCCGCCACATTGATCTTGAGAGGGCGGGCGATATTGGTCGGTCTGCGTTACGTGAGGGGCGAGACTGGGGTGCCGGTCTTGGTTTGCCGCGGCGAGGGCGAGGCTGTTTCACCTATCTTCGAAGCGGCGCAAGCTCTACGTCTAAGTATTGTCGACGATGATGGCCTGGCGCGTCAGCTCATCCAGACGACAAAGCTAGGAAAACCTGTTCCAATGCAGTATTTTGAGCCCGTCGCGAGAGCACTCCATGCCGCCGGCTTAGTCTAGATGCGTAGACAAAATCGGTTTCTCCGTGATTGCGCAGCCTACTTTGCCGCTATGGACCATGGGCAAACCGGAATCGTCTGTGTGTCGGGCCGGCCTCACATTTTTAGAGAATTATCGCAATGTTCGCGACATCGGGACTCCCGTTTCTGCTCAACGCGCTCGGTCCGCCGTCACAAGTCATCTTGCCCCGCCTAGTCGGTGACAGTGAAACTCCTGCTGAGCCGCTAGCGATGTGCACATGGGCAATGCGCACGACGAACGTCCACCGACCGACTGCCGACGGTAGCTGATCCATACGCGCGTCGGACGAGAAGGGGCGGGGAGATTGTCGGCCTGCTCGGCCACAGCGCCGGCTGATTGTAGCGAGCCGCAAGCGGGCGTAGACTGTATTGATGCCTGGTGCTGGAAAGGCGCATCCGTCTCCTGCTAAGGACTCGACGTTCTGGACGCCCAACTCTCGAACGGCACCTGGTTCCATTGACCGATGTCCGGTCCAGAACTGCGCAACTTTTAACTGTGCCGCTGAAGGGCGCCGCACCGCGCTGCCTTCGCCACATCTACAGTTCTGTACGTTCAAACTATCCGAAAAACCCTTATACCGACCAGGGTGTCGACGCGGGGGGGGGCGCATGCTGACCTACGCCATCACCGTCCTTACCCATGGCACGACACAAGTTTAGGCTTCCCTGCCCTCGCCGCATAGGTGGGCGTGCAACGCGCTCAGGCAAGCATCCGCACTCTTAAGATCTCGCTGGTGCTGCGGGGCAATCGTGAGATCGGCAAGTTGATAGACAGGATTACGCACGCGCATCAGATCTGTGACGGACTGGTCTTGATCGTCGGTTTTAGTCTTGAGACGCTCGTGCCTCTGATTGCGCCTGATCACGTTCTCGTGGGTATTGAGCCAGATTGAGACCGCCTTCGCACTGACAAGATGCCGAATTTCCTCGAACATGAACGTTTCATCGCCGGTTGCGAGCACCTTCGGCCCTTGTTCGAGCGACTTCTTTATCTCTTTCATCTCAAGATCTCTGAAATGCACCTCCCCATCCTCAGCGAAGATCTTAGCTATGGACTTGCCAGTCTTAGCCTCGATCTCCTTATCCGCATCGACGAATTTCAGCCCCAGTCGTCTGGCGAGCACCCGGCCAAAACTGGATTTCCCAGCGCCCTTCATGCCGACAAGCACGATCGGTCGCGAGCCCAGAGCGCCAAGAATTTCTTGTCCGATCGCGGACCGCGCCGTCGTGTGCTTAGGCGGCTCCACTTTCAATCGACGAATTAGACTGGCACCGACTGAACTATCCGCGTCGGGTTCCCAGTGCGGGATCCCTATGGCTCCGTCAGGGATGACAACCTTGTTGCAAGCGTTTCGCACACGCTCCAAGAGTGGCTCGGCTATCGAGGGATCCAGGGACTCTCGGCTGCCTCGCTGGAGCTCCTGCAGTTTCTGCAGCTCCTTGTACGTGTCATGATTGTCGATCTTGGCCTTGTAGCTGTCGGCCGTGTGGAACTCTACTTCAAAGCGGTAGCCCTCAGGCGTGGCGAGAACAGTCTTGATGCCGACAAAGGTTGGAGATCGCGTCTTGAACCAGTTGATTGTGCTGACCTCCGAATAGCCTCGCTCTTCGAAGGCTAGAATGGCCTTCTTGAAGGCGGGCGTAAATTCCTTGTCGGGGAGCTCGTAAAGATGACGTACAGCGTTGCCGATCAGCTGGGCGCCGGCTTCGACGGGGACCTGCACGCCGAAGAGCTGGTCTGTCATGGAGGCGTCCGACCTCAGCCTGTGCTCAAGATGAGGCATATTCACTTGGATGCCGGCTTTCCTGAGACTCGCGGCAACTCCGAGCGCCGCTGCAGTGATGTTCTCTTCCACCTCTTTGGCACGCGACGACTCGATTTTGGCGCGCTCCAACGCCTCCTCGCGGTTCAGCGTTATGGTCATGTCGCTATCTCCGACGGCGAGCCGGAGGTTGGAGGGCCTGGACAGAAGGCCTTGCTCCGCAGCGAACTTAATCGAGGATTCCATGATGGAAGCCGCCAGAGTGGGGTTGTCCTTCAGCTCCTTCAAGGCTGCATCGGAATCAAAGCTTCCGTGGTGGAGAGCCGCCGCCGTGCTCTTTACATATGGTACGGTGGCTAGGCCCGGGATCTGTTGCAGCAGGCGCTGAAGGTACCCGCTCTTGAACATAAATGTGTGGGCGCCAGTGTCGGATTTATAGGCGTCAGTTCCGACTTTGATACCCAGGCTGAGGAGATTGTTTGTACTTTGCACGAGATCGTGTGGGTTATAACCATCGGGTCGCGGATCGATGCGTGCAGGGTAACGGTCCACCAGAAGCTGGACGCGCTCGCGTGGCTGGGTCGTTACCGAGTAGCTCTCCGCCAGTTCCGGAAATAGCGCGGAAAGCGGTTGGCTTACTGCGACAGGAGCCTCGCTCATGCTCGTGTCCGTTTCGGGCAGGGCTTGCTCCTCCAGCCTCCCGGCCCAAGCCTCGAGCTCGGCGAGGAGCAATTCGGCCATCTCGCGCGCGACCGGATGGTTGGCAAGTACGATCTCACGCCGCGCTATCTCGCGCGCGTCCAGAAAGCTCAGAGCGCTGACCCGCTCCTGCTCCAGCAGGCTTCGAATATTTCGCTTGAGCTGTGGGTGAATGCCTTCGTACGTTCCGAAGATGGCACGCTCGGCAAACCACTGTCGCGCTTCGTGGGATTGAGCCAGAAAGCCTCGCTGCAAGCCGGTGTAGATTTCCAGAACGTTCCGCGTGGCAGCGAGGATCTGGCTGGCGCGACCGAACTTGTAGTGACCGTTGTCAATCGCCGGAGTATGGGACTTTGGCGGCTTGAGCGAGCCAAGCCCGCGCGCCTGCTCCTCTTTATCGAATTGCCTCACATGCTCGTAAAGCAGCGGCCGATCGCCGATAATGATGACGCTATCCCCGTCGAAATCGCCGTCAAGCTTTTTCTGTTCGCTGGGCGGCACGGCAACCACCGAGCCCGGGGCAAACACCTCCGTCGCCTGGAGGATGCCGACGCAGTCGACCGGCGTGTCCACCTTCGCGCGGTCCTTGCCCGTGGTCCAATTCGAATGGCACTTGACGTCCTCGGAAGACATCACAAGCCCTCGGTCGGAATAGTCGGCGGGCCACATCTCATCCGGCACCACGATCAGAACGCCTTTCGCAAACAAAGTCGGATCGTCGGCCGCTAGTTCCTCGCCAGACTTATGCGCGACATTGAAGCTGTATTGGATGGCCGTGCAGTTATCGAGAAACACGGCGGTCGGATCTCCATCGACCGCCGACTTGACTTGCTCAGCGGCGAACGGCCTCAGGTTCGGCTTGTCATAAGGGGATCGCCCGATTAGCGTGCCGCCACTGCTCAAGGTCTGGCTCTTGAGCGTTGGCACATGCAGGCAGCTGTCGGCGGACGGGACGGCGATTGCGCCCGGACCATTGATGTTTGCCGCCGTAACCGTGCGAAATAGCTCTTCGGACGTCAACTGTAGCCTTTCCTTGCTACGTAGCCAGGTCAGAGCCTTTTGGCGCGCCTCATCCGCCACTTGCTCGCTGCGCGGATAATGTTGCAGCGCCGAGACCGGGAGGGACGTGTTCTTTGCCTCACCATAGGCAAGCACCCGGTCCGGACCGTCTTCCTGCTCGCCGCCACGACGAACGGCCGGCATGAGATTCGCCAGCGAGGCCTTTATGAAACCGCAGCCGTCATGCGGTCGCAACGCGATTGGCCCTTCCGGCCCCGTCAGCCTGAAGGGGTGCGCCTCGCCCGTGGGACGGTCCGGCAGCAGCACCAATTTGAAGGCGCCTTCCAACGCGTAGTCGTGAGGAGATAGATCTTTGATCGCCGGAGGCGCCGCAAAGCCCCTGCGCTGAGTGTAATAATAGGCCTCCTTGAAAGGTGCCCAGGCGCGCGAGAGCTGCTCGAAGGCAGTGCCGGGTGCGGTTTCGGCATAAGGGATTGCCAGCAACTTTCCCCCGGAAGGCTTTGTTGGCTCGCCTGGGGCACGCGCGGCAACCTGAGACACGTTCAATCGCGGCGGCTTCAATTTGCTACCGCCGAACAGGTCCATGCGGTATGGCACGCCATCGACGGTGAGCGTCCGCGCCAGCATGAATGCACTCGGGGTCGCTGGCAGTTGCACGGCGACCACGGGCAGTCTTCCCGAGGTCAGGCGATGGAAAATCGAATAGCGTGTTTCGGGCTCGCCGGGCAACGGCCGCCCCTGCATGTCCACCACAGGCAACCGCATCAGTCCTGCATCGCCCTGCGGCGGCCTGGGCTCGTGATCCATGCTCTGCAGCACCTGAAGCACGTCGAACACTGAGGCCGGATGCTGCGCCTGGATCGCCGCCGCATCCTGTTCTATGAACAGGTCTAACGCATCCACCGGACTGTCGGCCTCGATCTGCGCGATCAAGTTCCAGCTCATGTTGGAAAGGTCGCCTTCAATGAGACCGCGCGTCCTGTGCAGGATATCCTTGGTCTTGCCCTCCAGCTCTTGTTGCCGCACCCGCAAGTCGGCCCGCTTACCCTCGACATACGGCGACCTGAATAGTCTCTCCAGCACCGCACGCGCCTTGAGCGTCTGGTAGATCGATAGTGCGGGGGAGCGGCTCGCAAGCGGCCCGCGCGTCCGCTCGGCATCGCTTGCGTTCAGATGCGCTTCAATCTTCTGCTCAAGAACCGGTTGAAGGTCGTTCAGCAACGTCAGAGCCTGCCTGCGGTGCCAGCGCAGCGGCTTCTGTGGGCTGCGCGCCAATGGCAACAGAGCCGCACACATGTTACCCATCGTTTCCAGATCGACCTGCGTCGCAAAACCAGGGGCTTGACGCAATTCCGAGAGCCGATTCAACCCTGCCGATGCCAGCAAACCGAGATCGTCGACCAGTCGAGCCTTACCCAGCCCCTTGAAAATGATCGTGATGTCTAAAGGGCCGGCCTGCGCCAGCCGCTCATTATCATAGTTCAGATAGTGAGCGAGTTTGTGCAACCGATCCTTCGGCAGAACGGCGTCTGTTATCTCGCCACTGTCCTCTGCCCTCACGATCATTCGCGACAGAGCATTGACGATCAGGCTAAGCTGAGGTGTGGTGAATACACCAAATCGCTGTCCCCGAGCACCTAAGCTGCGCGCGATGTCAATTGTGGACTGCCTGCACGTCTCCTCTTCCGGCCACTTGCTAAACCCGTTCATCAAGATGGCCATTAACCGCGGAGCGAAATCAGCGAACTGGCGCTGACGTGCTTCACTGGYGATCGCGACTGTGGCTCTGCGGCCGTCCTCCCCGTCTGGCCACTTGCTGAAACCRTTCACCAGGTTCGACAGTCCCTCCGGGGCAAAATGGGAGAGGTCGGCGCGGCGGAGAACCTCAGCGGCAATCGCAAACGTGGCTTCGCGAGGTTCCGGCGACTCCGGCCACTTGCTAAAACCGTTCACCAGATTCGCCAAATGTTGTGAGGTAAATTGAGAGAACCGGGCGGGGCGGCGGAGAACCTCGCCCGCGATGGCGAACGTGGCATCGCGAGGGTACGACGATTCCGGCCATTTGCTGAAACCGTTCACCAGATTCGCAAGTTCCTGCGAAGTAAAATCAGAGAGGCGGACGGCGCGGTGAACGATCGTGTGGGCAATGGCGACTGTGGCTTGCTCAGAACCGGCCTGGTCTGGCCATTTACTGAAACCGTTCACTAGATTCGCCAACTCCTGCGAACTGAAATCGGAGAGCCGAACGGCGCGGCCATGAACTTCTGATGCTATTGCGAGCATCGCGTCGCGACAGTTCGTCTCTTCCGGCCACTTGCTAAAACCGTTCACCAGATTGGCTAAATGTTGCGAAGTAAATTGAGAGTGCCGGGTGCCTCGGCGAAGAACCTCGTTGGCGATCGCGACCGTGGCTTGATAAGATGACGTCCGTTCGGGCCATTTGCTGAAACCGTTCACTAGGTTCGCCAGTCCTTGGGCAACAAAATCAGAGAGCTGACGGCCTTGAACCTCCTCTGCGATAGCGGCCGCCGCGTCGCGGCAGGTAGGGGCTTCCGGCCATTTGCTGAAACCGTTCACCAGATTAGCCAAATGCTGGTGAGCGAAATCGCCGAGTAAGGCGCCGCGGCGCAGAATCTCATGCGCGGTTGCAATCGTGGCTTGGCGGCAGTCCTCCGCATGCGGCCATTTGCTGAAACCATTCACTAGATTCGCTAGTTCGTGCGGAGCAAAGTCAAAGAGCTGGCCGGGATGGACCTCCCGTGCGATTGAGAACGTCATCTCGCGACAATTCGGTCCATTCGGCCACTTGCTAAAACCGTTCACCAAGTTCGCCAACTGCTGGTGAGTAAAATCAGAGAGCCGGTCGGCTCGGCAAAAAAGTGCGTTGGCGATTGCGTCTGCGGCTTGCTGAGAATCCGCCTCTTCGGGCCATTTGCTGAAGCCGTTCACCAAGTTCACGATGTCCTGGCGATTAAATTCAGAGAGCTCGAGCTGGCGCGTGCCTCGGCGACGCAGTTCAGAGGCTATGGCGATTGTGGCTTGGCGAGCCGACGCGTCTTGCGGCCACTTGCTWAAACCGTTCACCACTGTCGCCAACGCTTGCGGTGCAAAGTCATAGAACTGGTCGGCGCGGCGAAAGACCTCACCGGCGATTGCAATGGCTGCGGCGCGGCAGCCCTCCCCGTCCGGCCACTTGCTGAAGCCGTTCACCAAGTTCGCCAAGTTCTGGTGAGTAAAGTCAGAAAGCCGATCGCGGCGGAGGACCTCGCTGGAGATTGCGCCGGTGGCTTGGCGAGACCATTCTTCTTCGGGCCACTTGCTGAAGCCATTCACCAGGTTCGCCAGGTCCTGGGGGGGAATATCCGAGAGTTCGGCGCGGCGCAGAACCTCACTGGCGATCGCGGCAACGACTTGTTGAGATGCCACCTGCTCCGGCCACTTGCTCAAGCCGTTCACCAGGTTCGTCAGGTTCTTGTAATCAAAGTCCGAGAGCCCAGCGTCGCCCCGTGCCCGGCGAAGGACCTCGCTGGCGATCCCGACTGAGACTTGCTGAGATGCCGCCTCTGCTGGCCACTTGCTGAAGCCGTTCACCAAAGTCGCCAGTGCCTGCTGAGTAAGACTAGGGAGCTGGTCGACGCGGCTAAAAATCTCGCCGGCGATTGCGATCCCTGCTTCGCGACAATCCGCCATGTCCGGCCACTTGCTGAAACCGTTAACGAGGTTTGTTAGGTTCTGGTGAGTAAAATCAGAAAGTTGATCGCGGCGGCCAATGACCTCACTGGCGATCGCGACTGTGGCTTGGTGGCAGCCCGCATTGGTGGGGCATTTGCTCAGCCCGTTTACCAGGTTCGCCAGCTCCTGCGCAGTAAAATCAGCGAGCCCTTCATTAAGGGCGCAGCTGGAAAGTTGTGTGGCGATGGCGACTATGGCTTGGCGGGACGATACGTCTTCGGGCCACTTGCTGAAGCCGTTCACCAAGTTTGCCAAATCCTGATGGTTGAAATCGGAGAGCCGGGAACGGCGGTCACGACGCAGAACTTCCACGGCGATCGCGCTCGTGGCTTGGCGAGACGACACGTCTTGTGGCCACTTGCTGAAGCCGTTTACCAAGTTTGCTAGCTCCTGCTGATTGAAATCGGAGAGTCGGGAATGCTGGTCACGGCGCAGGATCTCCCCGGCAATCGCGACTGTGGCTCTCCGAAATGAGTCCTGCGCCGGCCATTTGGAGAAGCCGTTCACAAGATTTGCCAGCTCTTGGTGAGTAAATTCAGAGAGCCTGGAGTGCCGGCTGCGACGCAGGACCTCGCCAGCGATCATGTCGGTGGCTTGACAAATGACCTCCTCTTCCGGGCACTTGCCGAAGCCGTTTACAAGGTTCGCAAGGTCCTGGTGATTGAAAGCGGAGAGCCCGGGGTCGCTGCGAGTGCGGCGAAGGACCTCCCCGGCGAGCGCAATCATAGCGTCGCGGCAATCGCCTGCTTGCGGCCACTTGCCGAAGCCATTTGCAAGGTTCGCCAAGTTTTGCTGCGCAAAATCAGACAGCCGGAAACGTCGCTCGGTGCGACGGCCGACCTCACGGGCAACGGCTTCCGCGCCCCCACGAGTTTCCGGCCGCTGCGGCCACTTGCTAAAACCGTTCACCAGCAACGACAGACTTTGACTATTCAGCCCCCCAAGTGCCCTGTCTTCATCGCGGCAAAATTGGGCTATTCTGATCGTTGCATTGCGGCACGTTCTCGACTGCGGATGCCGACCAAACGACGCCGCGAAGAGCGAAAGAGCTTTGGGCTCCACTTCGCACATCAACCTATCATTAAGCTGCGACACCCGAGCTGCAATCGCCTTGCAGGCGTCGACGCCTTCCTCACCTCCGGCCTCGCGACTTACTGCGTTGCATGCTGTGGCATAGCCCCATGATTTCCCGCGGCGTATATCTTCCTCGAAACGTGTGACAAATTGACTTCTGAACTGGGCGGCGGCCTTTTGCACGAAGTCTGCATGGATTCCGTCATCCGCTCCCTGCAGCCGCCTGTCATACTCCACTACTGCACACGAGAATCCAACGATGTCCCGGGCGAAGTAAATTGCGTCTAGACCTTCGTTAGATTCTTGTTCTGAGAGTGCACTGCTCTGGGCGGCGACACCACTCATGCGCCGCCTTTTTGATGAGCGATCCAGGCCTGTTGCGGATTGCCTGTGCGAGGCACTTGGCCGCAATCTGCTGGACTGACCGGTACCGTGGCCCTCCGTACCGGAACGCGATGAACGTTCCTCCCAATTTGTCGCGCTGCGATCCGGCAGATAGCGAGCATCAGGCTGAACGTCACGCGCATCTACCGAAGGGTCATGTGAGGGGCGGTGTCGGGCATCGCTGGTCGAAGGCGGCCTTTGAGCGGAGGAGGTTCCTGAATCTCGACTGTCAGAGTGCAGACCCTGCATGACCGAACTGAACGCCGTGGCATCGTTTCCAGCGCCAATATCGGACCCAGCATGGGACCAGCGGGGGCCTGATCCGCCTGGCGCATTCGCACGTCGGTTAACTCCTGTCATAAGCCGTCTCCCTTGCAACCGATGATGCGCCGATTACACAGTGCGGCCGCGACCTGAGCGAGCGAAGCTCCTTCGGCAGCGCCGACGAGACGTAATTCGCCACAACCAGCGTGCGGATCGTCGTTTTTGAACAATCGCGCGCTCTGGCACGGAATACTCCCTGCGACTGACGAAACCCTGACGTGCGCTAGCCGAAATTGAGGTGGATCATGACGATGCCTGACATGTGCAATGTATTGAAGGACGGCCATGAAGGCATCGGCATTGGCGGCGCAAACGAATTTCAGATAGTGAACGATGGCTTGTCGGCCCTTCATACGCTCCTTCGCGGTCGTCTTGAGGGGTTGTTATGATGCCGAGGGGCTGGGCGCAGGGAGCACCACCTCGCCGCGATAGCAAAGCTGCGACCTAGCCCGTTTTATGCACGACGATAGGGTCGACGATACGGTTGATGTCGTTCACGGCCATCAGCAGCTGTCGCTCTTCAACGCCCACTACTACAGGCGTTGCTTTATGCCGATCCATGTATATGACGCCGCGACCTGTCGCCCGGTCGCCATGGTCCTGCGCCTCGGCAAGACCCCGACGGGCGAGGAGATCCGCGGCTATCTGCGCCGCCTCGTGCGCCGCATCCGTGCCCGCTGGCCGACCACCCGCATCCTGATCCGCGGCGATGGCCACTATGGCCGGGCGCACGTCATGGCCAGGTGCGAGAACAACGGCGTCGACTACCCCTTCGGCCAACCCGGCAACAAGGTTCTGCAGCGGCTCGTCGACGAGAGCGCCGACGATATCCGCACCCGCCGCGCGCTCGAGCGGAAGTCGGTGCTGCGCGGCTATGCCGAAACCGCTACAAGGCGAAATCCTGGAAGACGAAACGTCGCGCCTGCGCTCGCATCGAGGCAACCACGATGGCCTCGACATCCGCTTCGTCGTCACCAATCTCGACAAAGGCTCCGCCGAGCACATCTACGACGTGATCTACTGCGCCCGCGGCCGGGCCGAAACCTGATCAAGATGCACAAGAGCCAGCTCGCCTCCGACCGTACCTCCTGCCGCCCACCGATTGCCAACCAGGTCCGTCTTGTCCTGCACACCGCCGCATACTGGCTGATGCTTACCCTGCGCGAAGGCGGTGCCCACGACGCATCATCTGCGCAGCGCCGAGTTGGCTACGCTGCGGCTCAGGCTGCTCAAGCTCGGCGCTCGACCGCGCATCAAGGCCCCACATATGGGCGCACCGGTCCCGCTGCGTGATATGTCTAAAAAACCGCTTGTCGCGTGGCCGTTCCACATATGTCGCTACAGCCAGCCAGCCAGTCAGCGCCTCAGTCGGGTTTGCAGTGCCAGCCGATCGACAACGAGGTTGTCGAGGTGCAGCACGCCCGGCCGTCGTCTTTGCGCCAGGCGCCTAACCAATGCCCGCGTCCCGTCCAGCACAAAGACACCGCAATCATAGCCGTTGCTCTGCTGGGTCATGCGGGCAGGCTCCAGACGAGCGCCCAGCCGTTGTGCGAGCAGTGCTGCAGGCCCGTCGTTGTATCCCACGGCGGAATCGTAGTGATAGGCAGCCGGCATTGCCCGTTCGCGACGATCAACGAGCAGCAGCGACCAATGGCTGCCGCGGCGATTGGGATCCGAAGCACTGGCATCGTTCAGCGGCAGGAACAGGAAGTCGGCTGTGTCATTACCATCCTGATCATAGACAATCTGCTGGAAGGCGCGCGACGCCACGCTGTCGGAGCCCAAGCGCAGATGATAGTGGGCTATGAGCGGATCCACGAGCCGCGTGCGGGAGGCGAGATCCGGATTGTTCCGCTGCAGCTCCTGAATCAGAAGCGCGTAATCCGCCGCGATATGCTCGTCGCTCAGCCAATCCCTGGCGCCGAGTTCTAGCCCACCGTGGCCGTGGAACGAGGCTGTCTGATTCAACGCCGCTATCTGAGCATCCGCCGATGTGCTCGGAAACCCCGGTGCATAGTGAGCATCGTCACGCAACTCGTACGGGGTGGAGGGCAAATCAACCAGAGGGGAAAGACCGCGGTAGATGTCTGACGATGGGGACCTTGCAGACGAGGGCGCGGAGGACTGCATCTGCGTGGTAAGCCAATCCCAAGCTCCCTCGAACGGGGTAACCGGAGCTGAGGAAGGCTCTGCAAACGAGGGCGCGGAGCTCTGCATCTGCGTGCCGAGCCAATCCCAAGCTCCCTCGAACGGAGTATTCGGAGCTGAGGAAAGCTCTGCAGACGGGGGCGCGGAGCTCTGCATCTGCGTCCTGAGACAATCCCAAGCTCCCTCGGACGGAGTATTCTGAGCTGAGGGAAACTCTTGAAACGAGCTGGCGTGCTGGGCGCCTTCCCCGGCAAACGAATCCGCCTCCTCGGGACCCCGCAACCCGAGCGCTCTATTCGCCTCGACAAGTTGCAGGTATTGCCGAAGCATCGTGAAATCGGTTCCATAGAGCCGAGGTGAAACCTTCCTAAAGTTCTTGGCATCTGCGTTTAAGCCACGTCGCTGGTCAGCATCGTTAAGCCGGTCAACTATGTTGCTCTTACCTTCCCTTTGGAGCCAGTCACTGAAGGCACGAAGGCGGCTAGCCCGGTCTTGAAAAGGCAGCTTTTGCGCCGTAGTCGCATCTCCAAGTCCACGTATGGCTTCGTCCAGCATCGCGTCGATGACACGGGCGTCTGCGGGATAGGGGTGCAGGAGGTGCCGCCCCATGAGACGCGGGCCGGGCCCGATCTGTTCGAAGCCGCACCCTTCCGACATGAGCCTCCGGAGATGATTCAGCGTCGACTGAAGACGGTTCTCAGGGTCATTACCCTCGGCTTTATACAGGTCTAAATCGTCCGCCAGCGATTCATCTCGAAACCGAGAAGCCAACGGCTCCTTGTCGTTCTTATGGAGCCAGTTGGCGAATTTTTTTGCATGTATCAGGCTGCTGTCAATCGTGTTTTTGGGAACGCCGGCTTGCATGGCTGCCGTTTTGAACCGCGTCATAAGCGCATCGTCTTCGGCAGGGAGGGCAGCCAACCGCTGTCGGCGGTGGGGGTTGAAATTCGCGGCGCGTTCCTCGACTTTTGCGGCGTGGAACTCCTGGAGCACTGTCAACGCCGCATGGATACGCTTTGTGCCAGAGAGTGTCGCAAGTCGATTCAACTCCTCGGGGAGATCAAGCAAGCTGGTCAGCGTCAAGTCTTTGGACCAGAGCCATGTCCGGAACTGATGCAGCCTTCCCACCCACCAAGTAACGGTGTCTTTCGAACGGCCGGCGGATGTGGCCGCCTCCCTGAAGTCACCAATAAGCCTCTCGTCATCTGTGAGCTCAGCTGGTGGGAGATTGGTTTGTCGGATGTTTTCCAATGCCTCTATGACTTGATCTTTGATTTTCTTGCTGCCGGTAGAGTCAAATTGCTGCGCATACTCCCGTGCATCGTTGTCCAACTCATGGTCGTTCAGCCGGTCGGCAATTGGGTCCCTCTCGCGCTGGTTAAGCCATGCACTGAACTGGTGCAAATGAGATGCATTCCTCTGGGCAGTCTGCACGAAGGTGCTGCCGAGAGACGCCCTCAAAAACCTGGAAACAAGGATTTTGTCCGTCTCGAAGGGCTCGGTCGGGAGCCGTCGCTTCGCGTAATATATGCGAAGCTCTGAATGAACTACATCCGACGCCGACATGCCGGACGAATCCTCGCGACGACGCCCCGAAAAGGCTTTGGCGACACCTGACTTAACACTTGACCATAGGTGCCGGCCTTTGCCGTCCTTCGTCCGCACAGCAGGAGGCGCTCCCGAGGGCCCGGTGTAGCACGTGCTGCTGGACCCGCCATTTCGTGACTTGGACCGCTGAGGCATCCACATTGGATCCTCTATGTCAGCGCGCTGGGATGATCCATGCGACTTCGCAGGGCGAGTGTCAGGCATACCAGCTTCAGGGTAAGTAGTATCGCTGGGGCTCGCACCAGCGGAACTGAGCTGCAACTCGCTCAGTTGCTGTTCAAAACGTGCTTGATCCTCGGGCATGCCTCCCGATTGTTGCCGCACCCGCTGCTGTTCCTGCAGAGCAGCGTAGTCGCGCATCCAAGCGTCCGTATCAAACCATCCGTTGTGGGGCTCCAAATCACTCTCCATAGATGAGACAAATCACAGCTGGACCTAAGCTAAGCTCGGATGCGGAATTTGCATTCCGATCGAACCTAACGGCTCGAAGGCTTTGCGTTGTTCAACGTTCGGTATATCCCTCATTTAGCTGTCAGAAGGCTGACGAGCACGTTTGTAAGTGCCGGTAGTTTCACAGATGTTGGAGTGCGCGGCCTGTGAGTGGCAATGGCGGGGCTACTGATTTGCCATCTGACGTTTGATGTTCAAACTGGTTGCGAACTCGGATGGCTGAGCGGGAATGAACAGGGAGATATGATCTCCTCGAAGGCCGCTGACAGGCCGCTTCGACCGTCGCCGTGTCTATTGAGCTCTCGCCGCCTGCTTCCCACTTCCCATCGAGCGGATCAGGCCATTGCGGCTCGTCTTGTGGTCACGACACGCGCCCTGTTGCCCAGGACAGTGTCGAGACAAATTTCCAGTTCTCTCAGGCTGCAGCCCGCGCCCCCGATGCCGCAGTAGTTCCAGTGGTCTTCGCTTTTGGCGATTTCAGCATTTTGGCCGAGCGCAGGTCAGGTTTATGTCAGGTAAGGACGGCTATGTGTGATGGTCGAAGCTTTGCCATTGTCTCAGGAAAACATTTTGCGAAAGATCAATGTCTGTCGGGTGCTACGGGTAGGATTGGGATGACCGCCAAAGAATGCGAAGCACCCCCGCGCGCAAGGTCATCACGCCGAGAAGGCGAAGCCAGAACCTGCGGGCGCGCAGAGGGACATCGTCGCCTTTGGCGCAGGGCTTGATGACTGCGGTTCCCGTTATTTCCATGCCGCCGACGTGCGTGCGAAATCTCCTGCCGCGATTACTGCGTGTGCTTCGGATTAAGGGAAACTTTTGGGGACGGCCGCCGATGCCGTGCAAGCGATCGCATCCGGGCGATCGACAAGACCTCGAACGGAACCGATGGGGTCTCACGCATTGAGCTGACCAATGGGGCGGGTACTTCGGTCACATGCGCTTCGAGCGGCTAATGAGGGCATGGCCAGCGTCAGACTTTTCAAAATCCCGTTTCGTGAAGACCATCTTCGCCTGGATGCCCGGTCCATCGCAGCTCGCCCTACGGATGAGCGATCAGCCTCGACACTATAGGGGCGCATTGCCCGCATTGGAGATTGGATATGACGGGCATTGGACGATCTGGAAGATCGCACACGGGAGGTGCTGAGTCCGGCAGCACGCGGGGATCGAGCGGTCCGTGCCCGCAGTCAGGCCGCGCCCCCGAAGAAGGCAGTCAATCGTTCAATTCCGTCGTGCAGCGAATGCACTCTGGGCCTCAAAACCAAGCGACGTCTTCCGCTCCCATTGCGCCCCAAGCCGAAAATGCTGCTGGCGATCGCCCTGCCGGTCCCTCGCTTGGCTCACGCCGACTTTTGGCTGCTGCTCTAGGTCAAATCAGTGGGCGGCGTCGCCGTTTCCCCTCGGTGCCGGAGGGCGAGGGGCCAGCCCGAGAAGAAGGCTTGTTACATCCTGATGACGAATCCTGGCGCGGCGACCGATCAACCGGACCTTCATATACAGCCGCGCGCCCACCGCGCCAGCAAAGCGTGAGCGAACCGGCTGCCAGACCGGGTGAACGGCCTATCGACGATAAAGCCGGGCGGGACGATCACGGCGGGATCTCGCAACGGAACGGACCAAGGCGGCAGCCCGGCGGCGAACCCTGCCGCAGCCATCAAGCGGCCGGAAGCTCTCGCATCGACGCGTTGCCGCCGCATCGACAAAGCATACCCGATATGGCTGCTAGATCAGGCGAGCGACCTATCGACCATGGAGCGAGGCGGGATGGCCGCGCTGCAAACTCGCAAGAACTGCTTAATGGCGCCCTACACGACATTGGTTTCGCTGGTGACATCCGCAAATTCTCAATGGCTGTGGTGCGCTATCGCAAAGAACTGAAGATGCCGGAACTTGCAACATTCCTGCAACAGGCCGCTGCCCAGTTCAAATCTCGATTTGTCACCAACTGGCAGCACGAGATCCGCGCCCGGCAAACATGGGGATATGCCACAGTTTGCAATGCAGTGAGCCGCGAGGAAGGCCCGGCAGGCATGGAAGCTTGCCGGGCCATGGCAGCTCAGCTGTCTACGTTTGCCCACGAACTCATTAATGTCGAGCCCAAAGCGCTTGCGCTCTTGGCGTTATCGTTCAGTCGATATCCACGGGTGCCGGCCTGCCAAAACGGAATGGGCAGCATTGCTGAATTTTGTTGCCAGCAAAGCGGAGTGCTTCGGGAACTCGACAGTCAAAGCCTGGCCCTGTTGGTGAACGGGTTCAGCAAATGGCCGGAACAGGAAAACTCACGCCTTGCCTCGGTCGCAGTCTCCGGTGAGGTCCGTCGCCGCGCCGAACGGACAAACGGCCTTGCTGGTTTTGAGCCACAGCATTTGGCGAATCTGGTGAACGGTTTCAGCAAATGGCCGCAAGAGACGGGGTGTGGCACGGCCACGGTTGCCATCGCCAGCGAGGTCGGCCGTCGCGCTGGCCTAGCCAACCGGCTCTGTGATTTTCATCCGCAGGAACTGGCCAATTTGGTGAACGGTTTCAGCAAATGGCCGGAAGCTGCAGGCTGCGGTGACGGCACAGGCGCGATCGCTGGTGAGGTGCTTCGCCGCGGCCCCAGCCGGCTCTCTGCTCTTGATTCGCAGAACTTGGCGAACTTGGTGAACGGTTTCAGCAAATGGCCGGAGAGGACAGGGTGTGGCGCGGCCACGGCGGCGATTGCCAAAGAAGTTCTTCGCCGCGGCGCCGATGCGTTATCTGATTTTACTCCGCAGGGTCTGGCAAACCTGGTGAACGGCTTCAGCAAGTGGTCTGACACAGGGGGGTGTGGTGCGGCCACCCTCGAGATCGCGGGTGAGATTCGTCGCCGCGCCACTGGAGCGGATCGGCTCGCCAATTTCACTCACCAGAACCTGGCAAACTTGGTGAACGCCTTTAGCAAGTGGCCTGGACAAGAGAGTTCACGCCTTGCCGCTGTCGCGATCGCCGGTGAAGTCCGTCGCCTTGCCAACCGGCTCTCGGGTTTTGATTCGCGGGACTTGGCGAACCTGGTGAACGGCTTCAGCAAGTGGCCTGCCGAGTTGTCATGTGCCGAAGCCACGGTCGCGGTCGCCTGTGAGATTCGTCGCCGCGCCGATAGGCTGGCCGATTTTACTCCGCAGGCACTGGCGAATCTGGTGAACGGCTTCTGCAAACGGCCGGACCGAGTGAGCTGTAGTAGCGCCACGGTCGCGATCGCTGGCGAGCTGGTTCGCCGCGGCCCCGGCCGACTTTCCAGTTTTGCCCACCAGCATCTGGCAAACCTGGTGAACGGGTTCAGCAAGTGGCCCGATCAGGCGAACTGCCGCGAGGCCGCGCTCGCGATCGCTGGTGAGGTTCTTTGCCGCCGTGCCCGCCGGCTCCCTGGCTTTGATTCGCGCGAGTTGGCGAACCTTGCGCTCGGTTTCAGCAAATGGCCAGATGAAGCAGCCTGTGGTGACGTGACGGTCGCGATCGCTGGTGAGATGCTTCATCGCGGGGACCGTGCCGATGAGCTATCTGCTTTCAGCCCGCAGGATCTGGCACACTTGGCGACCGGTTTCAGCAAATGGCCAAAGCAGGCGGGTTGTGCTGCGGCCACCGTCGCTCTCGCCGGCGAGGTTCGCCGCCGCGCCGCCGCGCTGTCCGTCTTTGATCCCCAAGATCTGGCCAACCTGGTAGGTTGCTTCAGCAAATGGCCGGAACAGGTAGAGTGTCGCCGGGCTACCGTTGCGATCGGTTGCGAGATCCGGCGCCGCGCTGACCACGCTGGCCAGCTATCTTATTGTACCCCGCAGTCTCTGGCGAACCTGGTGAACGGCTTCAGCAAATGGCCGGATGAGACGGGCTGTTGCCAGGCCATAGTTGCGATTGCCGGTGAGGTTCGCCGCCGCCGCGCCCAGCTGACCGATTTTACTGCTCAGGAACATTCGAACCTGGTGAATGGCTTCAGCAAGTGGCCGGCAGAGGCGGGCTGTCGCGAGGCTACCGTCGCGATCGCCGGCGATGTGCTTCGCCGTGCCAATCGCGCCGAGCAGCTATCTGCTTTCAATCCGCAGGATCTGGCAAATTTGGTGAACGGTTTCAGCAAGTGGACTGACGAGACGAGATGCGGGGACGCCTCGGTCGCAATTGCTGCTGAAGTCCGTCGTCGCGCCGACCGCACCGGGGGGCTGTCCGATTTCTCCTCGCAGCAACTTGCTATTGTCCTGCATGGCTTCGGCAAATGGCCCGAACAACCGGTATGCCACGGGGCGATCATGGATATCGCGCGCGGGTTCGGCGCGGCGGGGCCAAGATTTAGCACGTTCACTACCGTCGCGCTCGGCACCATCGCCAATATCTTGGGGCGCGGCGTCGTACGGGGACAGGACGCCGGAGAGATTGCAGACACCGCTCTGCTGAGGGATCGGCTGCATCAGCTGGCCCATCATCTTCATTACGCCAGCGATCGCCTGGAGCAGGCCGATGCGCTAAGCATCGTGCATATCTTCAAGGCGCTGGCGAAGGCGCAGTTGCATGACGATTTGGGTCTGCTCGCACGGGCAGGCTTGGATCGGCTCGAGGCATTGCGTCGGACCTCTGGCTTTGCACCCGAGAACCTCGAGACCATGGGCAATCTCTGCGCCGCTCTGGTGCCTTTAGCGCGCAGCTCCCAAAGGGCGTTGCGCTGGCACCGCAGGCAGACTTTGAACCTGCTGAACGACATTCAACCAGTCGTGGAGCACAAGATCAAGGCGCAACTGAAGGCAAGCGAGGCCGAGCGGATCGCTGGACCGAATTCGAGCCGCTGTCCCGCCTTGTCGATTTATCAAGTGCTCAAGGCTCGTGCTGTTCTTGAGGGGCTTTACAAGAGGCCCTACGTCGATGCCGAAAGTTCCACTTTGAAGCGGCGTCGGGATGAGCTGCATCGCGGAACCAGGGAGATCCTGGCCAGCACGCGCGGCCTCATCGAAGGCGACCTTTCAAACATGAGTTGGAACCTTATCGCGCAGATCGAGGCAGAGGGGCCGGTCGAGGCGCTGGACGAGTTCATGGCGCAGAATGCGGCACTGATCCAAGCTCGACATCCAGCCGCCGTCTTCGATGTCCATAAGGTATTGCGCGCTATGGATCACGAGCCGAGACCGCCGGAGGGTGATGCGGGGCTGATGCAGTTGCCGGTGGTGGACATGCAGGGGCGGCGATTGCCGACGGAGCCCGAGACGCGCTATTCCACTTTCCATCGCCTGACCTCGGGGGCGGTGAAGGTGGTCGCGGTACAACTGCCGGGAAAGCCGAGCGCCTTCATGCTGGGACGGACATTGAGCGTCGAGGGTGTGCCATACCGGATGGATCTATTCGGCGGCAGCAAGTCAAAACCGCCGAAAAAGACCCTCGCCCAGATCGCCGCCCGCGCTCCAGGCGAAACGGCGGCTCAGGCGCTCGGGGGGAAGCTGCTGGCAATTCCATATGCCGAAACCGCTCCGGGTACGGCGTTCGAGCAGCTGTCGCGATACTGGGCGCCATTCAAGGAAGCCTATTATTACACGCAGCGTCGAGGCTTTGCCGCGCCCCCGGCGGTCAAAGGTCTAGGGCCCCACGACTACGCACTCGAAGGAGCCTTCAAACTGTCACTGCTGCCGGACCGTCCCACGGGCGAGGCGCACCCCTTCAGGCTGACGGGGCCGGAAGGCCCGATCGCCTTGAGACCGCATGACGGTTGCGGCTTCATCAAGGCTTCGTTGGCCGAGCGTATGCCGGCTGTTCGTCGGGCCGCTCAAGGCCAAGGTCTCGATCGGGTGGCTGCTTTTGCT
The DNA here is from genome assembly GCF_001854795.2 of Mesorhizobium sp. LCM 4577. Lineage (NCBI taxonomy): Bacteria > Pseudomonadati > Pseudomonadota > Alphaproteobacteria > Hyphomicrobiales > Phyllobacteriaceae > Mesorhizobium > Mesorhizobium sp. LCM 4577. Next base: position 19,230 of record NZ_MDDU01000053.1, on the reverse strand, counting down.
GAGGCAAGGAGATCGTCCGTTCCTGCCTCGGCGCTGCAACATTATCCGCGCAGCGAGCTGGTGGCGGATGAGACGCGCGAGAAGGCCAAGACCTGGCTCGACAGCAGAGAAGGACAAGAGCTGGGGGCCGAGGATCTGTTTCGCACCGTGACGGCCGGACACATCGACGCTCCCGGCGCGGTCGCCGTACCGTCCAGTGATGATTGCGTCCATGTGCCCACGCTCAAGAGCGAGACCTTGACGGGGAGGGATGGCGTGCTGATCGGGCGAGCCCCCTATGACAAGGCTAACCTGCGGCCATTTGGCGCCAAGCAAGTCAGGTCGGCAGGTGACGGGGATCCGACTGCGGCCTTCCTGGACGGCTGCGTAGCCATTCAATACAGTTTCAATGTCGCTGAGAAGAACGGGAAAGAACTGGCGGGCGACGATCCGATGTTTTTTGCCAAAGGCATTCTGATCGTCGTGCCAGATAAGATGTGGCCGGCCGACTACGCCGAGCGTGAGCTGGTGCTGTCCGCCGAAGACGTCAAATCGCATTCGAGCTGGACACACGGCAAGGATCGCGCCAAAGTGGACACGCCGGTCGACAGTATAGGCATTCTACAGGCGACGGAGGTGTTTGCTCCGGGCTCTTTGGTTGCTATCCCGACCAGTGAACAGAAGAAGCTTGACGGCGACTTCGACGGGGACGCGGTCATCATCATCGGCGACCGACCGCAGCTTTATGAGCATGTGCGGCAGTTCGATGAGAAGGAGCAAGAGCGCGGCGTTCGCTCACTCAAGCCRGCGAAGTCGCATACTCCGGCGCTTAAGGACGATAGCTACCAGTTCAGTCGTGCCCGCCAGATCCTTGCCACCACACAGGACGTCCTGGAAACCTATAGCTGCCTGCAACGAAACTTTCTGGCGCAGTCCGACGAGGCGCGACGCTGGTTTGCCGAGCGTGCTGTCTTCGGCACCTACGAGGGCATTCACCACGAGCTCAGGCGGGACATCGCGAACCTGTTGAACGCGGAAGAGGTGCGGGGCCAGGACATCCAGGACACACTCGCCAGGGCGAGGCAGGAGATCGAGGTCGCCCGGCATCCCGTCGCGCGCGAGATGGCCGCCTTGCTCGTGACCGAGCTCGCGGCATGGGCGGGGAAGGCGGATCAGCAAAACTTGTCCGCAACCGTCGAGACCGTGGACGATTTAAGCCCGTCAGTGAGCCCAGCGCTTGCAAACCTTTTCCAGGAATTGGCGGAGAGCTATCCGGCAACGTCCCAGCCTCGCGACCGCGTCCAGCTTTTGCTCGACCACACTCAAGCCCGGATAGATCCTTCCCCGGATGGCTACAATCCGGACGACCTCGTCGAGAGCACAAGCAATCTGCTGAGCCTCGGCATTAAAGTCGGGACGGATGCTTATAAATCCGACACCGGCACCCGCCGGTTTCTGAAAAAAAGCCATGAGCTGCAGCGGCTCCTATGCCAGACGCCAGGCTTGCAGCCCGTGCCCTACGTCAAGAGCATGGCGGCGACACTCAGCCAGGGCAGGTTCGATGTCGATGCGACGTTGGAGGAACTGAAGGACAATCCCACGCTGGCGGCCGGTGTCATGGAGGCTTCGATCAAATTCGCCGCACAGAACGGCCTGTTGCCCGAACGCTCCGGCCGCCGCCCTGCCACAGTGGATTCCGATATGACGGTAACGCTGAGCCGCCAGGAAGCATCGGAGCAGGCCAAAATCGAGGCGAGGCGCGCGAGAGTTGAAGAGGAGGCAATCACCGCAGCAGCAATCTCGGTTGCCGAGAGCCTCAGGCAGACCGGCATCCCGGTGAACATGCCTCATTTCGATCGCCGGGTGCGATCGGAAGGCTCGATGGCTGACCAGCTCACCGGATTGAACGCCCCCTCTGGCAGCGCGCCGCAGCTGATTAGCAACGCTGTCCGCCACATCTTCGAACTCCCCGACCAGGATTTTACCCGTGGCTTTAAGAAAGCCATCCTGGCCTTCGACGAGCGCGGCTACGCCGAACGCCACACAAGCAACTGGTTCAGGATGCGCAATCCGACTTTCAGCGGCATCCAGAGCGTGCTCGCCACACCGCATGGTTATCGCTTCCAGGTTGAGTTCCATACGCCGGCTAGCTACCAAGCCAAGCTCGCCAATCATCACACATACAAGCAGCTGGACAAGCTGCGGCGGGTGGGTGGGGATGTTCCTGCGGAGCAACTCATGCAGCGCGTCATGGAAAACTGCCAAGCCGTCCCAGTCCCCGATGGCGCTCTCGCCGTGCTTCATTGGGAAGCCGAAGGTGAGCGCGGGGCAAGCGTCACTGCAGCCCTGAAATTGCGACCTGTCGGGCAATCGAATATGCCGCAAACCGTCGGGTCATCACAGGCGAAGGAAGTCCTCGCGGCCCTCGGCGGTCGGCCGGTCGTACTCGTTGGCATGCCGGGCGCCGGAAAATCCAGCATCGGCCCAGCTCTCGCGAAGCGACTGCAGCTTCCCTTCCGCGACACGGACGAAATCATCGAAAAGCAGACCCACAAATCGATCTCGCAAATCTTCGAAGAGCAAGGCGAGGCCTACTTCAGGGAGATGGAGGCGAAACTGATCGCCCGTCTGCTGGAGGCAGAGCCCGCGGTGATCGCCACCGGCGGCGGCGCGTTCATGCATGAGCAGAGCCGCCGTCTCATCAGCGACAAGGCGGTCTCGATCTGGCTCGATACCAAGCTGGAGGTGATCAAAAAGCGCCTCAAAAGGGATACCAGCCGCCCGCTGCTGCGAGGCCCTGACCAGGAGCAAAAGCTCGCCCAACTGATCGATGAGCGCAGACCATTCTACCAACAAGCCGATCTCACCTTCGTCCCGCCTCACCAGCAAGACAAAAAGAACGCGGATCCATGCCTCAGCGCGCTATACGCCCATCTGTGCCGAACGCGGCCGCCAATCAGCAGGTCGCCGATAGGGTCGCATCACCAGGATAAACCGTAGACAAAGCACAGGAACTAAGGGAGCGCATGAATGAGCCCTCTGTATCTTTTCAAGTCGCTGGGCAGTGAAAACGCCAATACGAGAGTGTAATAACCGCCGAAACGAAGTCAGGGGCCATCGTCGATGGCCTCATCGCGGGCCGGATTTGTTCACGACCCAAAACGCCGCCGCAGCCGCCAAGCGCTCGCCGGCAAAAGCATTCGCTGACTTGCGTCTGAAAGGAAAAAGCACCGTTCCGCACCCACGCCATATGCCTATGGACCGCCAGCTTAGCGGCGATCGTGAACGGGTCGATAACGATGACGCGTCGAGTCCCTTACCATATCAATTCATCGATCGGCAGAGTTCGCATACTCCGAACCCTTTAAATCAAATCTGTTCAATTGCGGCACCGAGCATGACTGACCCTTCCGATCCCACCTTGCCGGGTAAATGGCGCCTTTAAAGCCGCCGCGCATCGATATGAGCAGGCCAGCCCGTATACGACCTTCAGTTTTTGTGACAGCGTCTCTTCGTTTTTTTGGGGGCCGTCAGCTTCTCGAAAGCTCGCGCTCTTACCTTGAGCAAGTCGATTTTGAACACTGCATCGCAGCCTCTTGAGGGCAATAAAGAACCGAGGTACCTGATGGTCGGAGCAATTAGAGGTGGAGGTGGCGGCACCGGTGCGTCCTTGGATCGAGCGGGCCATGGGGATAGGCACGATGAGCCCGGCGGGCCTTCTGGTGGTGGCCGACCGATTGGGGAGAGCGGACGGGACAGCGGTCCGGTTAGTTCTGGAAATGACCCGCAATCGGTAGATCAGAGTGCGGCATTCCAAAGTGTTCTGAGTTCCATTGCAGTACAAATGGCGAGCGATTCCATGGCTGATTTCGATGACGCCATGGGTGATACGGAAGAGGATGCCTGACGCCGGATTCTTCGGCGTCAGGTGTGTAAGCCGTCAAGCACGGCACAATTCGAACGGAAAGGTAAAACGATATGTCTAAAGTTGCTCCCGCTGGTGGTGGTGCTGCTCCTGCCCTTGGCAATATGGCTAATGAAGGGGCTGGGGCTGCCGCCTTCCAGTCGCAAATTGCGGCGCTCACGGCAATGAGCGCAGAGGCCACGGAACGGAGTGTGATGCTGCGCACCGTTACGACCAACCTTCAAACGGTCAAGAAGGTGGCCGACGAGCGCGTTCAGTAACATTGCAAGCGGGACGTAGCGTCGTCCCGACCGCTGCCTTGGCGGTGCAATGTGGAGTCAAAGTGAGCCGTACGGCCATGGCTGTACGGCTCATCTCCTTGTGCGGGAGAGTTCCGTGAATGACGCCATTTCTATCGATTTCGAAGTGCTGTCGGGTCTCTATTCTGGGCTGACTGGTAATGCGCCTCTGGGGCCGAATGTAATCGGTAGTGGTCTTGAATCCGATATAATTTTCATCGAACAAGGGCTAGAGCCGCGTCATCTTCGTGTCAGTCTTCTTGGCAATTCGATTGAGGTCGAGGCCCTTGCGGATGGGATCCGCATAGAGGGCAACCAAAATATCGCCGTAGGCGAGCGCGTTGTTGTCTCTCTTCCTGTCGTCATTCATGTGGGCGCGATGTCCATTCTCTGGTCCATTCAAGATGCGGGGGAGAAGCGCCCCATTGGCATGCGTCGCCTCTCAATGCCAGTGATAGCCGTTGTCTTGGTGAGCTGCATTGGCCTCGGTGCGCTCTCAACCATTTTTTCCCTCTACGGCAGTACCAGCGGACTGAGCGCCAATCCTACTAACCCCGCACCTATATCGAAGGTAACCATCAAGCGCCCTGGTGATCAGAGCGTCCAGTTAGCGGCGAAAGCGCTGCAAGACGAAATTGATCGGGCGCAGTTATTCGATATCAAAATCAAATCCGTAGACAGTGTTGTTACCGCCGAGGGCACCGTCACGCCTGTCTTGGTCTCCAAATGGCAGAAGATCCAACAGCGGTTCGATCATCGCACAAATGGAGCGCTAACACTCGTGAACGGTGTGGTGATCAAAGAGGACAAGGCACCATCCGCAATCCCCATTGAAGCTGTGTGGCGCGGGAATCTTCCACATCTTCTGATCGGTGGGCAGAAGTATTTCGTGGGAGCTCTATTGGATAATGGATGGATGGTCGATCGGATCGAGGACGCTCAGGTGCTGCTGAGCCGAAATGGCCGCGTTGCTGCGCTCCCTTATTAAACTCCCAGGTTCGGTAGGAGAACTCCATGGTCAAGATGTCCAGCTTCCCTGTCGGCTCCGGCACCTCGGCGCACGATCTTACCATTAAGCCTGCAGGAGCAGCCGAGCCGGCCAATGGTGAAACCAAAAAGATGGAATTCGATCGCGCTCATGCAAATCGCAGCAAGAAGCATGCATCGACTTTGCGGCGTGCGCACGCGCACGATATGCCGCTCACACGCACGGCCAACGGATTGTTGGGAATTAGTGAAATCGAGGCGGTCACGTCCGTCAGCCCGAGCGAGAGCTTTCAGATCAGTGAGATCGACCCCCGCGCTGCAGCGGCCGCTCTTCATGGCCATACTCTCGCACGTAGCCAGCTCTCCTTCATCATGCCACGCATACGTCATCCGGAAATCCTGCGCGAAGGGAAGCGTAGTGTTCTTCTGGAGCGCTTGGTCAAGGCGCTAGCGGCGGTACCTGAGGATTCGGTGGCGCGTGAAGGTATTGCCGCCCTCCAAGAGGAGTTTCGGCGGCTGGTGCTGTTGCGACTGAACCGGAACAGCTTGATCAAGGCGAGCGAAGGTCGACCTGGATGAAGAATAGAACTTCAATGTTGGGTTATCTCGTCGGGACACACGTTGCCAAAGACCGGTGATGTCGTGCTGATTTCCGAGCAGGAGCGAGATTTGCTCTGCGCCCTTTCCTATACCCACCTTGCTTGTGGGCAGAGCGCCCAAAGCCTAGCCTTGTTGCGGCTCGCCGTCAGCGACAATTCTCAAGATGTCAACCTGCTACGGATTTTCGCCTATGCGTTGATTGCTGAGGGTCTCGGCGATGAAGCATTGACGATCCTGGACAGGCTGGACGTACTTGATGACCAGCAATCTTCTCGCGTCCCTTTGACTCTCATGCGCAGCCATGCGCTGCTGCGAGCCCGTCGCATGGACGAGGCGCGAGCGGTCTTCCAAAGCTACGTTTCACTCCGCAGCAGCACAATTCTTCTCAAACAAACATAAAGAAGGTCGCGATGGCGAACCTCATGCGCAACTTCATCGCGCGAGCGCCGGCCAACCCGGATCTAATGGTCGCGTTAATGCTGCTTCTGGCGATCGGTATGATGATCATGCCAATCCCAATCGGCGTCGTTGACGTCCTGATCGGATTCAACCTCGGATTCGCCATACTTCTTCTAATGGTTGCCCTGTATGTCGGCACGCCACTTGAACTTTCTTCCCTGCCCGGCGTCATTTTGATCTCCACGGTGTTCCGCCTCGCGCTTACCATTGCAACGTCGCGACTAATCCTTGCGGAAGGGGAGGCCGGTAGCATCATCCATACGTTCGGCGACTTCGTAATCTCAGGCAACATCGTTGTAGGTTTTGTGATCTTTCTAGTGGTGACCATGGTCCAGTTCATGGTTCTCGCAAAGGGTGCCGAACGCGTTGCAGAAGTGGCGGCGCGATTCACGCTCGACGCTCTGCCAGGCAAGCAAATGGCGATCGATGCCGAGCTAAGGAACGGCCACATCGATGAGAATGAATCTCGTATGCGGCGCGCCATGTTGGAGAAAGAAAGCCAACTTTATGGCGCTATGGACGGGGCCATGAAGTTCGTGAAGGGCGATGCCATCGCCGGGCTGGTGGTTATCTGTATCAACTTGCTGGGCGGAGTTTCCATCGGGCTGTCCAAGGGGTTGCCCTTCGGCGAGGTGGTGCAGCAATATACTCTGCTGACCGTAGGTGATGCATTAATCTCACAGATTCCAGCACTGCTGCTGTCGATTTCATCGGCGACCATAGTCACGCGTGTGGGCGGGGCCGGGAGACTCAACCTTGGTGCCGACATTGCCGGCCAGCTCACCGCCAATACGCGCGCGTTGAGGCTGGCTGCTGGTGTCTTGGTTGCGATGGGGTTTGTTCCTGGCTTCCCTCTGCCCGTCTTTCTCGTGTTGGCTGCGTTCTTCGCGGCGGCAAGTTTTACCAAAGGTGATAAGCAAAACGGCGACAATGCCACTACTACCACCGCAGCTCCAGGGAAGCCAAAAAAGCAAACCCCACCTCCGGAAGGAGGTCCGATCMCCCTGCTCCTTGCACCGAGCCTTGGAGATGCGATCAACGAAGCCGAATTGCAAAAGCACATTGAGCGCGTTTCGGAACTGGTCTCATCTGACCTCGGCATCATTGTTCCCCGCATCCCTGTTGCAGTCGAACAGCAGTTGCCGGAGTCGCAGTTCAGGATAGATGTCGAGGGCGTGCCGGTCGAACAGGATGCGATTGATGCGACGCAGCTAAGGCTTACTGACGATCTGGCCAATATTGAATTGAGCGGCATCCCCTTCCAGCATGACCCAGAAGCGGGCAAGATCTGGGTCGAACAAAGCCATGCATCGGCTCTCAATGACGCCGGCATCGGCTATCACAGTCCCATCGAACTTATTGCATCGCGAGTCCAGGCAACGCTCACGCGGCGTGCGCGGCGCTTGGTGGGCATCCAAGAGACCCGTGAATTACTGGGCCGAATGGAGCAGGAATATGCCGAGCTAGTGAAGGAGGTGCTACGCACGACGCCGGTCCCCCGGGTCGCTGATGTCCTGCGCCGTCTACTGGACGAAGATATCCCGATCCGCAACACCCGCCTCGTCTTGGAGGCGTTGGCCGAATGGGGGGAGCAGGAGCAAAACGTCGCATTGTTGACGGAATATGTTCGCTCCGGTCTGACGCGGCAGATCTGTCATCGTTTTGCTAACGCTCAGGGTGTCCTGCCCGCCTTTATTATCGAACGTGAAACCGAGAATTTGGTGCGCGGTGCGATACGTGATTCGGCTGTTGGTCCCTACCTCGTATTAGGGGATGCGCAAAGTGAGATGCTGCTGTCACAAATGCGGCAGATCCATTCGAACCCTGCGCCGGGTCAGCGCCATCCTGTCATATTGGCTTCAATGGATGTCCGACGCTTCGTCCGCGGTTTCCTTACCCGCAACGGGATCGATCTCGTCGTTTTGTCTTATCAGGATCTGGATTCGGAGTTTACGATTCAGCCGGTCGGATCCGTCAAGCTCACCGCCGCAACGAATCACGAAACGTCGGGAGAGCGTAACAATTTGCGCGTTGAGCCCAGCTGAAATCGTAGCATCAGTCGTAAGGATAGCGGCATTCCCATGAGAACAGCAGTCGTTGCGCAGTTGCGTTCAGTTCGTCTGGCGTCAATTCCCTTCGCAATACTTACCATTCTTCCTCTCGGTGGTTGCACTAGCTGGGGCCCACAAGGTCTTTCAGTGAAGGAGACGCCGTCACCCGAATTGCTCGGCGCCAAGGATATCAATCCGGGAATGCGCGAACGCATCTTGAGCTCCGTTGGTCAGGATGCTCATGAGCGGGCTTTGCGGGATCAGCTGCAGCAGCAACCAGGCAATGTCGACGCGGCGATAGAGCTTACGAAAGCCCTACTAGCAAGGAAACTCCCGAACGAGGCGCTCCAGGTGCTCGATGGGGTTTTGATTGCGGCTCCCGGCAACTTGCGCACATTGAACGCGAAGGGAGTTGTGCTCGATATATGCGGACGGCATGGCGCGGCCCAAGCGCTATATCGCCAAGCTCTCAGGAAAGAACCCGGGAACCAGATGTTGGTCAACAACCTTAACCGGTCGCTCGCGCTTGACGAGAAGTCAGGACGGAGTGCGCCGGCACGATCGCGGTAGACTGGCATTCGCGCGGAAGCTCATCGCACGCACCAACATAGTCGCAGCAGCTTTCATCAGTGGTTCCCGCAAAACCTGACGAGCCCGAAATCAGCGCGAAAAGTCTTGGTCCATAGGTACGTGAATTGATCTCTCAAATGCTTGGATCCAGAAAGTGGACGCCTTCACGGTAATCAAACAGAGTATGTCTCCGAACGTACGTTCCTCTTCGGTCTTGAAACTTGGAGGTGCAGAAGAGGGTGTTTATCGCTGCGACATAAGAAGTCGTTCAGGAACGGCACGGCATTTTGTTGTCAATGAAGAACTGGCGCGTGTCTCTGTCGTTCAGCAAGAGCGTCCGGTGGGAATTCTTTCGAGTGTCTATTTTTGTGAAATAGGGCGTACCTTTCAGCTGGCCGACTGGCGCGAGGGGCTATGAAAAAGGGGCCTCTATCCGACCTCTTAGTCGAACGGTTTGAGACGATGCCGCCTCAGCTCCAGCGGGCTGCCCGGTTTGTGTTGGACCATCCGCAGGACGTCGCGTTAATGTCCATGCGCGAGCTAGCGCATTTAGCGGGTGTGTCCCACACGACCATGATGAGGCTAGCGCGATGGCTCGACCTCGACCGCTACGAAGACATGCGCAGCGTTTATGCGAAGGCCCTGCGCACGTCTGCCGAATCGCCGCTGCCTGAGCCTCGGCAAGATGGCGATGGCAGTTACTCAACGGTCGGAGTCGTCGCGGGCACGCTGGCAGCCGAAATCGCGAGGCTCGGGGAATGTGCGAACGCGATGCAGCTGACGGCTGCTGCCAGTGTCCTTGCCGAGAGCCGAAATCTCTTCTGCCTTGGCTTGCGCGCAGAGCATCCAGTGGCACAGCATTTTGCCTATACGCTGTCGCGGCTCGGCCGGCAGGCGGTCGTTCTTGATGCGGCCGGGGGACTCGGCATCGATGCCTTGCGAGATGTCGGGAGAGGCGACGTAGTACTGGCGGTAGGCATCGAGCCTTACTGTCGTGCAACCATCGAAACGGCTAGGCAAGCAGCGCGCCAAGGAGTGGCTGTGGTTGCCATCACCGACAGCAGCGTATCGCCGCTCGCCCGTGTGGCCAAGGCAAGCGTCATTGTAATTAGCAATCCACAATCCTTCTTCAAAAGTATCGCGCCGGCTCTGGTAGCAAGCGAGATCTTGGCCAAGTTGATCGCTGCCAACTCCGGAATGAATGTCGATGAGGTCGTGAAGGAAATCGAGCGCCAGCTCGCGGAGCTCGATGTCTTCTGGAAACCGCCCCATAGTGGGAAGCGCAGAGGGCGTGCGAAATGTAATCCAACCGCTGGAACCGCGATTAGCGCGTTTCCGGAAATTACTTGATGATTACCCGCGTGATTATGTGCGCAAAGCGACATGGAAGGGTACGCTTATCGCAAGCGCCTGGACGGCTCGGCATGGTACCAAACCCTGCACGTGCGGAGAAACGATTTGAGCATGAAAATGGAAGCGAACTCCAGCCTGCTAAACCTCGCCCGCAACCCACCCCGGAGCTCGCCATTGGCCGTCCAGGCCTGCGGATTCCAACGTGAAGCCGGCCGCCGTTCCGATCAAACACCGCCACCATTCCGGTATGAAGCCGGCTACCATTCCAACCAAAGACCGGCCGGTTTTCGGCACTGAAGATAACCTCCTGAGTCAGCAACTTTGGCATCAATTACCTCGCGATGAACGAGGAGATTGTGATGCCGGCAAAGAGAAGGCTGACCATGAGAGTATTGAGACAAATGCTTCGGCTTACCGGAAGCGGGACCAGCTTATTGTGGTCGTGCTGGGAATAGCATGCAGTACGGTGCCGGATAATCTGGCGCGCAGCGGCAATCGCGTTGAGCTGCCCCAGCCAGGCGAGCTGACCGATGACGCAGCTGCGCGTCACACCGCGGGCATCAAGCGGCAGATGCGCCGCCGCTCCGCGATTAGCCGGTGATCGGCCACATCAAGGCCGAGCACCGGATGGACCGCAACTACCTCGCCGGCGAGCAGGGCGACGCCGTCAACGCCATCCTGGCCGCCGCCGGCTACAACTCCTCGCTGCTGCCCAACTGGTTCGGGCAGCATTTGTGGCTGCTCCTCGCCGCGCTCCGGCATTCACCAGATCCGACAGCTTCGCAACGGCAGCCGGACGGGGCTCGTCGAACGGGAAGATCGGCCGGCCGTGCAGCGAGTTCCTCCTTCGCACCTGGAGGTGATGATCTCGACTGCGTCCTGCCGCGCTCTCCGTCCGTCAGCCTGTCGACAGCTGAGCCCCATAGAAACAGTTCTTAGCCGCCAGGGCGGCTTGAGCTGCTCGGAACAGGTAAGGGAGATACGATGGATCCCTTTAGCAATATCAATCGGTCCCACGTCTCAGATTTCGCCCGCACAGACGATGCAGGCTCGCAACAGCAGCAGACTGACCAGGCGCGTTTTCAGGAGCATCTGAACGCGTTGCAGCCGGGCCAGCATCGGCCAGCCGTTCCGAACAGCCGTCTTGCCAGGCGGACCGGCTCACATGCTGATGCGGTTGGACCGAGGATGCTGCAAGAGGAGGGCGCCGGGGAAGGCGATTCGCACTTGCCCTTTGCTCCACCAGCTCACTCACCTGCGCAGAGTTTTGACCAGGACGAGCTCTTTGCCGCCGCCGACCGCGCCGGGCCGTTTGCGGCTGCAAGTTTCGCTTCGCAGTTCTGGCAGGATGCGGAGCGGGTGGCCCACTCACCGGCGCAAAGTGGCGATCAGCCGCGGAGCCGCGCAGCGATTGGGGTCGGTTGCGAAGCTTCGAGTTCCATCCCGCCGCCGCGGGTCAACCTGCCCGCCACGGGCTTTGGAAGCGCACCCGATGGCGTGAGCCTCCCTCACGTCATCGCGGACGCATATCGGCCTGCGGCCAATCAACAGGGCGATTTGACCGGCGCAAGCCATACAATGCCGACCGCGGCGCCGCACCAGGCTGCCGTCGTTCAGCAAACGCGCAGTCGCAAGCGCGGCCGCGAGCATCCGGACGAGGCGCTTTTTGCCGCTTACCGTGCCCAGGCGGCTAAAACAGCTAAGGTGGGTGAAAGCTCGATTCGTGGCGATATAACGGCGCTGCGCAAGTTCAGCATATGGCTTGACGAGAACCACCAGAGCCAAATCAACGGTCGGATTGAGGATGGGCAGCTGGTCGGTCTGGTGAAGGACTTTGCGGGCAACGATGCCGTACTACTGGGCGATACCAAGGTGGCGTTGGGAAGGCTGCGGCAGCATTCTGCCGGACAGCCTGTGACGGCTGCTTCGGCTGTTCGACCCGGCACGAAGGACGATGAGGAACTCTTCGCCCAATACCGGGCAAAAGCCATGGTCAAAGGATCAGCCGTGAGGCGCGATCTAGCGGCCTTGCGCAAGTTCAGCAGATGGCTCGCCGAGAACCACCGGACGCAAATCGCCGGCCGGATTGAGGACCCCGGGTTGGACGCGCTGGCGAAGGGCTTCGCGGAGCGCGATGACGAGCGTATCAATCCGGCGTTGAAGAGGCTCCGGCAAGCTTCTGTCAGACAGCCTGGGACGGCTGCTTCGAATGTTCGACCTGGCACCAACGATGATGAGGAACTTTTTGCCCAGGCTGCCGGCCTCAAAGAACGAACCCTGGGAGGCGATTTGACCGGCGCGCGTCAAATAATGCCGGCCGAGGCACCGCACCAGGCTTCCCTCGTTCAGCAAACGCGCAGTCGCAGGGGCGGCCGCGAGCACCCGGACGAGGCGCTTTTTGCCGCCTACCGTGCCGAAGCGGCTAAAACAGCCAAGGTGAGTGAAAGCTCGATTGCTCGCGATATAGTGGCGCTGCGCAAGTTCAGCAAATGGCTTGACGAGAACCACCAGAGCCAAATCGACGGTCGGATTGATGACGAGCAGCTGGACGGTCTGGCGAAGAACTTCGCGGGCAACGATGCCATACTACTGCGCAAACTTAACGTGGCGTTGGAAAGGCTCCGGCAGCATTCTGCCGGACAGCCTGTGACAATCGTTTCTAAGATCCGGGAATTTGGCACGAAGGACGATGAGGAACTCCTGGCCAGATACCAGACAAGAGCCATAGCTGCCCGCCTCAAAGAAGGAACCATGTCGCACGATCTAGCGGCGCTGCGCAAGTTCAGCAAATGGCTTTACGAGAACCACCGGACGCAGATCGCCGGCCGGATTGAGGACCCGGGGCTGGACAGTCTGGCGAAGGACTTCGCGGGCAACGATGCAAAATTACTGAGTGAACTTAATGTGGCGTTGGGAAGGCTCCGGCAAGCTGATGCCGGACAGACTGTCACAACAGCCAGATCGCGCCTTATCAGCGAAGAGAACCAGGTGATCGAAGACGCATGTCAGGCAGCTGCGAGCAGGTACGGTCAGGTCACGCTAGCGATCTATCGGAGTCATTTGGGTCGTTTCAACAGATGGCTCAGTCAGAACTTCGGCGAGGGCATTGCCCGGATTGAACCCGCGATGCTGAGCCGGGCGGTTGACGAGTACAAGAAGAACGCAGCCCCCGTTTTCAGCGCAGCCTGGGGCTTTCTGCAGAAATACCGGCAAATGGTCGCAGCCAACAATGCGCTGGGCTTGGCAGCCCATGGGCAAGCCGCCCCGCGCGAGCAGCCAAGCGGCCCGCCCGCTGGAACTGTGCAGAGCACCTCGCCTGTGGTCCTCTCGCCCATCCCCATGTCCCCGGGCGACCCGGCTTGGGACGTGTTGAGAGCCTTCCATGAAGAAGAGGCCGCACAGCGTGGCGCGCCAATAGCTACCAATGCGGCGCAATTCCATCAGATGACATCGCTCCTGTCAGAATTGGCGCCCGTGCCGGCCCCATCCTCGTCTGCTCAAAGTGCCGGCTCGTCCTCGCCCTTTGCCGGCCTTGCGCCGCTGTCGCCCACACCTTATCGGCATCCCGATTTTGATCTGAATGCGCTCACGCCCGTGCAACTGGCTGAGGAGGGTAGCGGCTCGGGCCATTGGACCGCAGTTGCCGGCTCGGCAATTGCCCAGCCCGGCTCGTCACGTAGATCATCGCAGATCAATGCCGGCCTTGATGACATCGTCGACTTGCAGGACGATGCCGGCTCCGCGCCGCGGTCGGACGCTGCCAGGTCGAGATCGATTGCCGGGCCATCGCCATCATCGAGCGTGCCTGGCGAAGGTTCCGCGGCGTCGAGCGCTGCACATGGCAGGCTCCCGGATCCCGGGTCACAGCTTGGCTCGCGGGAGCAGGCCGATTGGGGGGTAAGGCCCGCCGCCTCGCCGGAAAGTTACGATCAGTCGCAACTTTGGCAGGACGTGGATCAAGCCGGAAGGCAAAGACCTGCCGGTTGGGACCGCCCCTGGTCAGCGTGGTCGCCGCAGTCGGATCAAGACATGGGGCCAGCCCGGCGGTCCGCGTCAGCTCGCTCGTCTGACATCTACCGCGGTCTTGACCCCCTGGTCGATTTGCCGTCCACACCGGCCGAGCTGCGTGATGAGGCCCATTATGCCCCGCCTCCAGGTACAGCCTCCGACGCTCAGCTTAAGGCGCTCAATCCGCGAGCATCGTCTCACGACCGCAGCGGGCTGGCGCTCGCCGCCACGCAATGGCTGGGCGATGAGCATATCCAGAGAGACTACGAGCTGCTGGCGCAGGAGCTGCAGAGGGAAAATCCAGATCTCGCCGCCCGAACGCAGCTCGTCGACCCGCTGATAGCCCATTACCATCTGCGCCTGGGCTCCGATAATGCCGCCCTCAGGGCTTTCCAGCGCATCGTCTATGATCGCAATGGCAATGATACAGCCGACTTCCTGTTCCTGCCTGTCAACGATGCCAGCGCTACCGATCCCCAACGCCGCGGCAGCCACTGGTCGCTGCTTCTGGTAGATCGACGCGAGCGGGAAAGGCCGGTTGCCTATCATTACGACTCCGCCGGGCGGCACAACGACCAGCCCGCGGCACAGCTCGCAAAACGGCTGGGAGCCCGCCTGGAGCCGGCCCGCATAACCCAGCAGCAGAACGGCTATGATTGCGGCGTCTTTGTGCTTGACGGCACCAGGGCGCTGGTCGGACGACTGGGGCAAAGGTGGCAGCCAGCTAGGCTGCACCTCGACAACTTCGTCATCGATCGGCAGGCACTCCAACACCGACTGCGGGGCTGATGTCGGCCTCTGCTGGTCAAAAACCGATAACCGACCGAGGTGTTCTGAAATACCAGCCTGATCCCGGAGCCGCCGTGCGCCATCGCTAAACCTCCCACGAAGAGGTCAAGCTTCCATGTAATGAATTTCAGTTCCAGATTTAGGGGCCCGCCTAGGGGATCGGTCATCAGCCGATAGCTTTCCGCTCATGTCTTATTCTTCTTGCCACGATCACAAGGCTGAGAGCTTGCGTGCAACCTCTCGGACTTGCATGGATCCACTTTATTTCGGGGGGCTTGGGGAGGAAGAAGCCTGTCGTAGCCCATTTAGTGAATGTCGTTGCGCTGGGATCACCCGCTCTCGATTGTTGTGCTCTTCTGAATCTCAGACATAGACGCGTGGAACGTGGTCCCGAAGCTGAGCATACAGCCCGACGATGTCGGTGCCCCACCAGGTGGCGACCTCATGCTGTGTGATGGTCTGGTCTCCCTGCTGCCCGAGCAAGAGCACCTGATCGCCGAAACAAGCATCGGGGATCTCCGTGAGGTCGATACGGAGATGTTCTAAATGAACCGGCGGCAGCAGAGGCGCACGCCGGCCTCTCACCAGTGCCTCAGCGCCGGGCGGGAGCTGACGTGGCAGCCCGTCTCCCCAACCGATACCGAGCACTCCGACGACCATTCCTTGCTGGTAGCCAGGCAGGTCCGGCGCCGTCCCGAGCGAGGAGTCGGTCCGCTTGATTGAAACCAGAGAGCTCGAAATGGCCTTAAGAGCCGGCCGCAGGGCGACAGGCCGGGTGGAATGATCCGTCTCGGAGACACCAATGAACAAGGCGCCGGGATCGACGGCATCGAAATCCATCTCAGGGTATCGAAGCACGCCCGCCGTGCTCGCCACCATCGCAATGGGAGGTCGTGTCCCAGAAGCATTGGCCGATTGAAGAATCTGCTGCAAACGGGAGCGCTGTTCGCTTAAATGGAAGGGCGTCTTCGAAGGCAGTTCGCTGAGATGCGCATAAAGCCCTTCGACATCGACATCGTCATAAGCATGGCCGGCCGCGAGCAATGCGCCGACAACCGATGGCGCTGCCCCCGACCTGTAAAAGCCAAGATCAACCTTTACAAAGACCCGCGTGCTGTCCATTGCAGCACGCCAGCGCTCCAGTTCCTCGAGGCTGGAGATCGTGACTGTAAGCCCGAGCCGTTCGATGATGTCGGCCGATGACGGCAGAGGTCCTGGATAGAGTAGGATTGGAAGCTCGACCCCCATATGCCTTATCGCGACCGCATCCGGCAGCGCAGCGACGCCGAAGCCGTCAACCCCCTCTGCAGCCAGAGCTGAAGCCACCGGTCCGGCGCCGCACCCATAACCGTTGCGCTTCAGGCACGCGAAAATCCGGACTGCCGCGGGCAGGTGTGCGCGAAGCTGGCGATAATTGTGCCTGATCGCGTCCAGGTCGATCTCGTACCAGCTGCCGCGCAGCGGCGTGCGGTGGGGGTCAGAGGCGCCGGGTGGACCGCAATGTATCAGTGTCTGATAGTCAAGCTGCATGACAAAAACGATGAAAACAATCCCGAGAACGGTCGATTTATCAGGTCTTTTTGAGACCGTCTAAGTGCTGGTGATAGGTGGGCTCCTAAACGCGCTCGGCAGCATTCCACCCTCAAGGAGACAATTTAATCATCAGAGGGGCAAGGCCATCAGTGTTGGCAGGCCCACATCGCCCAGGACGCTTGCGGGCCTGTCTCAGCGAGCGCCCCTTTGGCTTATCAGGTAGCCTTGCGGCCAAGTCCCATTGACTTGGCAAGCGAAGAACGTGCGGCGGCGTAATTCGGGGCCACCATCGGATAGTCAGCCGGCAGGCCCCATTTGGCGCGGTATTCGTCCGGCGTCAGGCCATAGTGAACGGAAAGATGCCGCTTCAGCGACTTGAACTTCTTCCCGTCCTCCAAGCTGATGATGTAGTCCGGCGTGACGGACTTCCTGATGGGCACCGCTGGCGTGAGAGTTTCCGGCTTTTCCGCCGTGCCGCCGCCGGCGCTCTTCAACGCTCCATGCACTCGATCGATCAGCGCCGGGAGATCTCCGACCGGGACTGGATTGTTCGAGACATAGGCTGAGACCACCTCGGCGGTCAGCTCGATAACGGCGCTAGTGTTGTCGTCGGTTTCTTCCATCGCGGTGCACTTCTTGCCTGAAGCAATGTCGCCGAAGCTCCTCGTTTTTTAACGGTGGCGCGGCATGAACGCAACGAAGTCCGCGGGTACGGGGTCGGGTTGAAAGTCCACGGAGGCTTTTTGCCACCGACGGCCCCCGGAAGCGCGCAATTATCGCCCCCTCCCGGAGGCTCTACAAGGTCATGAAGTTTATCGGACCTCTAGGTCCGCTTTACCATGGTGTCGGGTTGCGCGATTGTCGGCGCTATGGACACAAGGTGCTTGATGCGCCAGACGAAGAAGGCATTGCCTTTCGTGCCGAGCGAATTTCACATTTCGACAGTCGAGGATTCCAAAGCGAGATTGGCATTCTCTCGATTCACACCACCGAAGGCCTGTTGGATATCGCGCTGGACGCGCACGCTGCCTACGCGATCCTGAAGGCCATCCGTTCGATCCGGTCGAAACTAGGCCTGCATAAAAGAAAGCCCGGTCGTAAGCCGGGCCCAGGAGTTAAACGGGAACGCAAGGGCCAACCGGAGGGATCAGCAGTCCCTTAGCTTGCATCCGCATCATGACGGCTGAATGAAGTCTCGCTAGGCAATACTTTACGGTGCCTCGGCCGGCGCAAACGCCTCAAACCCTGCGGCGTGGGTGAACTGGACAGCAGCTGATCAGGTGTGGCGAAATCGGGAACCGCGGTTCCCGGCGAGTGAGATAGCGCTTAACGAATCTGCCGATTTTCTTGGTGCGAAGGGGTCCCTCCTCCTGTCACGGGCCGAGGTTCCCGGCACGGTGGGCTGTGCAACATGTGTGGACACAGCGCCCGCACAGGCTCCGGATGCGGTCTCAAAGGTCTGCGAATATGCGCTGAAACCGAGATGGCGGGCCGACCTAGCTTGGTGGTCTCCGGCAATCGCGCCGGCGCGACCGGCTGCCGCCGGGCTGAGTAGCTTCGGAAAGTCTTCCGCCAACTGCAGCGACGTGTGCGCGGAGGGCAGGGGCGGCTCGAGCCGTCCATCCGGCCGGAGGAGCTGTCCGAGTCGGGTGGCGACGCGAGCCGCAAGCGAGCCCTATCGTGAATTGTCCGGCGATGACAAATTACGAAATGTAAAGGCCTTCGTCCGAACGTGATCTGAGGGAACCGACCCCCGGTCCTGCCCGGTGAAATTGGCCCAGCCGACCGGCTTGGAATCTTCCGGCTTTGCCGCCCAATGCCCGGACTAATCCGAGATCAGTGGCAATAACAGCCGTCCATCCCGCCGCTTCGACGGTTCAGATGGGGATTTTTGCGCTGGAAAAGATCGGACTGGCGGTCGCTACGCCATAGTCGTGAAGCCGCGGTTCGCCCTCTCTTTGTTGCCCTGCGACGATCGCACGACGGTCGGAGACCCGCCTCCCATGATGGAAGAAAAAGTCGGTTTTTGTACGCTGTGTAAGTCGCGGTGTGGCACCATCAACGTCGTCGAAAACGGCTGGCTCAAAAAGGTGGTGCCAAATCCTGATCATCCGACCGGAAAGGCAATTTGCCTCAAGGGCCGATCGGCGCCGGAAGTCGTCCACAATTCACGGCGTCTTACGGCGCCGCTCCGGCGCACGACGCCGAAGAGCGATCCGGATCCGCGGTGGATGGAGATCTCTTGGGACGAAGCACTCGATGAGATCGGTGATCGGTTGAAGGACCATGTTGCCCGAGGCGGTCCGGAGTCCATCGCTTTCGCGGTAACCTCGGGATCGTCATCCCCGTTGTCGGACAGCACCTATTGGATCCTGCGATTCGGAGAGCTTATTGAACGCGCGGCGTTCGATTGGGATTTCGTGCGAGATTGGACGAATGCTCCATGTCTTGTCAGGTCGGACAACGATCGCTTGGCGCGGAGCCTGTAGCTGTCGCGCGCGGATGGTCAGCACGTGGCTGTAGTGTGTTCGAAGACGATTTCCTCGATTGCAATTGCGGCTTTCAACCAGGGCGAAATCCTTATCATGCCTTGCAGGCTCTGCGCCGGGATCTTCGCCTCGGGCGGAAGCAGGACTGCTGTGAAGGCGAGTTCCGCCGACAGTCGCCTCGCCGCATGACCCCTTTGCGCTTGAAGCCT
>NZ_MDDU01000051.1:0-1579 GCF_001854795.2 Mesorhizobium sp. LCM 4577 | reverse complement strand
GATCTCCACCAGAGCCCGATAGCACACCGGCTCTTGCGTCCACTTGCCAAAGCCGTTCACCAGGACCGCCAAGCCTTGCGCCGTAAAATCGGAGAGCCCGACATCCGGGCGATCGGCGCGGCGAAGGACCTCCCTGCCAATGGTGACCGTAGCCTCGCGCATCTTCTGCTGATCCGGCCACTTGCTGAAACCATTCACTAAGGTCACCAGGTGTTGATCGGCAGATCCGGCGAGTTGGCCGGCGCGGGACACGATCTCCTCGGCGAGGCCCACTGCAGCTTGGCGCACTTCAGGCTCCTCGGGCCACTTGCTGAATCCGTTCACCAGGTTCGCCACATGTTGGTCAGTAAATCCACGGAGGTGACTGGTGCGGCGGAGAATCTCGCAGGCAACTGCGGCCGTGGCTTCGCGCGTCTTCTCCTGTTCGGGCCATTTGCTGAAACCGTTCACCAGATTCGCCAAATGTTGATCGGCAAATCCGGCGAGTTGGCCGGCGCGGGAGGCGATCTCCCCGGCGATGGCGACCGCCGCCTGGCGCATGCCTGGCTCTTGCGGCCACTTGGCGAAGCCGTTCACCAGATTGGCCAGATCCTGCTCAGGGAAACGAGAAAGTCGGGCGTCGCGGCTGACCTCAGAGGCGATGGCGACGGCCGCTTCGCGCGTCTTCTCCTGTTCGGGCCATTTGCTGAAACCGTTCACCAGATTCGCCAAATGTTGATCGGCAAATCCGGCGAGTTGGCCGGCGCGGGAGGCGATCTCCCCGGCGATGGCGACCGCCGCCTGGCGCATGCCTGGCTCTTGCGGCCACTTGGCGAAGCCGTTCACCAGATTGGCCAGATCCTGCTCAGGGAAACGAGAAAGTCGGGCGTCGCGGCTGACCTCAGAGGCGATGGCGACGGCCGCTTCGCGCGTCTTCACCTGTTCCGGCCACTTGCTGAAACCATTCACCAGATTGGCCAGATGTTGATCCGTGAATCGACCCAGCTCCC
This sequence comes from Mesorhizobium sp. LCM 4577, assembly GCF_001854795.2. Classification (NCBI taxonomy): domain Bacteria; kingdom Pseudomonadati; phylum Pseudomonadota; class Alphaproteobacteria; order Hyphomicrobiales; family Phyllobacteriaceae; genus Mesorhizobium; species Mesorhizobium sp. LCM 4577. Next base: position 590 of record NZ_MDDU01000051.1, on the reverse strand, counting down.
TGGCACGCGCAACGATCTCGCGGGCAACGTTGACTGCAGCCTGGCGCATATTGGGTTCTTCGGGCCACTTGCTGAAACCGTTCACCAGTATGGCCAGCTGCTGATGGGTAAATCCCTTGATTTTGTCGGCACGGGAGGCGATCTCCCCGGCGATGGCGACCGCCGCCTGACGTATGCCTGGCTCTTGCGGCCACTTGCTGAAACCGTTTACCAAAGTGGCCAGCTCCTGCTCAGGAAAGCGACCGAGTCGGTTGGCCTCGCGACTGATCTCAGAGCCGATGGCGATCGTCGCTTCGCGCGTGCTTTCCTGTTCCGGCCACTTGCTGAAACCGTTCACCAGGTTCGCCAGGTCCTGCGGTACAAAATCGGAGAGCCGCTTGGCTCGGCTTGCGAGGTACGTCACCTCGGTGCCGATAGCGCTGGTGGCGTCCCGACACTCCGCCTGGTTCGGCCATTTGCTGAAGCCATTGACCAGGTTGGTCAAGCTCTGCGGATTGAATTGGGAAAATCCCTCCGTCTCAGCGCGGCGAAGAACCTCACCAGCAACTGCGAAAGTGCCCTCGCCACACCCTGGCTGGTCAGGCCACTTG
>NZ_MDDU01000050.1:0-1615 GCF_001854795.2 Mesorhizobium sp. LCM 4577 | reverse complement strand
CGCCAAACTGTTGTCAAGCGAAGTGAGGATTTGACCCCTTTGGCGAAGTGAGGAACTGACCCCCTTCACTGGTTTGCAGTTTCGTTGGGTTCAAGCGTCGGTCCGGTCTTCTGCAGAAGGCCGGACCGACGCTTTTCGCGGAGACGGTAGCTGTCGCCGCGGATGGTGATCACGGTTGAGTGGTGAAGCAGGCGGTCCAGGATCGCCGTGGCCACAACGGGGTCGCCAAAAACGCTGCCCCATTCGCCCACAGAGCGATTGGAGGTGATCAGGATCGAGCCCTTCTCGTAGCGCCGTGACACGAGTTGGAAGAACAGGTGGGCGGCATTGGCCTCGAAGGGCAGATAGCCCAGCTCGTCGATGATCAACAATTTCGGCCGCGCCAGGATCGCCAACTGCTTGTCGAGCGAGCCGTCGCTGTGGGCCTTGGCCAGCGTCGCCACCAACGTAGCAGCCGTGATGAACTGCACGTTGTAATTCTAGCGGATCGCCTCGCGGCCGAGCGCCACGGCCAGATGGGTCTTGCCCGTGCCGGGTGGGCCGAGGAACAAAAGCGTGTCGCCGTGCGCAATCCAGCGGCAGGTGGCGAGTTCCCTGATCTGCCCCTGATCGAGCGATGGCTGGGCGTTAAAGTCGAAGCCGTCCAGCTCGCGCACGAAGGGGAACTGGGCGATCTTGCTCGACATGGAGATGCGCCGCTCGTCGCGCCGGGCGATCTCGCGCGACACCAGGAAGCCCAGGGCCTCGCGTAACGTCATCTTCGAGCGGGCAGCTTCGTCCAGCAGCGTGTCGAGCTGGTCGCGKATCGCCGTCAGCTTCAGCCGATCGAGCGTTGCGATGAGCATGTCATGATCCATGTTCGTCATCACCAGCCCCCTCCGACAGCCGCCTCGTATTCCGCAAGCGGCCGCAGCAAGGCGGCTGGAGCGATCTCGATAGGGTCGGCACGCACCGGCCCTTCAAAGCCGGCGACGCCGACAAAATGCGCCCGGTCCACGATCCGTTGTCGTCGCCCCCGGCACAGGGCATGATCGCCTACCACCTGGCCCGCATGACGGATGATCACACGGCCAGCCAACACCACGACCTGGACGCTCTCGCCGATCAGGCGCCAGGGCACCGAGTAGCTGTTCGTATCCAGATCGATCGCACAGTCGGCCTGGACCTTGCGGATCAGGTCCCGCAGTTGCCCGAACGGCGCCCTGCCGGAAAGCGGGCGGAGCGCTCGAGCTTCAGCGGCAAAACGTTCCACGGGCGCAACGCCGGTGGTGCCGTGTTCTCGCCGGTCGGCAACCTCGCGCGTCCACCGATCCAGATGCGCTTCAAACGCCGCCCAGCTCTCGAACCGGCGGCCGGCGATCGCGTTCTTCTTGACGTAGCCGACTCCGCGTTCGTCTTTCCCCTTCGTCCTGGCCCGATAAGGGGCACAGGCCCGCGGTGTGAAGCCCCAGTATCGGGCAAAAGCGTGCAGCCGGGCGTTGAACCTCACCTCGCGCGTCACCGCGTCGTGATGCTCAACCAGCGCCTTTGCATTATCGATCAGAACTTCCGCCGGCACGCCCCCAAACCGCAGGAAAGCGCCTTCCATCCCTTCGAACCAGTCGGTCTGGCGTTG
>NZ_MDDU01000049.1:0-1743 GCF_001854795.2 Mesorhizobium sp. LCM 4577 | reverse complement strand
CGTCCTCTCAGGGTTAGTCGGGACCTAAGCCGAGGCCGACAGGCGTAGGCGATGGATAACAGGTTGATATTCCTGTACCACCTCCCTACCATTTGAGTAATGGGGGGACACAGTAGGATAGGGTAAGCGCACTGTTGGTTATGTGCGTTCAAGCAGTAAGACGTGAGGGTAGGCAAATCCGCTCTCTATAACGTTGAGCTGTGATGACGAGCTCTTATGAGCGAAGTTCCTGATTTCACACTGTCAAGAAAAGCCTCTAGCGAGGTAGGAGGTGCCCGTACCGCAAACCGACACAGGTAGTCGAGGAGAGAATCCTAAGGTGAGCGAGAGAACTCTCGTTAAGGAACTCGGCAAAATGACCCCGTAACTTCGGGAGAAGGGGTGCTCTAGTAGGGTGCAAGCCCGAGAGAGCCGCAGTGAATAGGCCCAGGCGACTGTTTAGCAAAAACACAGGTCTCTGCAAAACCGTAAGGTGACGTATAGGGGCTGACGCCTGCCCGGTGCTGGAAGGTTAAGGGGATTGCTTAGCGTAAGCGAAGGTGAGAACCGAAGCCCCAGTAAACGGCGGCCGTAACTATAACGGTCCTAAGGTAGCGAAATTCCTTGTCGGGTAAGTTCCGACCCGCACGAAAGGCGTAACGATCTGGGCACTGTCTCAACGAGAGACTCGGTGAAATTATAGTACCTGTGAAGATGCAGGTTACCCGCGACAGGACGGAAAGACCCCGTGGAGCTTTACTGTAGCCTGATATTGAATTTTGGTACAGCTTGTACAGGATAGGTAGGAGCCGTAGAAACCGGAGCGCCAGCTTCGGTGGAGGCGTCCTTGGGATACTACCCCAGCTGTATTGAAATTCTAACCCATACCCCTAAGCGGGGTAGGAGACAGTGTCAGGCGGACAGTTTGACTGGGGCGGTCGCCTCCTAAAGAGTAACGGAGGCGCCCAAAGGTTCCCTCAGAATGGTTGGAAATCATTCGYAGAGTGTAAAGGCACAAGGGAGCTTGACTGCGAGACCTACAAGTCGAGCAGGGTCGAAAGACGGGCTTAGTGATCCGGTGGTTCCGCATGGAAGGGCCATCGCTCAACGGATAAAAGCTACCCCGGGGATAACAGGCTTATCTCCCCCAAGAGTCCACATCGACGGGGAGGTTTGGCACCTCGATGTCGGCTCATCGCATCCTGGGGCTGTAGTCGGTCCCAAGGGTTGGGCTGTTCGCCCATTAAAGCGGTACGCGAGCTGGGTTCAGAACGTCGTGAGACAGTTCGGTCCCTATCCGTCGTGGGCGTAGGAAATTTGAGAGGAGCTGTCCTTAGTACGAGAGGACCGGGATGGACACACCGCTGGTGTACCAGTTGTCTTGCCAAAGGCATCGCTGGGTAGCTATGTGTGGACGGGATAAGTGCTGAAAGCATCTAAGCATGAAGCCCCCCTCAAGATGAGATTTCCCATTACGCAAGTAAGTAAGATCCCTTGAAGACGACAAGGTAGATAGGTTCGAGGTGGAAGTGTGGTGACACATGGAGCTGACGAATACTAATAGATCGAGGACTTAACCAAAAAGTTCTTAAGAACTTCAATGAGTGTTTATCCAGTTTTGAGAGAACAACTCTTTCAATAAGGGTTTCGATAGACAAGCAGTAATGCGACGTGTATTGGAAGCCGAAAAAGTCTAGTAATGATGGCAAAGAGGTCACACCTGTTCCCATGTCGAACACAGAAGTTAAGCTCTTTAGCGCCAAT
>NZ_MDDU01000048.1:0-1770 GCF_001854795.2 Mesorhizobium sp. LCM 4577 | reverse complement strand
GGGTCGAGGCTGTCGGTCGCTGCGCCGCCCTGGAGGCCGGCCCTCAGGATGCCGCCCTTTCGCGGCGCCTGCGCGTTCGCGGAGGCAGCAACCAGCGAGTTCGCAAGAGTGGCGCTGACCCCCAGTGCCGCCGCGCCTCCAAGAAATTCCCGCCGGCTGAGCAAACCCGAAGCGAAGCGGCGGCTAAGACGGTCAAATTCTTGCGACATTGAACTGCTCCTCCCCATTTATTCCCATTGACGCTGGGCAATGGCTCTTGTTTCGCCTACGTTACGTGTACACGTGGCGCGGTTTGCACAGTTTCGACCCTTCTCGGCGCAGAAAAACGGCCCATGCAGCAAGTTCAAGCATAATTTCAGTGCAGCGATTCTAAGTCGGCTCTGCACAGGAAATTTGACTCTTTGGCTGCGCTTGATTCGGGTTCATTTTGGCCAGTTTGACGTAGGTTTGGACATCCAGTTGCCGCAAGCTCCATTATTGGTGTTCCCAAACGTCATCTCGGCGCGGAGGCGGTCGCGGCTTTCGATGTGGCGGTCAAGGCACTGGCCGCCCAATGCGTCGATTTCGATCTCGACCTTATTGAGCCAACTTGCTTGCTTCGGCGTGCAGTGGAACTCTAGCCGCCTATGGATGCGCGGCTTCTACGACTTGATCCATAAGACGATGCGCCGGATTGAACACTGCGGCAGCCGACTGGGCGACATAGCAGACCTCCCAGCCACGCACTTTACGCAAAGTCTGAGCCCCGCCCCTAAGAATGTCGCGGCCGTTGAGGATGATCTCGCCGCCCGGTGCGGACGCCACCTCGGCCGTAACCATGGATGAAAGCCCAATAGTCGACTTGCCGGCACCGGATTCGCCGATAAGTCCCAGCACCTTGCTACGCCTCAATCGCAACGACACTTCGTCAACGATCGTGACGTTTCGCGGCTTCTCGGCCGGCGAAGAAGCTGTCGCCTTGATCTCGAGATTCCTGTTGTCGAGCAGAAAGCCTCCCTCTCGCTGCGGCTTTGCCCGTATCCTAACCATTAGTCGCGCCCCCTTTGAGGCTGGTGGTGCGGGTAAGCACCCAGTCCGCGCCCAAGTTGACGGAGATCGCAAGCGCTGCGATCGCAGCGGCCGGGATGAGGGCGGCAGGAATACCAAAAACGATGCCGTCGTTGTTTTCTTTCACCATGCCGCCGGCGGTTGCACACCGAGGCCGAGAAACGAAAGCGCCGACAAGAACAGCACCGAAAAGATGAAGCGCGGACCGAGTCCGCCACTACGGGAGCATGCGCTGGCCGGATAACCTCACAACGGGCGAATTCACAGGCACTCTGTTTAGGCCTCGAGCCAGCATTGCACCAATGCGGAGGCGTTACTCAACTCCGCTGCAGGATGCTTCACGAATCCCTTCACGCCCGGCCCCGTCGCATCGATGTACTGGTTGAACGTCGGGGCGATCGTCCCGCCCTCGTCACGAACGATCATGGCCATCTCACGATAGAGGTTCTTACGCTTTTCCTGGTCGAATTCGGCGCGCGCTTCGATCAGAAGCTTGTCGAACTTGTCGTTAAAGAAGCGGTTGTCGTTTTGGGCCGCCGTCGACAAAAAGGTGGCTGAGTATATCAGGTCCTGAGTTGGGCGACCGGACCAGTAGGAGGTAGAGAAGGGCTGCTTTAGCCAGACATCAGACCAATATCCGTCGCTCGGTTCGCGCTTGACGTCGATGGTGATGCCGGCCTTGGCACAGCTCTGCTGAAAAAGCTGAGCAGCATCAACGGCGCC
>NZ_MDDU01000047.1:0-2020 GCF_001854795.2 Mesorhizobium sp. LCM 4577 | reverse complement strand
CAGAACATGTTGAAGTAATAATAGCCTCGTCCCGGAGTGTTCTGAATGGTCACACCGGGACTACGCTTGAGCAGGTCGACGACCTTCGGCTCGACGCGGTCAATCATGTGGACCTGATTGCCCTGCAGGGCCGCAATGCGTGCCGTCGCGTCGTTGATGACGATGATTTCGATCTGGTCGGCATGGCCGAGCCTGTCGCCTYGCCAATAGTCCCGGAACTTCTCACCACCGTGCCGTACACCCGGTTCGTTGACGGTGACCTTGTAAGGTCCGGCGCCGATGCCGGCTTCAGGATCATCGTTGCCGCCATTGGGCTGGACAATCAGGTGAAAGTCGGTCATCAAATAGGGCAGATCGACGTTCGGCTCTTTTAGCGTGATCACCACGTCGCGGCCATCGGCCTTGAGCGATTCGATGCTACGCATGCCGCCCAGCGCATTGGATTTCGACTTCGCGTCGGAATGGCGCTGGAGGGTGGCTACGACATCTTCCGAGGTGACTGTTTTGCCATTGTGGAACTGGATCCCGTGGCGGATTTTCATCGTCCAGGTTTTGGCGTCCTTCGACGAGCCGATTTCCTCGGCGATGCGATGTTCGATGCCGCCGTCGGGGGTCATCTCCATCAGCAACTCGCCCCAACATTTGGCGAAGACGATGGGGACCGCACTGACCAAGGTCCCTGGGTCGAGGCTGTCGGTCGCTGCGCCGCCCTGGAGGCCGGCCCTCAGGATGCCGCCCTTTCGCGGCGCCTGCGCGTTCGCGGAGGCAGCAACCAGCGAGTTCGCAAGAGTGGCGCTGACCCCCAGTGCCGCCGCGCCTCCAAGAAATTCCCGCCGGCTGAGCAAACCCGAAGCGAAGCGGCGGCTAAGACGGTCAAATTCTTGCGACATTGAACTGCTCCTCCCCATTTATTCCCATTGACGCTGGGCAATGGCTCTTGTTTCGCCTACGTTACGTGTACACGTGGCGCGGTTTGCACAGTTTCGACCCTTCTCGGCGCAGAAAAACGGCCCATGCAGCAAGTTCAAGCATAATTTCAGTGCAGCGATTCTAAGTCGGCTCTGCACTATGACCCTTTGGCTGCGCTTGATTTCGGGTGGTCTTTGGCCAGTTTGCTGACCATATTGAGCCAACTTGCGTGTTTGGGCGTGTAGTGGAACTCCAGCCGCCCATGATGCGGCGCGCCTCCGCGGCCGGCAGGGCTTCGTAGAGCGCGGGGTCGACAGATTGTCGAGTACCACGCGGATGCGCTCACCTCGGGATGATGGAGTCGAGGAGATCGCGCATGCCGTGGGCTAAGTCGTCAGGCGTGCGCGGTTCGGTGACCTTCACTTTGCGCCAGGAGCGGTGCTCGTCGAGGAAAAGGGACAGGTTAGCGGCGCCGTTGCGCTTGTATCGCAGTCGTAGCGCTGCAGCCTTTTCGGCGTGGCCGGGATCGGTTGCCGCACATCGCCGATGAGCTAGGTCGGGCTTTCGTCGAAGCACACCATTGGCCGCGTCCGGTCGGGCGTCTCGGCATAGAGGTCGAGCATGCCGTCTATGCGCGCGACATTCGGCGTCGACTCTGGGGATGCACTACATGGCCTTGCGCCAGGGGTTGAGATATATCGGCCAGGCGCTGGCGCGCCGTCTCGCACGGCAGCTGTTCATGCTCGGTTAGCTTATCGAATTCGTCGGCAAACGGCGTAAGCGTCCAGCGGCTGCGGCCCGGCGGCGGATGGTGCAGGGTGGTGGCGCTCAGCAGGGCTCCCTCCTTGCCGTCAGCTTGCGCTCCGACCCTGGGCCCGGCTCCTCGCTGAGCGCCGCTCCCAGGCCCCAACTTGTGGCCGGCATCGGCAGCCAGCAGGATCTGGGCCACTTGAGCTTGGGCGCCGCTTGCCGCTGCGCAGCATCGCTGAGTTTGTCGCGTTGGATTGGTAGAGATCGGTAGCCATCCGGTGAAGACCGCAGTCGTGCGTATCCGGCGGCCATGCGCACCGCGGTGCTGGTCAAGCTTTCAATGGTGAGACGCGATGATATT